>DATNMD010000027.1:0-270728 GCA_035602505.1 Candidatus Acidiferrum sp.
ACCAGTTCATGGCCATCGTAGCAGGCGTAGATTTCGGCACGCTTAGCGTGCGTGTCACCATCGTTGATACCGAGCGCGGACGTCTCGGCTCCGGAGTCGCCGAGTATCCGCTGCATCGCAAGAAAGACGACCCCGACCACGCCACGCAGAGCCACGACGATCACATGCGCGCCCTCACCGAAGCTACGCGCAAAGCAACCGCGGCTGCGCGTATCTCCGGCGAGCAAGTCGCTGCTCTGGCCATCGACACCACCGGTTCGAGCGTCGTTCCCGTAGACGCAAACCTTCAGCCGCTCGATGAATATTATCTGTGGTGCGACCATCGCTCGTGGCGCGAGGCCGCGTTGATCACGGAAACCGCCCGTCGCGAAAAACTTCCGGCGATCGATTGGTGCGGCGGAACCTATTCTTCCGAATGGGGTTTTTCCAAGCTCCTCCACTGGCTGCGCCACAATCCGGACAAGCGCCGGCGTTTCGCCACTGCCTTCGAGCATTGCGACATGGTCGCTGCCGTTCTCTGCGGCATCACCAACCCTGCCGCCGCTCCGCGCTCCATTTGCGCGATGGGACACAAATGGATGTGGAACGCGTCGCTCGGCGGCCTGCCCGACGAAAAGTTTCTGGCCTCCGTGGATCCGCTATTAAAAGGCATTCGCGGCAGACTCGACGGCCGCTACGCAACCAGCGACCAACTCGCCGGGCACCTCGCTCCCGAATGGGCCGCGCAACTTGGACTCCGCTCCGGCATTCCCATCCCCGTCGGCGCCTTCGACGCGCACTGGGACGCGGTCGGGGCTGGCGCGCGCACCGGCGATGTCGTAAACGTCGTGGGCACCTCCACCTGCATCATCGCCATGAGCGACGACACACGCCTGATTCCCGGCGTCTGCGGCGTAGTGCCCGGCTCCGTGCACCCGCAAAAGACCGGTGTCGAAGCGGGGCTCTCCGCCACCGGAGACATTTTTGAAGCCATCGCGCGCCGCGCCAATACCAGCGTCGCCGCGCTATCCCAGGAACTCGCTTCGTACCGGGCTGGTCAAACCGGCTTGCTCCGCCTCGCCTGGGATAACGGCGACCGCACCGTCCTGGTCAATCCGGAGCTCGGCGGAATCACGCTGGGCTGGCATTTGACGCACAGCGCGCAGGATGAATTATTCGCGGCCATCGAGGGCACCGCCTTCCACACTCGCGTTATCCTGGAACGCATGGAACAGCATGGCGTCCCCATCCGCCGGGTCATCAACGCCGGCGGCATCCCGCAGAAAAATGAAGTGCTGAATCGCGTTTACGCCAATGTGCTGAACAAGCCCGTGCTCATCCCCAAATCGGATGTCACCAGCCTCGGCTCCGCGATTTTCGCCGCGCTGGCCGCCGACGCGTTTCGCTCACTGGAAGAAGCGCAAGTCGCGCTTTGCCCCGAGTATCGCGTCGTCGAACCCGATCCCGAGGCCGTTCAGACATACGAAGAGCTTTACGCTCTGTACCGCGAACTCTATTTCGCTTTCGGAAGCTCGAACGCACCCGCATTTTCCGCCGGGCGCATCCTTCCAACCTTGCGGCGCGTCGCCGCCGCCGCGCGAGGCAATGCATGATCCTGAAAGCCCTCCGTGAAGAAGTGCTGGAAGCCAATCTGGAGCTGGTACGTCGCGGGCTGGTACTGTACACGTTCGGCAACGCCAGCGGCATCGCACGCGAGGAAGGCCTGGTAGTGATCAAGCCCAGCGGCGTTCCCTATGACAAAATGAAGCCGAAGGATCTGGTCGTGACCGATCTGCACGGCAAGGTCGTCGAAGGATCACTGCGTCCTTCCTCCGATCTGCCCACCCATTTGATTCTCTATCGCGATTTCGTCTCCATCGGCGGCATCGCGCACACGCACTCGCGAGCGGCGACTTCCTGGGCCCAGGCGCAGCGCGAGATACCTTGCTTCGGCACGACGCACGCCGACTACTTCCACGGCCCTATCCCGGTGACCAAGCCGCTGCGCCCGGCGCAGATTCAAGAGGACTACGAAGCAAACACCGGTTATGCAATCGTTCGGCGCTTCGCGAAGCTCGATCCGCTGCACCTGCCCGCCGTACTCGTTGCCGGGCACGCTCCGTTCTGCTGGGGCGCCACGCCCGCCGAAGCCGCGCACATCGCGGTAATTGTTGAAGAAATTGCCGTCATGGCATCCCAGACGATCGCCGCAAATCCGAAGGCGCGCTGCATCTCCCAGCGCCTTCACGACAAGCATTTCCGCCGCAAACACGGTCGCGACGCCTATTACGGGCAGCGTAAGTAGCCAACGATTACATGAAGCTATTTCGCGGCGAATCAAGAAAATGCCGTCGCAGTCGCGACGATATTTTGGCTTTGCTTGTTTGCCGTGAGCGTTTAGGATTCGACATTCAATTATGCCCCGTGGAGGAAACATTGCGAACGATTGCGGTCTTAGCCCTTCTCACCTTGGTCGTCACTTCTACATTCGCTCAGAAGCAAAAACCGAAAAAATCCGCAGAGGTCAGAGTGGAGAAAAAGCAGGAAACTTCACAGTCGGCGCCTGCTGCGCCCGCAGCTGCCCAGAAGGACGACGAGGAAGACAAAGGCCCGTGGAAAGCGCTCAACTATCGCCTCATCGGGCCGTTTCGCGGCGGACGCGTTCTTGCCGTCTCCGGCGTCGTCAGCCAGGACAACACCTATTATTTTGGCGGCGTTGCAGGCGGCGTCTGGAAAACCACCGATGGGGGCCTCAATTGGAAGCCTCTCTTTGACAAACAAAAGGACGCCTCGCCTTCTATCGGTGCGCTCGCGGTTTCCGAATCCGATCCCAATATCATCTATGTCGGCACCGGCGAAGCTTGCATCCGCGGCAACATCGTCGGCGGAAACGGGGTATACAAATCCATCGACGCCGGTAAGACCTGGAAATTTGTTGGGCTTGGCGACACACATGCCATAGGCCGCCTGATCGTGAACCCGAAAAATCCGGACATCGCGTTCGTCGCTGCTCTAGGACATCCTTTCGGTGACAATGAAGAGCGGGGCGTCTTCCGCACTCGCGACGGCGGAAAGACTTGGGAAAAAGTCCTATACAAGGATGCGAAGACCGGTGCGATTGACATCACCTTCGATCCCAGCAACTCCAACATTTTGTTCGCAGCCCTCTGGCAGGCCAGACGCACTCCCTGGAGCATGGATAGCGGCGGTCCCGGAAGCGGCCTCTACCGCTCCGCGGATGGCGGCACGACCTGGAAAGAAATAAAGGCTCACGGCCTGCCTGAAACAATCTTGGGGCGCATCGGTGTAACCGCTTCCGGAGCAAATCCGAATCGCGTGTGGGCGGTGGTGGAAGCGGAGAAAGGTGGCATTTATCGCTCTGATGACGGCGGTGAGAACTGGCAGCTTCTCACTGACGATCACCGGTTTCGCCAGCGCGCCTGGTATTATTCGCATATCTTCGCCGATCCGAAATCCGCCGAGACTGTCTACATTCTAAACACCGGCGTCTACCGATCGAACGATGGCGGCAAAACGTTCAACGTTTTGCGCGTGCCGCACGGCGACAACCACGGCCTCTGGATCGATCCCACAAATCCCAAGCGGATCATCAACGGCAACGACGGCGGCGCCACCATCTCCACAGACGGCGGACAGAGCTGGACCAGCGTTTACAACCAGCCAACCGCGCAGTTTTATCACGTCACTACCGACAATCGCTTTCCTTATTACATCTACGGCGCGCAGCAAGACAACTCCACCGTCGGCATCGCCAGCGCCAGCGCTGACGGCGGAATCGACCGTCCAGATTGGTACGATGTCGGCGGCGGCGAAAGCGGCTACATTGCTCCCGATCCCAACGACTCGCAAATCGTGTACGCCGGCTCTTATGGCGGCGAAATTACCCGCTACGATCACCGCACTGGCCAGACACAGGCCGTGAATCCCTGGCCCGTGAATCCTATCGGCTGGGCTGCTGCCGACGTTAAGCACCGCTTTCAGTGGACCGAGCCGATAGCGTTTTCTCCGTACGATCCAAAGACTTTGTATTTTGCCGGTGAGGTCCTGTTCAAAACCATCGACGCCGGTATGAGCTGGAGCATCATCAGTCCCGACCTGACTCGCAACGACAAGCAAAAGCAGCAAGCCTCCGGAGGTCCGATCACCAAAGACAATACCGGCGTCGAAGTGTACGACACGATCTTTTCCGCCGTCGAATCGCCGGCGCAAAAGGATTTGATTTGGGCCGGAACCGATGATGGTCTGGTGCACCTCACCCGCGACGGCGGCCAACACTGGGAAAATATAACCCCCAAGGCGATGCCGGATTGGGGCACCGTCAGCATGATCGAAGCTTCGTCAAAGGATGCAGGCACCGCGTACATGGCTGTCGAACGGCACAAAATGGACGACTTCGCACCTTACGTATTCAAAACCGCCGACTTCGGGAAAACGTGGACCAAGCTCGTGAATGGCCTTCCCGCGAATGCCTATGTCCACGCCGTGCGCGTTGATCCCAGGCGTGCCGGCTTGCTTTTAGCAGGCACTGAAGCCGGAGTGTTTGTTTCCTTCAATGATGGCGAGCAATGGCAGCCGCTGCAGTTGAATCTGCCACTCTCGCCGGTGAACGATCTCGTCGTGAAGAACAATGATTTGATTATCGCCACACACGGCCGCAGCTTCTGGGTGCTTGACGACATCACGCCGCTTGAGCAGTACAGCGACTCTGTGTCTCAGGATGTCGCGCATTTGTTCACGCCGGCTGCCGCCAATCACACACTGTTCCGTGGGTCTTTCTTTGGTGGCGGCCCCAATACGGGAAAAAATCCGCCAGCCGGTGCGGTAATCGACTATTGGCTGAAGACCTCGTTGAAGAAACCGGATGCCAACAAGAAAGAATCCGAAAAGAAAGACAGCGATTCGAAAGAGCAAGCGCAAAACGCCGATGCAAAGGAAGCCGCCACAAAGTCCGACTCGAAAGCATCCGAGGGCGAAGTTCCCAAGATTACGCTCGACATCCTCGATGCAACTCGCAAAGTGATTCGCCACTTCCCCAAAAAAGAAGAGGACGGAGACCAGGATGAAGGCTTCGGTGCGCCTGATCGCAATGCCGGCACGCTTCCCGCCGACGCCGGACTGAACCGCTTCGTCTGGGACCTCGATTACGAGGGCGCCAGCAAAGTCCCTCACGCGCCACTTTGGGGAGGCAGCACGAGCGGGCCGCGCGCGCTTCCCGGAAATTATCAAGTGAAGCTCACCGTGCTGGGCAAGAGCTACACGGCGCCCCTCGAGATTAAACCTGATCCGCGCCTGGCGGTCACGCAAGCCGATCTCGAAAAGCAGTTCGCGCTTTTGATTAAGATACGCGACAAGGTCACCGAGACCGATGACGCCATCAACCAGGTCCGCGATTTGCGGGAACAAATAAACGCCATCGACAAGCGGCTGAAAAACGACCCGCGAGGGAAATCAATTGCCGACGCTGGCAAATCACTGGATAAGAAAATGACCGAGGTGGAGGAAGCGTTGATTCAAACCAAGGCGAAAAGCGGACAGGACGTCTTGAATTTTCCCGTCCGCCTGAACAATCACCTAGTCGCGCTGGGCGGCGTGGTCGCCAGCGCCGATACCGCGCCAACAAAGCAGTCCTATGAAGTGTTCGACATGCTGAGCAAAGCTGTCGATGTACAATTGACGAAGTGGAAAGCCATCGTTTCCGCGGACGCGAAGTCTTACGACGATTTGATAAAGCAGCAGGAAATTCCCGCACTGATTGTGAAACAGGCAACGGAGACCCGCTGAAAGCGTTGCCATAGGTCTTCCGAAAACTGTTCTGATGCCGAGTGCTGCGGTGGCATGGCAAGCTCTAATCGATTCACCATTCCTCGACGATTTGTTCTAAAGTAAGCGGGCCTTGAATCAACGCCTGCCATTGCCTATTAGCTCTCACGGAAAACCCGTCGACACATTTGCAGCCGCGGCAGATCTCGAGAAACACTTGAAGCGCGAGGTGAAAGGCAACGTTCGCTTCGATCGTGGGAGTCGCGCGCTGTACGCGACGGACGCGTCGAATTACCGCCAAGTTCCCATCGGGTTAGTCGTGCCCCGCGATGAGGAAGATCTGATCGCGACGCTTGCAGCCTGCCGCAAGTTCGGAGCGCCGGTGCTACCTCGTGGCGCGGGCACCAGTCTGGCCGGACAGTGCTGCAATGTCGCGGTAGTGCTGGATTTCACGAAGTACATGAATCGAATTCTGGAGTTCGATCCAGCTCGACGATCCGCCCGCGTGCAACCTGGCGTAGTTCTGGATGCTCTACGCAACCGTGCGGAAGCCCACGAGCTAACGTTTGCCCCTGACCCTTCCACGCACAACCGCTGCACCATCGGCGGAATGATCGGAAACAATTCGTGCGGCACGCATTCGCTCCTCGGCGGAAAAACCGTCGACAACGTTGAAGAGCTTCGGATTTTGCTCTACGACGGTTCGCAGATGACCGTGGGCGCAACGAGCGAAAGCGAGCTGGAAGCAATTATCGCGCTGGGCGGCAGGCGTGGAGAGATTTACAGTACGCTGCGAACAATTCGCTTGGAGTATGCCGGCCTGATACGCGCGCGTTTTCCAAGAATTCCCAGGCGCGTTTCCGGATATAACCTGGACGAGTTGCTGCCCGAGGCTGGATTTCACGTGGCGCGCGCGCTGGTGGGCACGGAAGGAACCTGCGCAATCGTGCTGGAAGCAAAACTGAAGCTAATTCACAGCCCACAGCACCGCGTACTGCTCGGACTAGGCTACAAGGACGCGTTTCACGCCGCGGACCATGTTCCGGAAATTCTGGAATTCGGACCAATCGGACTGGAAGGGTTTGAAGGAAGCATCGTCGATGGACTCCGCAGGAAGGGAGCGCCGAATCTCGAGCTGCTGCCAGCGGGCGGCGGATTCTTGCTTGTGGAGTTCGGCGCGGACGACGCACGGGAAGCAAGCCACACTGCACTGCGACTGATGGAGCGCCTGAAAAATGTCAGCGTGTCGCCCAGTATGCGCTTGTATTCGGCGGGTGAAGCCAAAGCCGTCTGGCAGATCCGCGAGGCTGGGCCGCGCGCAGCAGCCTTTGCTCCCGGCGCGCCGGCTGAATGGGAAGGTTGGGACGATGCGGCGGTAGCACCGGAAAAATTGGGCGCCTATTTGCGCGATATTCGCAGGCTCATGAACGAATATCAGTATCGGGGAGCGTTCTACGGGCATTTCGGACATGGCTGCGTGCACATGCGCGTCACGTTTGACCTGGAAAGCGAACCGGGCATTCGCAAATATGGCGAATTCATCGAGCGCGCGGCCGATTTGGTGGTTGCATATGGCGGCTCGCTTTCCGGCGAGCACGGCGATGGGCAGTCGCGCGCGGCCCTTCTGCCAAAAATGTTTGGTCCGGAGTTGGTGAAGGCATTCGGACAATTCAAGCGCGCTTGGGACCCAGAAAACAAGCTTAATCCGCACAAAGTGGTGGATGCGTATCTGCCGACCGAAAATTTGCGGCTCGGCGCGGACTACGGCCCGCTGAAAATGGAGACGCATTTCCAATTTCCCGAGGATGACGGCTCGTTGGCGAAAGCCACGCTACGATGCATTGGGCTCGGAGCATGTCGAAAAAATGATGGCGGCACAATGTGCCCGAGTTACATGGCCACGCGAGAAGAAGAACACAGCACGCGCGGGCGCGCGCACCTTTTGTTTGAGCTGCTGCAAGGCGAAGTGCTGCGCGGCGGCTGGAAAGACGAGCACGTCAAGAAATCGCTCGATTTGTGCCTCTCGTGCAAAGCGTGCAAATCGGAATGCCCGGCGAACGTCGACGTTGCGACATACAAGGCCGAATTTCTCTCGCACTATTACGAACGGAAGCGACGCCCGCTTCGAGCATATGCCTTTGGGATGATCGATCGATGGGCGCGGTGGGGCTCGCTGGCGCCGGGAGTCGCGAACTTTTTTAGCCGTGCCCCGGGATTGCGGCATTTTCTAGGATTGATTTTGGGGCTCGCGCCACAGCGTCATACACCGCGATTTGCCCGCTTGACTTTCCGGCGATGGGCACAGCGGCAGCGGCCCGTATTGTTTGAGAAAAAAACAAACTCCAAAGAGCGGAAAGTCCTGCTCTGGACCGACACCTTTAACAATTATTTTCATCCAGAGACGAGCCGCGCCGCGCTGGAAGTGCTGGAGAACGCGGGTTTTACGGTGAAATGTCCGCAAGATGCTTTGTGTTGCGGACGGCCGTTGTACGACTTCGGTATGCTGACTGAAGCTAAGCGATATCTGACAAAAGTCATGGATGCCCTGAGCGCGGAGATTGACGTCGGTGTGCCGATCGTTGTGCTAGAGCCGAGCTGTGCTTCCGTGTTCCGGGACGAGTTGCGCAATTTGTTTCCGCGCGACGCGCGAGCGAGCCGATTACGACAACAAACGTTCTTGCTGAGCGAATTTCTGGAAAATCACGCGCCCGGATACGCGCCTCCAAAACTGGTCGCAAAGATTCTTCTTCACGGCCATTGTCACCACAAAGCACTAATGAAGATGAACGACGAGGAGGCTTTGTTGCGCCGCATGGGGGTGGAACTGGAGTGCCCGGATGCCGGCTGTTGTGGAATGGCCGGACCGTTCGGATTTGAACGGGACAAGTTCGCGGTAGCGCAAGCGGTGGGCGAGCGGGTATTGCTGCCAGCAGTGCGAAACGCCGCGCCCGAGACCATAGTCGTGGCCGATGGCTTTAGTTGCCGCGAGCAAATCAGGCAAAGCACCGGCCGCGGGGCGATGCATCTCGCGGAAGTCCTGCATATGGCATCGTTGACAAATACCAAAAAATCCCCGACTTGACTCCCCTTCCTTACTCGAGGATTACGAGCCGCCAAGCGGCACGGAAACATGTTCGTGCACGACGATCCAGCCTTTTGCGCGCTTCTCAAGGACCATGGTCCAGCGCGCATTAAGGTGCAAATTGGTACCCTCTTTGCTTAAGAGATCGATGCCAAGCGTGAAGGTTGCCCAAGCGAGTGGGCCACGGCGGTGCACAGCGAGATCATCGTTGAGCTTGGCGCTGATGCTGCGGTTCGGGTCGAATAAGTTCTTTTGAACGCCCTCGCTGTATTCCTTCCAGTTGTTGTATTTCAGCGGGACGATATCAAAATACGCGAGATCGGCGTCCGCTGCGTAATATGGCGCGACTTTGGAGATGTTCATAGTGCCCCAGGCCGCGACGATCTTGGGAACTAGCGCTCGTAGAGCCGCTTCTTCGCCGTCGGCCGAAATCGTGGGCGACGTGAGCATTGCTATAGTGAAGCCAACCAGTAACGCAAGTGAAACTATTTTGCGAGTGCTCATTTTTCTCTCTCTATGCCACTGCAAGAGCGCCGCAGCTCAAGTCATGTTTTGCGGCCGTATTTGGCAACCGCGGCGGCGAGGAGCCATTGCTTCAGGACGCTGAGAAATTGCGGGCGAATCTCGCGGAAGGTAACGCCCACGCCGAGACTTGGTTGCGAGTAGACAATAGTTCCCGTGGATTCGAAGAATTTTCCCTCGGAATAAATCTTGATTTTGATCTGAGTATCCTTGGGCAGGGGATTGGGCATGTCCAAGTAGCAACCGTGAAGGCTCAGCTCGCTCACGCGCGTAGAGATGCTGGCGTGCGAGGACTGGTCTACCACCTCGGCGGTAGCGATAAAGGGATAGCGGGGTGTTCGGCGACGCTCTTCTCCCACTGGACTCTCTCCGAAAGCAGTTGCGGCGATTGTATCGCTAGTGGGAGGACAGACAGCAACAATTCCGGCCTGCGTACGCGCAGCCGTAACGCCTTGTTCGCGGCTCGAGTGATGTCAGTGCAAACCGACGGCGCCTTGCACAGACTGAATGAGCTTGGCGGAATCGTAGCCGACTCCATCCTTGAAGACGAACTCGACATTTTCGATGTCCGCGATTTTCTCGCTGGGGTCACCGTTGATCACCACGAGGTCGGCCTGCTTCCCGGCTTTGAGTGTGCCGATGCGCGCACCTTCGCCGAGGAACTCGGCGCCATTTTGCGTGGCGATGTGGATGGCCTCGAGCGGCGTGAAGCCGGCTTCGACCAGCAGCTCTGTTTGCCGCTGATCTCCGAATCCCGCGAGGACACCGCCGTAGCCGGTAGGATCCTCGCCGGACAGAAGCACTCCGCCAGCTTTCACGAAGTCGTGCTCGAACTGCATTTCCTTTTTTAGTAGCTCGCCTCCGGAGCCCTTCCCTCCCACCACTTTGGAACGCACCGAAAGGTAGTCCGTGCGAGAGGGCAAAGAAAGAGCCTGCAGGATCCGGTCCTGAACAGGTGGCTGCTCCGGAGCAAAGGTTTCGAAGATGACCAGTGTGGAAGTGAGCGCAACATGGTGTTGCACAAGCTTCTTGATCATCGATTGTACGGGCTCGCTTTCGACGTCAACTTTCTCCACGCTGGGATGATCGTTCGCAGACGGCGGGCAGACATCTGGCTGCTTGCTGGGGTTGAACTCCTGGTCGACCACAATCCCGTGCTCGAGGTCGTCCATGCCCAAATCGGCTGCCTCCGTAAAGCCCACGGAACACAAATGCCCGGTGACTTTGATGCCGCGTGCGTGAGCAGCTTTAATTGCTGCACTGAGCTCAGCGCGCGTGATGTGCATGTACGCTTTAAAAGAAGTGACTCCCTCATCGATCCAGTAGTTCACCAGCTTGACGGCATCTTCCGGACCGCTGAGTTCGTGGAGCTGCGGCGTAAAGGAGCCGGCGCCCTCAAGATAAGGTCCGGTAATATGCATCTTGGGTCCGGGGATCTTTCCCATGTCGATCAGTTTCTTCAGTGCCAGGTCGGTGTAGGTCTCCAAACTCCCGGTGGTCCGCAAGGACGTCACGCCGCCCGCGAGATACAAGCGCGGAAAGCTGAACCCCATTTCGCCATAGAGAGCGGGCGCACCGGGTACGGGAGTTTGGCCGGAAGCAGCCGGATAGAAAAGATGATCATGCATTCCAACGAGTCCCGGAATGACAGAACGGCCCGTAAGGTCCAAGATTCGAGCGCCGGAGGGAACTGAGACGCTGCCACTTTTCCCGATTTCGCGAATCCTGCCGTTTTCGATGACAATGGTTTGATCCGCGGCGGCCGCCGCTCCCGTGCCATCAATGACGCGTACATGTTCCAGCGCCACAGCCGGCGAGTCCACGCTGATAAAGCTTTTGGTGACCTGCGAAAACGAAGATTTTTCCTGGGCGCGCACCATCACATAGCAGAGGCCCAGCAAAGCCATCCCTAAAAATATCTTGCGCATTCGCTCCCCCTCGCAACGCGGGGAGCGAGACTTCCCGCTCCCCGGACGAACGTATATCACTTGCCGCAGCCGGCAACCACTAGAACGTGTACTTGAGCCCGAACTGAATGATCCGCGGAGATACCGTGGTTGCCGTGACGTGACCGAAGGTCGGTGCGCCAAGTTGGGTGATGGTGGTGGAGAATTGCGTAGTCGTCTGGCTCGCGAACTGCGGCGTGTTAAATGTGTTGAAGAATTCCGTGCGGAACTGGATTGTGCCGGACTCGCTCAGCCCGCCAACTCTAGTGTCTTTGAAGATGGACATGTCCATATTGTGCTGTCCTGGCCCGTAAATGGTCCCTCGGCCTAGCGTGCCGAAACCAGTGCCGTCGCCGATGGCGGGAGCAGAACAGAACGCGCTGGCGTTGAAGAAATTGTCCAGGCGCTCTTGAACCGAACCGTGGGTTTGAATGTCAGCGACAGTCTTGCCCTGACACAAACTGCCGCCGACGGGACTGAAAGGACCGCCGAACCCGAAGATACTGCCGGCGGCGGGATCGGTGAAGGTCAGCGCGGGTCCGGATTGCACCACAACCACGCCGGACGCGCCCCAGCCGGTAAGCAGCTTCCCGACGAAGCCCTGATTGTTGCGAAAACCCGGCAAGTTCCAGAGATAGTTCGCGACGAAACGATGGCGGGTATCGAAATCGGCGGGTCCATAGCCATTCATGGGATTAAGCTGATCGTTGTAGGCGCCGCCGCCGAGCGGGAACGTGCCGACGCCCGTGACATCGGTCAACGTCTTGCCGTAGGTGTAAGCGGCGCCGAACTGGATGCCGTGACGCAGCTTGCGCTGTAGGTTGAGCTGCAGGGAGTTGTGATTGGAAATGCCAATCCATTCGGCCTGATTGAGTCCGCTGGGCGCGATACCCAGAACCGGCACGCGATTGACGGCGTTCGCGATCGTATTAGTCGTTTCCCCGTTTACCGGACTATTGGCGCTGGCCAAGAGGGCCTGATTGATCTGGTTGGTAGTTTCGATGCGATCGGAATGCGTGCCAACGTAGCTGATTTGCAGCGAGGTCGAGCTGTTGATCGCAAACTGAATTCCCAGTGTCCACTGCTGTGTTCGCGGGGCTTGCCAGTTGGGATTGATGGAGTTGATGGTGAGCGCAGAGGTTGCGCTTCGCGGAACGAAGTTGGGGAAAACTTCATTCGACGGTGGATTGAATGGATTCTGCAGAGTAGCAAGAGCGTTCAGCACTCCGATGTTGGTCTGGCGCGAGAAGAACGGCGGATTGACGATCAGCTGGAATGCGTCGTTGACGGGCGGATGCGTAAAGTAAAGGCCATAGCCGCCACGAAGAACGAGTTTGTCGTTAAAACGCGTAGGCGTCCACGCGAAACCGACGCGCGGACCAAAATTCTTGAGCGACCAGGCGTTTTTGGCGAACGTGGCGTTGCTATTGCGAGCTATCCCGCTCGGTAGCGAGCCTTTGAAGTTGGACGCGGCAATAAATCCGGAGAACGGCTTATTCGCCACGTCGTTGGAGGCGAGCGACGGCCAAAAGTCCACCAGCTTGCCTGCTCCGTCCGAGGTCTGGCCGATGCCTTCCCAACGGAGTCCGAGATTCACGGTCAAGTGCGAGTTCACCTTGATATCGTCCTGAGCGAAGCCGTTGAGCCCGCTTACGCGGAAAGAACGCGTGGTATCGCCGCAGAGATCATCCGAGACGATCAGGTTGCTCAACTGGCCGCCATTTTGCGCCGCGCTCATGCCAAGAAGAAAATCCTCGAAGCTAGGGAAGACGATGTCGCCGCGGGTGACTTCCTGGTCGGCGGAATCAGCAATGTCTTTCTCCCATCCGAAGCCGGCGCGGAGATTGTGCTTGCCGTGGGTCCAGGAAATCTGGTCCTGCGCGGCCCACGCGGTGGGAGCGGTGAACTGTCCATCGTTGAAGTTGCCACTCAGCTCCAGAGAGCCGATGACCATGATCGGCATGAACGGACTAGTGCAGCCAGGAGTGAGGCCGATGGACTGGTTGGTCACCGCGTTTTCGCTCGCGACATGTCCAAACGCACGGTGATAGCCGAAGCTGAATTCGTTGATGAGCGTCGGCTTGGCCACGTAGGTGTCTTTGATGTTGGCGTTCCAATTTTTGAACAAGTCGGTGGTGCCGGAACCGGGAACATTGGAGGAGGTGAAAGCCAAGAATTCCGGCGACTTGGCATAGAAGAATTTTTCGGCGATGGTGTGCTTGCTAGTGGCGACATAGTCCACGTTCACGATGTACTGATCTTCGTTGAACTTGGAAGGAATGCTGAACGAGGATTGCCCTTGGCGTCCGCCTTGCTGGTCCAAGCCGGTGATTTTTTGCGGAGTGGGAATCAGGAAGCCGCCATTCGCAACCTTGAGGTTGAGGAGTTTGATGGCGACGGGATTGATGTTCGAGCCATCGGCGGCAACCGTTCCTCCGTCCGCACCCTTGAGTCCGCCGAAAAGGCTGCCGAGGCCCGCGGCCGAGCGGTCATCCGTCAAACCCGGCAGAATCGCGTTTGCCACGGAGTTAGAACTCACCCCATTGATCTGCCGCGTGCCTTGGTACGAGCCAAAGTAAAAGAGCTTCCGCTTGATGATCGCGCCGCCGATTGTGCCTCCAAATTGATTCTGCTTCAGCGGCGGCCTCGGGACTCCCTGGCGGTTGAGGAAAAAGTCGTTGGCGTTAAAAATGTCATTACGCAGGAATTCAAACAAGCCGCCATGGATTCTGTCGGTACCCGATTTGGTTACGACGTTAACGTTGGCCCCGGCGCCGCGGCCATATGACGCGTCATAGAGACTCGTTTGCACCGTGAATTCCTGAATGGCATCAGGGTTCGGAATGGAAATGCCACCGATGGAGAGAATGCTTCCGGTCCCTTGCGTCTCCATGTTGCCGACGTCCTGTCCGTCCATTTGGTAACTGTTGTCCATGATACGGCCGCCGTTAACGAACACGTCCACGGAGTTCTTTCCGAGGCTGCCCGCGTTGGGCACGGAACCGGAGACGCCCGGCGAAAGATCCAGGATCTGCGTATAGTTCCTACTGCTCAGCGGAAGCGCCGGAACCGTTTTGTCGTTCACAACTCCGCCATTGGTGGCGCTCTCGGTCTGAAGAATATCCGCGGCAGCTTCGACGGTCACCTGCTGGCTAGCTTCCCCAAGCTGCAATCGAATGTTTACAGTTGCGGTGGTAGCCACCTCGACGCTGATATGCGTGCTGGTTTGCGTCCGAAAGCCAGGAGCGGCCACTGACACGGAGTAATTTCCCGGCGGCAGCAGCGGCACAACGAAATCACCGTCAGCGTTTGTCTTGGCAGTTCTGGTCAGTCCGGTGGCCTCATTCGCTACGGTCACGGTGGCCAAAGCTATGGCAGCCTTGGAGGGATCGGTGACCGTGCCGATGATCTGGCCAGTAGCGGCGGTTTGCGCCCAGGCGGTCGAAAAACGCAGGAAGAGAGCGAGAGAGAAAAAACACGCAAGCATGCAAGCAGACTTGCCAAAGCGATTCATCACATTCCTCCAGCGCCGAATCCATTTCTCACCGTGGTTTGGCACCCCAAGCCACTCGCCTCGATTTATGGTGCTGTAGCTAACACCCGCACTCCCGATGTTGTCAAGAACTATTTCGGAACGACATTCCGCAATGCAGAACACACGCTAAGCAAGCACAGGTCGATGACACTATCGGGAGCGGCCGAACAAGACTAATGAACAGGGTCAGATGGCGATTCTGCGGGGTGTGGAATACCCCATTTTCTCAGAGAGATCGGAGCTGGCGCGGAACAGAGCGTCCTTGAAGAAAGCGCGTCGCTCCGCGGTCATCTTGTGTTTGAACATCGATAAGCTCATGGCCGCGATCGTTCGCGAGGCAAAATCCTTGATCGGCGCGGCCATGCAGCGCAGCCCTGGCATGTACTCTTCGTTGTCGTACGCAATGCTTTCCTTTCGGACGACGGCGATCTCCGCCAGCATCTGCGGCAGCTTGGTTTGCGTGCGCGGAGTGAGGCGTTCGAGCCTACGGGTGTTCGCATACAACATGCGGATTTCGGTGTCTGAAAGTCCGGCCAAAAACACTTTGCCTAAGGCGGTGCAATGCGCGGGCGCGCGATGCCCCATGGCAAAGCTAATCCGCATGGGCTCCTTGTTCTCTTCCCGCGAAATGTACACAACTTCCGTGCCTTCCATAATGGCCAGATGACTGGCCTCTCCGCACTCCCGTGTCAGCTCTTCGAGCGCGGGAACTCCGAATGTGAGCAACGAAGACTGATGATTGAGCTGCTCCCCCAGCCGGGCAAGCTTCGTTCCCAGCAGGTATTTGGAGGTGGGAGGATCAAACACGCTGTAACCGACAGCCTCGAGCGTCGCGATCAAACGATGCACCGTGCTCTTGGGCGCCTTGAGCGCTTCGCTAAGTTCGGTGATACCTAGCCCGCTCGGGCAGTCGCCAAGAGCGTCGAGAATGCGGAGTGCCTTGATCAACGATTTAACTGGCTTGCTATTCTTGCGGGGACCGCGTTTGACTTTCAGCTTCATGAAATTCTTTCAACTACGATTCCTTCTATCCATCAAGCGCGTTCGACTCCAGATTATTGGAAATGTTTGTAAAAGTTTCCGAAATCTGATCTTACGGCCGTTCTTCCACGTATAAAGCGCCCATAATCTAGCTCAAACGAGTGGCTTCGGCAAATCGGGGCGATTTGGACGGAAAATCCCCTCGATAACTCTGATTGGCACACATCTGATTTAGCAGGTATGACCAAGGAAGAATGCTTCAGGTTGGCCCGGCCAAGCAGCGACAACTGTGGAGTTAGACGAGATCAGATTGAAGCTTCACGGCATGCCTGCCAATCTGTTCACCGAGCGGCAAGACGGCGCGTACGATCGTGCCTTCGACGCTGGAATTAATTTCGAAGTTCCCGCCCAGCTCTCTGATCCGCTCTCGCATTCCGGTGATGCCCACACCCATTATCGGGTCTGAGCCGTTTTGAGAGCTCACTCCGCGGCCCCGGTCGCTGACTTCCAGAGTGACGCTGTTTTCTTCCGAAAGGATTTTCACTTTGGCGGCCTTGCTCCCAGAGTGTCGGTGAACGTTAGTCAGGCATTCCTGCAAAACGCGAAAAACCGCGAGTTCCACTTGGTCAGGCAGCTTGGCAATGTCGGATGGCATGTCCAAATCGACTTGAATGCCACTACGCTCGGAGAAACTATTCAGGTACCAAGGAACGACAGCTTGCAGACCGATCTCATCGAGCAAGGGCGGGTGAAGCAGATGCGAAATCACCCGAATCTCGCGCATCGACCGCTCCAACAAAGTAATGGCCTCGGTTAGCGCTGATTTTTGCACAGGAGAAAGTGCCGCGTCCGTGGTTTCGATCATTTCCAGATTCATCTTGATGGCCGCCAGGTATTGGCCCTGGCTGTCGTGCAGCTCTCGACCGAGCCTTCTCCGCTCTTCATCCCGAATGGCCACGATGCGCGAGGACAGGTGACGAAGCTCGCGGTTGGCTTCATGCAATTGCTGCGTTTGTTCAGCGATGCGCTGCTCGGCCCGCTTTCTTTCGCTGATATCGCGAATGGCGCTGGTTATCAAGAGCCCTTCCTCCGTCTGCAAGGGGCTGGCACTGATCTCCGAGGGAAACGTCGAACCATCCTTGCAACCGGAGGATAGTTCTCCAACGTGATAGCCTTCTAGCGTCCAGGAGGGAACCAGAACGCGAATGTTTTTCCCCAGCAACTCCTGACGGCTGTAGCCAAATAGGTCGTCAGCGCGGGAATTCGCCAGGACGATTTCGCCTTCCCCGGTGGTGATGAGCATGGCGTCCGGCGCGGCCTCGAGCAGGGAACGGAATTTGAGTTCAGCCTTGGCCAAAATCTCCGCTTGCTTGCGCTGGCGCTGCGCGCTGCGGCTGAGCTCGACGAAAACAGCGACTTTGGAGCGAAGTATTTCCGGAACGATCGGCTTAAACAAGAAATCGACGGCGCCGAGATCGTAACCACGAAACAGGTGCTCTTCGTTGTGATACGCGGTCAAAAAAAGAATCGGCGTGTGTTGGCTGCGTTTCCGGGAGCGGATCAGCTCGGCGGTCTCGAAGCCATCCATGTCGGGCATTTTGACGTCCAGCAAAATAGCCGCGAAATCATTTTCGAGCAGAAAGCGCAAAGCCTCTGTGCCGGAGCGTGCGGATATGAGTTCTTCGTTCAGGGACTCCAGCGCGGCTTCGATGGAAACCAGGTTGTCCGGATTGTCGTCGACGAGGAGAATCTTCACCTTCTCGCGTGGCAGCGGTTCTTCGCGTTGCGCGCCGGCAGCCCCTGCGCGTGCGCCGGCACCGCCGGGAACCTGGCGTGAAGAAGAACTCATATAGTGACTCCCGAGGAAACGCGAATCGGTACACGTTCAGAGCGGCGCGAAATCCAAACGCGCATGACCGCAAAAAGCTGCTCGAGGTCCACCGGCTTGGTCACGTAATCAGAGGCGCCGGCTTCAAGACACTTATCGCGGTCGCCCTTCATTGCCTTGGCAGTGAGAGCGATGATGGGCAGGTTCTGGAAGGCAGGAACCTTGCGGATGGCTTGAGTGGTCTCGTAGCCGTCCATCTCGGGCATCATGATGTCCATCAGGATGATGTCGACGTCCGGCGTCTTGCGAAGCAACTCGATGCCGGCTCGACCGTTTTCCGCGTGCAGCACCTTAATATCGTGGTGCTCGAGGAGGCTGGTCAAAGCGAAAATATTTCGCAGGTCGTCATCGATAACCAGGACTTTCTTGTCGGCAAGCGCGGAATCGTTCTTGCGCATCTCCGCGAGGATCTGGCGCTGCCGCTCGGAGAGCGCCGACTCCGGCCGGTGTAGCATCAGCACCGTTTCATCGAGCAAGCGCTCCAGCGAAGAAGCATGGCGAATGATGCCGGACTGAGAAACCTCGCTTAGATCGACCTCGTCCCCATTATTCATTTTATCATCGAACAGAATGATGGGTGGCTTACCCTCTTTGTGAACCTCTTGCATGAAGTGCAGCACGCTCATGTCTTGCAAGTGCATGTCCAAGACGATGGCGTCGGCGCGCTCCTTCTCGAGAAGAAACAAGGCTTCCTCTCCTCTTGTTGCGCTGATGATTTGAATGTCTTCACCGCCGATTGCCGATTTCAAATCGTCGCGATGGGCACCTTCTCCCACAACCAGCAGCTTCTTGATGCCCCTATCCATAGAGTGCTGAATCGCTCTGAAAGCTTCGTCGATTGAGCCGCTGCCCACAGACTTTTGTAAGTAAGTCATCGCGCCCAGTGCCAGGCCGCGCCGACGGTTGTCGTCGCCCGAAATGACGTGAACTGGAATGTGACGAGTGGCTGGATCGTGTTTTAGACGATCCAGGATGGTCCAGCCCACCATGTCTGGCAGAGCGATGTCCAAGGTCACTGCGCCGGGCTTGAATTCACGTGCCAGCGAAAGCGCCGTTGCGCCGCGCAAGGCAACTACCGCCTTGAGGTTGTTGCTGTGCGCCATGTCGACGAGGATACGCGCAAAGGTCACGTCGTCCTCAATGATCAGCAGCACCGGATCACCCGGCTTGATATTGTTGCGGTCGTCTTCCACTACCAGGTCCTCGGCGAGTATTTCCGTCACGCCGAGGTGCGGCGGCGAGAGGCTCGAAATTGTGCTCTCTTCAACTGTCGGCGCGGGAGCCAAAGTGTCGCTCGAAGGCTGCAGACGCGGCAGCTCCGCAACCTTCGCTTGCAAGGTGCTGACGTACACCTGTGGCAGGTAGAGAGTAAATGTGCTGCCAACCCCGGGAGCGCTCTCCAAGCGGATTTCTCCGCCGAGCAAACGCGCCAGTTCGCGGCTGATGGAAAGGCCCAGACCAGTTCCGCCGTACTTGCGACTGGTCGTTCCGTCCGCCTGTTGAAACGCCTCAAAGATGATGCGCTGCTTTTCTTGCGGGATGCCAATGCCGGTGTCGCTTACGGAGAAAGCCACCACACTCTTGATGCGGCCGAGGACCGGATGAGCGGTGCGCCATCCGGCGGCGGGGCGGGAGATCTTCAGTCGGACGGAGCCGTGTTCGGTAAATTTCAGGGCGTTGGACAATAAATTCTTCAGCACCTGCTGCAGACGCTTCGTGTCCGTGTGCATCGTGTCGCCAAGCGTGGGGTCGAGTTCGATGGTGAAGTCGAGACCCTTGCCTTCGGCCACGTGGCGGAAGGTGCGCGAGCAGTAGTCCTGAAGCTGCATCAATTGCACCGGGCCGAGCTCGACGTCCATCTTGCCGGACTCGATCTTGGAGAGATCGAGAATGTCGTTGATCAGCGCGAGCAGGTCCGTTCCGGAGGAATGAATGGTTTCTGCGAATTTGACCTGCTTGGGCAATAGGTTCTTCTCGGAATTTTCAGCCAACATTTTGGCCAGGATGAGCAGGTTGTTGAGTGGTGTGCGCAACTCATGGCTCATGTTGGCGAGGAATTCGCTCTTGTACTTGGATGTAAGCGAGAGCTGTTCGGCCTTTTCTTCCAACTGCGCCTTGGCCTGCTCGACTTCGCGGTTCTTGGTCTCTACTTCGGTCTTCTGCTCCGCCAGGAGTTGCGCCTTTTCTTGCAGCTCGGCATTGGTCTGCTGCAATTGCAGTTGCTGGCTCTGCTGCTTTTCGGCCAGCGCTTGCGATTGCTTCAGCAACTCTTCCGTACGCATCGTAGCCGCAATGGTGTTGAGAACGATGCCGATGGATTCTGTCAGCAGGTCAAGGAACGCCAGGTGGACTTCGCTGAACTGGCTGAACGACGCGAGTTCGATAACCGCCCGCGCTTCACCCTCGAACAGCACCGGAAGAACGACGATGCTCGCCGGAGCCGCTCCGCCAAGGCTGGAGTTCACGCGAATGTAATCGTTGGGAACGCTGGTGACCAGGATGCGCTCTTTTTCCAATGCGCACTGGCCCACAAGCCCTTGTCCGATGCGGAACTGCTTGGGCACTCCGTTTTCTTCGGTGAATGCGTAGCCCGACAAATACTTGAGCGTCGTCTCGGTTTCCGTGCTCTCCGTCAGATAGAAAGCGCCGTGTTGCGCGCCGACCAGCGGCGTCAATTCGGATAGCAACAACTTCGCCACCGTTAGCAGGTCGCGTTGACCCTGCATCATGCCGGTGAACTTCGCGATGTTGGTCTTGAGCCAGTCCTGATCGGTGTTCTTGCGAATCGTTTCCGCGAGGTTGGCGATCATCTGGTTGATCGTGTCTTTCAGGGTTTCCACCTCGCCTTGCGCTTCCACCGCAATCGATCGCGTCAAGTCGCCCTTGGTCACAGCGATGGCCACGTCCGCGATCGCGCGCACCTGCGTCGTTAGGTTTGCGGCAAGCTGGTTGACGTTATCGGTCAAGTCGCGCCAGATACCCGCAGCGCCGGGCACGCGCGCCTGGCCGCCGAGTTTGCCTTCAATGCCGACTTCGCGTGCCACCGTGGATACTTGGTCGGCGAACACGGCTAACGTGTCGATCATCGCGTTGATGGTGTCGGCCAGCTCCGCGATTTCGCCCTTGGTCTCCAGCACGAGTTTTCTCTTCAAGTCGCCGTTCGCAACGGCGGTAACCACTTTCGCGATGCCGCGCACCTGCGTGGTGAGGTTGGCGGCCATCAGGTTCACGTTGTCCGTCAAGTCTTTCCACGTTCCGGCAACGCCCTTTACATCCGCCTGCCCGCCGAGTTTGCCGTCCGTGCCAACTTCGCGCGCCACGCGCGTCACTTCCGAGGCGAATGAGTTGAGCTGGTCCACCATGATGTTAATCGTGTTCTTCAACTCAAGAATTTCCCCGCGCGCATCCACCGTGATCTTCGTCGATAGGTCGCCTTTAGCCACGGCCGTCGTCACTTGCGCGATGTTGCGCACTTGGGCCGTAAGATTGCTGGCCATGGAATTCACAGATTCGGTAAGGTCCTTCCACGTGCCGCCGACGCCGCGCACCACCGCCTGCCCGCCGAGTTTGCCTTCGGTGCCGACTTCGCGCGCCACGCGCGTCACTTCGCCCGCAAACGCATTGAGCTGATCAACCATCGTGTTGATTGTGTTCTTCAGCTCCAGAATTTCACCGCGCACGTCCACCGTAATCTTGCGTCCAAGGTCGCCTCTCGCCACCGCCGTAGTGACTTCCGCGATGTTGCGTACCTGGGCCGTCAAGTTTCCGGCCATGGAGTTCACCGACTCGGTCAAGTCCTTCCAGACGCCGGCAACGCCCTTTACATCCGCCTGCCCGCCGAGTTTGCCGTCCGTGCCAACTTCGCGCGCCACGCGCGTCACTTCCGAGGCGAATGAGTTGAGCTGGTCCACCATGATGTTAATCGTGTTCTTCAACTCAAAAATTTCCCCGCGCGCATCCACCGTGATCTTCGTCGAAAGGTCGCCTTTAGCCACGGCCGTGGTTACCTGCGCAATGTTGCGCACCTGGTTGGTCAGGTTGCCGGCCATGGAGTTAACCGACTCGGTCAAGTCCTTCCACGTGCCGCCGACGCCGCGCACCACCGCCTGCCCGCCGAGTTTGCCTTCGGTACCGACTTCGCGCGCCACGCGCGTCACTTCGCCTGCGAACGCGTTCAACTGGTCCACCATGACGTTGATCGTGTTCTTCAACTCCAAAATTTCGCCGCGCACGTCCACTGTAATCTTGCGGCTCAAGTCGCCGTTCGCCACCGCCGTCGTCACTTCCGCAATATTTCTCACTTGCGCCGTCAAGTTGCCGGCCATGGAGTTCACCGACTCGGTCAAGTCTCTCCACACGCCGCCAACGCCCTTCACTTCCGCCTGTCCGCCAAGTTTCCCTTCCGTACCGACTTCGCGCGCCACGCGCGTCACTTCGCCTGCGAACGCGTTAAGTTGGTCCACCATGACGTTGATGGTGTTCTTCAACTCCAAAATCTCGCCGCGCACATCCACCGTAATTTTTCTTCCGAGGTCGCCCTTCGCCACCGCCGTCGTCACTTCCGCAATATTTCTCACTTGCGCTGTCAAGTTGCCGGCCATGGAGTTCACCGACTCGGTGAGATCCTTCCATACGCCGCCGACGCCCTTCACTTCCGCCTGGCCGCCAAGTTTCCCTTCCGTGCCGACTTCGCGCGCCACGCGCGTAACTTCGCCCGCAAACGCGTTCAACTGGTCCACCATGACGTTAATGGTGTTCTTCAACTCCAAAATCTCGCCGCGCACGTCCACCGTAATTTTTCTTCCGAGGTCGCCTTTCGCCACCGCGGTCGTAACTTCCGCAATGTTTCTTACCTGCGCCGTCAAGTTCCCGGCCATGGAGTTCACCGACTCGGTCAAGTCCTTCCACACGCCGCCAACACCTTTCACTTCCGCCTGCCCGCCGAGTTTCCCTTCCGTGCCGACTTCGCGCGCCACACGTGTCACTTCGCCCGCAAACGCGTTCAACTGGTCCACCATGACGTTAATGGTGTTCTTTAACTCCAAAATCTCGCCGCGCACGTCCACCGTAATTTTGCGGCTCAAATCGCCATTCGCCACCGCCGTCGTAACTTCCGCAATGTTTCTTACCTGCGCCGTCAAGTTCCCGGCCATGGAGTTCACGGAATCCGTCAGGTCCTTCCAGACGCCGCCGACGCCCTTCACATCCGCCTGTCCGCCAAGTTCGCCTTCGGTGCCAACTTCGCGCGCCACGCGCGTAACTTCCGACGCGAACGACGAAAGCTGGTCCACCATCGTGTTAATGGTGTTCTTCAGTTCCAAAATCTCGCCGCGCGCATCCACGGTGATCTTGGTCGTCAAATCGCCCTTGGCCACCGCAGTGGTCACGCCGGCGATGTTGCGCACCTGGTTGGTCAGGTTGCTGGCCATGTAGTTCACGGAATCCGTCAAGTCCTTCCAGGTTCCCGCGACCCCCAGCACTTCCGCCTGGCCGCCCAATTTGCCCTCGGTGCCGACTTCCTTTGCCACGCGCGTAACTTCCGACGCGAACGAATTGAGCTGATCCACCATCGTGTTGACGACGCGCGCGGTATGCAGGAATTCGCCCTTCAGCGAGCGCCCTTCTACCTCCAGCGCCATTTTCTGCGTCAAGTCACCCTTCGCGACCGCGCCGATGACGCGCGCCACTTCAGTGGACGGCTGCACAAGGTCGGTGATCAAACTGTTCACCGACTCCACGCAGGCGGCATAACCGCCCTTGGCGATACTTCCCGCACGCTGCGTAATCTTGCCTTCTTTGCCGACCGCGTTGCTGATGCGCGCAAATTCTTCGGCCATCTGTTCGTTCTGCCCAAAAATTTCGTTCAGCGCGTCGTAAATTTTTCCGCCGACGCCGGTGCGGTCCGCTGGCAAGCGCACGGAAAAGTCGCCGCTCTTGAACGCAACGAGCGCGTTCAGCAGTTCGGTTGTGTCTACGGTCTTGGTAGCTGTTTCAGCTCTCATGCAATTGGGTCCCTTCGACGAAATACGGTCCTTAATGGGGGTCAGACTAACCCGGTCGGATTCCTAAACCTCATCTATTCTTACAGTTACGTCCAATTCCCTGATGGAAAGACAGTACGCTGTAGGGTAGTTTCGGGTCAACCCCAGAGTCCATACGGGATTTCCTGTAGAGAAGTTGACGCCTAGGACAAAACGAAAGCTGGTTTGAGCCAGAATCCGTCTAGGACACTGCCAGAAACCGAAGCAACCAACCCGCGAGCGCGCCGCCTGCGAGCGGTCCGATCACCGGTATCGGGGCATAGCCCCAATCGGAGCTACCTTTGCCGGCGATTGGCAGCAGAGCGTGCGCCACCCGCGGGCCCAGGTCGCGAGCGGGGTTTATCGCGTAACCCGTGGTGCCACCTAGAGAAAGACCGATTCCCCAAACCAGGCTCCCAACCAAGTACGGCCCCAGGGCTCCCGGCCCGGTGGCCCCAATGGCCCTGGAAAAAATCGCTCCCACAACAAATACCAGCACGGCTGTCCCGATGATTTCGCTGATCAGGTTGGCCACAGCCCTCCGTATCGCAGGCGCCGTGCAAAAACACGCTAGCTTCGCGGCTGCGTCCGGCGTTTCTTTCCAGTGCGGCAGGTAATGCACCCAAACCAAGGCGGCGCCGGCCATCGCGCCAAGCATCTGCGCCGTAATGTATGGTAGGCACTTCTCAAACGAGCCTGCGCGCACTGCAAAACCCAGTGTCACCGCCGGATTCAGGTGCGCGTCGCTGCTGCCGCAGGCCACGGCAGTAAACACGCCCGCCATTACCGCAAACGCCCATCCCGCCGTGATGATCATCCACCCGCCGCCTTCGCTCTTCGAGCGCTTCAACAGCACGCCCGCCACCACACCGTCTCCCAGCAATATCAACATCATGGTGCCCAAGAATTCCCCCAGGAATGGCGATGTCATCCGTCGCTTCCTTTCTCAGGCTTGATCATGCGTCCGTCCAGTCAAACGAGCGCTCGACTGCTTTCTTCCATTGCCGATACAGCCGTTCGCGCCGATCCTCCTCCAGGTTCGGCTTCCATTTCCGGTCCATCGCCCAATTCGCGCGCAACTGCTCCAGTCCCGGGAAGAAATCCACAGCCAGCCCCGCCGCATAGGCAGCACCTAGCGCGGTCGTCTCCTGAATCACCGGGCGCACTACTTCGCGGTTGAGAATGTCCGCCTGAAATTGCATAAGCAGCTCGTTGGCGACCATCCCACCGTCCACGCGCAGCGAAGCTAGGGAAATATGGGCATCCTTTTCCATGGCTTCCACTACTTCGCGTGTCTGAAACGCAGTGGCCTCCAGAACTGCGCGGGCCAAATGCCCTTTGTTGGCGTATCTCGTAAGCCCGGCGATCACACCGCGGGCGCTCTCTTTCCAATACGGCGCATACAGCCCGGAAAACGCCGGCACAAAATAGACGTCGCCGTTGTCTTCCACCGTTCGCGCCAGTGTCTCGACGTCGGAACTCTTGGCAATCATCCCGAGGTTGTCTCGTAGCCACTGCACCAGCGCGCCGGTAATCGCCACGCTGCCTTCCAGCGCGTAGCAAGCCGCTTGCTTGCCAAACTTGTACGCCACGGTAGTTAGCAGTCCGCAGGTCGACGGCACCATCCGTTCGCCCGTGTTCATCAGCAGGAAGCAACCTGTGCCATAGGTGTTCTTGACCTCGCCGGGTTGAAAACATGCCTGCCCGACAAGCGCCGCCTGCTGGTCTCCCAGGATCCCTGCAACGGGCACCCCCGATATCGCGGGCAATCTCGCCACGCCATACACTTCGCTGCTCGAGCGCACTTCGGGTAGCACCGCGCGGGGAATCTCGAACGCCGATAGCAGCTCATCATCCCAATCGAGGGTCTTCAGATTCATCAGTTGCGTGCGGCTGGCGTTGGTCACGTCGGTAACGTGCGCGCCGTTTCGCGGCCCCCCGGTCAGGTTCCATGCCAGGAAGGTGTCGATGTTCCCGAACAACAACTCGCCGGCAGCAGCCTTTTCCCTGACACCTGGCACCTTCTCCAGAATCCAGCGCAGCTTTAGCCCGCTGAAGTATGTGCTGAGCGGCAAGCCGGTCTTCGCGCGAAAGCGGTCTTGGCCCCCGGTCTTGGCAAAGCGCGCGACGTCCTCTCCGACCCGCGTGTCCTGCCAAACTAGTGCGTTCCTCACGGGGCGGCCCGTTTTGCGCTCCCAAACTACAGTGGTCTCTCGTTGGTTGGTGATCCCAATGGCCGCTAAGTCAGTGGGTTGCAAGCCGCGCTGCTGCATAGCCGCGCCGATAACCTCGTGAGTGCACCGCAGAATCTCGTCGGCGTTGTGCTCCACCCAGCCGGGCGCCGGGAAGATCTGCTCATGCTCTTTCTGCGCCATGGCGACGACGCGCGCCTCTTTGTCGAAAACCATGAAGCGCGTGCTAGTCGTGCCCTGGTCAATCGCGCCGATGTAACTCTTCACCTAAGCAGTCCTCTCCCTTAGCTCGGTCAAAAAGTCAAAATCCTGACACTCGCAACTAAGCTCTTCCGTCGCCATGCTGCGGAATACAAAAGGCTTATCTATGCGATTGCGGCCCTCAGATGGCTTGAGTGCACGATGCTATGCGATTTTGCGACTTTAAGCATCTAAGAAGAAGGAGAAAAAGGAAAATCTCATGAACACCAACATTCAGCCCCATACAAGCCGTTTGCTCCTCACCGCTTCTCTCGTAGCGTTCACCTCATTTGCAGCTTTTCCGGCTCGCGCCGCCGACGTCACCCTAACCGTCACCGCTGTCGCTAAGAAAGGCTCTCCGCCGCCTATCAAAAAGGAAGACGTGCAGGTTTTTGAAGGCAAAGAACGCGTCCAAGTCACTGATTGGCGCCATGGCGAAAATCTATATCTCGCCATTTTGATTGATGATTCGATCGACAGCGAGGCAGCCAGCCAGTGGAACGACCTCAAGGCTTTCATCGCCGAGCAGCCACAAAACACCTACGTCGCCGTGGCCTATGCCCGCAACGGTGCCGCGATGGTGGCGCAGGATTTTACTCAGGATCACGCGCTCGCCGCAAAGGCTCTGCGCATTCCGCTCGGGAACCTGGGCGCTTTTTCCAGCCCGTACCTTGCCGTGCAGGACTGGCTCAAGCGTTGGCCGTCCTCCGCAGGTGATCATCGTTCCTCCCTAATCCTGATTTCGTCAGGAATCGATTATTTCCGCGGCGGTTTTGATCCTCTAGATCCCGATCTGGATTCCACCATCGAGCGCGCGCAAAAGGAAAACGTCAACATATGGACAATCTACTATCCTGGCGGCGGCCATGTCAGCCGAGGCTACTTCCGCGTCTTCAACGCGCAAGCAAATCTCAGCAAGCTCTCGGAAGAAACCGGAGCCGAATCCTACTATTTGTCTTTTGACCGGCCGGTAACGCTCAGACCGTACTTTGACGAAATACAGCAACACCTGAACAATCAATATCTGTTGACCTTTGCAGGTAGGAGTGGCGGGAAGAAGGGCAAGTTCGAACGCGTACGCGTCACAACCGAAATTCCAAACGTGGAGTTTCTCACGCCCTCAGAAGTTTTCCTACCGCCGTCACAGTAACGCCAATTTCGGCCATCTAAACGTGTCGCAGCTTATGCGTGTCATCCTGAGGGCATCCGACGAGGATGCCCGAAGGATCTGAATTCATGAGTTTTTGCCAATTCAATCTGCGATGAGGATCGTGAACTGACCCCTCAATCATCCGCCCCCGCCAGCGAAACCGCCCGCGTCGAATCCCGAATCACCAATTCCGGATTCATCTTTTGATTAACCACGTTCCAGTCGCGCTTTTCCAGCGCCGCGTTGATGCCCTCCATGATGATGTTTACGGCTGAGCCGCCCATGGCTTCCATCGGTTGACGCACGGTGGTCAGGGAAGGTGCCGCCAGCGACGATAGCGCCACGTCGTCAAATCCCGTAACCGAGCACTGCTCCGGCACCTTGACTCCGGCTTTTGTCAGCGCTCGAATCGCTCCCAACGCCGTCAGGTCATCGAAGGCCATCACCGCGGTGAATTTTTTCTTCTGCTCCAGCAATTCTTCGGTGTAGCGGTACCCGCTCTCAAAACTGGAATTGGGATCGAGCGAATCCGGCAATTGCAAAACCAGCCCAGAATCGATTCCCAAACCCACGCCCTGCGCGAATTTTTGTATCCCACGCCATCGTGGCGCGCTGTCGATTAACATCTTCGGTCCACGGATAAACGCGATCTTGCGATGGCCGAGCTGGTACAGATGCTCCAGAGCCAGCCGCGCGCCCGTTTCGTTGTCCACCATCACCGAGCTGATGTTGTCTCCCGGCAATTCCCAGCCGATGGTAGCGGAAGGAATATTCCTCTTGCTGAGGTCGGCGAGCACGTGAATGTCGACAAACAGCCAGTTAGCCACCACGATCAATCCTTCGACATGCCGCTCCAGTAACAGCTCTAAATACCGTTCGAAGCGGTTCCGCTGGTTGTGCGCGTCGGCGAAGATCGCCAGGTAGGAAGCCTGATACAGCGCGTTCTCGACGCCGCGCATGATCAGCGTGCAAAACGGGTCGGTGATATCGAAGAACAACACGCCGATGCTGTGGCTGCGCTTGCTGCGCAGGAACCGCGCCATCACGTTCGGCCGGTAGCCAAGTTTCTTGGCGGTTTCTTCGATGCGCTTCTTGGTTGCCGGAGCGATATACCTCGCCAATGGCGCGTTGTTCAACACAATCGAGACGGTCGCAGGCGAGAATCCGCTCTGCGTCGCCACATCTTTCATCGTGACTGCTTGGTTTTTCTCGCTAGGCCGCTTCACCAGGAGGGCTCCTCGGTGGCCCACATCATCCCGCCAGACTTACTCGATTGCAATGCCCCACGCGTGGCGAATGCCTACTCTGCGGGTGCCTCGAAGGAAAGCGGCTCTCGGAACCAGCGCGTCTTCCAAATACCGAAGGCAATCCCCGCGATCATCCAGATGCTGCCAAGGATCTGCGCCGGACGGCTAAGACTCAGCCATAGTGCCAGGCAAATTACGAAACCAACTACCGGCGGGATAAAATTCCAAGTCTTCTTCTGTTCCGCATGTAAGAAATAGCGAACAAATGCCGCGGCATTCACGCCCATAAACGCGATCAACGCCCCAAAATTCAGAAGCTCGATTCCTCGCCCGTAAGTCAAGAAGAACGACCCAAGCAGTGCCAGCACGCCCACGAAGATCACATTATTCCGCGGCACCTGGTGCTTCGGCTCAATGGCGCCAAAAAACGAACTGGGAAGCGCATTACTTCTGCCCATGCCGTACAGCAGTCGCGCCGCCCCAATGTGCGCGCCCATGCCCGATCCAAAATTGGCAACCACCAGCGTCACTCCAACAATAGTGAACAGAGGACCCCAGGTCCGGGCCGCGGCCCAAACATACGCCGTGTCGGGATTCGGAAACGGCTCCGTCGCAGGCCACACAAGCTGCGCCACATAAACTTCGGCCGCTGAGAGGAAACCGATCACAACGCAAGTGAGCACCGTGGCGAGCAAAATATTCCGCCGCGGATTCTCGGCCTCCTCGGAAAGCGTCGAGATACCGTCGAAGCCGATATACGACAGCACCGCAATGGACGTGCAGCCAAACAAGTTGCCCCAAGTAAATGTCTGCGGATCGTAAAAGGGCCTGGTGAAAAAGTGTGGATCGCTGTGCGGATGACCGAAGATGTAACGAATCGCCGTCACGAAGATTACCACCACCACCGCGCTCATCCCAGCCGTCAAGCCCGCGTTCACTCGCGCTGATGTCTTGATTCCTCGAAGGTTCAGCAGCGTAAATGCCATCGCAAAAAGAATTTTCCAGCCCCAGTCCGGAATCGCCGGAGCAAATTCGTGCGCCTGTCCCGCGCACCAGGTCACGCACACCAACGGATTCACAATGTAATCCATTACCATGCTCCAGCCCGTGACATACCCAATCGACGGATGGATCTCCTGCGCCACGTAAGTGAACGCCGATCCAGCGCTCGGATATGCTCGCGCCATGCGTCCATAACTGATGGCGGTAAAAAGCATGGCCACCATGGCAATCAAAATTGCCGTAACCACATGGCCCCGGCCGCGATTGCTTAGCGCTCCGAACGCAGACATCGGCGCAACCGGCTGGAGCACGATCATCCCGTACAAGATCAAATCCCACAGCGTAAGCGCCCGCCGCAACCTCGGCGCTGCCGCAGTTACCGTTGCCGCTTCAGTGCTCAAGCAATCTGCCCTTTGGATTGAATCGTTTCAAACGCCGTCATTCTGTGGGAATCCCCTCCCTCAGGCAAGCGCAAATTTCCGCCCGACAAACCGTCATTTCGCCTCCGTGCGATACTGGTCTCCCGTCATGCTCCGCTTCGCCCAACTCTGCGAGTCCATCGCCGCCACCACCAAAAAAAATGAAAAAGTTGGCTTGGTGGCGGACTATCTCCGCAGCACGCCGGTCGAAGAATCCGCACTCGGCGCGCTCTACTTGTGCGGCCGTGTTTTCCCTCGGCGCGAAGAGCGTGTCCTCTCGATTGGCTTCTCGATTCTCCTTCGCGCGGTCGCCAAGATTGCAGAAAAGGATTCCACGGAGCTCGCTCCGGTCCTTCGCCATCACGGAGATCTCGGCGCCGGCGCCGAAGAAATCCTGCGCCCTTACCCTGTTAAATCTTCGCTCAGCCTTCCGCAAATCGGGGAAATCTACGCCTCCCTTGCGCAACAGCGCCGCGCTGCCGCAAAGCAAGCCCTCCTCGAGCACACGTTCCAACGTCTCTCCGCCCTGGAAGCCAAATACTTCATCAAAATCGCCACCGGTGAACTCCGCATCGGTCTGAAAGAAAGCCTCGTCGAAGAAGCCATCGCCAAAGCCTTCGATCAACCGCTTTCCACCGTCCAGCGCGCCAACATGCTCCTCGGCGACATCACTGAAGTGCTTCGCCTGGCCGTCGCCAACCAGCTCTCTTCCGTGTCGCTGCAGCTCTTTCGTCCAATCTCCGTCATGCTCGCCAGCCCGGCGGAAACTTCCGCCGACCTCGTCGCCGCTTTCCCGAACGGCGCCCTAATCGAAGACAAGTTCGATGGCATCCGCGCCCAGGTCCACAAGCGCGATTCGCAAGTCGAGATCTACTCTCGCACCCTCGACCGCGTCACCGAATTCCCCGAGCTCCTTCAGCCTATCCGCGGCATCACCGGCGATTTCATCCTCGACGGCGAAATCATCGGATGGCGCGACGGCCGCGCCATCCCGTTCACCGAGCTCCAGCAGCGCCTCGGCCGCAAACAAATCGATCTCTTCACTAGCGCGCAAGTTCCCGTTAGCTTCGTCGCCTTCGATCTGCTCCTTCTCGATGGCCGCACCCTGCTCGACGCTCCGCTCGCCGAGCGCAGCCTCCTCCTCGAGCGCCTGCTAGCCAAAGCCGAGCAGCCTGCCCTCCAGTTCACCCGCGCCGAGCTTTGCCGCACGGTCGATGCAATCGAAAATCGCTTCCGCCTCGCCCTCAACACCGGCAACGAAGGCCTCCTCGCCAAGGCGCCCGAGTCTCCCTACGTTCCCGGCCGTCGTGGCCAGTTCTGGATGAAGCTCAAGCGCCCTCTCGCCACGCTCGACGTAGTCGTCACCATCGCCGAATACGGCCACGGCAAGCGCCGCGGCCTGCTCTCCGATTACACCTTCGCCGTGCGCGACGACGGCCGCCTCGTCAACATCGGCAAAGCCTACTCCGGCCTCACCGACGTCGAGATTCGCGAGCTCACCCAATATTTTCTGGAGCACACCACCGAAGACCGCGGCTTCCAGCGCGATGTCGAGCCTACCATCGTCCTCGAAGTGGCCTTCAACAATATTCAGCGCTCCGGCCGCCACGAGAGTGGCTTCGCCCTGCGCTTCCCCCGTATCGTGCGTCTGCGCCCAGACAAGCCCGTCGCCGAAATCGACACGCTCTCCCGCGTCCACGAAATCTTCAATTCTCAGCACGCAAGAAAAAATTAGCGGCCTCTAATTTCGTCAAATCCCCTGTACCTTCGGCCAGCTGTACAACCGGACAGTCAAATTCCACAGCGGTTATCTCTTAGTGAAAACCCGCCCGCTTTCTCTCGCAACGCTGGCAACCAAATTAGAGTCTAATTAGATAGGTGCCCGGCCCACAGCAGAGAACAAACAATGGCCGAGTCCGCTTTGATTAACAGCCGTAGCCGCGTAGCTCCCGTCCTGGCGAGTGTCGCCGGGTTCATTGTCCTCTTTTTCTTCGCCATGTGGCTCCGCGTTGTGCCCCTTGAGCCCGATCCCGTTTTGCAGGGTTATCTACAAGTCACCACCGGCTTGCTGGCTTTCGTTTTCGCCGCCGTCATCCTCGTCCGCTTTCAAGGCACGCAAGACCGTCTCTCGCTGATCCTCGGTGCTGGATTTCTTCTTTCCGGCACGATCCTCACCGCATCCAGCCTGCTCTTTTTTCAGTTCCAGCAGGAGACGCCGATACAAATACGCTGGGCGCCCGTTTCATGGTGGGTCAGCCGCATCGTTCTCGCTCTTCTCTTCGTTGTCGCGTTGCTCGTTGAGCACTTCCTGCCGCGTTCGCGGCATCCACGCCGTGAAATCGCCGGCGCCCTGCTCACCGTAATGGCTTCAACGTATCTCATCACCGCCGCGTTGCGCCGCCTTCCCCCGGAAGTTTCCCCACATCCCGGCGCGGTCTTCCCCAACCCCCAGCAACTCCTGCCCGCCGGGATCTTCCTCGTCGCGCTAATCTGGTATCGTCGCCGCCTCGAGCTTGAGGACTCCGCTTTCGACCGCACCATCTACGCCGCCGCCTGGATGAATTTCGGCGCGCAACTCGCCGCCTCTCAATCTCAGCGGCTGCTCGATTCCCCTTTCGTTCTTGCGCAAGCACTCACAGTCACCAGTTACGCCGTCGCTCTCGGCGGCGCTCTCCTCGACAACGCGCGCCTGTTCGAACAAGTTAGCCACCTCGCCGTCAGCGACCCGCTCACTGGGCTCGCGAACTACCGCCGTCTGCTCGACATTCTTGAAGCGGAAACCGAGCGCACGAATCGCAACGGGCGCCCCTTCGCCGTTCTCCTGCTCGATCTCGACGGCCTAAAAAAAATCAACGACACCTACGGCCACCTCGTCGGCAGCCATGCGCTCAATCGACTCGCGCACATCCTGCGCATCCACTGCCGCGCCATCGACACCGCCGCCCGCTACGGCGGCGATGAATTCGCTCTCGTTTTGCCGGAAACTCTGCGCGACGAAGCCGAGCGCGTCGCCAACCGCATCCGCGCCGTCATGGCCAGCGACCCGGAGGTCCCGCAGCTCTCCGCCAGTATCGGAATCGCCATCTACAACGGTCACGGCGAGCGCATCGAAAAACTTCTCTCCGACGCCGACGCCCAGCTCTATTTCGAAAAGGCCCGCCGCGGCAAGCGCCACCCCGCACCGCTAACTCCCCGCCGCCGCGCACAAAAAGCCTAATCCCCCAGTGGGACACCCATTTCTGGCTGTCCGCGGGTCAACTCCTGCAAATGAACTTCACGAATCAAAAACCCATTTGTCGCCATGCGCGACGATCTTCGGAGGCCAATCCGGCCCAGGGAACCTGTAAATGCTTCGTATTACGAACCTATGCCACACGCTGCGTACCTTCGGAATATGCGCGACAATCCCACTAAGCCTGCGAAACAATTTCGCGGCGTAAGCCCCGGAAACTTCTGCCAGCTCACGGTCCGCGATCTCATCGCAAATCTGATTGTAGCGGCGATGACTACCACTCACGCTGTGATTGCCGGGATGCGTCCGGTACCCGCCGATCAGCGCATCTACAGAGTAAAGCTGCGCGTAGCGGAAGAAGCGGACAAATAGATCGAACTCTCCCCCTGGGCCGTAGGCGGTAGCAAGCGTCCGCCGGCCCGTCCCCAAAGACGTCGGCGCCAAAACGTGGTGTCACGATGGATGTACTTATTGCCTCCAGCTAAAAAACGGATGCGAGACCAGCGCTCCAATTGCTTCATACCTGTTGGCATGCCGCTGGGGCTGAAATTAAATGGGCGCCCGGTGATCCATTCCACATCCGGGAACCAGCCGAACACACCACCGATCACCGACAGCCCATTCGTGTGAAGCATGTCCCCCGGCTCCAGCCAGCCTAGAATCACTCTCGACGACTTTGCAAAGGCCATGTTCATCGCGGCGCAAAGCTCGGTGTCCGGCCGGCAAATTTGCCACGAGAAATGCGACTCGTATTTTTCTAGAATGCGCCGCCGCTCGTTGCTTGCGCCATCCTCAATCACGATGAATTCCAAATTGGGATAATCTTGATAGATAACGGACCGCAACGTCGCCTCAAGGTATTGGTCGCCACTGATGGCTGGAGTAACGATCGTAATGCGTGGGAATAGCGAGCGTTCGAGAGACGTAGAACCGGGCTGTGGCGTCATTGCAAATTCTCACCCCCAAGCGGAGACACGGAACTTGCAAGCGTCTCCAGTCAGTGTAACCTTTCGATGCTTTCACCCTAGCTATGGATTCACACCAGTTCGTGACCCGGCGTCCCGCCAGCGAGCCTTTGCTACCTGAGTATTTCGTTCCTTCGTTTCGCCCACTTTAAAACACTGCCCTCCTCTGCACCGTTTGTTTGCTCGAAAGCGAAAACCGCGCCTCCTCTGACGCGCCATCTAAAATCCGCCCCGCCACATATTCCCCCACCGTCGGCCCATGCTTGAACCCGTGCCCCGATCCGCCACCCACCAACCAAACGTTTTCGATCTCCGGATGCCGGTCGATCAAAAAGTCTCCGTTCCATGTGTTCTCGTATTGGCAAACGCGCGTCTCCACAATCGGTGCGCCGCGCAACCCTGGAAATCGCTGTTCCACAAAACGTCTCGCTTCTTCCGCTCCTTCCGCGCTTGCCAATCGGGATTGCGTATCCGGATCCACGCGCTCGCCATGCCGGTCCACCGCAATCTTCAGCCCTCGGCTCTCCAAATCCGGCATCCCATAAATCTCGTCCTCTTGAAACAACCACGTTGGCAGCGCCGGCGGCGCAAACCGCACATCGCCCGCCGGCACGCCAAAGAAAAACACCTCCTGCCGGCTGGGAAAAATCCGCGCCCCCAAAATCTCCGGAAAAAGTTTCCCCAGCCACGCCCCGCAAGCAAATACAAACGTGTCCGCCTCGATGCGTTCGTCCGAATTCGTCGTCACCGCGGAGATCGCTCCCGCGCCTCGCGGTTCTGCGATTTGCGCAACGCGATACTCCACTCCGCCGCGCACCGCATCCACCACCACCGCGGCAACCGCCCGCCGCGCCATCAGCACCCCACTGTGCGGCTCCAGCAGCCCCCTCGTGATTCCATCCAAACCAATCTGCGGATATCGTGTCTCCACCTCCGCCCGGCTGAGCTCTTGGACCGGAATGCCGCACCCGCGCAGCGTCTCGGCGGTCTCCCGCACGCGCGAATCGTCCTTCCCCGCCAACCACAAAACTCCCGTCTCATGAAACAGCGGCTGCCGTGTCGCCGCAAGAAATTCCTTCCACTGCACTAGCGAGCGCTGCGACCATCGCGTATACAGCTCGTCCGCCCCATATCCCATGCGAATGATCCGCGATTCCCCCGCCGAGCTCGCCCGCGCATTCCCCGGCCCGTAAGCCTCCGCCAGCAATACGCGCTTCCCTCGCCGCGCCAAATGCCAAGCCGTCCACGCCCCAAAAACTCCAGCCCCGATCACCGCCACGTCATATCGCACACTCATATCCGCCGCATCTTACCCCGTTTCGCGCTCTTCTCTGTGCGCTCCGTGTTCCGGCCTCTGCGCCCTCTGTGTTAATTCTTTTCGTATCTTTCCTCTGCTATATTCATTCCATGACCCTCGCCGAAAAAATCCAAAAAGACCTCACCGACGCCATGCGCGCCAAAGACGAACTCCGCCTCAGCGTCCTCCGCATGGTCAAGTCCGCCATCACCTACAAAGAAACTGAAAAGCTCCGCAAGCTCGACGAGGCCGAATCCATCCAGCTCCTGCAAACCCTCGTCAAGCAGCGCAAGGAATCCATCGACCAATTCACCAAAGGCAACCGCAACGACCTCGCCCAAAAAGAAACCAAAGAGCTCGCCATCATTGAATCCTATCTCCCGGCCGGCGCCAGCGACGCCGAAATGGACGCCGCCATCGCCAAAGCCATCGCCGAAACTGGCGCTACCTCAATCAAGCAAATGGGCGTCCTAGTGAAAGCCGCCAAAGCCGCCCTGGAAGGCAAAACCGTCGACGGCAAAACCCTAAGCGACCGCGTCCGCTCGAGGCTATCCTGATATGCTTCGACGCCGCGAATTTCTGCATCGCTCCGTAGCCACTGTCGGAGCAACACTCTTGGCGAAAAAATTCTCTTCACCCTTCTTCGCCCCTTCCTCCGCCGCCGATTCGCGCATCGAAATTGTGCTCGACGAGCCGCTCGGCACCATCTCCCCGAACATCTATGGCCACTTCACCGAGAACCTCAGTGGAGTCATCTATGACGGCATCTGGGTCGGCGAAGACTCCAAAATCCCCAACGTGAACGGCATTCGCAAGGAATTGATCGAAGAGATGCGCAAGATCAAGCCTCCCGTCGCCCGCTATCCCGGCGGCTGTTTCGCGGACAGCTACGATTGGCGCGACGGCATTGGCCCTCGCGACAAACGCCCTCGCCGCACCAATTTCTGGGCCGGTGAGGAAGCAACCTCGGCTCCGGCCGCTCACAAGTACGACCCCAATCAGTTTGGCACGAACGAATTCGTGCAGTTCTGCAAACTCATTGGAAGTCAAGCCTATCTGGCCGCCAACCTGCGCAGCCTTTCCGCCAAAGATTTTTATCACTGGGTGGAATACTGCAACTCTCCCGCTGGCAGCACAACATTGGCGGACACGCGCGTCGCAGCCGGATACCCCGACGCGTTCAACGTGCGCTTCTGGGGAGTTGGCAATGAGTCCTGGGGCTGCGGCGGAAATTTCACTCCGCAGGAATACGCCGTGGAATTCCGTCGCTACACCACCTGGGTGCCCTCCTACGGCCACACACTATCCTTCATCGCCTCCGGACCCAACGTCGATGATTGGAACTGGACGCGCGGCTTCTTTGAAGAGCTCGTCCGCAAAGGCAAATCCCAGATTCGTTCCGTTTACGGCTGGGCTCTGCATCACTATGCCTGGAATCTCAGCCGCGGCCGCACCCAGGACTGGAATCAGGGAAAGGGCGACGCCGTCAACTTTGCCGAGGTGGATTGGTACGAACTCCTCCGCGAAGGTCAGCGCATGGAAAGTCTCATCAACGGCCACTGGCAAATCATGGCCGAGAATGATCCCGACCACTCCGTTAAGCTGGTAATCGACGAATGGGGTCCCTGGTATAAGCCAGGTAGCGAAGCCACTCCGGGAGATCAGCTAGAGCAAATGCCCACTCTGCGCGACGCGGTGTTCAGCGGCATGACCCTGGACATCTTCAACCGTCATCCCGAAAAAATTGCCATGGCCAATTGCGCGCAGCTTATCAACTGCCTGAACAGTTTGTATCTGGCTCACGAAAACAAATTCTGCGTCACGCCCGTTGGCCACGTCTTTGCCATGTACGCGGCCCACCAAGGCGGCCAGGCCGTGCGCTCCATGTTCAACGCGCCCGACATTCACTACGATCGCGACGGCAAGCCCGCATCATTCTGGGCCCTAAACGGTTCCGCGTCGCTCCACGACAAAACTCTTGTCGTAACGATAGTGAATCCATCTGTTACCGAATCGCGAGAAACCCAGCTCATCCTCCGCGACGCCAAAATCAAATCCGCCACCACCACTGTGCTCACTCACGCGGACATACACGCCCACAACACCTTCGATCAGAGAACCGTCGTCACGCCGCAAACCAAAAACATCGACGCAACCAAAGGAACGCTCGTCTACACCTTCTCCCCAGCCTCCGTAACCAAGCTCGTTCTGGAACTGGTTTAATTTCCTTCCACTTTTCCTAAATTCCTCGTCATTTTCTCCGTGCTCTTAGTGCTCCGACCTCTGAGCCCCTGTGTTAAATGTTTTTCTTCTCTCCGCAACGTAGCTTGACTATCATCCAGCCGTGCCCATCTCCCCCGACGCCCAGAACTCCCGCGCCCTCGCCATCCTTCGCATCGGTGTCGGCCTCTTCTTCCTCATCTTCGCCCAGTACAAAATCCTTAGCGCCCAATTCACCCTGCACGGCGGATTTCAATTCTGGATCAACAAATTCCTAACCGAAGGCGGCGCCTACCCCTTCATGGTCCCCATCCTCCGCAATTTCGTTCTCCCTCACGCCACACCCATCGCCTTCTTAGTCGCCTACGGCGAACTCGCCATCGGACTCGCCCTCCTCCTCGGCGTCTTCGTCCGCCCCGCCAGCCTCTGCGGCCTAATCTTCATGCTCACCCTCCTCTTCTCCTCCGACTACCCCGGCTCCTCCGCCCCGCTCTGGCAATACTTCGGCGCAAGCTTAAACCACTCCGTCTTCGCCCTCTGCTTCCTAGCCTTCCTCATCGCCCGCTCCGACGCCGCCTGGTCCCTCCCATCCCGGCGCAACAAGGTCTAGAGGCCGCGCAACGTCCTTCCCCGTTCGAACATATACCTATAAATAAACTCTTAATATCCATTTACTTCCGTGCCGTCATAAACCGTGAAAATCGCTTCCCAGCCCTCACGTTCCTCTTCTTCATACCCGTGACCTCTGCTTTGAATTTCTCCACCCCTTTAGAATCATATTCTTACGAATTGCTTCTCCCGCAGCCTCTTTTGCCAAAACACCCGGGGGTAGGGTACCGTCCCTTCAAGTCAATATCGGCCAACGTCCTGCCGGCCCAAAGTGGGACAGCCATTTATGGCTGTCCTCCGACGACCTGCCAACAATCCTCCCTCCACAACAGCCCAGTGACGGACTGATGACTTCAAAACCTGCTTTCCTAAATCAAGCCACCACTGGAGTCCCACGACCTCCACCTCCGAGCCTCTATCCTCTACAGTCCAAAATGGTCCATAATCCCCGCGCCGGTTTCGCCCGCCCGGCTGCGTGGGAGGTCTGTGAGCAAGCCGTCCGCAACTTCTGACCGTCCGTGGAGTTCCACGGCGCCCGCTGGGGAATTCCGCCCCTATATCTCGCCCGACGAAACCCTCAAGGAATTCACCGTGCGCGCTGTCATTCTCGGCGCCCTCTTCGGATTGCTCTTCGGCGCCGTCACCGTGTACGTCGGCCTGCGCGCCGGCCTCACCGTCTCTGCCTCTATCCCTATCTCCGTTCTCTCCATCAGCATCCTGCGCGCTTTCGGCCGCTCCACCATTCTTGAAAACAACATCGTGCAGACCACTGGCTCTGCGGGAGAATCGCTCGCGGCCGGCGTGATGTTCACCATTCCCGCGCTCATCTTTCTCGGCTTCGGCTCCGAGTTCACCTTTTGGAGAATTTTTCCGCTCGCGCTTCTCGGCGGATGGCTTGGCGTGCTCTTTATGGTGCCGCTGCGCCGCCAACTCATCGTGAAAGAACACGGCAACCTGGTCTTCCCCGAAGGCACTGCGTGCGCGGATGTGCTCGTCGCCGGCGAACGCGGAGGCTCCTTCGCGGGACGTGTGTTCTGGGGTCTCGGCCTCGGCGGTGTCTACACTTTTCTGATGAACACCGTGCAAGCCTGGACCGCGCAGCCCGAAAATCGCCCGAGCTGGTTTCCCGGCGCATCCTTCCGGTTGGCCATCACTTCGGAATATCTCGGTGTCGGCTACATCATCGGCCCGCGTGTTGCCGGCATCCTCTTCGCTGGCGGAATTATCTCCTGGCTCGTGATGATGCCCGCCATCAAGTTTTACGGGCAGATTGCCGGAAACACGCCGATTTATCCTTCCACGATTCCCATTCCTCAAATGACTCCCGACGACATCTGGCGCAGCTACATCCGCCCAATGGGCGCAGGCGCGGTCGCCGCCGCCGGTTTGATCACCCTGTTGCGCACCTTGCCCACCATCATTTCCGCGTTGCGCGCCGGGCTCAAGGATGTGCGCGCAGAAGGTGGAGCCTCCGCCGCTGCCAGCCGCATCGATCGCGATGTGCCCATGCGCTGGGTCATCGTAGGCTCCATCGTCATCATTGCCATGATGTGGGTGCTGCTGACCTTCCATCCCATGCAAGGCGCCGAAACGCGCTGGTACCAGAATCTTTTCGCCGGCGTCTTCGTGGTTGTTTTCGGATTTCTCTTTGTCACCGTCGCCGGCCGCATCAGCGGCCTCCTCGGCAACTCCTCCAATCCCGTCAGCGGCATGAGCATCGCCACCTTGATGGCCACATGCGCGATCTTCTTCGTCGCCGGCTGGACCGCGCCGAACTACGCGGTGCTCGCACTCATGATCGGTGGAGTGGTTTGCACCGCCGCCGCCATTGCCGGCGCCACTTCGCAGGATTTGAAGACCGGCTACCTCGTTGGCGCCACACCGTTCTGGCAGCAGATGGGACTCCTCATTGGCGTCACCGTTTCCACCGTCGCGATCGGCGCCACTCTCAACTTGATGAACAAAGGCCTCGAGCGCTATCTGCCCACAGAGATCCCTGTCAATATCCAGTCGCTGCCCTCCGGCGTAAAAATCGAAAGAGAAACCTTCACCTATCAAGGCAAGAACTACGCGCTCATCAATTCGCTGGGCTCGCATGAAGTTCCCGATGGCGAATATCTATATGACCCCGCCACCAACAAAATTGAATACCAGTGGGCGCAGGGCATTGGCAGCGACAAAGCGCCGGCTCCGCAAGCCCGCCTGATGGCTACGGTCATCAATGGAATTCTCAATCAGCGTCTCCCGTGGCGTCTCGTGCTGATGGGAGTCGCGCTAGTGCTCGCCGTCGAAATTCTCGGCGTGCGCTCTCTCGCCTTTGCCACCGGTTCCTATCTTTCCATCGCCACCACGGGCGCCATGTTCGCCGGAGGACTCGTCCGCGCGCTCGTTGAAGCTACGACGAAAAAGAAAGACGAAAGCGAAGCCAGCCCCGGCGCGCTCTATTCCAGCGGACTCATCGCCGCCGGCGGCGTCTTCGGCCTCCTCGGCATCATCATCAATCTGTTGCAGGATCCCGAAGTCTCCACGCGCACGCCGCACTGGCTAACCTCAATCCTGCGCCTTCCTTGGCGTCCCGACCTCTTTTCCTTCGGCCCCAAACTTTTCGGTTCATTGGCCGTCAGCAACCTCTTCGGCGTACTAATGTTCGCCCTCTTAGCAGCATCGCTATTTTATTTCGCCCGCAAGAAGCTGGATTAGAAGAAACTCGGTTTTGACTGTCTTTTAGCTAAGCCGTAAACTTGAACAGCCATGGCCTCGCGCTCCGGAATCCGAAATTACCGCTTCAGTTTTAATTTCTTCATAACTCCGGCGGTCCAGTGGCTGCTGATCGTCAACGTAGCGGTATACATTCTCGAGCTTTTGCTGCAAACATTTTCGGGTCCCTCGGCTTACAATTGGTTCGTACACGCGTTTGGGCTGATCCCTTCTGCCGTAACGCACGGCCTGCGCATCTGGCAGCCCTTCACCTATTTGTTCCTCCACGATGCGTCTACTGTTTGGCACATCCTCACCAATATGTTCGTGCTCTATATGTTTGGCCGCGAGCTCGAAGTCGCCTGGGGCCGCAACAAGTTCCTGCAGTATTACTTCCTCACCGGCGTCGGCGCCGGACTCATCAACGTCATCGTAAAGACCGTTCCGGTTTTCTGGGGCCAGCAACCCTCGGACACTGCAACGATTGGCGCGTCCGGAGCTATTTTCGGCGTTTTGCTCGCCTGCGCGATCCTCTTTCCGGACCGCCAGGTCATCATGTTTCCGATTCCCATCAAGATGAGCATGCGCACGTTTGTAATCATCATGACCGCGCTGGAATTTCTGGGCACCTTTGGACTCGGCGGAGACAACATCAGTCATATCTGCCACCTCGGCGGCATGCTGGTCGGCTATATCTATTTGCGCCGCGGCTCCTTCCTGTACAGCGTGCGTAACACCGTTACCGACTGGAAGATGCAGCGCAATAAAAAACGTTTCCAGATCTACATGAACAAGCACAAAGACCCGCCATCGCGCCCCGACCGCTGGGTCAACTAGAAGTTGCTCGAAATTCGCCGCTTGGAGCGAAACTACTCAGTGCCGCCGATTACGTGGAACTTCATGAAATTCGTCGTGCCGCGAATGCCCATCGGCGTTCCGGCGACAATGCCGACGACATCGCCTTTGCGCACCAGCCTCTCTTCGAGCAAGCGTTTCTCGGCGACCACCGCAAGGCCGTCGACTTTGCGCACGTCGGAGATAGTCTGCGGGTGTACGCCCCAGATCAACGCCATGCGCCGCCGCGTCTCCTCTTCCGGTGAGAACGCGATGATGGGCACCAGCGGGCGATAGCGCGAAATCAGCCGCGCGGTAAACCCGCTGTGCGTGAAAACAGCGATTAATTTCATGTGTAGCTCGCGCGACGCGTGACACACCAACTCCGCAACGGTCTCCGCAACTTTTAGCCGCTCCTGTGGAGCCGGCCGCGGAAATTCCGTAATGCTGCCTTCCGCTTCTTCGATAATGCGCGCCATCATACTCACCGCTTCAACAGGATATTTTCCGCTGGCGGTTTCCGCAGAGAGCATCACGGCGTCGGAGCCGTCAAAAATAGCGTTGGCTACGTCCGAAGCTTCCGCGCGGGTGGGGCGCGGATTTTCCGTCATGGATTCGAGCATCTGCGTGGCAGTGATAACGGGCCGGCGAAATTCGCGGGCGCGCTTGATGATAGTTTTTTGCACCACGGGTACGCGCTCCGGACTCATCTCCACACCGAGATCACCGCGCGCGACCATCACGCCGTCCGCGACGCGCAAAATCGCATCGAGATTTTCAATCGCTTCGGGCTTTTCCAATTTCGCGATCACCGGCGTATCTTTGCCGGCGCGGCGCACCAGCGTTTTTGCAAGCACCACATCTTCGGGGCGGCGGACAAAGCTCACGGCGATATAGTTCGCGCCGTGCTTCAGGGCGAAGACCAAATCTTCGCGGTCTTTCGGCGTGAGCGCGGGAACGCGCAGCTTGATTCCAGGCAAGTTAATTCCCTTGTGTTCGCCAAGCGCGCCGCCGTTCACGACTTCGCAGATTACTTCGCGGCCGCGCAGTTGCAGTACGCGCAATTCGATCAATCCGTCGGAAAGAAGTATGCGGTCGCCGCGATGTACCTCGCGAGGCAGGGGCTTGAAGACGGTGCTAACGCGGGTAGAGTCGCCGAGCACACGCGCGGTGGTGATTACAAATTTTTGTCCGGTGCGCAAAATCACGGGCGCACCGCCGGCGAGGGGCCCAGTTCGAATCTTAGGTCCTTGCAGATCGGCGAGGATGGCGATGGGTTTGTGAATGTGCGTGGCCGCGGCGCGCAGCATCGCGATGCTCTCGGCGTGGTTTGCGTGCGAGCCATGAGAGAAATTGAGGCGCGCGACATCCATGCCGGCGCGCAGCAGCCGGTCGATGATTCGCGGCGAGCGGCTGGCAGGCCCGATAGTGCAGACAATTTTGGAGTGGCGAAAAGCCATCTATTTGGTGACCGCAAATTCGGAGACGATGTGCAACAACACTTCGACGCCTTTGTTGAAGGATGCTACGGAAAGGCGCTCGTCGTCACCGTGCATGCGCTTCAGATCTTCATCGGTGACGGGAAAAGGCCACAAGCCGTAGGCTTGCACATTGTGCAGGCGCAACTGCGAGGAGTCGGTGGCCCAAGTCGATTGAAACGGCAGCACAGGCGCTCCGCCGAAATCTTGCGAGGCGACTTTATTGATGACTGCGTAGAAATCGGACTCGAGAGAAGAGGTGGGGGCCGCGAGCCCGGCATTGGGCTGAACCTCGAAACGCACCTGCGGATCGTTGACCAGCTTGGTGAGCGCGCCGAGCAGCACGTCTATGGTATCTCCGGGCAGCAAGCGAATGTTCAACATGGCACGCGCTTCGCCCGGAATGACGTTTGCGCGCACGCCGGCCGAAAGCATAGTGGGCGCAATGGAGTCGCGCATCATGGAGCCCCATTGAGGATTTGCATCGGAAATGACGCGCTGGGCGTGTTCGCCGCGGTCGGAGGTTTCGAGCGAACGCATCCACTTGGCGATTTCGCCATCGGAAATTGCGGCGAGTCCCTCGAAATAGCGGCGCACCACCGTGGTGAAGTGCACGGGCGCCGAGTAGGCGCCGATTCTAGCCACGGCTGCGGCCAGGTGCACGACGGCGTTGTCTTTTGTGGGAACCGAAGCATGCCCTGATGGACCTTTGGCGATTACCGCAACGTTGACGGAAACCTTTTCGCTGGCTTGCACGGCAACGTATTGCACTTTGCCGCTCTTGGAAATTACTTCGCCGCCTTCGTTCAAGGCGTAACCAGCGGCGAACTTGTCCCAATTCTTTGTGATCAGTGTCTTGATGCTGGCTTCGCCGCCGCCTTCTTCATCGTCGGTGGCGAGAAAAATCACGTCACGGTTAAGGCGCGCGTTCGAACGCTTCAGCGCGATGATGGCAGCCAGGTTCGCGGCCAGCATGGACTTGTCGTCCAGGGCGCCACGGCCATAAATATAGTCGTCCTTCATGACCGCCCCGAATGGGTCTACGGTCCAACGGGCGCGCTCGGCGCCAACAACGTCCATGTGCGCGACCAGAAGCAGCGCGCGCGAAGGATCGGAAATGGCGGAGCTGCGCAGCCGCGCGACGACGGCGCTGCGCCCTGGCGCAACTTCCAAAACCTCTGGCGTAATTCCCTCTTTCTCTAGAATGCCGGCGACGTACTTCGCGGCGGCCTGCTCGTTGCCCGGAGGATTGGTGGTGTTGATTTGGATGAGCTGCGCAAGCCATACCAGTGCCTCCCTGGAGAGCGCAGCGGTGTCAGCGAGCGGAGAACGATTGGCCTGAGCCGGGGCCGGATTTGGAGGGATTCCCTGCGCTGCAAGCGGGAGAACTGCCGCAAAGAAAATGATCGCCGGTTGCAACAGCGCACGTGTTCTGCGGTTCGAAATCAGCAAAGCCATCCTCCATTTTCCATGTGACCATCACTTGGCCCACCAGCAACGCTTTCCAGCAAATGTGCTTCATACTAACATGCGCGGTATTAGGAACTTGCCGCATGCGGCTAAGGACAGTTACGAAAGCGCAACGTTTGGACGCTGCTCGGCCGGCGGGCGTTGCCGCCCCGGCGCAAGTCCGTCTATCATTGTAATTTGAGGAACCTAGTATGAGAGCGAATCTTTCCAAGGGTTTGTTGACGATTTTTGCGGGGGCGCTGACTTTTGCAGTGGGCGCAATGAGTGCGCGCGGGCAGGCGCCGGAGGGCCCACAAGGCGGCCAGAAGCAGCCGGGCGCTCCCCCAGTGGAACAGAAACCTGCGCCGCCACAACAAAAACCCCAAGAGGCTGGGGCGAGCATTGCGGTGGAAGTGCCGGTGGTCACTCTCGACGTGATTGCCGCGACAAACCGTGGAGACCTGCTCACGGGTCTAAAGAAAGAAAACTTCCGCATCACTGACGATGGAGTAGCGCAGACGATCAGCAACTTCGGGTCGACCGAGGCGCCGATCACGATCGTGATGCTGATGGAGTTCAGCAGCCGAGGCTACTACGATTGGTTCGCGTACCAGGCGAAGTATTGGGCTGATGCGTTTTTCCCGCACCTCAAGCAGAAGGATTGGGTGGCGCTGGTTACCTTCGACATGAAGCCGCGGCTGGAAGTGGATTTCACGCAGAACAAGGATGAAGTGCGTAACGCGCTCTATCATCTTTATTTTCCGGGTTTCAGCGAGTCGAACGTGTTTGACGCAATTCTGGACACTACGGAACGCTTGAAGGATGTAAAGGGCAAGAAAGCGATTTTGGTGCTGGCCACTGGTGTGGATACATTCTCCAAGCACACGCTGGACCAAACAATGAAGCTGCTGCGGCAGACGGACACGACAATTTTTTGCATTGGCCTGGACAAGCCGTACACGAATTTCTTGGATTCGCACGGCTCGATGAGTTCGCACATGAACTATTTGCAGGGAGAAAATCAACTCAAGACTTTTGCGCAGATGACGGGCGGCTATTCATGGTTCCCGCAATTTGACGGCGAAATTCCGGGAATTTTTCAGACCATCACGGCGTTTTTGCGCAATCAATACAGCTTGTCGTACACCCCGACCACCGGCGCGAACGATGGGAAGTTTCATAAGGTGAAGGTAGAACTGGTGAAGCCGGACGGGAGCCCGATAGAGGTTATGGACCAGAAGGGGAAGAAGCAAAAAGTGGTGGTTTACGCCCGCGAAGGGTATACGGCAGTTAAGGGCGGCGTCGGGGATTAAAGCAGTTTTTAGTCTTTAGTTGTTGGTCTAATAGCCGCGGGCGAAGTCGACTTGGTTGAAGAGCTCGCGGCCGTCGAACCACCTTTCCAGCAATTGCACGAGAATGTCTGCTTGCCTGATCCACAGGCGATCGCTCACGCCGCTGGTGTGCGGGGTGATGAACAAGTTGGGCGCTTTCCACAAAGGACTATCGGGCGGAAGCGGCTCCGTTGCGGTCACGTCCAAAGCCGCGCCGGCCAGCGAGCCAGATTCGAGCGCGCGGAGCAGTGCTGCTTCATCGAGCAACGAGCCTCGGCCCACATTGATCAGGCGAGCGCCGCGCTTCATCTTTGCGATCCGCGCGGCGCTCATGAGCTGCGCGGTTTCCTGGGTTTCGGGTGTGGCGACCACGACGTAATCGGCGTGTGGCAGGACTTCATCGAGCTGCGTTACAGGAACGATTTTCTCCGCATACGTTGCATCGCCCTTTCCGGAACGCGTAACGCCCCAAACGCGGATATCGAAGGCGTGAGCGCGGCGCGCCAGTTCGCGTCCGATCGAGCCATATCCCACAATCAGGAGAAGCTGGCCGTTCAGTTCGATGAGACGCTGCGGCTTGTCCCACAAATCCTGCTGTCCCCAGTGAGAATGGTCCTGGTGGCGCACGGAATCGGGGAAATTGCGCGCGAGGGCCACGAGCAGGCCCATGGCGTGTTCGGCCATGGGAACAGAGAAAATACCGCTGGGATTTGTGACCACAATTCCCGAATCGCGCAGCTCTGGGTACATGAGTTGTGCAACCCCGGCGGCGGTGGAGTGCAGCCACTTGAGTTTCTTGGCGAGCTTGAGCTGCTGGGGGCGTAGCGAATACCCGACAAAAATGTCGGTGTCGGGCAATTCCTGCGGCAGGTGATCGTAGTCAGGGAGATGTAGGACGCGCATTTCTGGCCAATGGCGGCGGAGCGTTTCCGGAACGACAGGTTGCGGGCGCCAGTAAGTGAACGGGTGCCATACGCAGATGACCAATTTAGTTTCGGCTGGCTTAGTTCGGTTCATTCGCGCGCTTTGGCGTGTTTCCGCCAGAGGACTAGGCCAACGACAAGACCCAGGCCGACGGTGCCAAGTATAAAGGGACGCGCTATCGGAATGGCAAGCCAGGCAAGGATGACCAGCCCGATCGAAACAATCGCGCCCACTGGCGTGCCTGGCACGGTCAAGCCGCCGAACTTGCCAATGTAACTCGGTTTGCCTGAACTCATTTTTTGCGGCATGGAAGCTTACCTCCTGGCCGGCTGCACTACTTATTTTTGGCGTAGATCGCGGCCGGTCATGTCTTTTGGTTGGGGCTGGCCGAGGACGCCGAGCATGGTAGGAGCAATATCGCGGAGAGCGCCGCCGGGCTGCAGACGGAGGTGATCGTCGTCGGTGACGAGTACGAAGGGAACGGGATTGGTGGTGTGATAGGTGTGCGGTCCGCCGGTTTTGGGATCGATCATGGTTTCGGCGTTGCCGTGATCGGCAGTGATGATCCATGCGCCGCCGCGGGGCTTCAGCGTTTGGAAAATGCGCGCGAGGCCGCTGTCCACGGCCTCAACGGCTTTGATGGCGGCTTCGAGTTTGCCGGAATGGCCGACCATGTCGGCGTTGGCGTAATTCATGATGATGGCGTCGAACTCGCCTTTTTCAATGGCTTTCACCACGGTTTCGGTAATTCCTTCCGCGGACATTTCTGGTTTCAGATCGTAAGTGGCGACCTTCGGCGACGGAACGAGGATGCGCTCTTCGCCGGCGAAAGGCTTTTCCACGCCGCCGTTGAAGAAGTAGGTGACGTGCGCGTATTTTTCGGTCTCCGCGCAACGCAGGTTTTTGTAGTGCAGGTCGGCAAAGACCTGCGCGAGGATATGCTCTAGTTTTTCGGGACCAATTACGTACTTTAGCCACGGCCAGTTTTTGTCGTACTGCGTCATGGCGATGTAAAAAAGATTTTTGGGGCGCTTGGGGTCGACGAATTTGTCGAAGTCGGGAGCAGCGAGAGCGTACGTCATCTGGCGGGCGCGGTCGGCACGGAAGTTGAAGAAAATGACGGCGTCATCGTCATGAATTGGGCCCACGGGCGGAGCCGTAGGGCCGCTCCCCTTGCTGACTACGATGGGCTTCACGAATTCGTCGGTGACGTCTTGCTCGTAACTACGTTGCAGGGCCGCGAGCGGATCGTCGGTGCGCGTTTCCGCTTCGCCATGGACAACGGCGCGGTAGGCGAGTTCGATGCGCTCCCAGCGATTGTCGCGGTCCATGGCGTAGTAGCGGCCGGTGAGCGTGGCAATCTGGCCGACTCCTAGCTCGCGAATTTTCTGCTGCAATTGGCGGACGAAGTCGCGCCCACTGTGCGGGGGCGTGTCGCGGCCGTCCATAAAACAATGGATTAAAACATTTTCCACTTTTTGCTGCTTGGCCATTTCCAGCAGCGCGAAGAGATGGTTGATGTGCGAGTGCACACCGCCGTCGCTGAGCAGGCCCATCAAATGCAACTGGCGCTGGCGGCCGCGCTCCATGGCTTGCTGAAACAGAGGCACGTTTTGCAATTGTTTGTTCGCGATAAGCAGATCGATGCGCGTGATGTCCATGTGCACGATGCGGCCGGCGCCGATGTTGAGGTGGCCGACCTCGCTATTGCCCATCTGCCCTTCGGGCAAGCCGACAAATGGGCCGGACGTGTGGATGAGCGTGTTCGGAAATTTCTTCAGCAACGCGTCGTATGCAGGCTTGCGCGCTAGCGCGATGGCGTTGCCCTTGGTCTCGGCGCGGAATCCCCAGCCGTCCAGCACGGTCAGAACAATTGGTTTGGGTCGTTTGCTCATAACCCGCCGGAATACATGGATCTTGAGCTGCCACGAAAGGCTCGGCTGCCGCACAGGCAGTCATCTTCAGGAAAGAAGGTCTCGGGGGTAATTTTGCGTCGTTTCACGATCAGACGCGGCTTACTTGTTGGCCTGCAGAGTAGCTGTTCCGTACACCAGACTCTTATACGCCAACTGTACTTTCAAGTCGTATCCCGACTCAAATTCGTGTAGATCTTTTTGCGCGAGAATCACTGGGCGAGATTGGCTTGTCTGGAAATATTGCGGTAATCGATCATAGACGTCCGCCCATTCGTACGGCCTATCCGAATAATAGGTGAACGCCGGACCGGGACCAGTTATGCCGTAGGGGTAGCCGAAGAAAACCACTGGGCTTCGATCGTTCGGAAACTCCTGCGAAACAATCTTGGACAAATGTACGATGTCGGATTCGGACGGCCTGTAGAGTGCGCGTATCTCCGCATAACCTGTGAGCAGCGTGCATGCCGCCACAGCCGCAGTAATGCCAACAGCCCAAGCGGCTGGTTTCTTTCGTAACGCCAAGTGAACCCCGATGAGGACAGTACCAAAGATCGCGGCGGCAGTTCGCGCGGCCATCAACATATTCAGAATTCCGCTTACAAAGGCGCCCCCCGCAATAGCGACATCTTTGTTCTTCCAGGCTTCAACCATTGCCGCGGACACAAGTAGGGCAATGGCCGGGTGTAGCGGAATCACGTACCAGGGGTTCTTGGTGTGAACCACAGTATAAGTGGCAAAAATGACTCCGGCAGTGAGCAGCACAAGCCGCAAACCGCGATTACGGTCGCGCAACACGTCACGAACTGCAAATGCGAGCGCAAACAGACCGGGGAAAAACCAAGGAAAAAGGTGCTCCTGCAGAGTGGAAAGGTAATAAAGCCGTCCCCCCTGGTTCACGGTGTAGACCCCGGTCGTGACGCGCGCCAGGACCTGCGTACCCATGTACTCGTGCCAAAAGGCACGGCCCGCGTGCAGAGTCATCACCAAATGCCAGGGGACCGCAATGGCAGCGGCGATGCAGATACCTGCCCAGAATTCACGAGATCGCAATACCTGTCGGAGTCGCGAGAAACCATCCAGCAGTACCTCGGCGCCAATGATCACAGGAATCACCACCGCCGCCGCTCCCTTATCCATAACGGCCAAACCAAAACTCAATCCGACCAGCAGCCAACCGCGAGGATTGCCAGCCTGAAACAGCAGATATCCATACAAGGAAGCAAAAATCAGAAAGGTGAGCAGGACATCCAATGTTCCAAAGCGGCTGCGGAACATGAATTCCCGATCCGTTAATAGAATCAGAATTGCAGATACACCGATCCACCGACTGCCTAGGTGCTTGCCGAAAAACGGAAGCAAACAGAACAAGCCGCAGGCGGCAAGCGCCGACGGTAACCGGGCGGTCCACTCACTAACCCCTCCTACCTTGTAGGCCGCTGCTGTAATCCATAAAAAAAGCGGTGGTTTTTCGTACCAGCTTCTCCCCATCCAATGAAGGGTTTGCCAGTCGCCGGTCTGAAGAATTTCCTTAGATACTTGCGCGTAAATACCTTCATCCCAATCGTGAAGACCCGAGCTGCCGAGCCGAAACAAGAGCAGAAAAAATGAGATGAGCAGGAGTCCTACAATGGGCCATTTGACCTGCGGTAAATCTCGGACTCGGCGCGGATTCCCACCCGAAGAAGCGCTCATGGGTGGAGGTGTTAAAGTATTCACAGTTAACGGATGCTATCACGGCTCAAGGTCTAGAGGTGTGCAAACTCTCGAAGTGAGGCGAGCAGCCGATCAACTTCTTCCGTGGTGTTGTAATGCACGATGCCGATGCGTAGCAGGCCGCCGGTTTTTTCGACGCCGAGGCGTTCGGTCAGGTTCAGCGCGTAGTAATTTCCGTCCCAGGTGAAAATGCCGCGATCGCCGAGGAATTTCGCGATTTCGGTGGGATGGTGATCGCCAATCCGAATCGAAATCGTCGAGCAGCGCTCGTGGAAACGTTTGGGATCGCTGATGCCGAAGAAGCGCAGCTTGGGAATGGCCAGCAGGCCATCGAGCAATCGCGCGAGCAGCGCGGTTTCATGCTGGTGCGTGACGCGATATGCCGCGAGCAAAGCGTTGCGGCGGTTTTTTGCGGTGGGATCATGGCGGCGGCCGAGCTCCGCGAGGTAATCGACGGCCGCGCCGATTCCCGCGATCAGCTCTTGCACTTGCGTGCCGGTTTCCCAACGGTCGGGTAGCGCATCGGACGCGGGGCGCACTTTATAGGGTTTGAATTGCAGCAGGCGCTCGCGCTTGCCATAGAGCGTGCCCATGTGCGGGCCAAAAAACTTGTAGGGCGAGCAAACAAGGAAATCACAATCGAGCCCGCGGACGTCTATGGAGCCATGCGGGGCATAGTGCACGGCATCGATGAACACCGTGGCGCCCGCTTTGTGTGCGAGCTGGGTGATTTCCGCGACGGGATTGAGGGTGCCGACGGCATTGGAGGCGTAACCGACGGCGACAAGTTTCGTCTTGGAGGTAATCTTGCGCCGCAAGTCGTCGAGGTCGAGCGTGCAGTCGGCTTCGCGAATGTCCACCTGGCGGATGACCACGCCCTTTTCCTCGAGCGCGCGCCAGGGAGCGACGTTGGCGTCGTGATCGAGCGCGGTGACGACGATTTCGTCTCCGGCGTTCAGTTCGCTGCCGATGGCGCGGGCCAGCGCAAAGGTGATGGTGGTCATGTTCTGGCCGAAGACCACTTCGTCGGCATCGCAGTGAAAGAAGTCGGCCATGGCCGCGCGGCTCGACGCGATCATCGCGTCATTGGCGCGGCTGGTGGCGAAGGCGCCGCAGGTGTTGGCGTTGGCGGTGAGAAAATAATTCTGCACCGCGTCGATGACTTGCTTGGGCACTTGCGTGCCGGCCGGTCCATCCAAAAAAGCCGCGGGCTGCCCGTTCACCTGCAAGTTCAGCGACGGGAATTGCGCGCGAACCCACGCGGAGTCGAGCGGCTTGCTGCTTGTTTCCTGCAAAGCTGGTGTGCTCATTTTTTCTCGCCCATGCTAAATGCCAAATTGTCCGGGGAGCTAGTTTCTCATAACCAGGTGCTGGCGTTGAAATGCGGAGGGGCGTGGTAACATGAAATTGCTTTTCCTCACTCATGCCGCGGTAGCGCAGGCTATCAACTCCGCGCTACGTTTCTCAAGAGGTGCATCGTGCCAGAAAGCTTTACGCCGACGGAGCGCACGCGTGTGGTTCGAGAGCCGCATCGCGGCGTTTACGATCGACAGGAAATTTATAAAATTCTGGATGAGGGGATTGTTTGTCACGTCGGATTTACTGCGGATGCGCAGCCGTTTGTGATTCCGACGCTGTACACGAGAGTGGGCGACGCGATTTATTTTCATGGATCGGCGGCCAGCCGGATGCTGCGCGGCACTGCGGCCGGCGTTCCCGTGTGTGTGACGGTCACCCTGACGGACGGCTTGGTGCTGGCGCGCTCGGTGTTCAACCATTCGATGAACTATCGCTCGGTGGTTGCGCTGGGCAAGGCTACGCTTGTGGATGAGCCTGGAGAGAAGCTGGAAGCGCTGCGGGCTTTCACGGAAAAGATTTTGCCGGGGCGCTGGGAAGACGCGCGGCAGCCGAATGAGAAGGAATTGAAGGCCACCAGCATATTGAAGCTGCCGCTGACGGAAATTTCCGCGAAGATTCGTTCCGGACCGGTACAGGACGACGAGGAAGATTACGCCTTGCCGGTGTGGGCCGGAATTGTTCCTTTGCATTTGCAGGCCGCCGCGCCGCTTCGCGACGAGCGGTGCGACCCGGCGATTCCGACGCCTGCGTATGCCGCGAACTACAGGCGGTGAGCTGTGGACGAGTTCAAGCCCTCGGCGGTCAAACCGATTGTTGGAATTGAAGTGCTGGAAGCGCTGGACATTCGTGTCGGCACGATCGAGCGCGTCGAGGAAGTACCTCGGTCGGACAAACTCATGAAGCTGATCGTCAATTTCGGCGATCATACGCGCACGATCCTCGCAGGGATCAAGAAAGAACGCGCGAATCCGCAAGAGATGCAGGGGCGGCAGGCGCTGTTCGTTGTGAATCTCGCTTCACGCAAGATGGCCGGAGAAATCTCCGAAGGCATGCTGCTTGACATCGGATACGCTGACGGCGTTGTTCCGGTGCTGGCGTTGCCCGAACGCCCGGTGCCGAACGGCGTGCGCGCTGGCTAAGGCTTAGTGCAACGCTGCCGCGGCGAGTTTGCTGGCGACGGACGCAATCAGCGCGGCTTCGTCGCGCAAAACGCCGGCGACGACCACGATGGCTTCATCCGCCTGCTTCCACTGCTTCTGCTCGATTGCTTCGCGCACCGCGGGCACAGTCTTGACCGCGTAGCCGGTGTAGAAGCCGGGCGCGTAGAGCTGGTGCTTGAACCAGGGCCGATTAGGCAACCCAGCGGACGTCGTTAGCTTGCGCTCGCTTTCGATCAGCAGATGGTTTACTTCGGCAAGTGACGCGGAAGCGAGCTGCGCGCCGCCATTGGCGCCGGCCTGCTCCAGCGCTTTGTGGTATTCGCTGGCGCTGCGCGTCAGTTCCTCGGCGGCGTTCTCGAGCGGCGCGAAATTTAAGTGCGGCGGCACAGTCTCCGCTGCGGGAGCAACGAGTGGGTGGCGCGGATCATCCGTCGCCTTGAAAACGCCTTCCTCAATCTCGCGATTGCGCTCGCGAATGTCATCCTGTGTTTTCTGCGACAGCGCTTTCAGCTCTTTCACGTAGGCCTGCACGGTGTCCGCAAAGTCGCCGAATTCGAAGGGCAACAGCTCCGCATCGGCGAGGCGCATCACCGCCGTTCCGCCGGTTTGCGCCAGAGCGCGGCCATAAACAAAATCGGTGTCGCTGAAATGTGTGTACCAATAGAAATCATCGTAGATGGAATGGTAGATGCCGCCGCCGTCTTCGCCGCCGAATCCGATATTGAGGGAAGCGACGCCATCGTGCTGCAGAAACGCGGTGTAGTCCGAACCCGAACCTAGCGCGGGGATGCGCAGGTCCGTGCGTTCGCGGATTTCCTTGCGCTGCTCGGCGGATTTCGCGCCGGCGATTTCATGCAGGCGGCTGCGTTTCCACACCGAAAGCTTCGCCTCCGGATCGGAAATATCTCTTGCGACGTCGTTGGTGAACCTCTCCAGCGTGTGCGAGCCTTCCACGCCTAGATAACCCCGGCCGTTGCTGTCGGAGTTGATGTAAGCCACGGCATGCGCGCGCAGCTCGTCGTAATGCTGCTCAGCCCATTCCGTGGAGCCGAGCAAGCCCGGCTCTTCGCCGTCCCACGCGCAGAGAATAATCGTGCGCTTCGGCTTCCATCCCGCCTTAAGCAGCTCGCCGAACGCACGCGCTTCTTCAAGCACCGCAACCATTCCGGATGTGGGATCTTCCGCGCCATTTACCCAAGCATCGTGATGGTTCCCGCGAATCACCCACTCGTCCGGAAACGCCGAACCTGGAATCTTCGCGATCACGTCATACACCGGCTTGATGTCCCAATTCGATTTTACTTTCAAGTGAACTTTCGCTGGGCCCGGCCCGATGTGATACGTGAGGCCCAAGCCGCCGCGCCAACCCTCCGGCGCAACTCGGCCGGTCAGCGCGGCTAGCAACGGCTGCGCGTCGCCGTAGGAAATGGGAAGCACGGGAATCTTCGTAATCGTCGGCGCATCTTTAATGTTCAAGCGCTTCGCGTCTTTGGTCGCTCCGACTCCCGGCGTGAGCGGATCGCCAGGATAAATGGGCATGTCCGCAACGCTCCCGCGCTGCACGCCATCCTTCGGACGCCACGCTCCGTTCGGAAACGTATCGCCCTGCACGTAACCATCCTCGTGCGGGTCGGAATAGATGATACAGCCGACGGCGCCGTGCTCGGCAGCCACTTTCGGCTTAATGCCCCGCCAGGAATGAAAATAGCGCGCGATCACGATGGCACCTTTGACGGAAACGCCCATGCGCTCGAGTTGCTCGTAATCTTCCGGAACGCCGTAATTGACATACACCAAAGGCGCGGTCACGTCGCCGTCGATCGAATAGGCGTGATACGTGGGCAACTGTTCGTTCTGCTGGTTCGAGGTGGGATCCTGTGGAACCGCAGGCTCCTGCAGCTTGGCTACGTACTTCGGGCCGCCGTCGACCAATTCGATGGCCCGTTCTTTCGGCGTGGGATACAGCACATCGAACTGCTCGATGTGCGCGTCCAGCCCAAACTCTTTGAACTTCGCCAGAATCCATTCCGCGTTTTCCTTGTCATTGGGAGAGCCAACGTTGTGCGGGCGGGCGGAAAGATGCTGCATGTAAGAGCGCAGATTGTCCGGGCTGGGAATCGCGCGAAGCTTTTCTTCCCATTGCCGCTCGGCACGAGAAGACTCCGCCGAATAGCCAAATAATGTTTGCTCATCAGCGATGACGTGCGTTCCAAACGGCGCAAGCGACACAGCCGCAAACAAAGTTCCCGCGATGATGCTCCTGCGATTCATCCATCCTCCTCACACAATGACAGCGCCGTATTCTGCCTTAAATCAGCTGGGTTTGAAAATTAACTTCGATCACAGCGTCATTCCTAGCCGCGTCTTGTTTGAGCATCGCAAGCAGGCGGTTGGACTGCGTATGTCGCTGAACCATTGAAATCGCACCTTAAACCAATGGCTTGGACATCAGAATGTAATGCGAGTGCACCTTGGTAATTAAATTCGCGGGGAAAGGTTCGTTGCGAACGAGCTCGTACCCGAGCCGCTGATAGAATGGCAACAGTTGCTCGCCTCGGGCGCTGATAACGCGCAAATCTATTACGCGAGAACCTAAATCGCGGGCAAGATTCTCCGCTGCGGCTACCAATCGTCGCCCAAGTCCCGCGCCTTGCCGCGCAGGCTGCACCGAAAGAAGACCGAGATAGCTGCGATCATCACGGGTCTCGATGTAAACGCATCCGGCCAATCCGCTGGAATCTTCAGCAACCAGAAACGTGCCACCGCTCATGTACGCGCGGACTCCCAGGTCATCCACGCGATCACCGTCAAACACCAACCGTTCCACCACGAACGCCGCGTTAATCAATCGAGTGAGCGCGGGTACATCCTCATCGCTACCGGGACGAATGCGTACTTTCGATTCGGATGAAGGCGAATTGGCAGTGGCCGCCATGAGCTCAAGGGAATCCGGCTGGCGACAGCAGGCAATCAAGCCAGACAATCGGATGCTATTTGCCGCCCGAGGCTAAGTCAATCGCCACAATCCTTCATTTCAAAGCGAAAACATTCTTGTGACACTTCGACGACGCGTCCGTGGTATATATCGGCGGACCTGTGAGGAGAAAATGAAGCGACGTTGGAATATTCTGCTGTACGCAGGCTTCGTGTTGACCCTGCTTGCGGGCTTCAGCTATCCGCTCTTTTTTATTCGCTTCCCTGTTACGCGCGATATTCCATGGGTGAACTGGCTGCTGTTTGGAGTTGCCCTGGCGGTGCTCTCCGTGGGGCTATGGCGTGCCTATCGGAAACCGGACCTTTACCGCGGCAAAATCAGCGGACCAATCCTCGCGACCCTGAGCGTCGGCATCGTCGCTTTTTTCGCGTACGGCGTTATCTGGCACTCCAAGGAGATTCCCGCCGCAAAGGCCGCGCCACAGGTCGGTCAGAAGGCGCCGGACTTTACGCTGCCGGATACGCAGGGCAGAGCCGTCACCCTTTCAAGCCTTTGGGGGACTTCTGTGGCTGCGCCCGCGACTGGTCACGCCGATCAATGGGTGCTGCTGATTTTCTACCGGGGATATTGGTGACCGTTCTGCAACTCCGAGTTGCGGGGTTTCGAACAACAGCTCGAACAATTCAAATCGCGCGGCGTGCAAGTCGTCGCCATCAGTGTCGATCCACCGGACGTGACGCGCGAGCACTGCCGCAAGCAGGGCTACACGTACACGTTTCTCTCGGATGAAAAGCTGGACGCTATCCGCCGCTACGACCTGCTGCATCACGACGGCGGCCCGGACGGATCCGATATCGCGCGCCCGGGAGAATTCCTGATCGATTCGGCGGGAACCATCCGCTGGGTCAACTTGACCGAAGACATCCGCGTGCGCGCGCGTCCCGAACAGGTCGTCAAGCTCCTCGATAAGCTCGGACGAACGGCGGGCGGCGGAGCCTGAAGTTGGCTCGCGCTAGTTTTGCGTTTTGTCTTTGCGTTGGCTGGATAGCACGGCCGGTTTGTTTCCTGCGGGCTTGGCGCTCACTGTCGTCCGTTTCGGTGACCAGAACTCCGGATCGCCCGCTGCAAATTCACGCGAAACGTGCGATATCTCTGGGCTAATCGCGTAAATGTTGCTTTCCGTCGAAGCGTAGGCTTCGCGCGCAATTTGCTGCATACGCTCGACACCTGCGTCGCCTTCCGCCTCCTGCAGGCTCTTTCTGCGTGCCAGCAAATCATCGTTCTGACGCAATGCCCTCATGGGCACGAAAACCAGAAACGCCGGCGACGGCATGCCTGCATTAACCTGATAAACCACCCACGGCATGTCGGAGTTAATTTTCTCGTACGCCGCACCGAGCATCTTGAACGCTTCGACAAAATCATTTTCCCGTCCAGGGTGCAGCCACACCTCCAGCACGCGCAGGATTCGTGCCTTCGACAAATCGATGCTGTTCGCCCGGTAGCCGACATCATCGCGCCGCACGGCGATCACCGCGCGCTCGCTCGCCACCAGCGCCCTGATTTCTTCCTGCAGTCGGGCAACGTCGGAATGAGCGGCAAAAATCCGCCCCCACTCTGCACCGGCCTTGTCCAATTGCTCGAAAGAATCGAAGGGATCGAAGGACAGCGCCTCCGCCTGCCCGGTAATGGATTCGAGATCGATCCAGGAATTGGGAACTGCCAGATGATCGCAGGCGCGCGAGATGGCGGCCGCCAGCTTTTGGCGTGTGCTTACCTTGCCAGGTTGGAAGGACTGATGTACCAGCAGCACAAGCTTGGGAGGCGCTGCGGCGAGCGTGCGAGTCCGTTCCGTCGGCGCTTGGCCGCTTGCGGCGAGCGCGAGGCATAAAACAGCAGATGCAGCAATGAAGCGGCTAACCTTCACAGAGTACGCCTCCGCAACGCCGGCAAGGTGAACGCAAGACTATGGATTCTGTTCACGCTTGGAAGATCGCCCGTCCGGGAAATCGTGCCGACGCACCAAGTTCTTCTTCGATGCGCAGCAACTGGTTGTACTTCGCGACGCGATCCGTGCGCGACGCCGACCCAGTCTTGATCTGCCCCGCCGCGGTGGCCACCGCCAAGTCCGCGATGAACGTGTCTTCCGTCTCGCCCGAGCGGTGCGAAATGATCGAGTTGTATCCGGCCTTGCGCGCCAGCTCGATGGCGTCAATGGTCTCCGTCACCGTGCCGATCTGATTCAGCTTGATCAAGATCGCGTTGGCGATGCCTTCGTTGATCCCCCGCGACAGCCGCTCCGTGTTCGTCACAAACAAGTCGTCGCCTACCAGCTGAATTTTCTTCTTCGACGACTTGCTCCCTACGCTCTGCGTCAATTGCTTCCATCCCGACCAATCATCTTCCGCTATGCCGTCTTCAATCGACACGATCGGGTATTTCTCCGCCCACGCCGTCCAGTACGCCGCCATCTCCGCGGACGAGTGCGCGGACTTGTCCGACTTCTTGAACACGTACTTGCCGCTGTCCTTGTCGTAAAACTCGCTCGAAGCCGGATCCAGCGCGATGCTCACCTGCTCGCCGGGTTCGTAGCCCGCTGCGCCAATCGCTTCCAGCACGATCTGAATCGCTTCTACATTCGATTTGCAATTAGGCGCGAATCCGCCTTCATCGCCGACCGCCGTGGAGTAGCTGTGTTTCTTCAGCGCCGCCTTTAACGCGTGAAACACTTCCACGCCCCAGCGCAGCGCCTCCGAAAAGCTCGGCGCTCCCACCGGCATCACCATGAATTCCTGGAAGTCCACGGAATTGTCCGCGTGCGCCCCACCATTCAAAATGTTCATCATCGGAACGGGCAGCAGATTCGCGGAACTTACAGTCGAATACTTGGCCAAATATTTGTACAGCGGCAATTTCTGCGCGACAGCCGCCGCCCGCGCCGCCGCCATGGACACGGCCAGGATCGCGTTCGCCCCCAAACGCGACTTCGTCGGCGTGCCGTCCAGCTCAATCATGCGCTTGTCCAGAGCGCGCTGATCCTCTGCGTCCAAACCCGCGACCGCCTTCGCTATTTCGCCGTTCACGTTCGCGACCGCCCTTAGCACGCCCTTGCCCAAATATCGCGACTTGTCTCCGTCGCGCAGCTCCAGCGCCTCATGCTCCCCCGTTGACGCACCCGACGGCACCGCCGCCCGCCCCCGCGCCTCGCTGCCGGCGTACACATCGGCCTCGACCGTTGGATTTCCCCGTGAATCAATGATCTGCCGCGCGTGCACCCGCGTGATCTTCGTCGACATTGCTTGTGTCGTCTCCTGAACCGACGTGAGCCGACTATTCTACAGAAATTTGCAGAAGCAGACACAAGGTCTACGCGTCGCTACACAGAAACTCTTTCTCACTTGCGGTCTCTCCCTCATACCTCGATCAGAGAAACGCGTCGATAAAGGGGACTGGCGTCCTGAATTCTCATCCTCTCGCCTTCCTCGACTCTTGGGACTCCTGCAAACGTCAAGAAAGTAAAAGAGATGTATCACCACGTGAAGCGATTGATGTACCACCGTGAACGTCGGCACGCTCGAACCTCGCTTTGGCAACATGCTGCTGGAACAATTCGGCGGAGCCAACGGCGAGCTGGCCGCAGCTCTGCAATATTCCATTCAGGGCCTGAATTGCGAAGAGCCTGACCGGCAGGATTTGCTCATGGACATCGGCACCGAAGAATTAAGCCACTTGGAAATCGTCGGCACCCTGGCGCGTATGCATCTGAAACCGATGAAGAAGTCCGCGACTGCAGCCGAGGCGGACCCCTTGGTAGCCATCGCCGGCGGAGGCGGGGCGACCCTCTGCAATTCCATGGGCACGCCTTGGACCGCGGACTACCTGAAGATCACCGGCGAGCTTGACGTCGATCTGCGCAGCAACAGCGCCGCAGAAGCGCGCGCCAAGATTGTTTACGAGCGGCTCATCAATTTTTGCGACGATCCCGGAACGAAAGATGCTCTTCAGTTCTTGATGACGCGAGAGATTGCGCACATGAAATCCTTCGCGTTCGCGCTGGACAGCCTGGGCAAAAAGCCCTTTTCCATCGGGCACATCCCGCCGACCCCGAAACTCGTCAATCAATATTTCAATGACTCCACGGGCATCGGCGACCACCGCGAACACGACGCCCGCGGTCCCTGGAACGAACGCAACGGCTGGGAATACGTTGAAGCGCCGGCGTTCGGAGAGGTCCGCGCAGGCAACGGCTCAAGAACCGTACGCAGGGCTCGCTCTGCGGGTCGATAGGATAGATAAACGAGGGGCGGCTGCGTTGCCCCTCTTTACATCGAAAAAGCGCCAGCCCGTTGCTAAGCCACTTCAGGTTCTTCGATCAACGATTCCTGCCGCACTACGACGACAATTCCCGAATCCGTCACGTGAAAGCGCCGCCGGTCGGCTTCCGTGTCGTACCCAATCTCCGTGCGCTCCGGCAGCGTAACGTGCCGGTCGATGATCGCGCGGCGGATGCGCGAATGGCGTCCCACATTGACGTGATTGTACAGAATCGAATCGGAGACTTCGCAGTAGCTGTTGACGCGCACGTCGTAGCCCACCACGCAGCGTTGCACGCGTCCGCCCGATACGATCGATCCGCCTCCCACAATCGAGTCGAGCGCCACGCCCATGCGTTCTGGATCGGCAAAAACGAACTTCGCCGGCGGATATTGGTGCTGCCAAGTGCGCAGCGGCCATTCCTTATCGTAAAGATTGAAGATCGGCGAAACCGAAACCAAATCCATGTTGGCTTCGTAGTACGCGTCCAGTGTGCCCACATCGCGCCAGTACAACGCGTCCTTGCGGTTCTCGTCGATAAAGTTGAACGCAAACACGCGGTGCTTGCTGATGATGCGCGGCAGGACGTCTTTGCCGAAATCGTGTGAAGACTTGGGATCCTCGGAGTCCGCCAGCAAAATCGGAATCATCAGGTGCGTATTGAAGATGTAGATGCCCATGGACGCATTGCAATGGCCCTTGTGATGCGGCGACTCCTTCGGCGCGGCGGGCTTTTCTTCAAAACCCACGATGCGCCAATCCTTGTCCACCTCAATCACGCCAAATTGCCGCGCCGCCTGCGGCGTGGAAATCTCGATCGTCGCGACCGTAACATCCGCTCCCGAGTCCACATGCTGCTGCAACATGCGGCTATAGTTCATTTTGTAAATGTGGTCGCCGGAAAGGATGAACACGTACTTTGAACGCTCGCTCCCGATCGAATAAATATTCTGATACACCGCGTCGGCCGTGCCCTGATACCACTGCTGCGAAACGCGCATCTGCGGCGGAAGCACTTCGATATAGTCGCCCAGCCCTGCCAGCGGCGACCATCCCGCGCGAATGTGGCGGTTCAAGCTCAGCGCCTTGTATTGCGTCAAAACGAAAACGCGCCGCAAATCCGAATTGATGCAATTGGAAAGCGTGATGTCGATGATGCGATACAGCCCGCCGAACGGTACCGCTGGCTTCGCGCGATCGCGCGTCAGCGGCCACAACCGTTCGCCCTGTCCCCCGGCAAGCAATACTCCGATGGCATCACGCATATCGGACATGGTGACCCCCGTGGACGCGCTATGGTGGAGCGGCACATTCTAACAACAGGAACAAGAGAAAAGACACATCTGCAATATTGCAGCCGGTAGGAAACACCGTCTAGTCTTGGAATGTTTACCACGGCTTTAAACAAGTCGGGTATATCCAGTGGATTATATTCCTCCCGGCCGCCTTCCCCTAACTCCCCTCCCTCCATAAAGATTGCTTGACTTCCCCTCCCCTTATTGATTAGAAGATGCCATCTACCTCGTGCGATAATCTTCAGGGGCGGTGTGTACCAGCGAGAGACACCGCACAGTTTCCAATCCGAACCGGATTGGGGGTGAATAAATACAGTGGCAGAAGTCATTATCCAAGAGAGTGAATCTCTGGAAAATGCCCTGCGCCGTTTCAAGCGCAAGGTGCAACAGGAAGACATCATCAAGGAAATCAAGAAGCACAGCTTCTACATGAAGCCTGGCGAAAAGCGCCGGGCCAAAGAAGCGCTTTCGCGGAAGCGACTGCGCAAGAAGCAGCGGCGCGAAGCGGACTAACCTCCCTCCTCGCCGCGGCTCGGCGCCGCACTTCCGAGAATCAGGCCCCTAAGGCAGAGACGTTTGGGTTTCTGTTGCAGCTTCGTGCCCGCAGGCCCAAGGGATCCCTCTCGGTTCCCCACGAGAGAGGTATCCCCCATGTTCCCAGGCCCATGGTGCAAGGTGCGCCCATCTCCCTGCCCCTTCCGGGTCTAGGGAGAGCGGCTCATGGAATACCACGACAAGGTCCTGAAGTGTGCGGAGTGTGGCGCCGAGTTTGTTTTTACTGCGGGCGAACAGATGTTTTTCGCGGACAAGGGCTTCAAAAACGAGCCCAAGCGCTGCAAGGCCTGTAAGGCCAAGCGCAGCGAAGGTGGCGCGAGTGGAGGAGGTGGCTCCCCGATGCGCGCCGAAACTAAGACCAATTGCTCTCAGTGCGGCAAGGAGACGACGGTGCCCTTCCGTCCAACCCAGGGCCGCCCGGTCTTCTGTCGCGAGTGTTTCCAACAGCGCCGCGCCATGGGCGCCGCCTGATTCTCTAACCTCGCGGCGCCTTCAGCCGGCCGCCGCACAACTCATCCCGCCGTCACAGCCTCAAGCTAGGACTGCCACGGTACGTCGACTGCCCATGCGATTCGGCCTCGCGACTGCCCCACGCCAACGCAAAGATGTAATTTCCCCAAGCCCGGGGTATGATACGCGCTTAGCCGTCCCCTACAACCCAAGGACCGAGGGCCACCCCATGGCTCACCGCTTTACCATCGGCGTAGAAGAAGAATTTCAGATCATTGATCCCGCCACGTATGAGCTTCGTTCTCATGTCATGCAGCTCGTCTCCGCCGCTTCGCCGGACATCGTCGAGCAAGTCAAGCACGAGATGCACCAGTCGATCGTGGAAACCGGCACGAAGATTTGCGAGAACGTCAGCGAGCTGCGTATCGAAATGCATCGCACCCGCGGCGAACTCGTTGCTGCCGCAGAGCGCGCCGGCCTGCAAGTGGCCGCCGCCGGCACGCACCCCTTCTCCAGTTGGATCGACCAAGTCATTTCCCCCGGTGAGCGTTACCAGCACATTGTCGAGGAATTGCAGCAGCTCGCGCGCTCCCTGCTCATCTTCGGCATGCACGTCCACGTCGCCATGCCCGACAAGCAAACCACCATCGATATGATGAACATGGTCCGCTACTTCCTCCCGCACCTGCTCGCGCTTTCCACCAGCTCTCCTTTCTGGATGGGCCGCAACACCGGACTGAAATCTTTCCGCACCACCGTCTTTCGCCGCTTCCCGCGCACCGGCGTCCCCGAGCAATTCGAATCCTGGAGCGCCTACGAAAATTTCCTCAGCCTACTCGTCAAGCTCAACTGCATCGACAGCGGCAAAAAAATCTGGTGGGACGTGCGCCCGCATCCGACGTTCGGCACGCTCGAATTCCGCATGTGCGATGTCACCACGAAGGTGGAAGAAGCTGTGGCCATCGCCGCCCTCACGCAAGCCATCGTCGTCAAGCTGCACCGCCTCTACACCTCCAACATGAGCTTCCGCGTTTACCGCCGCGCGCTCATCGAGGAAAACAAGTGGCGTGCCGCCCGCTACGGCATCGAAGGCAAGCTCATCGATTTCGGCAAGGAAACCGAAGTGCCCATGCGTGATCTAGCCGTCGAGCTGCTCGCTTTCGTCGACGACGTCTTAGACGAGCTGGGCAGCCGTAGCGCCGTCGAATACGTTCACACCATCCTCAACGAAGGCACCAGCGCCGAGCGGCAACTTCGCGTTTACCAGCAGACCGGCGACTTGCGTGCCGTCGTGAAGCATTTAGTGGAAGAGACTCGCGGGGGTGTCACCGCGTCGCGAGCCTCCTCCGCGCATGCGATTAATTGAATCGAGCCCAGTGCAGCAGTAATCTTCAGTACGCATCCGGAGTTCCATTAGGAGTTCATCATGAAGAAGGTTGGCCTTCTCTGCGGGCGCGAATACAGTTTTCCTCCGGCGTTCATCGTCAAGGTGAACCAGCTCGGCAAAGCCGACGGCGTCGCCGCCGAATTCGTCAAGCTCGGCGGCACACGCATGAATGAGGCCGCCGAATACTCCGTCATCGTCGACCGCATCTCTCACGAAGTCGAATATTATCGCGGCTATCTCAAGCACGCCGTACTGCAAGGCACCTACGTCATCAACAATCCGTTCTGGTGGACCGCCGACGACAAATTTTTCAATTACTCCGTCGCCGCAAAACTCGGCATCGCCATTCCCAAAACTGTTCTCCTCCCGCAAAAAGGCTATCCCAGCGACGTCGACATCACCTCCGAATCCCTTCACAATCTCACCTATCCAATTGACTGGGACGGCCTTCTCGACTACGTCGGCCGCCCCGCCATCCTCAAACCCTTCTCCGGCGGCGGCTGGAAGCACGTCTACAAAGTCAACAACAAGGAAGAGCTCCTCGCCGCGTACGACAAGACTGCGCCCTACTGCATGACCTTGCAGGAATTCATCGACTTCACCGGCTACGTGCGCTGCTTCACTTTCGGCAAAACCGACATCACTCCCGTCCGCTACGATCCCAAGGAGCGCCGCTACCTCATCGAGCACGAATATCTTTCTAAAGATCTCGGCGCGCGCATCGTCAAGGACGCGCAAACGATCAACCAAGCGCTCGGTTACGAAATGAACACCATCGAATTTGCTGTCAAGGACGGCATCCCGTACGCCATCGACTTCCTCAATCCCGCACCTGACATGGAGCGCGACCGCATCACTGAGTTTTATTTCGAGCACGTGGTCGACAAAATGGCCAAGCTGGTGATCGACCGCGCCCTGCACGGCAACGTCGCCAACACTTGGCCTCGTTGGGAAGAGATGCTCGGTATCGGCGCTGCCGCGGGCTTTACCGCCGCTCCGAAGACCGCTTCCAAGCAGGTGACAGCCTCTTCCTCATCCCCTGTTCAATCGACGGCTGTCTCCCAAACCGAGCGCCCTGGAGCCAAAGTCAGATGACCAACACGGCCGTTCCCTCAACGGCCTCGAAGTTCGTCGAGCATTGGCGCGACGCGCTGCTGCCCATGCTTGGCAGCTCGCCGGGCTTCACCGATCAGTTTTTCGCGCGCCTGCGCAATGCCAAACTCACCTTTGGCGATCGCGTCCATTGCCCCTTCCTGCGCCCCTTTTTTCTCTCTGAGGAAGACGAACAGCACGTTCGAATCGTCGCCGAGACCATCGCTTCGCTTGGCGAGCGCGTGGTCGCCGCCGCACTGGAAGATCGCGCCCTGTTCGCTCAGTTTCATCTCCGTCCCGAAGAAGAGCGCCTCGCGCGCTTGCACGCGGGATACGGCTTCGCCAGCACCGCTTCGCGCCTCGACGCTTTTCTTCTTCCGGACTCGCTGAAATTTGCCGAATACAACGGCGAATCCCCCGCCGGCGCGGGCTACGCTGAAACACTCGCGGAAATTTTCCGCGCTTTACCGGTAATGGCCGAGTTTTCGAAGCACTACGACGTCCACAGCTATCCGCTCGGCGCCAGGCTGCTTGATGCGCTGGTGATGAGCTACATCGATTGGGGCGGCACGTCCAAGCGGCCGCAAATCGCGATTGTCGACTGGCGTGAAGTCCCCACCTGGAGCGAATTCGAAATCTTAAAAGAGCGCTTTGAAAGAATAGGCGTGCCGGTAGTGCTCGCCGATCCCCGCGACCTCATCTTCGATGGCAAAACGCTCACCGCGCACGGGGCAAAAATCGATCTGGTCTACCGCCGCGTGCTCATCAACGACATTGTCGCGCGGCCCCAAGAGTGCGAAGCGCTGGTCAAAGCCTACGCCGCGAATGCCGTCTGCGTCGCCAACACTTTCCGTTGCAAGATTCCCCACGTGAAGGCGTTCTTCGCCGTCCTCACCGACGAGCGCAACGGCGCTTTATTCTCGCATCACGAACGCGAAATCATTCGCCGCCACATTCCCTGGACACGCGTTGTCGAAGACGTTGGCACCGCGCATTACGGCCAGCACATCGATCTGCTTGCCTTCATTCGTGAAAGGCGTGAAAACCTCGTGCTCAAGCCCAGCGATGAATACGGCGGTACCGGCGTCACCCTCGGCTGGGAAACCAGCGAACACGATTGGGATGAAGCTATCGGGCGCGCCATCTCCGCCACCAAGCCCGGCGCCACCAAGCCTGGGGAACAACGCTGCGCATGGATCGTGCAGGAGCGCATTCCCATCCGCCGCGAAGTTTTTCCTTACATCATGCCGAACAAAACCGTCGAATTTCGCGACATGCTGGTCGACTTCGCCCCCTATTTGTTCCGCGGCAAACTCTGCGGCTTCCTCACCCGCCTCAGCGCCACCGGCCTCGCCAACGTCACCTCCGGCGGCGGCCAAGTCCCCGCCTTCCGCGTCACCCCCCGCACTGTGAGCAACTGAACAGCCGCGATGCTTGATTCGCCCCAAATTGCCAGATACGCTTGGTTTAGATGACGTACTACACCTTTCCAATAACCATCGAAAAAGAAGACGGTCAGTATCACGCCTACAGCGAGGATCTGCCCGGCGTGTCTGGTCTTGGCGATTCCATCGATACAGCTAAATCCAGCATGCTTGAAGGAATTCGCCTCTACATTGAGGAATGCAAGAAGGATGGGAAACCGATTCCCACAGCGAGGACCGTCTATACGGAGACCGTTTCGGTTGCAATCGAATAATGGCGAGTGCTCGCGAACTCCTGGGTTTTCTTCTACGCAACGGATACACCGAAAGCCGCCAAACCGGTTCGCATCTGATTCTGAAGCATCCCGAGCGAAAGACTGTAGTCGTGCGGGTACACCGTGCGAAAGATTTGCCCAAGGGTTTATTTTCTCCGCATCCTGAAAGACGCGGGCTTCACAATCGAAGACTTTCATGAAGGTTGAAGCTTGAACTAAAATTAGACATGACCTTTGGAGCTCCACAATCCGAATTGATGCCCGGCGCAAAGAATGCCGTCGAAACTTGCCTGGGCATAAAGCCCGGCGAACACGCCGCGCTGATCGCCGATGAACGAAGCCGCGCCGTCGCCGCAAGCCTGGCTGCCGCGATGGAAAATGTGCATGCGGCATGCACCGGCCTGCTGCTCGAAGATTTCGGTCCGCGCCCGATAAAGTCGGCGCCCACTCCCGTACTCGACGCGCTCGAAACCGCCGACGTCGGCATCCTGTGCATGAACCCGCAGCCCGGCGAACTCGGTGCGCGCATGGCCATCGTCAAAGTCGTCGAGCGCCGCCAAATCCGCTACGCGCACATGGTTGGCGTGACCCCAGAAATCATGCAGCAGGGCATGCGCGCCGACTACCGCATGGTCGACCGCCTCAGCAACAAGCTCCGCGAACGCATGCTCCGCGCCGAAACGCTCACGGTCAAAACCGGCGCGGGCACCGAATTTGCCGCCCATTTCGATCGCGGCCTCGACTGGGTAAAGACCAGCGGCCTCATCAGTCCGCGCTACTGGTCGAATCTACCCGCCGGCGAAGTGTTCACCACGCCAGCTACCGTCGACGGCACCTTCGTATGCGACGCCACCGCCGGCGACCACTTCAACGGCAAGTACGGCGACTTGCAGCGCACGCCGCTGATCCTCGAAATCAAAGGCGCGCGCCTGCGCCATGTCGACTGTGAGCGCAAAGACCTCGAGCAAGAATTCTGGGACTACTGCCACACCGACGAAAACAGCGACCGCGTCGGCGAGCTGGCTTTCGGCACCAACCTCGGCCTCTCCGAAATGATCGGCATCCTTCTTCAGGACGAAAAATTTCCCGGTGTCCACATAGCCTTCGGCGACCCCTACGGCAGCCAGACCCACGCCGACTGGAAATCCCGCACCCACGTCGACGTCCTAACCCGCACCTGCGACGTCTGGATCGACCAGGACCAAATCATAACCAAAGGCCGCTACCAACTCGACCACCTCGGCCTCTAGCTCTCTGCGCTCCTCCGCGGTCTCAGCGTCTCAGCGTTATCTTCTCTTCTTCTCTGTGCCCTCGGTGCTCCGACCTGCGTGGAACTCTGCGTTGATGCCTCTTTCTTCGGACCTCAAAATACTTCTTGACATCGAATCTACTCTTTTGGTAAACTCTCCCCCGTAAAGTAACGCGCTCAGCCTCGAAGAGCCTCACTCCCATCTTTTTCCCGTTTTGCCGTCTCCCTGCTCTCCGTGTTTCTGGGCTCGCCTGCCCAAGCAGGGCAAATCCATCTCTAAAATCCACCTCTAGAGGTCTACATGAACACAAATCCGTCCGAAACGCGCCGCAATCTCTGTCAACGCCAATTCTCCGATGGACGCCGTTGCCGCATGCTCCGTATGGAAGGCCATCCCAGCCTTTGCCCCTTCCACGTCCGCGAAGAAAAGCAGCTTCTCGAAGCCGATAAACTCGGCGCCGAGCTTGCCTCCCTGTCCGGTAACCTCAACAACGGCACCGACATCAACCACGTCCTCGCCAAAGTTTTCAAAGCCCTGGCCGAAGGCCGCATCTCCGCCCGCGATGCTTCTGCCTTCGCCTACTTGGGCCAGCTTCTTCTTCAGACCCTCTCCTACGTGAAAAACGAACTCTACTGGGTCGCCCAAAATCCCTCCGCCTACCACAACATGGTTCGCGATTCCATCCCCCACCTCCGCAACATGCCTAGACGCCGGCCAGCTGCCGCTGCGCCCGTCACCGTCACACTCCGCATCCCCGTCCGCAGGAGCCTCTCCGGCCCAACCCGCGTCCGCCCTACCGTCATCACCGAAGCCTTAGCTCTCGCTCCCCTTCGATTTCCCAATCTCTACTCTTGGAGGATGGACTGCCGAATTTCCCCGCAACTCCTTTAGAATGCGCAGATCCGAAAATCGCACTTGCAACCCCTTCAGAATGAACAGATCCAAAATCCCTAGACTTAAACTCCTTTGTAATGAACAGATCCAAAAAAACTGGGGGGAGGGGTCGTAGGGGCGCAGCACTGCTGCGCCCCAGCTTGCCCCGACTTCGAATAACGAGCTAGGTTTGCAATTTCTCGTCGCGAGGCCAACAATATCCTTGCGGTAGCGGTCCTCATATCCGCGCCGCGAGGTGATTTACAATGCCAGAAGCCGTAATCGTTTCCGCCGTACGCACGCCAGTCGGCCGCGCCTATAAAGGCTCGCTCCGCGCCACGCGCCCCGACGACCTCGCCGCGCTTGCCATCAAAGAGGCGCTCGCCCGCGTGCCTGCCGTCGACGCAAAACAAATCGACGACGTTATTCTCGGCTGCGCCATGCCCGAAGGCGAACAAGGCATGAACGTCGCGCGCATCGCCGCGCTCCGCGCTGGTCTCCCCGTCGAAACTTCCGCGATGACCATCAATCGCTTCTGTTCCTCCGGCTTGCAGGCCATCGCCCTCGCCGCCGAACGCATTCGCGGCGGCTCCGCCGAAATCATCATCGCCGGCGGCACCGAATCCATGTCTCTCGTGCCCATGGGCGGCAACAAAATCTCCCCCAATCCCTGGCTCGTCGACCATTATCCCGACGCCTACATCAACATGGGCCTCGGCACGGAAAATATCGCACGCAAATTCGGCATCACCCGCGAGCAAGCCGATGAATTCTCCGCCAACTCCCACAAAAAAGCCCTCGCCGCCATCGCCGCAGGAAATTTCAAGGACGAGACCATCTCTGTAGAGGTGAAAATCACCTCACTCCCAACCAACGGCAATGGCGCCTCTTCCAAATCCAAATCCTCGCCCTCCAAGCCTACAACGCAAACGTTTCTCTTCGACACCGACGAACTTCCCCGCGCCGATACTTCGCTCGAGGTCCTCGCCAAGCTAAAGCCCGCCTTCCACGCCAAGGGCACAGTCACCGCCGGAAACAGTTCCCCCATGAGCGACGGCGCCGCCGCCACCGTGGTAATGAGCGAAGCGCGCGCCAAAGCGCTCGGCCTCAAGCCGCTCGCACGTTTCGTCGCCTACGCCACCGCCGGCTGTCCTCCCGAGGAATTCGGCATCGGCCCCGTCTTCGCCATTCCCAAAGCACTGAAGCTCGCCGGCCTCTCGCTCAACGACATCGCTGTAATCGAGCTAAACGAAGCCTTCGCCGCGCAATCCCTCGCCGTAATCCAGCAAGCCGCCCTCGACCCAGCGCGCGTAAATCCCAACGGCGGCGCCATCGCCCTCGGCCACCCGCTCGGCTGCACCGGAGCAAAACTCACCGCCACCCTGATCCGCGACCTACAGCGCAAGAACAGCCGCTACGGCATGGTCACTATGTGCATTGGCGGAGGCATGGGCGCCGCCGGCATCTTCGAGCGCCTCTAAATCAAATGTGCCCCGACTGCCGCCCAAGCCACGGAGCGGAAGATGGGAATGCGAACTTGCTTGAGGAAAGTTGTCGCAAGACGCAAGCGCACTGCGCTGAAGTGCCGAAGGCCTGACTAAACCGGAATTGCCTCGATGACCGCGAACTCGGCTGCAGTTGGAACGACCTTATTGAGCCGAAAGCCCGCGCTGGCCAGTAGCTCGCGGTATTCGTCGACCGTGCGCTCCCGGCCTCCGGTCAATACCAGCATTGCGAGGTCGATGAACTTTCCCAGTGAAGGGAGATTCTCTCCTGACAGAGCAAACTCCACTAATAGTAGTGCGCCGTCCTGCGCAACCGCTTTCCGGCAATTCACGAGTATGGCGCGAGCTTGTTGATCGTCCCAGTCGTGAATCACGCTCTTCATAAGGTACGCTTGGCAGCCGGAAGGAATTCCGCGGAAAAAGTCGCAGGGCTCCATCGTCGTCCGTGCTTCCAACTCACCGCCAAGAAACCTGCGCTGCCGGGCCCGCTCGAGTACGTGCGCTTGGTCGGCTAGCACGCCGCGCATCCCACGATACGTGCGTAAAATGTGCGAGAGCAAGATGCCATTGCCGCCGCCGACATCCATGAGACTTTCCCACGCTCCAAAGTCGTACGCCGCGGCAATTGCAGGACCGGCAAGCTGCGACCCGGTGGTCATTGCGTCGTCGAATATGCGGGCCTGCTCGGGATTTTGACGAAGATATTCGAATCCATCCATGCCAGCCAGCTTCGCTCTGGACGGCTCGCCGGTCTCGATGCTGTAGAGAATCTCTCCAAAGCAGGGGTAATAGAATTCGCTCCCCCAGAAGATAAACATCGGCCGAAGCGATCCAGGGACGCCAGTGCGCAGAAAGCGGGAGAGCTCGGTGTTGCTGAATGCACGCGGGGCCGTCTCTTCGAAGATGGCTTGGCTTGCGAGCAGGCGCAAGATGCGGTACAGCGCGCTTTCGTTCATCTTCAGTTTGACGGCAAGTTCGGAGCTATGGTGCAAACCCTCTTCCACTAAGTCCGCAACACCCAACTTGGCTGCGGCGTATAAAGCTTGATGCAGGATGAAACCCTCACGCGCGCGCAGCAACTGTGTTGGCGCAATGCTCGACGCAACTTGTGCGCTCATAGTTCTCCTTAGGTTCACACGTACAGAAACGAGATCCGCACCACTGCGATTACGTGCTGGTGGCCGTCTGGACGAGCTGCGAGGGCCGACTTTCTCCCGGTTCCGCGGCGTTGCGGTATGGTCCGAGGCGCGCAAGCAGCCCCAGCGCCGCCACCATTGCGCCAAAGAACCAGGCAAGAGGGACGCTATAAGAATGAGTCCAGTCGTAGCCTGCGCCCATCAGCAGTGTGCCAATCGCTCCCGCCAGCATGAAGGCGCCGAAGCAGTGTCCAAACGCCGTGCCGAAGGCCCGCAAACCGAAGTAGCGGCTGATCAGGTAGGCGATGATATCTGACTCCGCTCCCATGCCTAGGCCAACAAGAAATGCTGCGGCGAGCGCAATGTTTCCCGTGCTGCCCATCCAAAGTATCGCCATTCCCAGCGCTGATGCGCCGAAGCGATCGATCAGCCAGCCCATCAGCGGAGCGCACATCGCGCCCACGATGTTGTGTATTGTAAAGGCAAATGAAATCGCAGCGCGGCTGGCATGGAATTCATGAACCAGCGATTTGAAGAAGACCCCAAAGGAAAATACCGCAATGGGGGGACCGCCGAGGCACAAACCTAACGCAGCGGTGAATACAATCCACCAGCCGTAAAAAAACTTTGGACGCTTGCTGATCAATATGACTCCAGTCGCCGACTCCAGGCATGGGTTCGCGTTGCCTGGCTCGGCCTCTGGCTCCGCCGAATGTTCGTGGGTGTTGGCAAACGGTATAACGGTAAGGGCAACGAGTCAACGGGACAGCCGGCAACTTGCGTGGTGTCGGGATTCCCGGCCGTCCTCCAGAATCCTCGGACGCGATGCGCCGCGGCGCTTGCGCACCTTCTCAATAGTTGGCGCATGGATCGGCCGATATGGATCGAATTCCTGACCATTGGCGAGCGTCCACGTATACCGGAGCGCAGGATTCCGAGTCGCCGGTACGCACGCTGCAATGACGGACTTATGCGTTGAACTTGTCATGCAGCCATCGGCCGAGTACGATTCCTGCTCCATGAAACCAGTCCTTGCTCTCATCTGGGCGCTCTTGTGCTGCTCCGCCATGCACGCGCAAGCGACCACATCCAATCTTCCTCTGCAGAATCCCACCGCACCGTTAGGACCTGTCCCCATCAGCGAAGAACCGCATCACCGCCTGGTGCTGCAAAACGATTTCACGCACGTCTACAATGTGATGGTTCCGGCGCTGGACGCCACGCTACTGCATCAGCACGATCTCCCGTATCTGTACGTCACGCTGGGCGCCGCGGACATCATCAACGCCATCGTAGGCAAGCCCGAACTGCACCAAACTTTGCAAGATGGGGAAACGCACTACTCACCCGGGCATTTTGCGCACGTCGCGCGCACCGATTCCGGTCTGCCCTTCCATAACATCACCATCGAACTAGTGCGCCCGCAAGGCGCGACAAAGAATATTTGCAAGGAGGTGATCCCAGGGCAGCCGACCGATTGCCCGCAGCAGCACGGCGCAAGCGGCGGTACGTCCGCCAAAAAGACGCCGTCAGATGCCGCCGAAGAACCTGTTCCCTATTTTGAAAGCGATGAGATTCGCGTCGATTTGTACAGAGTAGCCAGCGCCAGAGACTACGTCGACGCCGCACCGAAGGTGCATGCGCTTCTGGTTGCGCTCAGCGATGCCAACCTCGACGCCAATCTCGGCGGCGAGCACAGATCGTTTCTGCATGGCGGCGACGTGCTCTGGATGCCCGCAGGCCAGCACCGCCGCGTCGTCGATTTCCTCGGCACCCGCTCCAGTTTCCTGTTGATTTCCTTCAAGGACAGCGCGCCCGCTCCCGCAACTCAGTGATGTTCCGACGCTCTGTGACTCCGCGGCTGTGCGGAGCCACGCAGGCACGCCGGCAAGATGCCCTTCGAGGCTCAGGACAAGCTGGCGCGACTGCTGCTTGGGCGCATAGAATTGGCGGCCGGGAACGTGGATTGCCTTGAATACACTTGAATTCACTACTCTGGTTGGATTGAGTTCGCTCGTGGCGGGATTTTTAGGGGCGCTTACCGGGCTTGGCGGCGGAGTGGTGATTGTGCCGCTGCTGACGCTGGTGTTCGGCGTGGATATTCACTATGCGATTGGCGCGGCACTGGTTTCGGTGATTGCTACTTCCAGCGGGGCGGCGGCAGCGTATGTACGCGAGGGATATTCCAATGTGCGCGTGGGGATGTTCTTGGAGATTGCCACCACGACGGGGGCGCTGGTGGGAGCGGCGCTGGTTTTGCACCTGCGCGTTTCGATGATCTCGATCATTTTCGGGGTGGTGCTGCTCTACTCCGCGTATGCGTCCATGACGGAACACGCAGATTCCAGCGCAAACACGGGACCCGATCGCATCGCTACCTGGTTGAAGATGGACAGCGCGTATCCAACCCCGAACGGACTGCAAAGCTACCACGTGCGCGGGGTGCCGCAGGGATTTGGGCTGATGTTTGTGGCCGGAGTGCTTTCGGGGTTGCTGGGGATTGGTTCCGGCGCGGTGAAAGTGCTGGCGATGGATAAGGTGATGAAGCTGCCGTTCAAGGTGTCGACCACGACTTCGAATTTCATGATTGGGGTGACGGCGGCGGCGGGCGCGGGAGTTTATCTGCGGCGCGGCTACATCGATCCGGGACTGGCAATGCCGGTGATGCTGGGAGTGCTGGCGGGGTCGCTGATTGGGGCGCGGATGCTGGCGGGAGCGAAGGTGAAGGTTCTGCGGATGGTGTTCAGCGGCGTGATTGCGGTGTTGGCAGTGGAGATGATTTACAACGGGTTGAAGTAAGGACGTAAGGAAGCGAAGATGGAGAAAACCGAACAGCGCATGGACGAAATCATGAGCCGGCTGTTGCGGACCGGGGTGATTTTGGCGGCGGTGTTTGTGCTTGCCGGCGGGGTGGTTTACCTTGCGCGACACCCGACACCGGTTACGAATTACCGGGTGTTTCAAGAGGAGCCGGAGAAACTGCGCACGGTTTCCGGAATTTTCCATGAGGCGCTGGCGCTTCATGGGAGAGGGCTGATTCAGCTTGGGCTGCTGATTCTGATTGCCACGCCGATCGCGCGGGTGGCGTTTTCGGTGGTGGCCTTTTTGTACCAGCGAGATTGGACGTATGTGCTGGTGACGTTGATTGTGCTGGGACTATTGGTCTATAGCCTTTTGGGCGGGGCTGGGTGAGGATGGCGACAACACATTGCAGAGAAAGGCCGCAGGGCTCCGCAGACTCCGCCCTGCGCTACCGGGAACGTAAGTTGAGAAATTGTGCCTAGATGGGGCGCAGCAATGCTGCGCCCCTACGCCGGTTGCGGGTCTTGCTTTTGCGAGCGTAGAATTGTTTTCGCTGACTGTTAGGCGAGTGTGAGTCAAAGAAAGAGAACAACGATGGCTACTGCAACCATAGCGAAGCCTGCACCGAAGGGTGGGAGTTTTTTGCTGGAATCGCCGTTGCCGAGTGATGTGTTTACGCCGGCGGATCTTACCGATGACCAGAAGCTGATTGGTCAGACGGCGGAAGAGTTTGTGGTGAAGGAAGTGCTGCCGCTGGTCAAGGACTTGGAGAACAAGAAGGCAGGCTTGATGGCGTCGCTGGTGAAGAAGGGCGGCGAGCTGGGCCTGATGGGCGGCGGGGTGCCGGAGCAGTACGGCGGGGCCGGCTTGGACAAGATCGCGACCACGGTGCTGACGGAGAAGCTGTCGCTTTATGGCGGTTTTGCGGTGACGCACGGGGCGCACGCGGGGATTGGAACGCTGCCGATTGTTTATTTCGGGACGGAAGAACAGAAGAAGAAATATCTGCCGAAGCTGGCGACGGGCGAGCTGATTGGCGCGTACTGTTTGTCGGAGCCGCAGGCCGGATCGGATGCGCAGAATTCGTTGACGCGCGCGGAGCTCAACAGCGAGGGCACGCACTACATCCTGAACGGGCAAAAGATGTGGATCACCAATGGCGGTTTCGCCGATGTCTACATTGTCTTTGCCAAGGTCAATGGTGAGAAATTCACGGCGTTCATCGTGGAACGCACGTTTCCAGGGTTCAAGCCGGGCAATGAAGAGCACAAGATGGGGATTCACGGGAGCTCGACGACGCCGATTTTCCTGGAGAACTGCAAGGTGCCGAAAGAAAACGTGCTGCATGAAATCGGGCGCGGGCACATTGTGGCGTTCAACATTTTGAACGCGGGACGATTCACGCTGGGGGCATCGTGCGTGGGCGGTGCGAAGAACGTGTTGTCGACCTCGTCGAAGTATGCGAAGGAGCGCAAGGCGTTCGGCAAGCAGATTGGAGAATTTGGATTGATCCGAGAAAAGCTGGCGGAGATGGCCATCCAGATTTTTGCGGTGGAGTCGATGGTGTACCGCTCGGCGGGGAATATTGAAGCGGCGATGGCGGCGGGTGCGGCTTCCGGAGGGGACAAAATCCAGAGCGCGATGAAAGTGCTCGAGGAGTACGCGATCGAGAGTTCCATTGCCAAGGTGTATGGCAGCGAAATGCTGGACTACGTGGTGGACGAGGGCGTGCAGATTTTCGGCGGATATGGATTCCATGAAGAATATCCAGTGTGCCGCGCGTACCGCGATTCGCGCATTAACCGGATTTTCGAGGGCACCAACGAAATCAACCGCATGCTGATCATTCAGATGCTGATGAAACGGGCGATGGGCGGGCAACTGGCGCTGATTCCCGCGGCAATGAAGCTGGCGGACGAGATTCTGGCCGGTCCATCATTCGAGGAAGCGCCGGAAGGCGTGCTTGCCGATGAGGCGAGGGTAGTGGCGAACGCGAAGAAAATGTTTTTGCAGGCGGCGGGCGGAGCGGTGCAGAAATTCCGGGAGAAGCTGGCGGAGGAGCAGGAACTGATTGCCGCGCTCGCGAACATCGTAATGGAGATTTACGCGATGGAGTCTTGCCTGCTGCGCGCGCAAAAAGCGGCGGCGGCGAGGGGCGAATCTGCTACGCAAACCATGATTGATGCGGCGCGAGTGTTTATCGCGGAGGCCGCGGAACGCGTGGAGCATGAAGCCAAACGGGCGGTGACCGCGGTAAATGAAGGCGACATTTTGACGACGCAGATGGCGGTGCTCAAGCGGTTTGGCAAGCGAGCACCGGTGGACACAATTGCGCTGCGGCGCAGCGTTGCAGCGGCAATACAGGCACAGGACCGATATCCGCTCGAGGGGCGGTAAAGCGCACCTAAGCTCTGCAGCCTAATTTTTCGAGCGTCGTGGTTAGGAATAGCGCGGTCAATTGCTTCTCAGCGGCCGGGTCGCGCGCAAGCGGATAAACAGATAAATCGAAGTTAGCAGCAACAGAGGTGATGAGTAGAAACCCGGAGCGGGGCGTTGAAAGTGCACCGAGGCGACGGTCTGGCCGAGCACGGTGAAAATAGTGTGGCCCAATCCATTGAGCAGCATTACGCCAGCATAGAACCAGGCCAGCGGCCGAAGTGCGCGAGAATTGCGATAGGCGAAGGGCGTGAGCGCCAGCAAAACCAAATTGGCAATGATGAGTCCGACCAACCAGTCGCGATACTCGAACGTGGGCATGGGGAACCAGCGTAGCTTTGCGTGGATGGCGATAACCGTAGGATTGTAAACGCCGAGGAAGCCGGTTAGCGCCTCGTCGGCCACGTGAGCGCAAAAGGCAAGACACAACATGATGCAGGCAAGCGCAAAATTGTCGGGCAGGGCGGAGGCACGCGTGGAGGCTGGAGCCACGGCTGGGGATTGTAGCGCGCCGAGGTTCACAGCGGGATGGCTGTTTGCTCTTGGGGTACGAGGGGGCAAGCGGAGCTTTGGCGGGTTAAGCGCTTACCTTACACTTTTATCGTAAGCGATAATCGTAACCGCGATTGAAGGAGCATCTTGGGATGTTCCGAAAGCTGTTGGTCTTGGCGCTCGTCATTGTTGCACTGCACATTTTGGCGGTGCTGACGCTCGGAACCTCTCCTGCAGGATCCTTGATCGGAAATTTGCTGCAGGTTGCGGCTTGCGCGCTTGCGGCAGGGATGTCTTTTGCTGCATCGCGCCGCGCATCGGGCCTTTGCCGGCCGTTCTGGTTGTTCGTCGGCTGCGGATTGGCGATCTGGGGCGTGGCGAACCTAGGCTGGATGTATTACGAAACCGTGCTACAGGCGGAACCGCCGGCGGGTTCGGTGGTGCGCTTTCTTTTCGGGACGCAATCGATTTTTTTTGCGCTCGCGGTATTTTTGAATCCCGACAAAGACTCCTCGAACCTTGACCCAGAGTCAGTGCTCGATTTCATGCAAATCGGCATCGTTTTCTTTTTCATTTACATCGGCTTTTACTATTTGCCCGCGCATCACCTGGACGCGCGCAGCGCATTCGAGCGCGAGATTTGGGTGGAGGCCGGAGAAAATACAGCTCTATTGGTCCTGGCATTGATCCAAGTAGCGCGCGCGCGCGTGAAACATGTTCGCAAGCTGTATTCCGGCTTTGCTCTCTATTTGTTGATCTTTACGGTATCAGCGTGCGGCGCTAGCTATGTGCAGTTGGTGCGAGATCTACCGGCGGGAACCTGGTTCGACTTGGCTTGGACACTACCACTTTTGGGCGCAGCGTTGTGGGCGGCGCGCTGGCAACCTCCGAAGACTGCGCCTCAGGCGATACCGCGGTTGAGGCCCAAGGGCTTCAGTGACTTGGTTTTGACGAACGCTACGCTGGCGCTGGCGCCACTGATCGTCCTGCTGCAGGTGGCGGAGCTCGGAACGGAATGGCGAACTGTGCGGTTCACGCTGCTGGGCGTTTCGATTCTGTGCTATGCCGCGCGGCTGGGCATCACGCAGTATCGGCAGAACAAGACGGAAGACACGCTGCAACGCCACAATCGAGCGATGGATTCGGCGGTGAACGGAATTGCGATCGTGGACGCGAAGGGCCAGCACTCGTACGCAAACGCAGCATTCGCGCAAATGATGGGGCACGAGACTGCCGAGTCCATCGTCGGCCGGCCGTGGCGGGATATTTACGCGCCGCAAGACGTCACTAGGGTCGAACAGGAAATCCGCGAATCACTGCGGAGAAGCGGCAAGTGGCATGGACCAATGAATATTCACCGGCCAGATGGGACCGTGCTGCCGGTGGAAATGGCGGTTACGGCGTTGCCGGACGGCGGAGTGGTTTGCGTCAGCCGGGACATGACGGCAAAGCGGGACGCGGAAAACGCGCGCGCGCAGGCGGAAGCGAAGTACCGCATGCTGGTCGAGCAGGTGGCCGCCATCAGCTACATCGCGGAGCTGGGCATGCACGGAGAATGGCTATACGTCAGTCCGCAAGTGGAAACGATGTTTGGATTTTCGGCGGAAGAGTGGCTGACGGATTCGAGGGCGTGGACGCGGCACGTGCATCCGGAAGACCACAAAATCGTGGAAGCCGCGGAAGAGGCGAGCCAGCGCGGGGAGCGTTTTCAGGCGGAGTATCGTGTCGTCCGCAAGGATGGGCGAGTAATTTGGGTGAGCGACACCGCGGTGGTGGTGGAAGGGAGCGATGCGCATCCGTTGATGGAAGGAATTATTGTGGACATCACGGAACGCAAGCAATTGGAGACGCAACTACAGCAGGCGCGGCGCATGGAGGCAATTGGCAGGCTGGCGGGCGGAATCGCGCACGACTTCAACAACCTGTTGACCATCATCAAGGGGTATACGGAGTTGGCGCTGAAGCGGCCGAGGGTTTCGCCGGAGCTGCAGGCGGATGTCGAGCGAATCGAGGATGCGTCCGAGCGCGCAAGCACGCTGGTGCGGCAACTGCTCGCGTTCAGCAGGCGGCAGGTGCTGCAGCCGAAGTTGATCGACTTGAATAGCATTGTGTTGGGGTTGGACAAGCTGTTACGGCGATTGATGGATGAGGACGTTCAGATGTCCACCGTTCCGGGCAAGAATATTGGGACGATCAAAGCAGACCCTGCGCAGATGGAGCAAGTGATTATGAATTTGGTGGTGAACGCTCGGGATGCCATGCCGAACGGCGGCCAACTCACGGTGGAAACGGCGAACGTGGACCTGGATGCAGCATACGCGAGCGACCATGCCACGGTAAAGCCGGGGCGTTACGTGATGCTGGCGGTTTCCGACACCGGGACGGGGATGAGTCCGGACACGGTGGCACATATTTTCGAGCCGTTTTATACGACGAAGGAAAGCGGGCGCGGAACGGGCCTGGGGCTCTCGACCGTATACGGCATTGTGAAGCAAAGCGGCGGATACATTTGGGTTTACAGCGAGCCGGGGCGCGGGTCGTCGTTCAAGGTGTATTTGCCGCGCGTAGAACAGGCGCCGGAGGAGCTGCCCGCAATCAAGAGGGCGAGCGGAGATCAAAAGGGATCAGAGACGATTTTGCTGGTGGAAGATCAGCCGCAGGTGCGCGAACTTGCGCGGATGGCGCTGTCCGAAAAAGGATATACGGTGCTGGTGACATCCAACTCCGAAGAGGCGGAGAACGTGTGCGTGAGGCACGGCGCGGAGATTCATTTGTTGCTGACCGATTTGATCATGCCGGGAATCACCGGGCGCGAGCTGGCGAAACGGTTGACGGCGCGGCATCCAAAGATGCGCGTGTTGTACATGTCGGGCTACACGTTCGGCATCACCACACAGACAGGGACGCAGAGCGGGTTGCTGGAAGACGGCGTGGCGTTTCTGCAGAAGCCGTTCACGCCTAGCGCGCTTAGCGAGAAGGTGCGCGAGGTGCTGGACCGGAGCGTTGTTGCAATTAAGAGCTGAGGTTGATGCTTCGCCAGCTTGCTAGCGGGGCTTAGGATGGGTGCTTTCGGCGGCTGCAGGCGGATTGGCCGAGCCTTTGGGCTTGGCGATGGAAGCAATGCTCTCGACGTTGAACTTTTTGTAGTCGGAATAGCGCGTCACTTCATTCACTTTGAAGGCTTTCACTAGAAGGACGCGCACGCCGACGTGAGCTTCTTCATAGGTGGGCAGCCAGACTTCGTTGTTGATATAGGCTTGTTCGAACACGAAGCTCGTGCCTTTCTGCAGGTTGGCGATCAAGCCGCCGCCGAAGCGGAAATCTCCCACAAAATAGGCTTCCAGGCGCGCAACGTCGCGGGCTTTCTCATCGATCCAGACAACGCCGGCAAGCTCGTGCACTACCTTCTCCACTAGTTTGTGGGGCTTGAATTCGGGATTGGGCTCGAAGTCAAAGACCAGGACGTCTTGCCCGCGGAAGCGCTCGCGTCGAGGGTTCACAAATTGGCAGGCGCGAAGAAAAGTCTCGATGCCGACTTCGTCGTCATCTTTTTTCCCTTTGCCTTCCTCCTTGGCTTTCTCTTCCTTGACCTCTTTCTTGGCGTCGCGCTTCTCGATTTCCTGAATTTCCTTCTGCACTCTCTCGTTTTCTTTCTTTTGCTCTTCCTCGCTGAGCGGCTTGCCGTCTTTTTTGACCAGGGTGGAGACCTCGTGCCCGTTCAAGTAGAAAAAAGTGGATTCGCGCAGTTCACGCTTGGCGATTTTTCCAGTCTTATCGAACTGGGTTTCTTCCTCGCTGCGGGTGCCGGCGTAATTCTCCTTGAGTTTGTCGATGGCTTTTTGGTTTTCGTCGATCTCCTTGAAGAGCGACTTCAAGTCAGGTAGTTGGACCTGCGATTTTTTGGGGAAGTCGAAGACGCGCTCACCGACCGCTCCATTTACCTCCGCGCGCGTCACCGCAATGTCGTAGGTTTCTGTTCCACGGTGCAGCTCGATTTTGTACGGGATTTTCAGGCCGTTTACGGGGCGGTAGTCGTCGTAGAAAATCTGCTCGTCGATCCCGCCGACGGTGGCGGCTTCTTTCACGATGAGGTGCGTCTGGGGATCGAAGAAGACGTGCCGCTTCACGCCGGTCATAGTGGTGACTTCGAGTTCCAGCGCATCTCGGCCCCGCACCTTGGAGAAGGCGGCAAAACCGAGGCCGAGCTTGTTTTTCCTGGCATCGACGAGGTGCGAATTGTAGTACTGCCCGGCAGCTTCGAGCTGGCTGCCCTCCGCGCCGACCAGCGTGGCGGATTCGCCGTTCGTGGTGCGGTGCCACGCGGATTTGCCGTTGTACGCTTCGATCAAGCTGGTGTCACCGGCGACCAGCTCGGAGTAATAGCGGTTGGGCAGCCTGGTGTTGAGCGTATAAGTTCCAGCTTTGCCATCGGGCGTATGGAACGTGCCTTCGATGGTGATGGTTCTAGCCTCAGAAAGAGCCTTGGAGCCCCCTGCAGTTTTGATGTACTGATCGACGATTTTCTGCGGGTCCTGCGCGGGTACGCTCGCAGCAAAAACGGTCAGGCAAAATGCGGCAGTTAGGGCGAACTTGTGGGTAGGCATGGCGTTCAAAGATAGGAACGCAGATTCCCTGGAAAAGTTTCCCCTGATTTGCAAAATCAGGCGGAAACGCCTTGTGCTGTGGCGCAGCCTGCTGCGCCCGACAGGAGACACCTCGGCTTATTGTGCTTTGGGGCGCTTGAGATATTTTTCGTAGAGGGCTTTCTGCTTGTTCTCGAGCGAGGTGAGCTGGCCCTTGATGAAAAGGTAGCGCACTTCGGTAGTGAGCTCGAGGGGATCGCCGTTGGTGACGATGACGTTGGCGATTTTGCCGCTTTCGAGCGTGCCGACTTGATCCGCGAGGCCGAAGATCTGCGCGGGGTATAAGGTCACGGCTTTTAGAGCTTCGTCGTAGGGCAGACCATGGGCGACGGCGTTTGCGGCTTGCTGGCCGAGGCGCCGGGAGAACGAGTTGTCAAAGCTGCCGAAGGCAAATCTTACGCCGGCGGACGCGAGTTCCGCAGGCTGCGTGAGCAAGCGGTCGTACGGATCGTCGTCTTCTCGGGGCAACGCCAGTGTGGGGCCAAGAATCACGGGGATGCTTTTTGAGCGCAGCAGGTCCTTTACTTTGTAAGCCTCGGCGCCGCTGCCAAGAATCATTTTCAGCTTTTGCTTTTCGCAGAACTCCACGGCATTGCGAATGTCGCGCGCTTTGTCCGCAAAAACCAGCACGGGCAGCTCGCCGCGGGTGACAGGCACGAGCGCTTCCAGCTTGATGTCGCGCTGAAAATCGCCGGGACCGCCATGGCCCAGCGCTTGTGCGTAATGGCGGGCACGCTCGAGCCAGTCGGTGAGCTCGTCTACGTGCTTTTCATATTCCAGCTTGGCGTCTGCAAACGGTTTTTGCTTTCTTGAGAAGGAGGAGAAATCAAACGTTTGCGTTTCAATTTCCGGCCAGTTGAGCACCATCGCGACACTCTTCTTGAGGAGCATGTCATTGATGGTCCAGCCGGACAAATGGATCGCGGACGCCTGACCGCCCAGAATGCCCGTCGGGCCCGCGGAGTCCATGCCTCCACTCGCCGGCACGGCGAGCACTTCGGTGATGCCCGCGGCGCGCGTAACAGGGATATGTTCACTCGAGGGCAGCACAGCCTCGGCGGCGACCACATCCGGGTTGAACGCTCCGGTTTCCGAAGAATCAACCGTGGCGTTGACCGCGCCGATTTCGCGCAGGCCCATCTGGGTAACGGGATCGAATAGGCCGGGATACACCTGCAGACCCTTGCCGTCGATCACCTGGGCGCCTGCGGGGACGTCCACGGCGGCTCCGACATTTGCGATTTTGCCGTTTTGAATCACGACCGTGCCATCGTCAATGGTGGCGCCGGATAGGGTGAAAATTTTCGCGTGGGTGATGGCGTAGGTGGGTGACTTGTCCTGCGCATTCGTTATCTGAGGGAGGTAAAGGAGGCTTAGGAAGCAAAGGAGATAAAGGAAGCGGCGCTGGGAAGTGCGAGAGTGCTTCACAGCGCACCTCCGGAAACGGCATTGGGTTGCGGTGGCTTGGGCTTTTCTTCGGGCTTCTTTTCTTCGGGCTTCTTTTCTTCGGGTTTTTTTTCGCCGGGCTTCTTGGCGGCTTCGCCGGACTCTGCCTTCTTCTCTGCACTCTTCTTTTCCTTTTCGAGCAGCGCTTTCTTTTCTTTTTCGCTGGCGGTGCGGTCGGCGACATCGCGCTGGCGGTCGAAGTACACGCGACCGTCGATCAGCGTTTTCTGGACCACGGCGTAGTCGCTAAGCGGATCACGATTGTAGATGACCAGATCGGCGTCCTTGCCGGCGTCGATGGAGCCGACGCGCTTGTCGATGCCGAGCTGAATGGCAGGATTCAGCGTGATGAGCTTGAGTGCTTCGTCATGCGAAAGACCGCCAAACTTGATGCTCTTAGCGGCTTCCTGATTGAGGTGGGTAGCTTCCTCGGCGTCATCGGAATTCACGGAGACAACGACGCCGCGGCGAGTCATCAATGCCGCGTTGTAAGGAATGGCATCGTAGGCTTCGACTTTGTAGGCCCACCAATCGGAAAAGGTGGATGCGCCCGCACCAGCCGCGGCAATCTCGTCGGCCACTTTGTAGCCCTCGAGGACGTGCTGGAAGGTTCGCACCTTGAAGCCAAATTCCTTGGCCACGCGCAACAGCATCAGGATTTCGTCTTCGCGGTAGCAGTGCGAATGTACGTAGCGCTTGCCTTCGAGCACTTCGACCAAAGGGTCGAGCCGCAAATCGCGCCGCGGCGGTAGTAAGTTCTTCTCGCCCGCAGCGGTGCGCTTGCTGTACAGGTCCCAGGCAGCTTTGTAATCGCGGGCTTCGGCAAAGGCGCCGCGAATTGTTTCCTCGACACCCATGCGCGTCATGGGATAACGCGGGGACCGGCCGAAATTGGAGCGCTTTGGATTTTCGCCAAGCGCGAACTTGATGCCCGGCAGCGCGCTTTCGAAAGGGAGCTTCGAGGCGGGTTGGCCCCAGCGCAACTTGATCACCACAGTCTGGCCACCGATGGCGTTGGCGCTGCCGTGCAGCACGTTGGCCACGGTGACGCCGCCTGCGAGGTCGCGGTAGATATCGACGTCATCGGGATTGAGCACGTCCGCGATATTGACGATGGAAGAGACGGAGATGCTGCCTTCGTTCACGCTGCCGTCCACGGCGATGTGCGAATGGCAGTCGATAATGCCGGGCATTACGAATAGGCCGGAGGCGTCAATGACGTGCGCGTCTTTCGGAGCCTTCACGGACGCGCCGACCTCGGCGATCTTTCCGTCTTTGATCAAAATCGAACCATGCTCGATGGCGCCGTGGCTGACCGTCAAAATCGTGGCGTTCTGAATCAAAATGACGGAAGAGGCCTCGGCGGCGACGGCTGGAGTTTTAGAAGCGCGGGCCAAAACGGACGCGGGCAAGGCGAAAAGCGCGGAGCAAATAAGGACTTTTGTGCAGGTCAGCGTCGCGGTTCTCATCGGGCACCTCTCGCGGCAAGCTTGCGAATCCCAGGCTTTATACCGGTAAAGTCGATGTTCAATCCTTGCACGCTGATCGATCCTTGCATGGAAGTGCCGTCGAAGGTGCCGGTGAAGAGCACATCGGAAGGCGAACCCTCGATGGGAATGTTGAGGGTGAAGCTGAACTTATCGGCGCTGAGATAGCCGCTAATAATGTTGGCGGTGCCGCGCGTGCTGGTCAGCGTGCCCGAAAGAGAGCCGTCGCTGGCCATTACGATTTCTGCCGTCGATTCTTCCGGCCCTTCTGGTGTGGTGTAAGAGAGCTTCCATTTGCCGGTCAGGTCACCCTTGGGGGGATCTTTGGGCTTGTCCGGCTCGCGGATGGTGAATTTGCGGCCGTCGACGAACACAAATTTGATTTTTGTTTTTTCGTCGAAGATGTCGCCATCAGTAACAACCAGGTTGGCGATTTTGCCGTTTTCGATCGAGCCAAGGCGGTCCGCGACGCCGAAAATCTCGGCGGGCGTCAGGGTGAAGGCGCGAATCGCGGCGTCCGGGGGAAGACCCGCGTCGATGGATTTTTTAGCTGCCTTCAGGATGTCTTTCGGCGCGGTGATCGCGCCGGAATAAAACGCGAACTTTACCCCGGCTTTGGCGAGCGCGGCGGGGGAGGAAAGCGCGCGGTCGCGGAAGCGCAGGGTGTTGAGCGAAGGGACGTCGTCGGGATCCCCGTCTTTTTCAGCTTCGGGCCATTTTAAGTCGACGAGAACGGGTAATTTCTTGGCGGCGATTTCGTTGGCCAATTCGTAGCTCATCTGGCCGCCATACAGCACACCGTTCACGTGCCAGCGGTCGGTAAGCTCAAAGGCACGGCGAATCTGCGTGGCATTATTCGCCGGGATGAGCACCAACGCGTGATCTTCCAGCGCATCGGCGAGGGCCTCCTCGGTATGGTCATAGCGCGGCCGCGCTACGCCGCGCGGATTCTTTTCGTAGATGGCCTGGGCCTTGGTGCTCCATTCGGTGTCCAACCACACCTGACGCACGTAGGCAAGGGAGCCCATCAGCGATCCGGGGAAGCTGGCGAAGTTGCCGACGGGTTGCAAGGACACGGGAACGGCGACCGGCGATTTCACGACCATGTCGCCATTGCGCTCTCCCGCAAGGTCCAGCAAGGCGGCCTGCCCGGGGAACATCCCACCTTTCGGAGCCGAAATCACAGTTGTGAAACCCGCGGAGCGCCAAGTTTCGACGCGCTTGTCGCTCAGGCTGGCCTCGTCGGCCGCGCTGCGCCAGGGCGTCGCTCCGGGCCGATCTTCTGGGCCGTGAGAAGTAGATAGTTGCGGGCGCGAACCTGCTTCGACGGCGGGGAGCGCGGGAGCGGGGGGAATGCCAACGTCAGTAAAGGAGTCGATGAAGCCGGGATAGACGATCAGCCCCTTGCCTTCGATGACCCAAGCTTCATCGGGAATGGCGGCGTCTTTGCTGACCGCTTTGATGACGCCGCGCGAGATGATTACCGTGGCGTTTTCCAGGCGCGGTCCGGAGACGGGAACGACGGTGGCTCCGCGAATGGCGAAGTATTGCGGCTCACCACCCTGCGCGGCGGCGCGGGCCGACCCGAGCAAAACTGCGCACACTGCCGCGAGGACCCCCAACGCAAACCTCAACCTCTGAAACGAAGAACGCATTCACCACTCCTTAGTTTTGGACAGCGCGGAAGACGCGATCCAGCCGCCAACGTTCCTGCAGACGCACGAGGCTAGTGGGAAGTTGCGGAAGAGTCAAGGAGCCAGGGATTACTTCGCCTCCTTGCCTTGAATAGAAAGCAGTTCGACTTCGAACATCAGCGTGGCGTCGGGACCGATTTGACCGCCAGCGCCACGCTCGCCGTAGGCCAACTCAGCGGGAACGAAGAGTTGCCACTTTGATCCCACGGGCATGAGCTGCAGAGCTTCGGTCCAGCCTTTGATCACTCCGTTGACCGGAAAAGTAGCCGGCTGACCACGCTTGTAAGAACTGTCGAACTCGGTGTTGTTCAAGAGCGCGCCCCGGTAATTGCAAACGACGGTATCCGTGGGCGCCGGCTTGGGTCCGGTACCCTCCTGGAGAACCTTGTATTGCAATCCGCTGGGCAGCGTCACGACGCCATCTTTCGTTTTGTTCGCAGCAAGAAACGCCATTCCTTCTCTTTTATTGGCGTCGCCGACTTGCTGAGCCAGCTCCTGCTGTTTTTTGCGCAAGTCGTTTTGCAGTTGGGTAAGAACGGTACGCGCTTCGTCTTCGGTTAAGAGCGTTTTCCCGTTGGAAAAAGAGTCTTTTAAGCCCCGCGCGAGGATCGCCGGGTCGAGGTCGATCGACTGCTTACGCAGCCCGGTGCCAAAGTTCATGCCCATCGCATAACTGGCTTTTTCTTTCTGGGTCTTCAGGGTGAGTGGCGCTAGGGTCTTCACTGCTGGAGTTCGCGGAGCCTTGGAAGCGGCTCCTTGCTGGGATTTTGGCGGAGCGGCCGGTTGCGTTTTAGCAGGCGGCGGCTGCTGCGCAACGATGTTTGGAAGCACGCTTGCCGCAGTGAGAAGAATTAAGGTGATGCGCAATGATTTTTGCATACAAGCATTGTGTCACGGCCACAAGGCTTGGCAAAACCGGGCAGCGCGGCAATCGCTCAGGGCTTTTTCTTTTTGAACAGGCCGCCGATGGCATCGATCGGATTGTTATGATTTTGCTGCTGTTGCTGCGGCGAAGCCTTGGTCTGTGAACCGCCGCCAAAACAGCCGAGTTGAGACTTCAGCATGCTCGCGGCGACGCCGCCGACGTCAGGAACAAATTTCGGATCCTTGGTGGTCCCTTTGATCTGAAACGGGATGGTCGGCCCGCCGCCATTCGCATTCTTGCAATTGCCTAGGAGGCCTCCGGCCGCGCCGCCCGCCGCACCGCCGGTCACTTTTCCGAGCAGGCCGCCAATCGCATTAGAGGCAGCGCCCGTTGCGGCGCTCCCCGCAGCGCCCGCAACCCCGCCAATAGCATTTTTCAGAGTGGCAGCCATTTTGAAGTCCAAATTGTTCTTGGCGTCGATTGTTCCGTTGCCCACCAACGTGCCAAGCGAGGGGACGACAGCTTGAAAGTTCTGCGCTTCCAACCCCGTCGGCGCCATGCGCAAGTTGGTGGTCATTTTTTCGATGTCCAGATCCTTGCCGGTCTTTATGCCGACCAGGGAAGAAACACCGGCAAGTTTTGAGCCGAGGTCGAAGCCCACGAGTTTGGCGTTGAACATACCGACGTTTCCGGAAGTCACAAGTTTATTCGTGGGGCCGCTGATCTCCAGGTTGGTGTTGAGGGTGCCCGCTTGCAGCGACGCGCCGCTGGGCATGTGAATTCCCAGCGCTGGAAGAAAGGCTTCCAAGTCCTTCGCGGGCATGTTTTGCCCTTCCACTTTCACGTGCAGGGTGACAGCGTCGGAATCCGCAGGAACTTCATACGTGCCGCTGAGGTGCGCGACCGCATTCCCGATTTTCAGCGTGGAAGGCTCGAGGAAACCGCGGTTCTTGCGCAGATCGTATTTCGTATTGAAATCCACAACAACAGGAATGGCGGCGGGCGAACCACCGGCAACGAGCAAGGCCTTGGAGAGTTTCGCGCTGCCGCTCACACGCGCTTCGCCATTTTGGGAGGCGATGGTGGCGTTCAGATCGAGCAGGCCACCCAGCCCTAAGGAGGGATCGAGGAGGCCGGTGGTGGCGAGATTCAGATTGTTGACGGTCAGCTTGGCATTCACCGGGGTAAGCGCGGTGTTCTCCTGGTCCAGAGGACCGACAGTACCGTCGAGTTTGAGGTCGCCGCCGCCCGGAAGATTCGCGGTAAGTGTCACAGGGAACTTGGTGGTGAGCGAAACGTTGGAAGCGGTGAGGTCGACTTTGTCGTACGTGCTGCGTTTCGGTGAGCCGGTCGAGCCGATGATGACGCGCCCGTTGCGGAGCTCCAGTTTCTCAACCGAAAACTCGCCAGCATTTGAAGGGGAGGGCGTTTGGGTCTGATGCTTTGCCGCCGAGGCGCCGAAGGAAGAGTAGTTCCATTCGCCGCCGGAACTGCGGAGCAGCGTGACCTCAGGACTGTCGATAACGATGCGCGTAATGTTGAGATCTTTCTGCAAGATCAGGGGCAGCAACTGAACGCCAACCTTGATGGACTTTGCCGTAAGGAATGGAGATTTACTGAACTTCGGGTCGTCGGCAATGGACAAATTGTCCGCGGCCAGCGAACCGGTGAAGAGCGAAAGGCTAAGGTTGCCGACATCAACTTTGCGTCCCAGTGCCGCGGAGGCCTTCTCTTCAATCGTCGGCCGGAACTGGTTAACAGGGATTAGGAACGGCGCGACCAGCACGAGAACGATCAGGACGGCAACGACGATGAGTATGACGCGAAGTGTACGGCGCATGAGCAACCTCCGGCTCGAGAAGGGGCGGGACGTGAACGCGAACGCGTTGCGGCGAAGGCAATAATAGCACACGCGTGGCGAATACCCCCTACCGGAGAGACCCGATGCAATTCTCAGAGCCACGGGAATTGGAGGCACTTGCATGAGCGTTCCGGACACGGAGTACATGGATTACGGTACAGAAATAATTTGAAGCTCAGTCGACAAGCGAGTAAGGTAAACGCACCTTACTGCGCCTTATTTGGGTCGAACGTTATGCTGGCAAAGAAAGAGGGTGGGCCACGTGCAGCTAATTATTCGAGCGCCTCACGCGCGACTCTCGCTTTTGGTCATTGCGCTGTTAGCTTTAGTGGCGGCCGGCAGCGCCCGCGCAGCCCAGCAGCGAGTTGTCGCCAACCTTCCCGACGCTCCCACACCGAAGCAAGAAACAGGACAGAAGGCAAAAGGTGAACGCCCCAAAATGGGGTTGGGAATCCTAGCCAAGAGGTCGCTGTTCTTTCCCGATCTCGCGCACTCAGATGGGCCGCTGACCAGCGGGCAGAAATTTCTGCTCGCTGTGGATGAAAGCATTGCGCCTGCCGGTTTGATTGTTTCCGCAGCTACCGCCGGCATATCGCAGGCGAATGATTCCTGGGCTGGGTATGGGCAGGGCGGGAGTGGTTACGGCAAACGCTTCGGCGCGACGCTCGCGCTCAATGCATCCACCGACATGTTTGGAACTTTCCTGCTGCCTTCAGTCCTGCATCACGACCCGCGCTATTTCGTGCTTGCCCACGGCAGCACCTCACAGAAACTCGTTTACGCCCTGAAGCGTGTGGTGGTCACTCGCACAGACGACGGCGGGGAGGCGATAAATGTCTCCGGCTTGCTCGGCCCTTTGGCCGCCGAGGGTCTGGCCAACAGCTATCTTCCTGATGCGGAGCGGACCGCAGGACAAACTTTCGAGCGCTTTGGGATCCAGTTGGCGATTATTGCCGGCGGCAATGTGGCCAAGGAATTTTGGCCGGTGATTTTCAAGACCCTGAGGATCGGAAAGATCGTACCCGGCGCGAAGCCCAAGCATTAGTCGGATTATGGTGGGGCTGGCGAGAGTCGAACTCGCGACACGCAGTTTAGGAATTGTCTAGTCTGATGTAGGCCCCCGCATTTTCAGTCGGTTAGCCACGCCTAGAATCACAAAGATAGGCTCTTTTGGGCACATTCGGCAGCGAGTGTGCAACTGATTGTGCAACCAGAGGCAGGCTACGTGGTCTGCGAAAAAATGTTCCTTTAGCCACCTGAAAGGGTCCTCAGTACATTCCGGCAATTCGGAAATCACAGGTTTCAATTCGTAGGGTATTCATCCTCAGGATTCCGCGTTACTTTCGGACGCACAAAATATCCAAGGTCCTCCTGCATGGCTTCCATGTGTTTCTGATCTTTATCAGACCATGCCGGTTTGAAAACACTGCACAAATCAAGCGAAAAGCCTTTTCCTTTTTCGTATCGTTCGGTCGCTATTCCAACGACGTGTGTGCATTCTTTGTTCAGGCCACGCGCGACGAAGCATCTGTTCCCAAGGTCGGCTATGCGGGCCTTGCGCGGGGTGTTATGCGGCAACGCCAAGAACACGTATACGACGCCTGAGGGGGACTTCATCATGCGAGAGACGACCGTTTGAGAATTATCCAGAAACTCTTTGAAGCCTCTCCCCAGAATCCGACGTGCAAATCTATCTTCCCTCGCCATTTGACGAAAGGCACGTTCTGTTTCCGACGAACTCGGGGCAAACTCCAATTGGCCGTCGAGAAAATCTAGCGCAAATCGTTCTACTAACTGGTCCCAAACATAGCTGTCTTCATTTGCGATCTGTTTGCGTTTGTATTCTCCCTTCTCGGTGAACTCCTTCCATAGTCCGTCCCCGAATACGACAACATTGTACGTACTTGGGAACTTCCTGCCTTGGTGCAGATATGCTGCAAGGAGGTTCTCTTCCGGCCCGTCGAACCGCGCTCTTGTCTGAGACTGGCAGAACAATTCTTTCGCCGCAAGATACGCGACGAAGTCCGTTATCGTATCCAGTTCTTTCAGGAGGGTGAAAAAAGACACTTCATCCATTACGTGAACAAAGCCCTTCCCGAAGTCTCCGAAAGGCAGGCTAATCTGCCGGTTCCCGCCTAAAGCTACGGCGACTCTGTGGATTTTTGCCTGCGAGGCATTCGGCAGCAGCACGCCAAGAGAATTGTCATTGCGAATGACATTAGAGCTCTGTCGAAGCACACGTTCAGCACCATAAATCTGCTTACAGGATTCATGGACAGCTTTTCTTCGCCACCTTTGAGCATCGACGGAAGGATTACCACTGTTCTTCAGCCCAATCTGCTTCACGCTGAAAATAATCACATCCGGCTCGCACACGACAAGAACATCACACAGTTCTTGGCCATGCGGTCTCTTTCTTGGATTCATAAATGACCAAAGAGAAAGAAAGGAGTGACGGCAGACCCGATATACGAGTAACTCCGCTTCATTCACTTTGGACTCGTCGTGTGAATGGCTCACGCCCATATCGTATCAGCAGGAATGAACGATAGTAGTTTGGTCTCCAGTTACTTCGCTTTTGCCCGCAACGCAATGTTTGAAATCAGTCGTGGTAGATACGCGTGTCGAGGCCGCGAACAACCGATGAAATTCGGACTTTGAACACATCGCAAATCCGCAGGAGAGTCGTCATCGTAATTGGACGACCTGCTTCGATCTGCTGCCAGTGGCGAGCGGAAAATCCGAAGGAAATCATATCTTCTTGGCTATGACCGCGTTGGTTCCGCAGTTCTTTCACTCGACGCCCAAGCGCTTTAAAGAATTTGGCGTGATCTACCACGCCGCGACTTTTACTGTTACCTGAGCAGAAACACCACGAGCAGATTAGCGGGGCTTTCTACACCTCTGCTTTCATACTCGATATTATGGAAAGTGCTTTGGCCGTGGGTCCTGTACTCGTATTCCCTGTAGGTAGAGCATCGTCGTCTGCTCCCCTTCAAGGGTAAAGACCGCCGGGAGTCATCGAATGACCACACTTCTTTGGATTCTGATTGCAGGCACGGTCTTCGAGTTCTTTTTTGCTTTAGACTGCTTCAAGAAGATGCTGAAAGCTCGGAAAGATATGGAGGGCTCGCAAGCAATGCTCACGGCGTCCGTCAAAATCGTTGAGAGCAAAGAAATGGACCTACTCAACGTGCAAGAACTTTTGAGGAGCAAGGTCGCAGAAAACAATTACCTTCGTGGGCTCCTTGAAGACCAGGGTATTGAGTGGGAATCGGGATGGCGGAAACTGTCGTGAGAATGAGCCATTTCGTGGATTTGTCGAGCACTGGGCGAGACTGGTAGCCGACACTGGCAGAACTCTTTCAACAAACTGGTGATTCTCGAAAGCCATGAGACTTCAACAGGCACACTTTAGAATCAGTCGCTTGCAGCGGCATCTTTTGCGGGGATTTTTGAAAGCCTATGCGCTGTTTCGTACACCGTTCCCACACTCACGCCAAGCTCGTCGGCGATCTTCGGCCACGAAAGCCCGGAAGCTCGCAGAGTGGCAATCCTCGCAGCATCGACACTGACTCGTGGCCTTCCAAGCCTCTTCCCTTTGGCGCGTGCGTTGCGAAGCCCCGCCCGAACGCGCTCTGCAATCAGACTTCGCTCTAGCTCTGCCACAGCTCCTAATACAGTGAAAACCATCTTGCCTGCTGGCGTGCTTGTGTCCATCTGTTCCGAGTAGGAAACGAAGTCGATTCCCAACGCCTTGAACGTCTCAAGGGCGCGCAGCAAGTGAGAGACAGATCGGGCGAATCTGTCGAACCGCCAGACGCAAACCACATCGAATCGCCGCTTATGGGCATCGGCAATTAGCCGATTCAATTCTGGCCGTGAGTCTTTCGCGCCGCTCACCCCCGCATCAATGTACTCCCCTGCGATTTGCCAGCCGCGTGCTACCGCGAACTGGCGTAGCTCTCGTGTCTGCATGTTCACGTCTTGGCCGTGATTGAGTGTGGAAACCCTCGCGTAGATAGCTACTCGGATTTTCATGGCATTTTGCCTCAAAGTGCCAGAAGCTCAACATCCAATCGCATGAGGCAATCTCGCACATTGTTGCGGGAGTCTTTCGCCAGACGCTCGAAATCGGGCGCATCCTCGTTGCCGCCTTCCGCGTGCCACACTCTGTCGAGATAGGCCACGATCTCGCCCGACATGCCGTAACTGGAAAAATCCAGCATCTTGCAACGTGAGAGGAATCTACGCTCTAGCCGCTCGGTGTCATTCGCAGTGAAAATCCAGATTGTGTTCGGCGCGGGGTCCACGCTATCTAGCTTGCTGAGCAGCTGTAGCTGCGCCGCATTGGACATAGCATCGGCCTCATCTGCGAGCACAACATGGAATCCGCCCGGAGTCATCGGCGCGTACCAGCAATGCCGCACTACGTCCTCGATAGCTGACGCCGTACACTTTTGGGACGGAATCTTGTGTAGCTCACCCTTTAACTCGTTCGCCAGAGCTAACGCCATAGTTGATTTGCCTACGCCAGACGGCCCGACAAATAGCCAAGCGCCGGACGTAGGCCGTTTGAGAAACGCGGTCAAAACTTTTCTGGGACGTTCCAGTCCGACGAAATCCGCGATGCGCATTGGCCGGTACTTTTCAGTGAGAGATTGCGGAAAGGCGAATGTTAGGGTGCTCACCGAGCACCCCCTTTGAGCGGGTCCGTCTGGCTGACATGGAAAACCGTAGTCGTCCAGGGACGGCGAAACGATTCCTTCTCGCGTGTCTCTTTGTTTTCTTTAGTGCATTCGATGAAAGTCGTTACCTTGACGCCGTGCTCGCCTCTCCGCACAACCCGGCCTAACGCTTTCCACGCTTGGAAGGTGAACACGTTCTCTCTCGGCTTGATCTCTGACTCCGGTATTCCCTTGGCTGCGAATCCCTGGAAAATCGCGGGAAAATTGGTGAAAGATTGGCCGTGAACAGCCCGCTTTAGTGACTCTAACCGCGATTGCGATATATGAACCGTCGATGCGTTTGCTGTAGTTTCCATAGAAGACGCCTCTCAATTAGCAGAGTGGCGCGTGCAACTGCGCCCATTACTAGAAAAATTCCCTAATAATTTCGGCTTCGTGGATTGCTAATCGAGTTGTTGTATGTGGGAGATACCCACCGAGATTTTTGAAAATCGGAAATTTAGGCTGGCTCGGAGCCGCCGAAGCATTCGTTAAGAAATTCCCAGTTGCAATGTGGGGGAATGGATGCGCAATCGGGGGAAAGTCGTTCCACCCGAAAATGGGTCCTCGTTATGAAGCCTGTAGAGCAACGGATGGAACAGCGGACTCATAATCCGCCCTGGTGTAAGCCGTTTACTGAAAAACAAGGAGTTAGCAGGATTTCAAAGGCAGTCTTCTGGCCTATTTCGGGGTCATTTGGGGTCATTTAACAGGGTTTTGGAGTCAGTAATGGAGTCGGTTATGGAGTCAAGCATCGGGCTCCCCTCACCGCAGGGTGCGATGGCAAGCACAGAAAGATTTGGCAACTCCCAAGCTAGAAAAATCGCTATACGCCTCGCCCGCGCCTCGGTTCGTATCAAACAAACTACTTGACTTAGAAATAGCCTGGGCAGAGAATTCCGCCCACGTCACCTCGTTAGGCCCCCAGATCGAGTTCCAGGAAATGAGCGTGTCGCAGTCACACCAGTGATAAGACTTTAGTCTTAGTGCTTTGTGGCAGACCGCTACAAGGAGGTGTCGTTGGCAGTATTTTGTGAACTATCCGTGTCAGTACTAACCTTATGCCAGCATCCGGCTCGCACCGTAAACAATTGGGGCGCACGAACACCCGAAGGATTCATATTCTCTGTCAAAGTTCCGCAAGTCATCACGCACGAAAAAGTTCTAGCTGACTGTGATGTGGACTTGAAGGAGTTTCTCGATACGATGAGTATCCTCGGCCCAAAACTTGGTCCGATAGTTTTTCAGTTTCCTTTTTTCAATCGGAGCATCTTTCGTGACCGACACGAGTTTCTGGACAGACTCGTGCCGTTCCTCACGAAGCTGCCCAACTCTCAGAAGTTTGCGATTGAGTTGCGCAATCGGGGCTGGCTCGACGCTGAATTTGCGAGCTTCCTGCGAGGTCACAAGATTGCCCTCGTGCTACAAGATCGGTCATTCATGCCAAGCCCGGCAGAACTGAAATTTGACCTGATCACTGCCGACTGGACGTACATCCGATGGCTCGGTGACCGCAAAAGTATCGAAGAGCAGACAACGACCTGGGACAAGACCGTTGTTGACCGCAGCACGGAACTCAGCAGTTGGGTCGATTTCTGCTATCAGGTCAGGAAACGCGGCGTGCTGGTCTACGCCTATGCTAACAATCACTACGCAGGCCACGCTCCCGCGACAATCGAACAATTTCGCAACCTGTGGCAAGCGAAGGGACTGCCGGAGATTGGAAAACCGCAGCGATTGCGACAGGAGTCTTCTTTGTTCGACTGAATGACGCCGAATCGCAGGCAGACTTAATTGGCGGCGTTGTGTCCGTTGGAGTGCTTTCCCGCCACGAGTTTCTGTGCAAATAGGAACAGTACTTCTCTTTTGTTCACGCTCATCTTTGACAGGGATGTCCTTAGCTTGTGCAGGAATCGGGCATGCTTGCCAGAGGCACCCCATCCCCCATCTGTATTTCCATTACGTCCTGGAGGAGCGAGTTCAGGACGCGGAATCTCACCGTCATAGAAGACCGCATAAAGGGGTATCTCCAACGCTCGGGCCAACTTCTCCAGAGTCTCCAGCGCGGGTACTGTATGGCAGTTTTCTACTCGGGAAATGTAAGAGCGGAGCAGTCCCGTGCGGTTTTGGATTTCTCCCTGCGAAAGTTTCCGGTGTTCCCTTATAGCTCGCAAACGATCACCGATGATCATCCTCACCTCCAATCGCCTATAGCTTTAGATCGACCTCGCCTCGGAATGAAAACCCAGAAGACTCTGAATCTTCAAACCAAGCTCTCGCTGAGTAAACGGTTTGTGCAGCAGATCGGTCCCCGCGCCCAGAGCATCCTTTGACAAGACGGATTGATTCGCATAGCCAGTGATATAAAGAACTCTAAGATTCGGCTGTACTTGTCTCAGTTTCTGGACCAGATCGGGGCCGCTCAATTCGGGCATAACCACATCAGTCACCACTAGGTCAAGCTCCTTGCCAATTCGCCTAATATCAACCACTGCTTGTGCTGCTGTCTCTTCGCTAAGAACCGAATAGCCGAGGTCTTTCAACTGATCGTGCAGAGCGTTCCTCACCCGAACGTTGTCTTCAACGATCATGACCAAATTTCTTCTGCTTCTCCGAGGAGCATTTTGGGGTGCTTCCTGCTCCGTCGGAACGTCAGACTGCACGATTGGAAAATAGATGTCGAAGGTGGTGCCTTCCCCTGGCTTGCTGCGAACAGTGATATGGCCTGAGCATTGGCGAACAATGGAGAAGACCGTGAACAGCCCTAGCCCGGTTCCTCTTCCCGTGGGTTTCGTCGTGAAAAACGGTTCGAAAAGTCTTCCTTGAACCGCACTATTCATGCCGCAGCCCGTATCGGAGACCTCTAGCTGCAAATACCTGCCTTCACGGATTCCGGCAGGTTCACCCCGGTGGGAGGAAATTTCTGTCACGGCAGTGGAAATGCGCAATCTGCCACCCTTTGGCATCGCGTCCTTCGCATTTATTGCGAGGTTGAGAATGAGCTGATAAAGAAGACCAGAACCTAAAAGAACTCTTTCCTTGCAGCCGTACTGGAAGGTGAGGACGATGTTCTCATCGATTAAACGCCCGAGCATATCTTCCATTTGGGCAATTTCTGCGTCAACGTCCACAGGATAAGTCATGAAAACTTCGTCGTGACTGAAGGCCAGTAGCTTGCCTGTTAAGTTCCTTCCTTGCAGGGCTGCGCTTACAATGCTTTGCAGTCGGCTGCTCCTAGTAGGATCATTCACATCAAGTGACTTCAGCAGTAGTTCACCGTACCCAAGTATCCCCGCCAAGATGTTGTTGAAGTCATGCGCAACGCCACTTGCCAGCAAGCCGACTGCCTCCATTTTTTGGGCTTGTCTTAGAGCTTGTTCACTATCCCTGCGCTCCGTTGCGTCCTGCGTCGTACCAACAAATGTTGCTAATCTCCAGTTGGAATCCCACACCGTGAATGCCCGTGAAGAGACCCATTTGATTCGACCGCCGGGGCACACGATGCGATACTCATCCTCAAGATGATCCACGGTTTCAAGGCGTGCGAGCTTTTCAAGAATCCGAGGGGCGTCCTCGGGGTGAATCGATTTTAGGTAGGCTGTCGGGTCTCGCTCGATTTCCTCCTGTGGCCGTTCCCAGATTTGTTCGTAGGCCGGGCTTGCATAGATGAGCTTCAAAGTCTTCGGCTCGATGATCCAGAAAATCTCTTCGATGTTCTCGGCCATGAGCTGAAATCTCTCTTTGCTCTCGCGCAGGGCCCTTTCAACCTTCCTCTGCTCCGTAACGTCATGAGCCATTCCACGGACAATTGGTGCCTCAACTCCATCCGTGCGAACGGTATTGTTGTATTCCCACAGTCTTGTCTGCCCGTCCTTTGTCAAAACGGGGAGAAGACCCTTGGCGAAACCATCTCGCCTGATTTGCGCGAGGTATTCATCGCACCTGGCCCTTGCCTCCGGTACGACAAAATCCCGCAGCGGTTTATTCAAGAGTTCGTCGCGAGAATATCCGAGAATTTTAAGTGGGGCCTGATTGATGGACAAAAGAATACCCTGCAAGTCGTGCGTGCAGATCAGGTCTTGGGAGTGCTCGACCAAATCACGGTATAAGTCTTCGTTCTCCATCTCCTTGGTTTCTCTCTGCTCTAGCACTTTGCTCGCGACCTCTTCGACCATAGCCAACAAAGATGTCATTCGCCCATACGCCAAGATTTCGCCTGTTCGCTTGTGCCACTCGGCTGAACCCTTGCGAGCAGCCCGCCGCGCAACGCAAGCATCGCCGCAGAACGCGTGAATTTCATTCAAGGCTTCTTTAATTTGCCCAGCTAATGAATCGTCTCGAAGCGTCAGTGTTTTCAAAGCTAGACTCCTGGCCTGACCCCTGGGACTTCAACCGAAGAGAACCACGATCACCACCGTGATAAACACACAGAACAGAGCGAGCTTGAGGAGTGATGATCGCTTCGGTGGCACTACAAATAGAGGCGAATAGCTGGGCGTCATGAATATCCTCCTAGCAACCGACCTTCGTGGGGTATTTACTTAGCAGGTATATAAGGCACCTTGACTATGTCTGTCAAGATGCTATATAAGGAAACTTCTATTATGGCAATCAATGAGGCGTCGCCTGTGGAAAACGGGAAAAACGATGAATAGGTGGCCTCGAAAGGAAGAAGCAGATGAAATCCTATGAAAGAGTGGCGCTTGTCGAGAATATTGTCTCGCTTAATGCGAACATCGTTGCGCTAGTGAACGAACTTAGGCGGTTGAGGTGACAGCTACAAAACGGTAATCCTCAAGTCGCGGAATGGGCTTCGGAGGAATTGCAAGGCCCTCAGCCTGACGCTACCGAGAGCCGAACGGGAATAAGCTTGATGCCGCTCGCATGCTCGGGATTGGAAGGACAACGCTGTACCGAAAGCTTCGAGCGTACAAACAAGCCGAAGCCAGCAAAGCCGAGCGTGCTGGAATGTCATCTGAATTGCACTGACTGCGAATCAAAAACTAAGTTTCTGGATTAGGCGATCCTCTATGCAGTCTCTTCGGTTAAGCGTGATTTAATTTGCGATGAGCCTCGCCCGTACGCTGAACACACGATAGTCCGTGAAATTGCCGCGACACCAATGGATGTGCTTCTTGTCGCGAACCTCCGTGTAAATGGTCAAAGGAACGAGCCAAGGGGTCTCATCCGCTCGCTTCAGCCAACCGTAGGTAACGATTACGTGAAGGTCTTCCCATCCCCGAAAAGCCTTCAATTTCTCAGAAAGGTCCAATCGCTCCGACATTCGAAGTATATTCATATCCTCGTCCGTCCAAACTTCCCCGTAACAGGCGACGGCTATAGTCTTGCTGATTGCGAAGAAGACGAAATCTTCGACTGGCGCAAAAGGGCACAAGTTATCCTCAACACTCGCGTAATACTGAAAGACCTTCACGCGTCGCTCGTTCATGACAACGTCCGGGGCTTGATGAACTTTTAACCGTGAGTCCGTTCCAACCATCTTGGGCAACTTTGACCATTCATCTGCCGGATTCACCCAAGCTCTCCTATGAGGCCAGGGTATCTCGTCTAGGTCCTTCTTGCCGTCCGGAAAACTGCGGAACTGTTGAACGCCGTCGATAACGCGGACTTCATACGCTGCCTCAACATCGGGCTCTTTATCTCCGGTACCCCAGGCATAACTCTGCACAGCTATAAAATTGCGAATACTATCCGCCAGAAATTGCCCCCGTTGTCGCAGCACGCCGACTTCATAGGGCTCCTCAGGTCGGTGCTGTAGCCCATCAGAACCGGGTGGTACGAACTTTGGATAGATGTCTGCCGAGACTGGTGGGATTTGTTTTGTGGCGGGGAAGATTCTCTGGGCGAGGAAGGGCTGTACTTTGGTCACGAATTTAACCAGGGTTTGAATCGGCACAGCGACAGCAGTGGTTTCATTGGTTCCGCTCAGAATAGCGACAATCTCTTCGGTTTTCCTATCAACGACGATGCCGCCACTTGCCCCCGCTATGCGAATTGGTTGATCGGCAGATAACTGGTAGTCAAAGGCGAGAAGTCCTGAAGTCGTCGGCGCTTTGAATTTGGCCGGAAATCGAGTGAGTTTGCGGAAAGGATTGATAACTCCTGTGGGGTAGCCGTAGATGTCTACTTCCTGGCCAACTTCCAGCTCATCTAGACTGAAAGTAAGGCCATGATGATGGGGAAGCGGGTGCTGTAATTCGAAGATGGCAAGGTCCCGTTTCGTCGCATATGGGAACACGTCCAGGTTCGGAATGTAGTTCGCGGTAGCGCCCTCATCATCCGGACCCGTAGCAAAATATCGTTGGACAATTTTCTCCTTTTGGATTTTGTCAGGCCGCATAGTTATAGCTACGTGATAGTTAGTTACGATATACGCACACGCGGCGTCCAGACAAAAGCCCGTAGCGAATTTAGCATCCATGTCGAGGTTAGGGCGAAGCTTCCCCAACATGCCAAGCTTTAACGAGGGAGTAATCTTCACTGAGGTAATCGGAACAACGATCTCGCTAAAATCCTGAGTGTGTTCCACCTTGGGGGAAAGTTGGATTGTCGAGGGACTCGGGAACACCTTTTGCGCTACTGCGGTGGGTGACAGGCAGGAACACGCGATCAACATCGATATGATTTCGCGCACAGTCACCACAGGCCACCACAATTCGCAAACGGCTGAGCTAAATGTCTTGCATGGGCTTCTCCAGACAATCAGCATTTCGGCGCATTTCGTTCCGGCTTTTTAGAAACCTGCTAAACCATTGGAGAAAAAAGGATTCTGAGGAAAACAAGGTTGGGAAAGCTGATGCGGCAGCGAGCAGCTTGTCAGACCGATTTGAAACGGCGCATGCGTTTCAGTTTCGTTTGGGGAAATTTGCTCGAAGCAGTCTCGGTCTGCAAGCGTTGCTGAACTATACATTTGACATACTATAGTGACGAGCAGATTGTAGTTCGCAATATCTCGCGACAAGTCATACGGAGGCCCAGCCATGAGACTTGCGTGCTCTTTTGTTCTTTCGACCTCACTGATTTTTTCAGGTTTCGAGAAGTTCCCCCAGGCACCACAAGAAAATAAAGATAAGCAGCCACCACAAAAAACTGAAACGACATCTCTGAAGCAACCACTGGCTTTCGGCTTGGAAGACGGCACACCGATTAAACTTCGTCTTACTCGCAATCTCTCTTCGGCTGATGCCACCACTGGAGACCGTGTGGACTTCGAGGTTCTTGAAGATATCAAGGTGAAGGATGTTATTGTCGTCCCGCGTGGCGGTCTAGCGTTGGCAACAATAACCGAGGCGCAGCACAAGCGTCGAATGGCTCGCGGTGGCAAACTCAATGTAAACATCGATGACGTGCGTCTGATAGACGGAGAGAAGGCACCATTGCGAGCGGTCAAGGAGGTAAAGGGTGGCGGTCACACTGGCGCAATGACGGGCGCTATGATCGGAACTGCGATTGTCTTTTTTCCTGCCGCCCCACTCTTTTTATTCATGCACGGCAAAGACATCACGATTCCAAAGGGAACCGAGGTTACCGCGTACATCAACGGAGATATTCCACTGGACCCGGCAAGGTTTAAAAAGGTTCAGGCGGACAAGCCCACCATCGATGCGACTGCGGCACAGGGGCCCGCTGCTCCGGTCCCGAGCGCAGATTCGTCACTCTCGTCAGTTGATGTGAAATCCATTCCCGATGGAGCCGAGATAACGGTGGACGACAAATACATGGGTAGCACGCCTTCGACTCTCAAACTCGCGCCCGGTGACCACAAAATTAAGCTGGAAAAGTCTGGGTTCAAGGTGTGGGAGCGAACTTTGGCAGTAGGCGCTGGTGGGACCGCGAACGTCAATGCAACGCTGGACAAAGAATAGAAACGCAGGAGGAGTGATTTAATGTGTAACAAGCTACTTTCCGTCTTGGCTCAAATCATGTTGTGTGTTTTCCTCATCAATCAAGTCGATGTCTTCTCGGCTACCTGCACTGGTGCCGATCCCTGCCACGCATGCAAGAACTGTAAGTACTGTAGGCATTGCGCGAAAGAGGGCGGGAAATGCGGCGTTTGTAAGTAAAGGCGTCGATCCACTACCCGGTGCCAAACTAAAAGTCGGTTCGGGTGGGGTGGGGGAGAATTTCGGAGCCTTCGCTATACTCTCCCGCGTGAACCATCCTGCCTATCCATTCTCGGGACCTCATCGTTCACAGCCGCCGAAAATGAGACAGGACAATTCGCTTTTTCCGGACTGACGGAACTCCGGGTTACTGTCTCTCGTCGTACCGCGGTTGATGTAGTCTTCCATGCTGGAAGTGGAGCCGGGATGCGATATTGGTGGGTCAACCAAAATCAAACATTCCGTCAAGAGATCGCAGGCGGCTATCTGTGGTCACCGAAGCGTAACGCAAACGGCGGACGCAATCCTTTCTACGAGTCGATGCGTGAGGTCGCACCTGGCGATCTGATTTTTTCTTTCGTAGACACTCGAATTACCGCTATCGGGATAGCCAAGTCCTACTGTTGGGAATGCCCCAAGCCAACCGAGTTTGGCTCGACAGGACCAAATTGGGAGAACATCGGATGGCGGGTGAACGTATCGTTCGTTCCGCTGCTAAACAAGATTCGCCCAAAGGACCACATGGATGTTTTGAGGTCGGTCCTGCCCCAGCGCTACTCACCTCTTCAAGCTAATGGCAACGGTATCCAGTCGATTTATCTAACGGAGATTTTGCCGAACTTCGCTGAGGTGCTCAGCGGCCTGATAGGAAACGAGGTCCGACCATTGCGTGCAGGTGGAGTAGTAGATGCCGCTGTCGAAGATGGCAAGATCGTGACGGGCGACGATCTGGATGTGTGGGAACGAAGGCTCGAAGAACAAGTCGAGAGCGATGTTTCCGTGACCGAGACAGACCGTGAGGCCATCGTTCGCGCACGAGTCGGTCAGGGTCTTTTCAAGCAGCGCGTAATGCAGATCGAAACCTCTTGTCGCATTACGGGCGTGGACAATCTGAGCCATCTCGTGGCCAGCCATTGCAAACCGTGGCGAGACTCTAACAACGAAGAACGATTAAACGGCGAGAACGGTTTGCTCCTGACTCCTAGCATCGACCATCTTTTCGACCGGGGCTTTATTGGCTTCGATGATTCAGGCGATCTCATCATCTCGCCGGTTGCCCATAGGCCGTCGTTGCAGAGGATGGGAGTCGAAACAAGCCGCTCGGTCAACGTTGGGAAGTTCACCGAAGGTCAGCGGCAATTTCTCGACTATCACCGCAACAGCGTTTTGCTCCAGATAGCCCGATGAATTTCTTTGTCGCAGTTACCGACTACGACTGGTTCTCATTGCATGCGTCTAAGCCTGGCGTGGAGGAAGTCAATTTTTGGCGTCCATCGCCAACAGCATCTTTCAAAGCTCTCGGCATGGGCGAAATGCTCCTGTTCAAACTTCACGCGCCGCGTAATTTCATCGTGGGTGGAGGGTTCTTCACGCGGTTCGTCCAGTTGCCAATCTCCCTAGCTTGGGAGTCCTTCGGAGAGGGCAACGGCGTTCGATCTCTGTCGGAAATGCGCGACAGAATCGCGACATACAGACGATCACCTATTGGGCCAGTGGACAACCCATCGGTCGGCTGCATTCTGCTTGCAGAGCCATTCTTCTTCAGCGAGACAAATTGGATTCCGATTCCGTCCGATTTCAGCCTCAACATCGTCCAAGGAAAAGGCTACAGCAGCCAAGACGCGTCCACGGGCGAGGCACTCTGGCGAGCGGTTACAGAGCGGCTGAGCATGGATGCCACTGCGAATTTCAATCCGGGTCCCGCGACTGTCGCGGCGGTTGAAAGTCGCTATGGACAGCCAATGCTCGTGCGGCCTCGGCTTGGCCAAGGCGCATTCAGGGTGATCGTAACGGAAGTGTACGACCGCCGATGCACGATTACCGGAGAGCGTACATTGCCAGTACTCGAAGCTGCTCACATCAAGCCCTACGGTTCAGGTGGTCCACATCAGCCGGAAAATGGTCTGCTATTGCGCAGCGATCTCCACACGTTGTTCGACCAGGGTTATATGACTGTGGATGCCGCCGAGTTGAAGGTTGTCGTTAGCGGTCGAATCCGCGAGGAGTTCGAGAACGGGCGAGACTACTACCAATTGCACGGTAAGCCTATTCGACTGCCGCGTGAAACTAGCAGCTTGCCGTCACGGGAATATCTTGCGTTCCACAACACCCTTTTCCGTTAGAAGATTAGCTTTTCCCGGACTGAGTGTAACCTGCCAAACTACTCGTCTCTTGCCGTGCGTGGTTTGATGCAGTCCTCGATGCTCGACACTTCCGGGTCAATGCCACATGCCCGAAGCCACGCTACGTCTTCAACGGTGAGGACATAGTGCGCCATGAAACTCGAGCATGCCCGTCCAGAACATTTATGACAGAAGCGTTGGCCGTTCGACATATTGACGATAAGCACCGTCGATGAGGCTCCGCATGTTGGACACGTTTTCATCTTCTGCTTTACCAGAAATCCGGGTGGCAACCAGGCTGCTATTTCGAGGTAGCTGGTCGAATTTCAGAAAATAATTCGCCACAACGAAGCTGAGCTATTGATACGAGATGCTTGAGAAGTGAAGCACAACGCTTCAACGCAGGATGCGAGGTTTCTACAGGATACGAGGACCCAATGTGGGTGGAATCAACCTAGCTCAATAAACTCACGCCGAGGCTTATCTCATTGATTTTGAAGGAACTCGGTCGAATTTTGGGAGCATTGATACCGCGTGCGATGTGATTGATTCCACGAATTTTGCGGAAATCCGAGATAAGTAGCTAGAAGCACGGCAGATGCCCACGTTTCCCTCCTGGTAGCCGTAAATTCACGTCGAGTTTTCCCGAAACTCTTCCACCCCTATGGGTCCGTTTTAGTGTCGCTCGACAGCGAAGCTCCGGGCATGATTTTGTCCCGATCAAGCGTGCCTCCTTTTTGGGAACATTCGCTCTCGATAGGCTCGCTGGTGCTTCTTATTCTGCTCTCGGTGCTGTCGTCTCCATTCTGGCGTGTGATAGTGATTCCACTGGCACTTCTTAATAGGGTCCCGGCAGAATTGCTGATGCTTGAATCGCGCGTAGAACCACGTTTGACAATGAAGGCATTGCTTAATACGGTCGATCAGTCCGTTTTCTGCGAGCAGTAAGGCACCAATTGCAGCTCTCGCTTCTAATGTTGTGGGTTCCACTATCAAGCCATCTTTGTGAAGGCCAAGCGCCCACCTATTCTTTGAATGCTTACGCAGTCCGCTGAGTGCTGCGTCGGCCAGATACCCGTAGGCGAAATTCATTCCTTTCTTGATCGTTCGCAGGCGGTCAACCGCAGCAACATCTCTATTTTTCTGCGCCCGTGCAAGCTCTTGTAGAGAACGCACAGATTCCAAGAGGGACTTCTGCTTGGCCGGGGGCCGCGAAAGCGCGTTCAAGTGTTCCGTCAAATAGTGGCCTTGATGCTCGTAGGGATAGCAACGCTCGTGTAGTTCCTCTGTCCCTGACAATCCCAGCCCGTACTTTCGGAGCAATTCCAGAGAATCAAGATTTCTCTCAAGTGTTTTTGGGCGTTGTACCTGGCTAATGCTGTTAGGCATGTCTCAATTCTCTTACGGACCATTACCGTTCGTCAAGCGAAGATGAATTAGCGCGTAAGAATCACTCAAGTCAGCGAAGGAGAAGAAATGGGCGAGCAGCATTCAGAGGCAACAGTTGGAAGGCCGCTTATCGAAGGTGCACCTAGGCGAGCATCATTTCACAGTGGCTCTATCGGAGGCGCATTTCTCAAGGTTTCTGCAACAGCAGCGCACCCTGTCTGGGACGCTGTTCGTACAATTTTTGGCTGGGGCGACGACGAGATTACCCTGGCCGGATCGCATACCGAACGCCCGCAGCTACCTGAGGCTACACGGGCATCACGGGACTCAAATACTTTCGTCACGCTGGCCGAGTTGGAAAGGCTCCACCAAGAAAAACCGGGCGATTATGTCGTAGACGGATTGCTGCCCGGCGGTGACGTCCACGTGGCGGTCGGTGATTCAGGCTTGGGCAAGACACCGTGGGCCTATCAGCTCGGACTATCCGTTGCTACTGGACGATCATTTCTCGGTCATAAGGTTAAACAGGTCCGCGTTCTCTATTTCGATCTTGAGAATGGCCGAGAGCAGATACTTGACCTCGCCCATTCGGTTTGCAGATATCTGGAAATTGGCGAAATGCCATCGGAGTTCCTCGTTATCAAAGACAATGGCAACCCGCCATCACTTGAGAAGGCCATCGAAGAATATAAACCCGGTTTGATCCTCATCGATACGCTCCGAGCTTTTCGGCCAGACGTAGAAGAGCGCAATGAGGTGATGGGGCGATTCCTGCAGGAGACTCGAAGCCTAGCGCGTTCGACCAATTGCGCGATCTTGCTTTTGCACCACGTTAGGAAGGGCGGCCCAGTGAATGGTGACAATGGCGTTCCGGCCCTTGAAGAAACGCCAACGTTGGAATGGCTGAGGGAGGCAGCTGGCGCTCGCGCTCTTATCAATCAGACGACGACGAGAATAGCCTTTGACATGCCTCGCCGAAATAATGCGAAAGATGCGGCATTCGTGATGAAGTATTTCGTAAAGATAAGGGGCGAAAGCGCACCAATCTATCTGGAACGCGTTTCCGACGACGATGGTGAACCGGTGGGATACCGCTCGATAGTCGGAGTTCACCTGCTCGGCGACGAACACCAGGAAGCAGCCTTCAGGGACCTTCCCCCCAAATTCAGTTTTAAGGAAGCGAAGCGCATCTACGGCAGAGCAGATGATCCAACCAGAAAATGGCTGCTCAAATGCATCGCGGCAAATTTGGTGCGGCAAGTAGATAGGGGAGTCTATGAACGTTTAGACGGATAAAAGGATAGAAAGCGCTAGAGAACGCCGCAAACCGTTTTCTTTGTGATTGTTGCTCCTCTAATTGTGACTAGAGAAACGATAGAGAACGGTCTCAGGTAATAGAGAACCCTCTGCACTTGGAGTTGATCCTCTACGACTCTCTATTCAGAAACTTGATCCTCTACTGAAAAACAGAGCGGTAACTCTCTGAAAAGAAGGTGTTCTCTATCTTCTCTATCAAATTTCGAGGGGCGAAGCGTCCCTACGGATGCATCGCCCGATGAGAGCTTGATGCCGCGAAAAAATCTGATTAAAGGAGGGACATTGGAAGCGAGCACAGGAACGAGCAATGGTAGTTCTTTGAGTCTCGGCAGAAGACGAAAGGGAGGGCGGCAGCTGTGAGCTTCATGATCGCGGACGCGCCCATCGAACCGGGCAGGCTGGAACCAGCCCACATCCTGACGCCGGAGCAGTTGGCAGAGCGGCTTCAGGTTCAAGTGAGCTTCATTTATGAAAACACCCGTGCGCGAGCCGGTCGTCGGAACGATGATCCCCTACCGTTTATTCGGATGGGCAAATATCTTCGGTTTTATTGGCCGGAAGTAGAGAAGTGGTTAGCACGCCGTCAGGGAGGACAAGGCAATGGCTAGACAACAACAGGGCTATATCTTCCGCAAGGGCCGGAATTGGTACGGGCGCTGGTGGGATGACGTTATCGTCGAAGGCCAAATCGTGCGGAAGCAACGGTGCGAGAAACTAGCCGAAGTCTCCGACCGCTATCGCTCCAGGGCCGATGTTCGAGTGCTTCTAGCGGAGAAACTGCGCCCGATCAACGCTGGCAAGATGCGACCTGAAAGCACACTCAACGTCTCGGAATATGCGGACGATTTCTGGCTGCCGTGGGTACGGGAAAATCTCAAGCCTTCAACGGTGGACTGCTATCAAAAGATGTGGCGCACTCTCGCGCCTCATTTGAACGAAATTTCTCTACGGGACTTTCGGACTGTAGACGCGGCCAATCTCCTCGCTGAGCTTCATCAGCGACATAAATTTGGTCGGACAATGCTCAAACACATCAAGGCACTGCTCAGCGGCATTTTCAGTTTCGCCAAGAACCAGGGTGTGCTTGACGGGGTAAATCCGCTGCAAGACGCGATGCTGCCGAAGAAAGCGGTTGGACCTGAAGAGACGCACGCCGCGACACCAGACGAAGTGCTTGCCATTCTCGATGCGATAGAGAACGCGCAGTTAGCAGACCGTGAGATCGATACGATTTCAAGGCTTAAAGCCCAGGCCGCTGTCGCGCTCTGCTATTTCTCGGGTTTGCGCCCAGGTGAGGCTAGAGGGGTTCAATGGAGTGATTTCGACGGGAAGCGTTTGATGATTCGCCGTTCTGTATGGGGAACGCACGTTACGGCACCTAAAACGGTAGGGAGCGTCAAGCCTGTCCCGGTTATTGAGCCTTTGCGGGTTCTCTTATCAGAGCTATGCGAAGCAGACGGCAACCCCGCCGACGGGCACATTCTTCGTGGTCCGAGCGGGAAACCATTGAATCTCGCAAACGTCGCCCGTCGCGTAGTCATCCCCTTGCTCAAGGCGAAAAAATTGGAATGGCACGGCTGGTATCAATTTCGCCGTGGGGTAGCAACGGCGATTGCTGGTTTATCGAAGGACCCGCTCGCGGCAAAAGGCCTTTTGCGGCATGCGAGTCTCGCAACGACGGATCGGCATTACCTGAAAAATGTACCGGAAAATACGTTGGCGGCGATGAATCAGCTTGAAGAATTGTGCAACTCCCGTGCAATCGTCCAAGCAGCAAAGCCAAGCTGAAATTCGGTAAAATCCGAGAAATCAAACAGATAAATGGTGGGGCTGGCGAGAGTCGAACTCGCGACACGCAGTTTAGGAAACTGCTGCTCTATCCATCTGAGCTACAGCCCCACATTTGCAACGGACTGAGAAGTCATAGGTTAGCACATGGCTACCCGCTCGCTTCATTGGATGCGTCGCACAAAAGGTGCACTCTTGCCCTTAATCGCGTCCTCTAGGTAGATTCTGCTCGTGGTTTGTTTCTCTTTTTACTTCAAATAACACACTCGAAAACGAAGTCCTCGATTTCATGGCGGAAGACTCCCTATTGACATTCGACGCGCCGTGTATGGACTGACAGATATCTGAAGACAGTGCCGGACGGCGTCCCGTTTTCTGTCACATTCCTGCCAGCGGATTTGAAAGATTGGGAGAGTATTAAATCTCACGCAGCTTTTGCTTCGATGCGAAATGCTGAATGTTTGGCGAAAGTGGAGGTACCTTGTATCTGAGAGCAAGATTGAGAACGTGATGAAGAGTTTATGGAAGCGATGATTGTTACAAAGGCTTTTATCAAAACCAAAATATTATCGAATTACGTTTGAGGTTTTGGACCGGACAGCAGCTGATAAGCTCAGACATTCAAAATTTGTAGGATGCGCGATGAGAAAGCTGCAGATCACGAAAGAAACATACAGGAGAATCTTAAGGACTCAATCGCGCAAGGCGGAAAGGCTTTAGAAAAAGTACGGCTAGGGGCTACGACTGAGATTATTACCGAGGCTGACCTGTTGCTGCAGTCATAGAGGACACTTCAATGGGAACGCTAGCAGCAACGGTCGTTCCTTTCGGACTCGAAGTCAGTTCGAGCCTGCCTCCGAGTTGTCGCATACGCTCATTCATTCCTCGCAGACCAACACCGAGCGCATCCTGCCGATCCTGTCCGGATTCTTCCCAACCTCCCGAGGGCATTCCGTTTCCTTTATCAATGATTTCGAGCACGATAACACCGTGTTTGGCCGACAGCCGAACGTCTGCTGTCGGGCTGCCAGAGTGCCGGTGAACATTGGTTAAGCTCTCCTGCAAAACTCGGAATATCGCCATCTCCACATCGCGAGCGAAGCGTCCGAAATCAACAGGAACATCAAAAGTAGTTTGGATACCACTGCGTTTCGTGAACCCGTCCAAATACCACGCTATTGCCGACCTCAACCCCGTCTCTTCGAGCATTGGAGGATACAGCAAATAGGATATGGTTCGAACCTCCTTGATAGATTCCTCAGCAAGATTGGCGCATTCTTCAAGTTCGCGTTTGGCTCTGCCCGTGTCGTTTAATCCATTCAAAGACTTGAGTGAATCCAATTTCATTTTCAAAGCCGCAAGATATTGGCCCAGGCTATCGTGGAGATCCCTGCCGATGCGTCGCCTTTCCTCATCTTGCGTCCGCAGCAAGTGTAGGGAGAGTTGACGAAGCGACTGTTCCGAATCGCGCAATTTGCGCTGCGATTCTTGCAGAGCTTGGTGCTCAATTCTGCTCAATCGTTTTGTGGCCATGCTTCATCCCTCTTGTTCAAGTTAACATTCGAAGTTGCGCACCTTGCGTAAAGGAATAGGTCAGCAGCCTTCTAGTAACGATAATCGACGGCCGTAGGCTCTCGCATGGCTAGCCCGCCAAAACCTTGCCGTAAATTCAGCAAAGTGGACGCGGCTGAGTTTGTCCGTCACGTTAGTCAAGACAAATGCGCAAAGTGTGTCGCTGTGCCTCGCTACTTGGTGGGGGAATCCGAAATGGCGTGGGAACTAGGTTGAGGTTTTGCCAGTCAATATGAGAGAAACTTTCAAATCCTGCGTGACTTCAACCTGCTAGTCTCGAAGTGAGTACCGTGGCTCGTATTTAGCCAGTCTGCCGTCGCTCAGTGCGGGGCATTCTTCGCCAGTAGTTCGGCCTCAATCGCACTGAGCAGGCATTTCCCGCCGTCTTCCTTCGCAATTACCTGCCGAATGCCTACGAGTTTGGCGGCTACTTCGAGTTCTGGAGTTCTGTACAAGGTATACATCAGAATCGGGATGGTAGGCATAGAACTGGAAATCTCACTGCCCGCCTTGATTCCGTTCGCGAGACGCATCCTGAAATCCAAAACGACTAGGTCGGGTTGCAATTCCGCTGCTTTCGCCACGACGTCGCGACCATCCTCTGCTTCACCGCAAATCTGCCAGTCTGGACGCATCTTGATTAAGGCCCGAAGTGCTATCCGCATTGATTCGCGGTCATCGGCAATTAGAATCCTTGTCACACAAACACTCCCGCGCCTGAATCGGTCACTAGCGCCGCCGATTACTCTTCCCGTCCAAGGAATGCGCTATGTGACCGTGTAGACTGACCTGGCCGTAGCTCTGTTACGGTTTTAGTATTCTCGATATACACAAGGATATACAGCTTTTCACGTATTTTGGGCGCGGGGTTTTCTCTTTAGGCACACCAATAATCTCGGCCTCATAACAGGTCTCTTGTCAGAGCTGCAAGCTGAGGGCAAATGCAAACGGAAGGCGCCGCAGACACGGAAACCCTTGGGAGGCGCGGTGCGCTTACTGTGGCCCGGTTAAGTAGGACTTGCGGTGGCGGACCTGGTAATTGCCGGAGACTTTGACTTCGATTTGGCGGTAGGTGTTCGCGGGACCGCGGGGATTGGGGTAGTAGCCGAGGCGGTATTGGGTGCGCAGTTCACGGTTGATGCGGTCGAAGATGTTGTCGAGCTCCCGGGCGGAGTCGGGGAAGAACATAGCGCCACCCATGGTGTCCGTGATGGTCTCAAGCGCGTGCTCGCCGGCGGTATTGCGGCCGCTTTCGTTTTTCACGGGACGGATGACGATGGTGTAGAGGAGTGAGCCGGAGCGCACGGCCTCTTTTCGGGCGGCGTCGAAATCGGCGCGGCTGGTGGTTTCGCCGGCGTCGGTGACCAGGATGATGACGCGCCGGCGATCTTCGCCGCGGCGTGCGAGGGTGCGCGAGGCGAGCAGAATCGCGTCATAGATAGACGTGCCGGAGCCCGCGGGTATCTTGTGCACCGCTGCCTGCAGCGAGGCAACATTGTCCGAAAACGCCGCGAGCTGGGTGATGTTTTCGTCCACGGCGAACACCGACAAACGATCGCCCGGGCGCAGCACCTGGCGGATGAAATGCGCGGCAGCTTCCTCCTCGAAGGAGATTTCCTTGTGGGCGCTGAGGCTGGAATCGATCATCAGCGCGAGGTCGAGCGGTAACTGCGTTTCGGACTCGAAGATTTCAATCTTCTGCTCGACGCCTTCTTCGAAAAGCTGGAATGATTCGCGCGGTAAATCGGGCGCGGGCCGATTGTGCTCGTCGAGCACGCTGACGAGCACGTTCACGAGATTGACGTTGACGCGAATGCGGCCGCGCTGCGAGCTGCTGTTCTGCGAATCATCGGCTTCGGCGGGTTGGCTTTTTTCCGCGCTAGCACTCTTAGGTTTCTGCGCCCAAGGAGGACGGTCGGGTTTGTCTTGCGCGATGCTCGTAGCACCCGGGAGCAGGTTGCCAGCGAGCAACGCCGCGTAGAACAGGAATGCAACCCGGGCTGGACAAAATATGGTGCGCATCGCTAGTTAGGATGCACGTTTCCGCGTCTGCGTATCCTGCGGGATGGGAGGGAGTTCACCGTCGGCCCAGACGGCGCCGTCCTCGAAATACTCTTTCTTCCAGATCGGCACTGAGCGCTTGAGGGTGTCAATGGCGTAGCGGCAGGCCTCGAACGCCGCTGCCCGATGCGGCGCGCTGACCGCGATGAACACGCTGGTCTCACCGATGTCGAGACGGCCGAGGCGGTGCGCGATGGATACACCGTCAATCGAGAACTTGGCGTGGACTTCGGCCGCAATCTCGCGCATTTTGGTGAGGGCCATCGATTCGTAGGCTTCGTAGTCCAGGTACAGAGTACGGCGGCCGTGGGATTGATTGCGTACGCAGCCATCGAAGGTGACGATGGCGCCATCTGCGCCGGTGCGGACGTGGTGGATGAGCGCGTCCGCGTCGATAGGGTTGTGGACGAGCAAAATAAGGTCGCCGCTGGAGGGAGTGGACATCGACTTGGCGTCAGCCGCCGCTTACCGGCGGAAGAAAGGCGATCTCGTCGCCGGAATGCAGCGGCGTGCTCCAAGCGGCGAATTCCTGATTCCGCGACGCCACCAGAGAGGTGCGGTAGCGAGCGAGCTCCGGCCGGCGTGCAACGAAATTGGCGAAGAGTTCCTCGATGCGCGAACCAGCGGTGAGTTCGACAAATTCCTCCGCTCCGCCGGCGACTTCCTTGAGGCGGCCGAAGAATAGAACCTTTACGCGGATGGACGGCGTTACGCTGCTCACGGAGGAATTGTAACCCGCAGCGCGGCGCGCGGCCAGGGCAAGCCGCGGCGCCGATTGCCCAGCGAACTCCCGGTACAGGTTTATCCGGCTTGACCGCGCGGGGTCGTCTGCGTAGCGTCGTTGGTAGCGCCAGCACCGCGCTGGCAAGAACTCTAAACGCTCAAGCGGAACGCAGGGCAACCGGCGCTAAGGGAGCCTGCCGGAAGCTGGCCCGAGATTGGCGGAGAACGCATGAAAGTTGTGATTACCGGCTCGAGTGGGCTTGTGGGCACGGCGCTGACAGATTCACTGGTGCTCGATGGGCACACCGTAGTTCGGCTACTGCGCTACGGAAGCGGCTCGAAAAAAGAGCACGGCAAGAGCAGCGGCGAACGGCTCCAAAAGGAAAACGGAAGATCCGGGCAGAGGAGCGCTGCAGGGAAGACTATCAGCGTCGCGTGGAATCCAAATACGTGCGACCTGGAAGGCGAGCCATTCGGCGAGGACCGGGAAAAAATTGAGGGCGCAGATGCAGTGGTGAACTTGGCGGGTGCATCGATCGCGGCTGAAAGTTGGAGTGAAGAACGCAAAGCTGTGTTGCGATCGAGCCGCGTGCACATTACTCGTGAGCTGGTCTGCGCGCTGGAGAAACTCGAGAATGGGCCGAAGACGCTGGTCTCCGCATCGGCGATCGGGTATTACGGAAATCGCGGTGATGAAGTGCTGAGGGAGGAGAGCAAGGCCGGCGACGATTTTCTGGCCCGCTTGGCGCAGGAGTGGGAGGCGGAGGCAGTGAAGGCCGAGGCGCTGGGGATGCGAGGGGTGCGCCTGCGCTTTGGGATTATTTTGGCGAAGCACGGCGGGGCGCTGCCACAGATGATGCGGCCGTTCAAATTTGGCGTGGGCGGAAGAATTGGCTCGGGGCAGCAGTGGATGTCGTGGATTACGTTGCAGGACACGGTAAGCGTGATTCGCGAGGCGCTGGAAAATAGGGCCGTCAACGGCGCCGTCAATGTGGTGACTCCCGAGCCGATGCGCAATGCGGATTTTGCGCAAGCGCTGGGGCGCGCAATGCACCGGCCGGCGATTTTGCCGACACCGGCGTTTGCGCTGAAGTTTGCGCTCGGCGAAATGGCGGAGGCGCTACTGCTGGCGAGCCAGCGGGTGATGCCTTCGCGACTGGAACAGCTTGGGCATCGATTTTCGCAGCGCGATTTGAGTTCGGCGCTGGCGAGCGTCCTCACCGAGCGATAGCGGTCCGCGCAACTAGATTTGTATGATGCCTTCGAAGACTTTTACGGCGGCGCCGCTGACTCGGGGCACCAGCTTTTTGCCGCTTTGTGTCACTTCCACTTCGATGTGGCTGGGCCGACCCATTGCTTCGCCTTGCAGGATGTTGAGCGTGTGGGCCGGAGAGAGCCTGCCATGCTTTACAAGATAGGCGCCGAGCGCGCCGGCGGCCGAACCAGTTGCGGCATCTTCGTAAAGCTCCCAGGGAAGCATGCCACGCGAGAAGGCTTTGCCGTTATCGGCGCCAGTGAAGCAGTACGCCATGGTGCCGTTCTTTCCAAGCAGCTTGCGCAGCTCGACCATGTTCATGACGATCTTGGCAAGAGCAGCTCGATTGCGAAGTGGGACCATCAGATTAAAAATGCCGGTGGATACATATTCGGGCTCGAGCTTGGGATCGAAATCCTTTGGCGACAAACCAAGCGCTGACGCGAGCGATTTTTTATTGAGCTTTGCGGGACGGAACGCGGCGCCCTTTTGCGTCATGGTGACACGCTGTGGGCGCCCGTCCTTGAAACGGATTTCGACGGGAAGAACTCCCGCGCCGGTTTGCTGGAGAACGTGAACGCCGCCTTCTTGCGCGGGCACGACGCCCAGCTCCGCCAGCAAGAACCATGTGCCGATGACAGGATGGCCCGCGAGCTTCAGCTCTTCACGCGTGGTGAAAATACGGAGGCGCGCCAGCGCTTGATCTTCTGTAGGCTTCTGAACAAAGACTGTTTCGGAAAGATTCATCTCGCGCGCGACGGCGAGCATGGCGTCATCAGAAAGGCCATCGCCGTCGGTAATCACCGCGAGCGGATTGCCTTCGAAGCGCGTGGTGGTGAACACGTCAAGAGTGTAGAAGCGGCGTTCCATGAGGATTTGTCATCGACGCGAGCGAATTGCTGGGCGAATCAAATGCGCTCGGGCTGGGCGACGGTCCTTTCGTTAACGATATTACCCGTATTCAGGGTGGATTTGGGTTCGATTAGGACGATGTGAACTTCTTCTTCGGCAGCCGGGCAATGCTCGACGCCTTTAGGGACGATGACGAACTCGCCTTCGCGAACGATGGCTTCGTGGTCGCGGAATTTCATGCGCAGCGTGCCTTTGACCACCAGAAACAGTTCATCTTCGACGTCGTGATGGTGCCAAATGAATTCGCCCTTGAGCTTGACAGCTTTAACCTGCATGTCATTGATTTCGCCAATGACCCGCGGATTGGTGTAATCAGAGAAGCGGCTGAACTTTTCCTTCAGATTGATGGTTTCCATTGCGTACCCCCGAGGTGGCTACAGACTCTGCACAACGTCGGTGACAGCGGCGAGAACGCGCTGCGTCGTTTCCGGCTTCGACGTCTCCGAGTACAGGCGAAGAAGATTCTCAGTACCGGAAGCGCGCACCATGACCCAGCCGATTTCACCGAGATAGAGTTTGATGCCGTCCATGTTTTCGCGACGACTCACGGGCCAGTCGAGCAGTTTCTTCAGCTTGCCGTCAGAGAAATGTGCGACGGCCTTTTCCTTTTGGCCGGGCTTCACATCGAGATCGACGCGGCCATAATGATATTCGCCAAATTCCGTATGCAGTGCGTGCAACAACTCGCCGAGCGACTTGCCGTGCCAGGCCATCAGCTCCGCCAGAAGCACTGCGGCCACGGTAGCGTCGCGCTCGGGGATATAGAGGCTGGTGCCAATTCCGCCGCTTTCCTCGCCGCCAATCAGAATATTTTGCTCCAGCATCAGCTCGCAAATATATTTGAAGCCGATAGGGACTTCGTACAGCTTGCGGCCGAACTTTGCGGCGAGTTTGTCAATCAGCTTTGTGACCGAGAAAGTTTTGGCAATGTCGCCAGGGAGCTTGCGCGTCCCAGCAAGGTGCCAAACGAGCAGGGCAAAGATTTGGTGCGGATTTATGAAGGCGCCGTCGCGATCAATGGCGCCAATGCGGTCGCCATCGCCATCAGCACAGAATGCCGCATCGTATTTCCCGGCGCGCACGGCTTGCCTGGCGGCTTCGATGTGCGGCTCGATGGGCTCCGGATGTACCCCGCCGAAGCGCGGATCGCGCGTCCCACGAATCTCGTCACATGCAATACCGTTGCGGGTGAACAGCTCGCGGAGAAGTCCCGCGGCCGAACCATGCATGGGATCGCAGAGGAAGCGAAACTTTGCTTCGCGAAGGCGCTGCCAATCGACTAATTTTTCGATCGTTTCGAGGTAGGGAGCGCGGGGCTCAAGCGGCTGAATTAAGTCTTTACGCGGCGGAAGCAGCGAGACACCCACGCGCAGAACGTTTTCGAGCTCGCTTTCAATTTGCGCCACGATCGATGGCAACGCGCTGCTTCCGTAGCTGGCTTTGTACTTGATGCCGTTCCAGGGATACGGATTGTGGCTGGCGGTGATGACTATGCCGCCTGCGGCTTTGCGTTGGCGAACCAGCAGCGAAATCGCCGGTGTGGGGCAGGGCTTGTCGGCCAGCCAGACGGGAGTGCCGGTGGCACTGATGGCATCGGCCACCGCTGCGGCGATAGTGTCGGATACAAAGCGGTGATCGTAGCCAACGAGCACGCCTTTTCGTGCGTCTTCGCCGCGCACGACGTAGCGCGCGATGGCGTGCGCGACGATCCGCGCGTTGGCGAAGGTAAAATCTTCGGCGATAATGGCGCGCCAGCCGTCGGTGCCGAAGCGAATCGGGTGCATGGGTTTTGAGTATACGCGAAGGGCAAGTTTCGCAAACAGGCCGGATTGGCCCGTTTAGAGCAAATCCTTACGGCGATTTTCTTCCAGCCATTTCACCACTTTTCCAACGTCCTGAGCGCGCTCGCGCGGGCAAATCAGGAGCGCGTCTGGAGTTTCGACCACGACTAGATCATTGACGCCGACGGCGGCCACGAATTTCGAAGCGCTCCAGAAAAGATTGCCGGTGGCGTCCAGCGCGTACGCGTCGCGCGGCACAAGATTATCGCCGGGATATTTCGCCAGCAGCTCGTAAACGGCGGCCCAGGAGCCGATGTCGCTCCAGCCGACTTCAGCGGGAATGACGAAGACAGAAGGCGGACCAGGCTGGCGGGTCGCAGGCTCCAGAATCGCGTAGTCCACCGAGATGTTTTGGAGCTTGGGATAAATGGCGCGAAGTTTTCGTTCGTAACTGTTCTTTCCGATGCTATCGCCGAGCGATTCCAGCGCCGCGAAGGTTTTCGGTAGGTGCTTATCGAGATTTTCGAGAAAGGTGGATGCGCGCCAGAAAAACATTCCGGCGTTCCAGTGATAGTCGCCCGAGCCGGCGTAAACTTTCGCGACGGAAAGCGCCGGCTTTTCGGTGAAGCGCCGCACCGCATAAACGGGGAAGCCCTTGGAATCAAGCGCGTCGCCCATACGCTCGATATAGCCGAAACCGGTTTCGGGGCGCGTGGGAGGAATGCCGAGGACGACCATGCGGCCCTTACGGCGCGCGACCTCCAACGCGGCGCGAACGATTATGCGATACCGCTCGGGATTGGCGATGTAATGATCCGCGGGCAGAACCGCGAGCAGCGCATCTCCGCGGGCGGCGTGGCGCACGTGCAACGCGGAGAGCGCGATGGCCGCCGCGGTATTCCGGCCGACCGGCTCGGTGAGAACTCGGCGCCGCGCGGCGGGAGGCAACTGCTTCTTCACCTCCGATGCCTGTTCGGCGTTGGTCACCGTCCAGATGCGCTCAGCGGGAATCAGCGGCCGCAGGCGCGCGACAGTCTGCTCCAACATGGTTTGCTTGCCGATGATGTTGAGCAACTGCTTGGGTGAGCGCGCGCGGCTGCGCGGCCAGAAGCGCGTGCCGCGTCCGCCGGCCAGGATTACCGCGTGCACGGTCAGTGCTTCGGTTGGCATGCGTCTTTTGTACTAAGCAAAAACCGATTGAGCAAGCTGGGTTTCGGGGATGGCGACTTGGCGGAGCTCCGCACAAAGACGCGGCAGGTCCGGGACGTAAGTGCGAATTACAGAGGTGTTTTGCTCCGGCTGCAAAGAAAACTTTCCGAGCGACGCAGGGACAAACCAGCATTGGCCGCGTTGGTACGCTAGCGACGCCCCTTGCCAATGAATGTGACCAGTTCCATCAAGGATAACGAACAGTTCGAAGCGCTCGCGTAGGGATTCCGTCTGAACCGTGGCGCGAAACTCCCAGCGCTCCGTGGCGAAATACGAACACGCCGCCAGCAAAGTTTTGTGAACGCGCTCGCCGGGCAGATGCAACGGCCTAACCTTAGCCGGAGGCGCGGCGCCGAACTTCATCACTTCGAGCGCCTTTTCGATATGCAATTCGCGGGGTTTTCCCTTGCCATCGACGCGGCCGTAATCGTAAACGCGATAGGTCAGGTCCGAATATTCCTGCACTTCGCACAAAATCATGTGTGGACCAATAGTGTGCGGCGTTCCTGGGGCGACAAAGAAAGTGTCGCCCACGCTCACGGAATGCGATTGGAAGATGTCCTCCAGACCGTTTTCCGTCATTGCATCAAGGAACTTTTTCTTGTCTGTCCCTGGCTTCAGACCCAAGAGCAGGCTCGCACCCGGCTCAGAGGAAACCGCGTGCCACATTTCGGTTTTTCCCCTGCCGCCGGCGGGTTGTTCGTGAGCCGCGGCATAGGCGTCGTCAGGGTGCACCTGGATGGAGAGCTTCTCCTGCGGAAAAATAAATTTCACCAGAATCGGAAAGTCCTTGCAGGAGGCGAGCTGCGTGCCGCGCCACTCCGCGGGCATCGCATTCCAGGCATTACCCAATGATTTTCCTACGAAAGGGCCGGAGGCGATCTTGCAATCGACGCCGGTGAGCCAGGCTTCACCCAACGGATCGGCTAAATTCGACTTTTCAGGGTAAAAGGGCGCAAGCGAGCGCGATCCCCAGAGTCGCGGGCTAAAGATTGGCTCGATGCGTGTCGGCTCCGGCTTCACGATTCAGGCGGCGGCTTCGGCGCGGCTGAAGAAGCGTTCGAGGCGGCGCAAGCCTTCCTCGATGCGCTCGATGGAAGTCGCGTATGACAATCGCAAATATCCGGGAGCGCCAAAGGCGTCGCCGGGCACAAGCGCGACGCGCGCCTTATCAAGTAACAGCTTGGCCAGTTCCGTGGTGTTTTTGGCAAGCGCGCCGCCTGCGCTGCCGTTCGCAAGATGCGCCGCAACGTTGGGGAACGCATAAAACGCGCCGCCCGGCTCTTCGCATGTCACACCGGGGATGGCGCGCAAGCCGTCAACAATGCGCCGGCGCCGCCGCGCATATTCAGCGAGCATCACGGGAACGGAATCCATCGAGCCGCGCATGGCCTCGAGGGCCGCGTGCTGTGCGATGGAAGTGGGATTCGATGTGGATTGGCTTTGCAGCTTCACCGTAGCCTGAACCAGCGCCTCTGGCGCGAGCGTGTAGCCGATGCGCCAACCAGTCATGGCAAAGGTCTTCGACATTGAGCCGATGATAACGACGTGTTCTTTGGAATCCGCCGCGCTCGCGACGGAATAAGGCTTGTGTGGATCGTACGTGAAATGCGAATAGCACTCATCGCTCATCAGCCACACGTTATGTTTTTTACAGACGGCGAGAATCCGCTCGTATTCATCGGGAGGAACGACGCCGCCCGTGGGATTGTTCGGCGAGCTCAAAATGACCATGCGCGTCTTTGGGCCGATGGCTTTCTCGATCACACTTGCTTTCACGCTGAAGCCTTCTTCCGGCCGCGTCTCGACGTGCACGGGCGTTCCGCCGGCGTACTTCACTATGTCCGGGTAACTCACCCAGTAGGGCGCGGGAATAATGACTTGATCTCCCTGCTGCACCAGCACGCTGACCACGTTGAAGATGGAATGCTTGCCGCCGACGTTGACAACGCATTCTTTCGGCTCGTAACTCGATTTTAATTCTCGCTTGTGCCATGCGCAGATGGCTTCGCGCAGTGGCATGATGCCGCCGGTGGCCGTATACTTCGTGTAGTTCAGCTCGATCGCGCGAATCGCGGCCTTCTTGATGTGCTCCGGCGTCGGGAAATCCGGCTCGCCGGGACCGAAGTCGGCGATGTCCACACCTTTCGCCTTCAGCTTTTCGGCTTCGGCGATGACTGCCGAGGTCGGCGAGATTTGGATGCGATTGATACGTTCCGTCAGTTGCACCGCGTTCTCCTCTTGCTAGCGCCAGTCTTTTGCCGGCGTGCGTTGCTCAAATTCTCTACGAAATCTTTGCTCGCAGCCGCTCTTCCACCACCGGCGGCACCAATCCCTGAAGCGGACCGCCGAGCTGCGCGATCTCTCGCACCAGCTTCGAGCTCAAGTAGCTATACGTTTCACCCGGCAGCATGAAAACAGTTTCCAGGCGTGGCTCGAGTTTGCGATTCATCAGCGCCATTTGCAATTCGTACTCGTAATCGGAGATGGCGCGAATGCCGCGCAAGATCACCCCGGCGTGGCGCTTCCGCGCATAGTCAACGAGCAAGCCGTCAAAAACTTCGACTTCGACGCCGGACCATTGCCGGGTGACTTCGCGCAACATCTCTACGCGCTCGGCGACGGAAAACAACGGCGCTTTTTCGGCGTTCCGCAAGACCGCAACGATCAGCAAGTCGAACATTTTCTCGCCGCGCTCGATCAGGTCGAGGTGGCCGTTGGTAACCGGATCAAACGAACCCGGATAGATGGCGATGGACGTTTTCATGCGAGCCGCACCGTGTTTGTATTCTAACCCAGGCTTTGAAAGCGGCAGGAATCAAACTTTTCCCGCCCGATTCGGTATGTGTGCTGGGCGCCCGGGGTCAAGTTCTGCAAAATTGTTTCGCGCTGCCCTTTAGGTTGTGACAGTATGCGTGAGCCTGCGCCGCCGGAACGAATTGTAGCGGCAATCGTATGAGGAGGTCGGCAAGAAATGAGCATGGGTCACTGGATACAGGGGATGTTCGTCATTGGGTTTGCGTTCCTGCTATGCGCTGCCGGCGCACGTGAGCAGGAGCGGCCCAGGCTCAATCTGATGCCCTTGCCTGCCAACCTGCAAACTGGCAGCGGCACCTTGCGTATTGACTCGTCCTTTTCGGTCGCACTGACCGGCCACACAGAACCACGACTGGACCGTGCGGTGCAGCGCTTTCTGCGACAGCTCTCGCGGCAGACGGCGCTGCCGTTTCCCGCCAAAACTTCCGCCAAGCCAACATTGACGGTACATACGGACCATGCGAGCAAAGAGGTTCAGGAACTCGGCGAAAACGAGTCCTACACGCTCTCGATCGCCGCAGATGGCGCAAAGATCGAAGCGGCAACACCGCTGGGCGCTATGCACGGGTTGCAAACGATCTTGCAATTAGTGGAAGTCTCGACCGACGGCTTCACCGCTCCGGCCCTTACCGTCCAAGACAAACCACGCTTTCCCTGGCGCGGGCTGATGATCGACGTCAGCCGCCACTTTATTCCGGTCGATGTCCTCAAGCGCAATCTGGATGGCCTGGAAGCGGTGAAGATGAATGTGTTCCACTGGCACCTTTCGGAAAATCAGGGCTTCCGGGTCGAGAGCAAGAAATTTCCGAAGCTGCACAGTCTTGGTTCGGACGGGCGGTACTACGCGCAGGACGAAATTCGCGACCTGATCGCGTATGCGCGCGATCGCGGAATTCGCGTCGTGCCGGAGTTCGACATGCCCGGCCACAGCACGGCCTGGTTTGTTGGCCATCCGGAGCTTGCGAGCGGACCCGGGCCTTACGAAATCGAGCGCAAGTGGGGCATTTTCGATCCCGCGATGGATCCCACTAACGAGAAGACGTACAAGTTTCTTGACGAGCTTGTCGCCGAGATGACCAGGCTCTTCCCCGACCACTATTTCCACATCGGCGGCGACGAAGTGAACGGCAAGCAGTGGGATGCCAATCCAAAAATCCAGGAATTCAAGAAATCGCACAACTTAGCGACCAACGAAGCTTTGCAGGCGTACTTTAGTGAACGCATTCAGAAGATTGTCAGCAAGCACGGCAAAGCCGTGGTCGGCTGGGACGAGGTTTTTATTCCCGGCGTACCAAAGGACATCGTGATTCAGTCTTGGCGCGGCCAAGCTTCTCTGGCGCAGGCTGCAGCACAGGGGTATCACGGCATTCTTTCGAATGGCTATTACCTCGATTTGGGCTGGCCCGCGGCGCGCCACTACGCAGTCGACCCGGCAAGCGGCCCGGCAGCGAATCTCACACCTGAGCAGCAACAGTTGATCTTGGGCGGCGAATCCTGCATGTGGTCCGAGTACGTGAATCCGGAGAATATTGATTCGCGCATCTGGCCGCGCAACGCGGCCATTGCCGAGCGCTTGTGGTCGCCGCAAAACGTGACAGATGTTGCTTCGATGTACGCGCGTCTGCACGCGGTCAGCGCGCAGCTTGAATGGCTCGGGCTAACACATCGAACGTATTACTCGCAGATGTTGCGGCGCATCGCCGGCCACGGCGCTACGCCGGTGCAACTGACGGCACTGCGTACCTTGGCGGACGTCGTCGAGCCGGTGAAGGATTACACGCGGGAAGCCACAGCTCCGGGGGAGCCAACCAGTGCAACGCCGCTCAATCGCGTGGTCGATGCCGTTCCGCTGGAAAGCGATGTGGCGCGACGGTTCGGCGAGATCGTAGACAAATTCGCCTCTTCCTCTTGTCGCGATCCAGACACCGCGGCGCAACTGCGCGCGCAATTATCTGCGTGGCGCGACAACGATGCCAGGCTGCAACCACTTACGCAACGCTCTTTCCTTGTGAAGGAAGTGGCCGCAACTTCGCAGGACCTATCGGCCCTGTCAGTGGTTGGCTTGGCCGCACTCGACTTCGCTGCCAAGGGTGGAGCTGCGCCGGAGGATTGGAAGACTCAGCAGCTCGCTATCGTCGAGCAGGTCAAGAAGCCCAAGTCTCAGCTTCTGCTTATGCCCGCGCCCGCGATACAGAAGCTGGTGGAGGCCGTGGCGGCGGGCGGAAGCTGCGCCGCGACGAAGTAGATACGCAGCATGCTGGTTTTCTCGTCGGCAGGGCAACAGCTTTATTGAGTTGGGGTGTTGGCCTGCGCCTGTTGCGGCGCGCGGTTATGGCAGACGCCCGCGCCGGAATCGCGAAAGCTTTTGCCTTCCTCGGGAATAAACTCCCAGGCATAACCCTGCGGCGACAGGGTCAGCTTTAGCACGCCATAAGTATTCGTGTTCTGCACTTCGCTATTGGGCAGAGCCAGCCCCAGTGGGCCGTGGCTGCGGCCCCCAGTGCCCACGACAATTTCTCGGATCCCATGCTGTGGGTCGGCTCGTCCGTCCGGATCTTGCGGAGCAAATCGTTCGTAGGAATGCTCGTGCCCGGCAAGAATCAAGTCCGCATGCGCCGCGTACAAGTCTTCCCACAGGCGCTTCAGCTCCGGGTGCACGGCGTGCGCCCGGAAAATGCCGCTGCTGAACAGCGCGTAATGCCCGTACGCCACGATGCACGCGTCGCGATGCTCGCGCAAATCCTGCCGCAACCATTCATCTTGCGGCGAACCAGCAGCGCAGCCTCCCAGTCCCGGCGCCGCGCAATTCGTGTTCAGCACCACTACGTGCCACGCGCCGAGTTCATAGCTGTAGTAGCCTTTGCCAGCGGGTCCGGCCTGCCCACTCCAATATTGAAAATAAGGGGCAGCGCTGCTCTCCCGATACTCGTGGTTCCCCAACGCCGGCCTGGTGCGGTCCTTGAATTTGCCCCACGCGGCGCCATAGCAGTTCTGGAACTGAGACAAGGTGATGGCGTCGTAGACCAAGTCTCCTGCCACAAAAACCGTCCCTGGAATCTTCTCGATGAGTTTGGCGGTAGCCAAAGCGTGTTGCGGGTCTTGGCAGCCGACGATGTCCCCGGCTCCCACGAGTACGGCAGTCTGATCCGCGGGATCGGATTTCACGCTTCCACCAGATTGCGAAGCCGCTCGAGACATGGCGTTGACCCAAAACAGGCCGCTGACCAGCAAAGCCATAATGGGCAGAACGACCCCGAGCACCGTCTGCCGTTGCCGCGTTGAGGTCTCCGCCACGGGAATAGCCTAGCACGCCGTCATTCAGCGGCATGGCCGTTCGACTCCAATAATTGCCATTCAATGTCGTTTTCGCCCCATTCAATGAAAATTGGTTGGCAAATTCAGACTAAATGAGTCTTACTCTAAGGTGAAGCAAACAAGGGATTTGCTCGATTGACGGCGTGAGAGCGGGTTTGACTTTCTCCCCGTTTTGGGTTATCTTCTATTTGCGACTAAATCAGTCGTATATGGTTTTGGTAGTTGGCTTCGGGGCGGGAAGCCGAGCGATGTTCAAGCTATCTAAAAAAGCAGACTACGGCTTGATTGCCGTCAAGCATTTGGCGACGCATCGCAACGCCCATGCTTGCAGCGCCAATGAAATCTCCGAGGAATATGGGATTTCCACGACGCTGATGGCCAAAGTGCTGCAAAAATTGGCCCGAGACGGTATCGTAGCCGCCAAGCACGGCTCAAGCGGCGGCTATCAACTGGCCAGAGATCCGGGGCAAATCAGCGCTTTGGACGTGATTTCGGCCATCGACGGCCCTGTGCTGATCACCTCCTGCGTGACCAGCCACGGGAATTGCGACGCGACAGACCGCTGCTCGGTGCGCGAGCCACTGCGCCGGGTGAACGAGAGCATTTTGCACGTGCTGAGCACGGTAACGATTTCTCATATGAGCGAAGAGCCGCAGGAGCCCGCGCTCGTCGAATTGCGGACTTAGGAGACAAGACATGGCTGTTAAGCTGCCGATTTACATGGACAATCACGCGACCACGCCAGTCGATCCACGCGTAGTGGACGCGATGCTGCCGTATTTCACGGAGAAGTTCGGGAACGCCGCGAGCCGCAACCATTCGTTTGGCTGGGCCGGCGAAGAAGCGGTCGAAAACGCGCGCGCGCAGGTCGCTTCGCTGATTGGAGCTACGCCGAAGGAGATCATCTTCACCAGCGGCGCCACCGAATCCGACAACCTGATGATCAAGGGCGTCGCAGAAATGTACCGCGAGAAGGGCAACCACATCATTACGCAGGCCATTGAGCACAAAGCCGTGCTCGATACCTGCAAGCGCCTGGAAAAGTACGGCTACGAAGTGACGTACTTGCCGGTGCAGCGCGATGGGCGCGTTGACCCCGAAGACGTGCGCAAAGCGATTACGCCAAAAACGATTCTGATCACCATCATGTATGCCAACAACGAAATTGGCATCATCAACCCCATGGCGGAAATCGGTAAGATCGCGAAGGAACATGGAATCATCTTTGCCGTGGATGGCGTTCAGGCGGTCGGTAAAATTCCCGTGGACGTGCAGAAGGACAACATCGACCTGCTGGCGATTTCCGCCCACAAGATTTATGGACCCAAGGGCGTCGGCGCCTTGTACGTTCGTCGCCGCAACCCGCGTGTGCAGCTCTCGGCCATTATCGATGGCGGAGGGCACGAGCGTGGCATGCGTTCCGGCACGCTCAACGTGACCGGCATCATCGGCCTCGGCAAGGCCTGCGAATTGGCCCAGCAGGAAATGCCCGAAGAATCAAAGCGGTTGCGCGCGTTGCGCGACCGGTTGCGCGCCGGCCTGGAAGCCAAACTTGATGAGGTCTACATCAATGGTTCCATGGAGCAGCGCCTTCCTAACAATCTCAATATGAGCTTCGCTTACGTGGAAGGCGAATCGCTCCTTATGGGAATTAACGATGTGGCGGTTTCGAGCGGCTCCGCATGCACTTCGGCAACCCTCGAGCCCAGTTATGTACTCAAAGCTTTAGGCGTGGGCGAAGATCTGGCGCACACCTCCATCCGTTTCGGGCTCGGCCGCTTCAATACTCAAGAAGAGGTCGATTACGTCACGGACAAGATGGTTCAGGTGGTCACCAAGCTCCGCGAGCTTTCGCCGCTTTATGAGATGGCCAAGGAAGGCATCGACATCTCCAAGATGAAGTGGCAAACGGCGTAAGAAATTTATGGATAGAAGGACACCAAATGGCTATTGAAGGAACAATTCGGATTCACCGCTCCATCGGAGGCACCGGGGCCGCGTTTCGCGTCTCCTTTGTGCCCTACGATAACGACGGCGAGAGCACCGCGGCAGTGCGGTCGTTTCATGAAGTTCAGCAAGTGCGTGCATTTCTGAAAAGCCTCGGAGTGAACACGCAGATTTCGGCGGATGCTTTGCGGCAATTGGCCGCCGGGCGTTCCGCATCTATTCCTAGCGTTTCGCTTGAGGAAGAAGACGTGAAGGACGCGGGTTTGGTCAGCACCAATCTTGCGAAAGCTAAGGCCAGTTAAGGATTAAGGAGCAGCAATGGCATACAGCGATAAAGTCGTAGATCACTACAATAATCCGCGCAACGTTGGCAGCCTGCCGAAAGAAGATCCCAATGTCGGCACAGGTCTGGTCGGCGCGCCGGAGTGCGGCGACGTGATGAAGCTGCAAATGAAAATCAATCCCGATACCAACGTCATTGAAGAAGCCAAGTTCAAGACCTTTGGTTGCGGTTCGGCGATTGCCAGTTCATCGCTGGCCACCGAATGGGTAAAGGGCAAGACTGTCGAAGAGGCGCTGAGCATCAAGAATACCGACATCGTGCGAGAGCTGTCGCTTCCGCCGGTGAAGATTCACTGCTCGGTGCTCGCCGAAGATGCTATCAAGGCGGCCATCCGCGACTGGAAGAAGAAGCACGGCGTAGAAGTGCCCGTGGCGGAGAAGGCCGCGCACTAACGCAAGCTTGTGCAAGCAGGTCTTTATATCATGGCAACGGAAACGCTAAGTCCCAACATCGCGAAGATCCACCTGACCGAGCGCGCCGCGCAAAAAATCCGCGTGCTGCTCGAAAAGGAAGGTGTCTCGCCTGAACAAGGCGGCCTTCGCGTGGGTGTGCAGGGCGGCGGCTGCTCAGGCCTTTCTTACGCCATGCGGCTCGATACCCAGGCGCGCGACCGCGACAAAATTTTCGAGGAGCATGGCGCGCGCATTTTCGTCGACCTGAAAAGCTTGCTATATCTCAACGGCACGACGCTCGAGTACGAAGAGACGCTGATGCGCCAGGGATTCGTTTTCCAGAATCCCAATGCCGCGCGCAATTGCGGCTGCGGAAGCTCCTTCACGGCCTAGTAGAACAGGTTTGAGCCTGTTCCCCCGCCAAACGCGGCGCAGGCGGATCCAAACCAGTGGTTGGCAGCCACACCGCCAGCCACTTTTTTTGTTTAGGCTTGGCTTCACGAACAGGGGCCCTCGGCAAGACGGAACGATTCTTATGACCGTGGCATCTACAGCAACGCCAAAGCAGCGCAACCACTTCGACCTGTTCGAGGTGCCGCGCAAGCTGTGGATCGAGATGTCGGCGCTCGAAAAGAAATTCCTGGAGCTGAGCTGGAAGCTGCATCCCGATAAATTCGTGAATGCCAGCCCGGAGGAGCAGGAACTTTCGCTAAAGCGCAGCTCCGAGTTGAACGACGCTTATCGTGTGCTGCGCGACCCGGTGGGGCGCGTCGAATATCTGCTCGAGCTCGAGGGCATGCGCAAAGAAGGCGAGCACAAGCAGCAAGCACCGCCCGAGCTGCTGGAAGAAGTCTTCGAGCTCAATGAATCGCTCGATGAATTGCGCGAGGCAAAGGCCTCGCGAGGCGATTTAGCCTCCCTGAAGTCGCGCCTTGAATTCGCGGAGAAGAATTTTCAGGAGAAGCTCGTCGAAGTAGACGCGCAACTCCAAGAAGCGGCGCGCCAATGGGACGCCGCGATTGACGCCAACGCCAGCGATGCCGATCGCAAAAGAATCATGGTGCGGCTGAATGAGCTGCTCAATCGGCGCTCGTACATAAGGAATTTGGTGACCAACGTGGCGAAAGAGTTGTCGTAACTAGGCCTTCAGGCGCGAGGTCTTCGCCGGCACCAGCAAGGTTTTAAAAAACATGGCACGCACAGTCGGAATCGACCTAGGTACTACCAACAGCCTCGTTGCGTACGTTGACCCGCAAACGGGAACGCCGAAGTGTATTCCGGGACCATCCGGCTCCACGCTTTGCCCCTCGGTGGTGAGCCTCGATCCGGACGGTAGCATCATCGTGGGCGAACCTGCGCGCCGCCGCCTGCTCACACAGCCGGAGCGCACCATTTACTCCGTCAAGCGCCTGATGGGCCGCGGCGTCGCCGACATTCAAGATGAGCTGAAACTCTTCCCGTTCCGCATCGACCCTTCCAGTAAAAATGTCATTCGCGTGCGCCTTGGCGACAAATTCTTTACTCCGCCGGAAATTTCCGCCTTCATTCTGCGCGAACTGAGAAACTGGGCGGAAGCATATTTCGGCGAAAACGTAGACCGCGCCGTCATCACCGTGCCCGCCTACTTCAATGACGCGCAGCGCCAAGCCACCAAAGACGCGGGGAAGCTCGCAGGCCTCGAAGTCCTGCGCCTCGTCAACGAGCCGACCGCAGCAGCGCTTGCCTACGGCTTGCACGAAAAGCAGCGCGGCCACGTTGGCGTTTACGATCTCGGCGGCGGCACCTTCGACATTTCCGTTCTAAAGCTCATCTCCACCAGCGAAGGCGACATCTACCAGGTCCTTTCGACGAACGGCGACACGCACCTCGGGGGCGATGACATCGACAATCTTCTGCAGGCTTTCGTGCACGAGAAAATCCTGCAAGAGCATCGTGTGGACTTTTCACCGCACTCCGAACTCGCGCAAGAGCTGCGCCAGGAGCTTATCGCCATCAAGCATCAGCTTTCCGAAAACGAATCCGCGACGCTGCGCTTTCCGCTGCCAAACGGGGCCGTCTATGTGCAGGAATGCGAGCGCGCCGCCTTTGAAGCGCTGATTCGTCCGATCGTCGACCGCACCATGGGCCCTGTCCGGCAAGCGCTCGCCGACGCGAAGCTGAAGCCAAGCGAAATTGACGAAATCGTTCTGGTAGGCGGCGCCACGCGCACACCACTGGTTCGCCGAACGGTGCAGGAGTATTTCGACCGCAAGCCACACACAGAGCTGAATCCCGATGAAGTCGTGGCGCTCGGCGCGGCTGTGCAGGCCAACATTCTCGACCGCGGCGTAAGCAACATGCTTCTTCTCGACGTGACGCCGCTGTCGCTCGGGATTGAGACCTACGGCGGCGCTGTCGCCAAAGTTATACCGCGCAACTCGACGATTCCTGCGAGCGCGCAGGAGATGTACACCACCGGTGTCGACAACCAGACCGGTATCGACATTCACGTGCTACAAGGCGAGCGCGAACTCGCCAAGGATTGCCGCTCGCTCGCTCGCTTTACGCTGGAAGTGCCGCCAGCCCCCGCTGGTCTGTCGCGCATCGAAGTGAAATTCCTCATTGATGCCAACGGCATCCTGCAAGTCGCGGCGAAAGATACGCGCACGGGAGAGCAGCGCACCATTGAAGTGCAACCCAGCTACGGCATCAGTGACACCGAAATCGAGCGCATGCTGGAGGAGTCCATCGAGTACGCCGAGCAGGATTTTGCGGAGCGCCAAGCGATCGAAGCGCGCACTGAAGCCGAAACTATCCTGGCCGCCACGCAAAAAGGCCTGGGCACTCCTCAGGCTGCAAGCCTGCCCTCCGAAGAGCGCGCGGCCATTGACGCGGCGGTCGCGGCACTGAAAGAATCTATAAGCGACAGCGACTACAAGCTGATCCGCAAGCGCATCGACGAACTCAATAACGCCACCATGCGCCTCGCGGAACTGGTGATGAACAGCGCCGTCTCTACAGCGCTACAAGGCCGCAAATTAGCAGAGGTCTAATTTTCGTAGGGGCGCTGCATGCTGCGCCCCTTTCAAGCAAGGTTTATCGGTAGCAGGAGAAGAGCAAATGGGCGGCAGCAACCCCTACATCGAAGAAGTTAAATACAAGCCGGCCACGAAGAAATATAAAGTCACATTTCTTCCCAGCGGCAAAACCATCGAGGTTGATCCGGAAAAAATTCCGTATGGGCACAACGGCCTGCCCGGCAGCATTCTCGATATATCTGAGGGCATCAAAGCCGGCCTCGATCACGCCTGCGGCGGCGTGTGCGCCTGCTCCACCTGCCACGTCGTCGTAAGAGAAGGCTTGGAATCCTGTAACGAAGCTACTGACGCGGAGCTCGATGAGCTCGATGAAGCCCCGGGCATCACGCCGAAGTCACGTCTGGGCTGCCAAACCGTGCCCGACGGCACCACCGACATCGTCGTGGAAATTCCGGAATGGAACAAAAACTACGCCAAGGAAGCCGATCACTGAGTCTTCGATTCTCTCCGCGCTCTCTGCGCGTCCCTGGCTAATCCTAATTTTTTGTTTCCGAGGAGCGACATGCCCGCAACCTTCGACTGGGACAACACCGAAGACATCGCCATAGCACTAACCGACAAATATCCCGACACCGACCCGCTCACGGTGCGCTTCACGGATATGCACAAGTGGATCACTGAGCTGGCTGGTTTTTCCGGCGACCCCAAAGCTTCCAACGAAGGCAAGCTCGAAGCTATCCAGATGGCCTGGCACGAAGAATTCCAAGACCGCCAAAGCTGACCCGCCCCGCGATTCATGCTGAACCGTATCTAGCGTCAAGACACGTTTAGGTTAGTTGCTGCGTAATTGCAGATCGTGGCGCCAGGGCATCCGCGATTTCACCGGCGAAAGTTGGAGAAGAGCCCGAATAGGATGGAGAGGACGACGCTGATAACTAGGCAGGTGACGATTGGAAAGTAGATCGTGGTGTGCTCGCCGCGATAAATAATGTCGCCGGGCAGGCGGCCAAGGCGGAACGGCAGACGCGCTCCGAAATAAAGCAGAGCTCCAACGATGGCGCTGACGGCGCCTAAGATCAGAAGGGCCCGTCCGAGTTCGCGGAGCGGATCCATAGAGCAAGTTTAGAAGCGTGTGACTTTGGAAGTCAAAGCGACCGAGCTATAGGTGCTGTCCTAATTTGAGGTGCTCTGGCGGTACAGAACGCCCGCCTACGGCATGCCCCAAGACCTGAAAAATCGGATCGTGCGCACCTGTTCCCTTATATTTTGCCTTGACAACTTAAGCCCTATTTCGGTAATATCTCTCTAGTTAGAAGTATGCTTCGCCATCAGGCAGCATCCCCCGACACCTGAATCTAACCTATTTAGAATCAACACTTGCAAAAGTGTATCAAAACAAAAGACTTTAACTTTCTTTAGAATCAACACTTATGAAAAAAAGGGGGGAGGGGGGCCTGCCGGAGACACCAGCGCCCGAATTTGGATGTTGCCGCTAAGTTGTCCGGCGATATTCTCCCGGTCCATCCGCAAACCAAGTGGGCTCAACACCTTTGCCGATCTAGCGCAAATTGGGAACACCACCGAGCTATAGCTTCAGATCAGCTCGTGCCCGGCGAAGAAATAGCTGATCTCAAAGGCCGCGGTCTCGGGCGCGTCGGAGCCATGCGTGACGTTGTTGCCGATGCTGGTGCCGAGGTCGTGTCGAATAGTGCCGGGTGCGGCCCTCTTCGGATCAGTGGCACCCATGGTGTCGCGCCATTTTGCGATGGCGCCTTCCGCCTCAAGGACCATCGCGAAAATCTTGCCGGAGCTCATGAAATCCGTCAGTTCGCCAAAGAAAGGCCGTTCGCGATGCACGGCATAGAAGCCGGCGGCTTCATCCTTGGTCAGGCGCATGGATTTGATGGCCACAATGCGGAAGCCGGCTTTGTGGATGCGGCTTAGAATTTCGCCTTGCAGGCCACGGCCGACAGCGTCCGGCTTGATAATTGCGAAAGTGCGTTCGAGAGCCAAGATTGATTTCCTCCAGAAGTTGAACGCAGGCGAGACGCCGGCGGTACGCTACTTCAAAGCTGCAGCAGCAGTGGACCCCAAATCCGCCGGAGTTTCTACGCAGCGGATTCCGGCGGCGGCCATGGCCGCGTATTTGTCTTTGGCGGTGCCCTGTCCGCCGCTGATGATGGCCCCCGCGTGGCCCATGCGCCGGCCTGGAGGCGCAGTTTGGCCGGCGATGAAGCCAATCACAGGTTTCTTCACGTTCGACTTGATGAATTCGGCAGCGCGTTCTTCAGCATTGCCGCCGATTTCGCCGATCAGGATGACGGCGTGCGTTTCGGGATCATCATTGAACATTTTAATGGCGTCAAGGAATGACGTACCGATAATGGGGTCGCCACCGATGCCAATACACGTGGATTGCCCGATGCCCAGCCGAGTGAGCTGGTCGACGGCTTCGTAAGTGAGCGTGCCGCTGCGGCTGACCACGCCAACGTTACCTTTTTTGTGTATGCGGCCAGGCATAATGCCGATTTTGCATTTCCCTGGGGAGATGACGCCCGGACAATTCGGGCCGACGAGGCGCGTTTTCTTGCGGTCTACCGCCAGCGAAACGCGAATCATGTCGAGAACGGGAATGCCTTCAGTGATGCAAATCACCAAAGGGATTTCTGCCTCAGCGGCTTCAAGAATGGCGTCCGCCGCAAATGGCGGAGGAACAAAAATGACAGACGCGTTTGCGCCCGTGCCCTTTGCGGCGTCAGCTACGGTATTGAAGACGGGGCGCTCTAAGTGTTTGGTACCGCCTTTGCCAGGGGTCACGCCGCCAACGACATTGGTCCCGTATTCGATCATCTGTTGCGCGTGAAAAGTGCCTTCGCGCCCGGTGAAACCCTGCACAATCAATTTTGTCTTTTCGTCCACCAAAACGCTCATTGCGCGCCTCCCGCGAGAGCCACGACTTCTTGGGCGCCATCTTTCATGCCGTCAGCGATGGTGAAATTAAGGCCGCTTTCGCGCAGGATTCTTTGGCCTAGCTCGACGTTCGTGCCTTCCATGCGGACGACAACGGGAACTTTGAGTTGCAAATCTTTTGCGGCAGCGACCACGCCGGTGGCGAGAACGTCGCAACGCAAGATGCCGCCAAAAATATTGATGAATACCGCGCGAACGCTCGGATCGCTCATCAAAATGCGGAAAGCATTTTTGACTTGCTCCGAAGAGGCGCCGCCGCCGACATCCAGAAAATTCGCGGGCGATCCCCCCGCGTATTTGATGATGTCCATAGTAGCCATAGCCAAGCCTGCGCCATTGACCATGCACGCCACGCTGCCGTCGAGCTTGATGTAGTTCAGCCCGTACTTGGAGGCTTCGACTTCGAGCGGATCTTCTTCGTCAAGATCGCGCAATTCGCGAAGATTCGGATGACGAAAGAGGGCGTTATCGTCAAAAGTCATTTTGGCGTCGAGCGCAACCAATCTGCCGTCGCCCGTGAGCACGCACGGATTAATCTCCAGCAGCGAGGCGTCCGTGTCGATGAAGGCGCGATAGAGGGCCTGAAAAAAGGGGGTTGCGTGCGTGGCGACGTCGCCGGGAAGTCCCAGCCCAAAAGCGATTTTGCGCGCTTGATAAGGCTGCAATCCGACGACGGGGTGGATGGGCTCGCGCAGAATGGCTTCCGGATTATCCTTGGCCACCTCCTCGATTTCCATGCCTCCCGCGGCGCTAGCCATGAACACGGGGAGGCCGCTCGAGCGATCGACCAGCAACCCAAGATACAACTCGCGCTTAATGTCCAGCCCTTCCTCAATCAGCACGCGCTTGACGACGCGGCCCGCGGGTCCGGTTTGCGGAGTAACGAGTGTCATACCCAGAATATGCCCGGCAATATCTTCGGCTTCATCGCCAGAGCGCGCCAGCTTCACGCCGCCGCCCTTGCCGCGGCCCCCAGCGTGAATCTGTGCCTTCACCACAACGACGTTGGCCTTCAGACGCTGCGCGGCCTCACGCGCCTCTTCCTTGGTGTAGGCCACTTCACCACGCGGCGTTGTGACGCCGTAGCGCGCAAGAATGGCTTTGGCCTGATACTCGTGAATCTTCATCGAGCTTCCATCAGTGCTAGAATTTGTGTATCCGCAAAACAAAGAAGTTTACTCGGAAGGCGCAAGTGGAGCAAGGACGCCGCTAAATGGCCGCAAGCACGCCAATTTCACTAATCGAACAGCTCGAAGCGGGCCGGCTACTTTCGCGTACCGACGCCGAATCCGTGATGGAGGAATTGCTTTCCGGCCGGATGGAAACAGCCGACATCGTGCGCTTATTGCGAGCGCTGAACGCGAGGCCGGTTCTGGTTGCGGAGCTTGCGGGATTCGCCTCGGTAATGCGGCGCCACGCCGCTTGCGTATTCGCGGATGGGGAGGCACGCCCGGAACTCATGATAGACACATGCGGGACGGGCGGGGACGGATTTGATGCGTTCAACATTTCGACGGCGGCGGCGGTTGTGGCGGCGGCCGCCGGGGCCCGCGTGGCGAAGCACGGCAACCGCGCGGCTAGCTCGCGCAGCGGGTCGGCGGATGTGCTGGAAGCGCTCGGTGTGCGTGTGGATTTGCCGTGCGTGCGCGTAGGCGCGGCCATTCGTGAAGTGGGGATTGGGTTTCTGTTTGCACAGGCCGCACACACGGCGGCGCGCCATGCGGCTCCGGCGCGAAAGTTGATTGGTTCGCGAACAGTTTTCAATTTGCTGGGGCCGCTGACCAACCCCGCGGGGGCGCACGCGCAGGTACTCGGGGTTTTTTCTGCGGGAGTGATCGATCTCATGGCCGCAACCCTCTTGGAGCTAGGGGTCACGCGTGCCTTCGTGGTGCATGGCGCAGGCGGGCTCGATGAAATCTCGTTGGCCGGCGAAACTCTGGTTGCGGAAATGCGCGGAGGGGAGATCAAGCGTTACACCGTGAGGCCGGAGGATTTTGGCGTTGCTCGCGCCCCGCTGGTGGCTATCCGGGGCGGCTCGCCGGCGGAGAACGCCGCGATTATCAGGCAAGTATTCGCGGGAGACCCGGGACCGCGACGCGACATTGTGGTGATCAACGCAGCAGCTGCTCTCATGGCGGCGGGCATCGCCGGCAATTTCATGGAGGGCGCAGAGTTGGCCGCAAGAATGCTATCGTCCGGCGCCGCGCAGGAAAAACTTTCCGAGCTAAAGAAATTTACGAACCGACCGGCCGGATAGAATCACGGAATTTTGCGAGAAGAGGCCGGCCCCGGTTGGTCGGGGCTCTCGAAGGCATGCAGCAGCACGGGAATCGTGACTCCCGCCGCAATGCCGATCGCCCACAAGAAAAATGTGGGATGGCGTCTTGGGGACTTCTTCTTGACCTGTTCTGATTCCGAGTTCACGGCTGCTACCGTTTCGGATGGATCGAGAAGTATTCGGTAGGCTGCCCCTTCCGGTATCACTTCGCTTTCGCCGTGATAAGAAAACTCCAACGCTCCACGCTGCGCGTAAATACGCACTTCTTTCCGATTCACGACTCGTATGTGCGCCACGGTGGGAGCCGTCGCCGCCGGGCGGATCAATGCATCGTTGGCCACAACAACGATGTTGCCGGTCGGTGCGGCGGAGAAAACCAGAGTGCCGGAGGCGAGTTCAGCCGTGGTGTTGCCCTCCGGACTCGCAGGATGTCGGACTGTGAGGATCGTCTGCGCATTGAGCTGCAGCGTCAGAGCTGCACTGCTAATGCGCAATTCACCGCCGGCTTCTGTAGAGAGTCGATCGCCATCATAAATGGTGCTTCCGGCGGAAGCAGTGGCTTCACCCACGTGCGCGCGCTCTGCGTGTGTGACCATGCCCAGCGGCGCGATCTTAGCAGGCAATGGTCCAGCTGCCAGCAAGGATGCCGCTGCTACCGCCACAAATTGGCGACGAAGAACCGTAATGGCCTCACGGGGGAACTGGGTTTCCCGAGTGCCGATTTCTCAGCAGTTCTACGACTAATATAATCGTTTAATACACATAAATGTTAACGAAACGATATATACAGCCAGGGGCGCTGTCAAGAAAAAACGGAAGGCGGCCAACCGGGGTATGCGGGGACTTGCTGCATACTACATCGCGGATTGCATGCGTTTTGCCCCTCTTCGCGCTGCGGTATATAGTGACAATGGGCCGTTTGCGCAGCAAAGCGCTCGGCTAAAGCTTCGCCGTTCAACTGCACCGCAGAGGCAACCGCAACGGATGGCCGCAGACGTCAGCAAGCATCTGGATCGCGCCAAGCGATTCCTGGAGAAGAACCGCGTCGAGGATGCGATTGCGGCTTACAAAGCCGTGCTCGATGAAGCTCCCCAACACCAGGAAGCCACGCAGGCATTAGGGGACCTGTATGCGCGCGCGGATCAGCCGGACCGCGCCTCCCTCTACTACGGACTATTGTTCGACATGTTGGTCGAGCCGCGCGACGAGAGCAAGGCACTGGCGATTTACAACCGCTTCTTGCGCGGCGCCGCTTCCGCTCAGCAGCCTGAGCGCATCGCGCGCTACGCCTTCCTCCAGCAAAAGCAAAATCGCAACGATGAAGCCATGGAACAGTACTCCAAGGCCGCGGACTTGTTCGCGGAAGCAGGCCGGCAAGAAGATGCTCTGTTTTGCCTCGAGCGCACAGCGCAACTCGATCCGGAAAATTTAACTCGCCAGCTTCGCGTGGCGGAAACGGCGGAGCGGTTAGGCAAGAACGCGCTGGCGGCAAAGGCATTTCTGCGCGCAGGGCAATTGGCGACGGCGGGCGGCACGCCGGAGGAGGCACTGCGGCTTTTTGGACGCGCGCACAAACTGGCGCCGCAGGAACGCAGTGTAGCGCTGCTCTACGCCGAGGCGACGTTGCGAGCGGGCGATGCCAGGAAGGCAGCGACGCTGCTGGAGCCATTCGCCGCCCCAGACAGCGACGCAACCTTTTTGGAGACGTTTGCCGATGCATTGATGCGCAGCGGCCAACTGGACCGCGGGCGGGAAATTCTCGAGCGGCTGCTGAAGGACAAGAATCAAGGATTCTCGCGGCTTTTCGATCTGGTCGATGCCTACGGCCAGGCCGGGCAAGATTCCAAGTCGGTGGAAGTCTTGCAGCTGATCAAGAACCGGATGTATGCGGACCGCAAACAGAATGATTTTATCGCCCAACTGGATAACGTCGGAGGAAAGCACCCGAATTCGCAGGCCATCCTGGAGTATTGCGGAGCGTTTTACAACGAGGCGAATCGTGAGACGCAGTACTTTGAGATTCTAATCAAACTTTTTGACGTCTATCTCAACGCGGGCAGTGTTCAGAAAGCATGCGACGCGCTTGAGAAGTTGCTCGACATCGATCCCTACGATCACCGGAGCCAGGAACGCATCGAGAAATTGCAGGGCCGCGTCGACGAATCACTGTTGAAACGCCTCGGTGCTCGCCTGAGCAAATCCGGAACTGCTGCGCCGCCGCGTTCGGTGCAAACTCAATCCTCCACCGCGGACAGCGTGAGCACGTCCGGATCGGTCGGTGGGGACGGACGGCACTTGCAAGCGCTCGAAGATCTCATCGTCCAGACCGAGATTTTCTTGCAGTATTCGCTCCAGAACAAGGCGCTGGAGCGCTTGCAAAAAATCGCCGCTACATTTCCAGGTGAAGAAGAGCGCAATACGCGTCTGCGTAATTTATATCAGACCGCGAATTGGTGGCCGGCGGGTTCTTCGCGCCCCAAAGCAGAACCAGCAGCACCTACCCGTCCGGCAGAGCCTGTGCCGGAATCGCTAGGAGCCGGCCTTACACAGAAGACTGGGGTGTACACAGCGGAGACCCTGCGCGACTTGGCGAAGATTTCCGAGATCAATCAGAAGATTTTCCGCCAGCAGACGCCGCGCGCCATGCTCAACACCGCCGTCAACGAAGTCGGCGCCTACCTGCATTGTTCCCGCGCGCTCGCTGTGTTTGGCGCACCGGGCCGCCCGCCCGAGATGGCCGCGGAATTCTGCGCCGCCGGAATGCGCGCGACTCCCGGCGCGCAAGTGGTTCTGTTGCTCGCGCAGATGGAAAAAGCGCAGCCCGACGAATTGGGCGGCTTGACGCTGAAAGCCACCGATGGCTCGATTCTGAAGGAGATGGGCATCACCACTGTTCTCGGGGTCAGCATCAGCGACAAAGAAACGCAGAGCCCTGCTGGAATGCTGATCGTCGGCCACGCCGAAGCGCACAACTGGAAGCCCAACGAAGCTTACTTCTTGCAAGCCATCGGCGATCAGATGCTCATGAGCGTGAGCCACACGCGCCTGCGCTCCCTGGTGCGGCGCATGGGCGTTTCCGATGAACGCACCGGACTGCTCAGTCGTAGTTCTTACCAGAGTTGCTTGCTGAGCGAGGCGGATCGCTCGCGTACGCAGGGGACACCGCTTTCGCTGGCCATTCTGCAAATCGACCGCGGCGCGGAAATCCTTCGCCAGCAAGGCGAAGCGCCGGTCGAGCGCTTTCTGGAGCAGTTGGCGCGTTCCCTACAGCCTATCGTGCGGCAGAACGATGTCGCGGTAAAATATACCTCGTGGTCGCTGGCGTTCATTTTGCCGGATACCAGCTTGGCCGGCGCGCAGACCCTGGCAGCTAAGCTGCGGCGGGCGGCGTCAGGGCTGAGGCCGCCGTGGGATTCCGCGCAAGTCACGCTGAGTGCGGGAATCGTCGAGGCCGTGGCGAAATCGGATTACGAGAGCGAGGATATTGTCACAGACCTGATCAATCGCGCCGAGGTTAGCGTCGAAGAGGCGCGCAAACGGGGCGGCGACACCGTCGTGGCGCTGGAAAGCCCCAAACTCTAGCCGCGAATAAGAGAGGAAAATTATGTTCCCGACCGATGTGGTGATTGTTGCCGGAGCACGCACGCCCATGGCGCGCTATACCGGCGCGTTTTCGGATGTCTCCGCGATTGATCTGGCGGCGCACGCCTCAAAGGAAGCGATTCGCCGTTCAGGCGCTGACCCCGCGGAGATTGATCACGCTATTTTCGGCAACGTCATGCAAACCAGCGCGGATGCACTTTACGGTGCGCGGCACGTGGGACTGAAGGCCGGGCTAAGAACGGAAACTCCTGCGGTGACTGTCAATCGCTTGTGCGGCTCGGGCATCGAAGCCATTGCGCAGGGCGCGCAGAGGCTGCTGCTAGGCGAGGCGAACATGGTCCTTGCCGGCGGCATGGAGAACATGACGCAGGCGCCGTTTGTAATTCGTGGCGCCCGAAGCGGGCTAAAGCTGGGCGGCGGCGTGCTGGAAGATTCGCTGATGGCCGGGTTGACCGACTCTTACTGCGGATTGCCAATGGCTCTAACCGCGGAAAAGTTGGCCGAGCAGCAAGGAATTACCCGCAAAGACGCAGACGCCTACGCCCTGCGCAGCCAACAAGCAGCGGACGCCGCGTACAAAGCGTGTCGCATTCGAGAAGAGTTGGTATCCGTTGAAGTGAAGCAGGGAAAAAAGACCATCGTGGTCAGCGAAGACGATCATCGTCGGCCGGACACTACGATGGAGATCCTCGAAAAATTGCCACCATCGTTCAAGAAGGACGGTATCGTCACCGCCGGAAACGCCAGCGGCATCGTAGATGGCGCCGCGGCGGTGGTCGTAGCGCGTGAGAAGTCAGCGAAAGAGCAAGGGCTGAAGCCCATCGGCCGAATCGTCTCCTGGGCCGTTGCTGGTGTCGATCCCAGCATCATGGGCATCGGGCCTGTACCCTCATCGCAAAAAGCTCTTAAGCTCGCAGGCCGGACCCTCGCGCAGATGGACCGGGTGGAAGTGAACGAGGCCTTCGCCGCTCAGTATCTAGCCGTCGAGAAAGTTTTGGGACTGAACCGCGACAAGACCAACGTAAACGGCGGTGCCATCGCCCTGGGTCACCCGCTGGGCGCGTCGGGAACGCGTTTGGTGATTACCATTCTCAACGAACTTCGCCGCAACAATTTGCGCTACGGGCTGGCGACCGCGTGCATAGGCGGCGGCCAGGGTATCGCCATGATCGTCGAGGCCCTTTACAACTAGTTCGGAGCGTTTCTGCTACACTTTTGCCTGCTGACAAACGGTATTCCTGCGGGTGTTTTGCCGCTCCTCGGCGACGAACCGCGGTATTTCCTACAGAGGAATAGAATGGCGATTCAAAAAGTTGGCGTCGTAGGGTGTGGCTTGATGGGCTCAGGAATCGCGCAAGTCTCAGCGCAAGCCGGCTTCCCCACGGTTGTGCGTGAAGTCAGCCAGGAGATTGTGGACAAAGGACTAAAGAGCATTGAGAAAAATCTCACGCGCCTGGTGGAGAAAGGCAATATCAGCGAAGCGCAAAAGAATGAGATTCGCGGCCGGCTGAAGGGTACGACCGCGCTCGAAAACCTCAAGGATTGCGACGTAATTGTCGAGGCCATCATCGAGCAGCTCCCGGCCAAACGTGAGCTTTTCGGCGCGCTCGATGCCCTCTGCCCTGCCTCCACAATTTTTGCCAGCAACACTTCTTCGCTGACCATCACGGAAATCGCCACGGCCACCAAGCGGCCGCAGCGCTTTGTCGGCCTGCATTTTTTCAATCCCGTTCCGGTGATGAAGCTCGTCGAGGTTGTAAAGACGATTGCCACCGATCCGGCCGTGTACGAAGAAATGGTGGCGTTCGGCACGAAGCTCGGGAAAACGCCGGTGCGCGCCCACGACAGCACCGGATTCATCGTCAACCGGCTCCTCGTGCCCTACCTGCTCGATGCCATTCGCGCGCTCGAAGAAGGTGTCGGCTCCATTGAAGACATCGACAATTCCATGAAGCTCGGCTGCGGTCATCCCATGGGCCCGCTGACGCTGCTCGATTTCGTCGGCCTGGACACCACCTATTACATTGCGAATATTATGTTCGACGAATTCCGCGAGCGCCGCTTTGCCTCGCCACCGCTGCTCAAACGCATGGTTCTCGCAGGCTGGAATGGGCGCAAGGCCGGACGCGGATTCTATGACTATTCCGATCCGCAAAAGCCAAAGGCAATGAAATTTTGAGATTGTAACGAGAGCATGGCTTACGAAAACATTCTCTTTGAGAAGAAAGACAGCATCGCGTACATCACCTTCAATCGGCCGAAGGTGCTGAATGCGCTGAACCGCAAAACAGTGGAAGAGTTGCGTGACGCGCTGCTGGATGCGCGCGAAGATTCCTCCGTCCGCGTGCTGATTCTCACCGGCGCCGGAGAAAAATCGTTCGTCGCGGGTGCTGACATCGGCGAACTAGCGCAGCGCACTCCGGTGGATGGCAAGGATTTTTCGCTCTTCGGCCAAAACGTCTTCCACCTGTTAGAAACTCTTGGAAAGCCTTCGATCTGCGCCATCAACGGGTTCGCGCTCGGTGGCGGTTGCGAGCTGGCGCTTTCCTGCACCATCCGCCTCGCCAGCAAAAGCGCCAGGCTGGGCCAGCCGGAAGTGAAACTTGGCATCATTCCCGGCTACGGAGGCTCGCAGCGCCTGGCTCGCCTCTGCGGCAAGGGCATCGCACACGAGCTCTGCCTCACCGGGGAAATGGTTAGCGCGGAAGAGGCGCAGCGCATCGGCCTCGTCAATCACATTTACGAACCGGCGGAGCTTCTGCCCGCCGCAGAGGCCATGGCGAAAAAGATCATCGCCAACGCGCCGCTCGCCGTGAAGTACACCATGGAAGCCATTGAGCGCGGCGTCGAGATGCCTCAGGAAGAAGGCTTGTTTCTGGAAGCAACACTATTTGGTCTTTCTTGCGCGACCGAAGACATGCGCGAAGGCACAAAAGCTTTTCTCGAAAAAAGGAAAGCGGACTTTAAGGGCAAGTAGCGACAGTCGCGATGGCCGACAAACTCCAGCCCGGTTCGATCAGCGGTGAACTGACCGCGTCCGGTTTGCGCTTTGGGATTGTTGTGAGCCGCTTCAACAACTTTATTACCGAGCGTCTGCTGGCTGCAGCCGTCGATGCCCTCGAGCGCGCCGGCGCTGCAAGCGGAAATGTGGACGTAGTGCGTGTCCCGGGCGCGTTTGAGCTGCCGCTCGCAGCGAAAAAACTGGCCGCCACCGGCCGTTACGATGCGCTCATCGCCATTGGCTGCATTCTGCGCGGCGAAACGGCCCATTACGATTACGTTTGTTCCGAAACCTCGCGCGGATTGCAGCTCGCGCAAATGGACACCGGCCTGCCCATTATCTTTTGCGTGCTGACCTGCGACACCCTCGAGCAAGCCATCGACCGAGCCGGCCTCAAGGGCGGCAACAAGGGTTTTGAAGCGGGTTTGGCCGCGATAGAGATGGCGCATCTCTCGCGAAAGCTCAAGGGCGGGAAATCTTCCTCCGCTCCGTCAAAAACTCCATCCTCCCGAAAGACGCGGCGGAAGTAACGTGTCCCTCCGCAGCAAATCCCGCGAGTTTGCCATGCAGATGCTCTTCCAGTGGGACATGAGCCAACAGGATCCTGCCAAGCTGGAGGCAAAATTCTGGCGCGGCGCCAAAGCCGCCGACACGACACGCGAGTTCGCCAACCGCTTATTCGAGGGCGCCGCAAAAGAAGTGAGCGCGTTGGACGAAATCATTGTCAAACACGCGGAGAACTGGCGCTTCGAGCGGCTTGCAGCCATTGATCGCGCCATCCTGCGACTCGCCATGCACGAACTGCGCTCCTCTGACACCCCGCCCAAGGTTGTCTTGAACGAAGCTGTGGACTTGGCCAAGAAATTCTCGGGAGAAGACTCCGGCGCGTTCGTAAATGGCATCCTCGATGCCTTCCGTAAGTCCATGGTTAAACAGTAGCTTAGGGTCCTCCTTAAACGTACGGCAGCGCCTATCCGAAACTTCCCCAGAATCCGAAACAGGTCGCGGAAAGTTCTCAAAGGAGAGAGATGATGAACGCTAATTCATTACTGAGGCGCAGTGTGCTTGTCGTCAGCCTGGCCGGATTGCTTGCCGGCAGTGCTTACGCACAAGCCCCGGAGCCGCCTCCGCAGCAGCGGGACACCCAGAGCGACAGGAAGGACATTCGTCAGGACAAGAGAGACTTGGCGAAGGATCGCACCGACCGCAACGCCGATCAGCGCGATATCAATCACGATCGCCGAGACCTGGCGAAAGACCGCGTCGACCGCAATCAGGACCAGCGCGACATCAACAAGGACAAACGCGAACTCCGTCGCGACGACGCGAAATACGGCGTCAACAGCGCCCAGGCTCAGGCCGACCGCAAGGACCTAAGGGCCGATCGCACTGACCGAAACAAGGATCAACGCGACATCAACAAACACAAGCGCGACCTAAGGGCCGACCGCAAGGACCGCAACCAGGACCAGCGCGATATCAACAAGGACAAGCGCGACCTGCACAAGGATCGCAAGGATTTGTGCCACGACCGCCATGGGAAGTAACGAACTGTTGCTGAATTGAAGGTAAGGAGAGACTCAGACACGCGGGGCAAGGCAATTTACCCATTCCGTCTTGTCCCGCGCTCTTATTTCAGGATATTAACTGTCACCCCTACTTTGGTAACCCGACCCGATACCGGATCAGTCGCCACTGTTGTCTCTATCGCTTGTCCGTCGCGAATTAGCACGTCCAGCTCGGATCTAAACGATTGAATTACCGGTTGCGTGCTCAGCACTTCATTGCCGCCGACCAACGCTGCCTTTTGGCCGCTGCTCGAAGAGTATGCAGACGATCTCTCGACCCCGAGGTGAAGAACAAACCTTCCGTCCTCTGCCTTACCAGCCCAACCATCGAGATTCGTACCAACATCCATGTACTGAAACTGGTTTGTCGAAGTTGCGACCGGAACGCGCAATCCCATCCGGATCGCGGCTTTTTGTCCGCGCGGGTTCTCGGCATTCACCAGCAGAGTATACGGCAGACTGCTGAGTCTCTTTTCGCCGTCGTACTCGGCTATTACGACCTGAACGCGCAAGGGCGTCATGTCCCGCTTTGCCTCAGATTTTTCTTCCGTCTTTTGCTTTTCTTGAGCCGCCAAGCTCGGATTCGAGCAAACAAGTCCGCAAACCAGAACTGCAAGCGTGATTCGCCTCATTTTGTTCTCCTGTTCTAATGTCCCGCAGTTTTGCCGCCCAGTATTTCCGAATTCGTTGACGACTCGCTCGTTGCTTCGAGCGATGTTGGCGTTGTGATCGGAGGAATCTCGATAGTGGAGATTTGCAAATCCGCTCGCGAACTCGGAACTAAAACTTTTCCGTCAATTTCGCCGCGCTGTATATGACCGATGAGCTGATCGACAATAGCTCGCTGACTGGTAGGAACCAGCAAGCCAAGCTCATCATCTCGAATGTCACGCTGGAAGATTCGGGTTTTGTGGCTCCTTCCTGTCACCGAGGCGGTCGAAGACGTCAACGATTCGGATCTCGACTGCTTCTCAGGTGAAGTAGGCAAAATGTTGCTTGCGAGGATCGCCGGTGCCGTTCGACGTGCGGTAGCCGTATGCCAAGGCTTCCAGGCGAGCAGCGTCGTGACACTTAAAATGGCGGAAGCGGCGACAGCGGCCCACATCGGGGACCATCGCGGCGCCGGAGTGCGCTCTTCTGCGATACCGGCACGCAGCCGTGGAAGAAAGGACGGCGAGGGTTCAGCGTTGGCACAATCCCGGAGATGGGAGTTGATTGTTGCGCAAAGCGCTTGCTCACTTGCGAAGGCGGCACGGCACTGGGCACAGACTTCGATGTGCTCTCGTAACGCGTTCGGCGGGGCAGCGTTCCGCGCGACCGACTCGATCAACGCTTTCTTGTACTTGTCACATAGCATTGCAACTTCTCCGCTAGTTTCTTTCGGGCCACAAACAGCCGCGACTTCACCGTGCCCACCGGCAAACCCACCATAGCTGCAACCTTGTCCAGCGTGTAGCCCTCCATCGCCGAAAGCAGCAGCACTAGCCGCAACTTTTCGGGCAACGCATCCAACGCCTCGTCAAAGTGCGCCTGAAATTCGCTCGAAGCTGCAAATTCCTCGGCCGTGGGCGGCGCCGGACGCCTCGCTGGCTGCGCCCATTCGGTTTCGCGCAGCTCGCGCCGCTTCGCCGAGCGAGCGCGGTCGAGCGCCAACCGGAACACGATGCGCACCAGCCACCCACGAAAGCGCTGCGGATCGCGCAAGCGATCAAACCGCCGGTAGGCCCGCAGCAGCGCCTCCTGCGCAACGTCCTCCGCATCCGCGTCGTTGCGCAATACGCCGCGCGCAACTCGGTACGCGAGCGGGCCGCACTCCGCGAGCCGCTCTTCGAAGTCGCGTCGCTTAGCAGCGTGCGCCGCCTCTCGGGTCCACTCCTCCTCCGCGGCGCGAATTGGCTGGATCAGAACCAGCTCCTGCATTCGTTTTCACGCGCGAGCCAAACGCGCTCGCCCTCCCGGTTCATCTACTAGACGCCGCGGTACATTCCACGGTTCGCCTGCAGAACACCTCTAACACAAATCGCCAGCTCAAAACCCGAACTTCGCAGAACAGCACAGTTCGCGAATGGAACGGAGCTCTTTCGCCACAGTTCCGAAACGGGAGCCACACTCAGTGGTCACCATCAGCTTCCCATCTTCCGCGACGCGACCGCCGCGCGCGAGCCAGTGCAAGCGCGAACCTAACACTCCTATTTTGAGCAGCTTACCTTCCGCCACTCTTGCTCCATCAAAAGTGCAGCCCTGGACCGCAACTCTCTGTTCCATGGCCCTTCGCCTGCATTTCGCCGCACTATGCGGCCTCTCTCGCAAAACGGCGGCAGCCATTCTCACATTCCACCGAAGCCGCGTTTTCGCGTGACGCTAATTTTCGGTCTTCTCATCGCGAGCGCATCGGCCCTAGGCTGCGGCAGCGCCGTCACAAGCTCCTCGGTTGTCCAGCCACCACCACCTATTCCGACTCCTTCTTCCATCAGCGTCACGATAACGCCTCCCACTGCCTCCGTGCTCTTAGGCAACACTCAAAATTTCACCGCGACGGTCACCGGCGCCACGGACACCAGCGTGTCCTGGAGCGTCAACGGCGTCCACGGAGGCACTCCCGTCACGGGAACCATCACTGCCGCCGGCGTCTACACCGCCCCAGGCGACCTTCCGCTCGCCCCCACTTTACAAATCACAGCCACCAGCAATAGCGACACAACGAGATTTGCCACCGCTACGCTAACCATCACCAGCGACATCGCCATTGCGCTCACGCCTAGCGCCATTGGTGTCGAGCTCGGCGCAACGCAGCCGTTCCACGCCGCAATCACCAGTGCAGGACAACCAAATCCCGGTATTCGCTGGAGCATCTCCGGCCCCGCTTGCCCATCTGCTTGCGGTGCACTGGACGCAAACGGCAATTACACCGCCCCGCAAACGCTGCCCGCCCCAGCCACCGTGACGCTCACCGCGCAAAGTGTCGCCGATCCTTCCAAGCAAGCCTCTGCCACAGCCACCATCACAAGCAATTTCTCCTTGCAGCTTTCAGCGCCGACGAGCGTCGCCTCCGGTGGCTCCAGCGTAATCGCGGCCACGCTGACGCTAATCGCCGGCTCAAACCCCGCCACCGCGCTTTCCTGGGCGCTGTCCGGCGCCGGCTGCAGCGGAACAAGCTGCGGAGTGCTGGCGGTAGTAACTACGCAGTCTCTAGGAGGCGGCGCAATGTCGAGCTCCGCAACGTACACCGCGCCAGTGACGCCGCCGAATCCCAACACCGTCACCATTACCGTGACCCCGCAAGCCGATCCCGCAAAGAAAGTTCAGGCCAGCGTAGAGATCCAGCCTGGCCTCGGCGTGACTCTCTCGCCCGGCACCGTGACGCTCGCTGGCAATCACCGCGTCACGCTTACCGCCCAGGTTTTCGGCAGCGCCAACAGCGCCGTGACCTGGACCGTAAACGGCATTGCCAATGGCACCGCCACCATCGGCCAGATTTGTGTCGTCGCCAGCAATCCATGCCAGCCGCTAAGCGCCGGCAATAATTTGCAAGTGGACTATCAATCCCCCGGCGCAATCCCCACGCCCAATCCCGTCGCCGTGCGCGCCACCAGTCTGGCCGACGCAACGCGCAGCGCCACCGCGCAGATCACCGTCATCAATCATGTCGTCGTAACCGTCCGGCCTTCGACCGTAACCCTCGCCCCGCTGGCAGTGCAGAGGTTTTCGGCCACCGTCCTGGGCGTCAGTAATCAAAGCGTGGTGTGGCAAATTCAAGGAACCGCGTGCTCATCTCCGGGCGCGTGTGGCGCCGTCGACGCAAATGGCGTCTACACCTCTCCCGGCTCCGCTCCGTCCCCAGACGCGTTCACTATCGTCGCCGTCAGCGCCGACGATCCATCGCAATCCGGCTTCGCAAACCTCACCATCGCTACCGGCGCAAACATCCTCTCGCTGCATCCCGCCAGCGTCTACGCCGGCGCAGCCAATGGCTTCACTCTGCGCGTCGACGGCGGCAATTTCGCGGGCTCCACTCCCGGCCCAGGTTCAGCGTTGCTGATTGCCGGTACCGCGCGCACCACCACGTGCAACTCCGTCACGGAATGCACCGCACCCGTCACCGCCGCGGCTGTCTCCGTGCCCGGCACTCTCTCCGTGCAGGTTCGCAGCCCTGACGCCTCCACCTCCAACAGCGTTTCCCTCCTGGTTGTCGCGCGCAATGCCTCCGATGAAGTGATCTCCCTCACCAGCGTCGCTCCCTCCGCGACCGCCAAGGACATCATCGTCGTCGACCCCACCACCGCGGGGGTCTCCCTGCCGAACTCCGATATCGACCTGAATGTCGCCGCCCTCGGCGTCTTCTCCACCGTCACCAATTCCTGCTCGCTCGCCGGAAATCCCTTGCCTCTGCAGCGGCCCTCCACCGGTGTTGCCGCCGCGGACATTTGCCTCTTTTCCGCCAGCGGTCTGGACACCAGCATGACTTACACCGTCACCGGACCTGGCGATGTCACCGTTATCGCTAAGCAGCCCGCCGGCCTCGGCATCATTCACCTCACGCTGCAAGTCTCCGCCAACGCGATTCCCGGCGCGCGCACGCTCTTCATTCAAAACACAAATTTCGACAAAACCGCCGCCACCGGCGCCCTGGAGGTGCAGTGAAATGAGTTTTGCTCAACGTAGACGATTTCTTTGGATCTGTTTCCTGGCCGGGCTCGTCCTGCTGGCGCTGACCGCGGCGTTCGCCAACGGCACCACGCTCGCCCGCTTGCGTTTCGAGGATTTGGCGCAACAATCCACCGCCGTAGGCAGGCTGCGCTGCCTCGGCTCCGAATTTCGGTGGGAGCGAGGCGAGCTTTGGACCGAAACCCGCTTCGAAGTCCTCGAGCGCAACAAAGGCCTGCTTCCCGGACTCGTCACTGTCCGCACCATCGGCGGCACCTCCGGCCACCTGCATTCGCACGTCGACGGCGTTCCCGTATTCCGCGCAGGCGAAGAGGTCTATCTATTTTTGTGGGAGCGTCCCGGCGAGCCCTATCGCGTGCTCGGCTGGGCGCAAGGCACATTTCGCATAGCGCGAAATGTGGACACCGGAATCGAAACCGTCACGCAAGACTCCGCCCTGGCGCCCATCTTCGACCCGCGCACGCGAACCTTCCGTCACGGAGGCATTCGCAATCTGCCGGCGGGAATTTTTCAGTTGAAGCTGCGCCGCGCCCTGGAAGAAAAAAAGTGACGCGAGCTCGAAGCAAAAACGCCGCGCCACTGTTTTGGAGAAGGACCTGATGCGAAAACAAAGCGCCACAACGACAAGAAGAATTCTGTCGACAATGCTTGCCGCAATCTACGCCGCTTGGGCTGCCCAGGCCGCAGCCGGATACGCCTTCAACCAGGTCGTGCCCGATGTGCGCCAGCCCGTCAGCGTGTCAGGCGGCTCCGCCTGCCCCGTGCGCGCCCATCAACTCAGCGCAGCCTTAAACATCTCCATCCGCTGGAGCACCACCCTCGGTACGAATCCCGTTTCCATCCTCACGCAAAACCAAAATGCCGCCCGTCTTACCGAAATCGAGCAGGTCATTTCGCAATCGCTCGCTGTCTGGACCGGTGTCAGCGGCACAACGCTGCTGCCCGCTACCGTCGCGCCGATAGCGCGCGTTTCGACGCAAAGCGCGTGCGGCTCCGATGGCCTCAATTCCATCTGCTTCGATCAAGCCGACATGGCCTTCACTCCCGGAGTCCTCGCCTTCACGCGCGTCATTACCTCCGACGCGCTCGGAGAACAAATCGGCAACAGCCCCGCGGCCGCGCAGCTAGGGCAGATTCTCGACGCCGACATTTACTTCGACCCCACCGATGCCCAAGTTGCCTTCGCAACACGCGCCGCGTTGCCCGCCTCTCCGAAAGCCTACGACCTCGAATCCGTCCTCACCCACGAGCTCGGCCATTTCCTCGGCTTCAGCCACTCCGCCGTCTGGAGCGCCATGATGTACCCCTACGCCCCCGCGCCCGGCACCTTCACCGGCACGCGTCCCACCGCGCAGCAACCCGACGCGCCGCTCGCTGACGACGATCGCACCGGCCTCCGCATTCTCTATCCCGATCCCGCCGACGCCGTAGACATCGGCGCCATCGCCGGCCGCATCCTCCCCGCCAATCCGCTCTCCTTGCCGCCCTCGCCGCCTGGCGTCACGGGCATCTTCGGCGCCCACGTAGTCGCGGTCGACCAATCCAGCGGCGCCGTCATCGCCGCCACTATTGCCGGCTGGAGTTGCGCCGCCCCCGGCCCCGCCCAATTCGACGGCACCTACGAGCTCAACCATCTCCCCATCAGCCGCAGCTACACCGTCTACGCCGAGCCGCTCGACGGCGTCGTCTCGCCCGCCCAGATCACCCCGGCAATCGGCACCTTGTGCCGCAATCCCATCAGCGACCCCGGATGGCCGCCGCTACAAGGCTGCGTCGTACCCCCGGCAAATGTGAGTTTTACGACGCGCTCGCGCTGATAGGTCGGACTCTGATTGCTGATCGCGGATAAAGCGCAGTGGTGAGAGCGCAGTGAGCGAAGCAGTGTCATCCTGAGCGTGCCGACGAGGGTACGTGAAGGATCTCAACGTAAATTGTCATGCCGGCGTAAACCGCAAGCCCTATAACGCAGGCATCTTGACGGCGCTAGCTCGGCATTTGCTACCTGCGGCGCGACTTCGCCAGCAACCGCAGAATTTCCAGATACAGCCAAATCAGCGTGACCATCAGCCCAAACGCCCCATACCACTCCATGTACTTGGGAGCGCCCATGCGCACGCCGGTTTCGATCATGTCGAAATCCAGCACAAGATTCAGCGCGGCGATAACGACCACGAACAGGCTGAAAGCGATTCCCCATGCGCTGCCGCTATACAGTATCCCCACGTTTATGTGAAAGAGATTCAGCACCATCGCGATGAGATAGAACACCGCGATCCCGCCGGTTGCCGCGATCACGCCGAGCTTAAAACGCTCGGTGGCGCGAATGATGCCCGTCTTGTAGGCAACAAGCATCGCAAAGAGCACACCAAACGTCAGGCCAACTGCTTGGATTGCAATGCCGTGATAGGACCTCTCGAAAAGCGCCGAGATGCCGCCAAGAGCCAGTCCCTCAAAAAGCGCATAAAGCGGGGCGGTAATCGGCGCCCAGCTTCTCTTGAATATGGTAACCATCGCGGTTACCAGCCCGCCAAATAATCCGCCAATCATCCACGGAATCGCCGCCTCCGGCGTTTCCGAGTGCGCCAAGCCCCAAGCCCACGCCGCCGTCGCCACCACGCACAGCAGCAGCAAGCCCGTCTTGTTGACCGTGCCTTGCAAGGTCATCGCCTCCCCGCCGAGGGCCAGCTCGCCACGAAATGCCTTCTCATTCAAAGCAGGATTGGACGTACGCAATGGTTCAGCCATGTTTGGTTTCCTCGTAGTTACACACCCAGTTTATGCTCGCCGAAATCGGGTAGCAAATCGCACCGGGAACTCATGCAGAGGCCAAAGCTGATGCAGATAATAAAACTTTGCGGATCACTAGCAGAGGAGTGGTAGCGCTAACGGGAATCGAACCCGTATTTTAGCCTTGAAAGGGCTACGTGCTAACCGTTGCACCATAGCGCCACTGCGAAACGTGCTTTACTAGCATGCAGTCCACACCGAATTCCTGTCAAGCCGTCACCTTCGTTGGTCTCGATTAGCCGCAACTCACTTCGTCGCTCCAATGTTACCTTGAAACGGTTTGTGAACCGTTTGTGAACCTATCGACCTCACAACTCGCCGGAATACTCTGACGGCTTCTCGGGTCCTTGCCCTCCCGAGTATGTCAGATATATGTGTTGACTTTATGTTGGCTGGTCCATATCTTGACAAGTCAGGGTCTTAGCAGCAGGAGGAAAAAGGAGGTTCTGTGATACTACGAACTCTTGGGCTTGTCTTGATGACCGTGAGCTTCGGTATTTTAGCAAGCAGCACCTATGGACAGAGTAATTGTCAGCAATCCACAACCAGCACGGCCCTTTGCCCCAGCGGATGCCACGTAAGTATAAGGGTCTTCTATAGTTCTCCGTCTGGAGACTGTTGGACTAACGCGGGCGACACAATCCCGTGTCCCGGCCAATGCCCCGGGGAGTACGTTTACACGGCAACGTACTTGGGTCCTTGCCTCTACCCGGATGGCTGTCGACCCGGTGCTTTCAAGTTGGGCGAAAAGCTCCTTCTCGACGCGCGCTTGGGAAAAGTATATGTGCCCGACTGCGACGGCAACATTCAGGTTGTATTTCCCGACTCGAAGCTCTCAGATGCATCCAGAGCTACTAGGGACGGTAGCTCTAAGCGGATTGACCTAAAGTCGCTTTGATTAGGTTTAGGAAATGAAAGGAATCACTGAAATGAAAAGCACGCTCAGCTTAGTTGTCCTCGTGTTTTCCGCTATCTCTCTGCTATTTGCGCCGCGAACCTTGGAGAATGAAGTCGCGAAGCCATTCCCGGCCCCAACAAACTGGACAGCAACAGAAGTAGTTGCCGCGCCCATTCTCGGCAACATAGCTTGCGGGTCAGATTCCTCAGTATACTTCCGAGTTCAGCAGGCGAATCATAATCCCCTTGAAGCCCCAATCACGAGGCTGTCTCCCGATGGCTCAGCGAAAACAATCGACCTTCGAAACGGCACAGGTTTCGCGGGGCACTTTTATGTTTTTGCGTTTAATGTGGACACGGACGGGGTTATATACGCAGTCGCTAAGCAGGACGCCGATTCTCATTGGTATCTGGTTTCTTTCGACAAAAATGGACAGTACACCGGGAAGGTCCCGTTGCAGGAATCCGTTCGCGCGAGCTTCTTGCTTCCGATGAAAAAGACCCGCTTTCTCATCTCGGGCATCGAGCCAGATTCCAAGCAAGGTTCCTCCGTGACTTCAATATTCAATGAGCTTGGCGAGAGCGTTAAGTCTATTAAGTTGACCGATGATGATGCAGCAGCGACACCGATGCCCGAGGCAGGTACGTTCAACCCCTCGATACAATTAGGTGCCGCAGAGGTCGGCCCAGACGGTTATACCTACATCCTCAAAGCTTCGGGTTATCCGAAGGCGCAGGTCATCGACTCTGATGGAAATACAATTCGGTTTCTCACGTTGACTCCTCCCGCGGAGAGCGCAAGGGCATATGGCTTTCATGTTCTTGGCGGAGGCTCTATTGCGGTTGAATACCAGACCGACCCGGCGCAACCAAATGCTGCCGAGCGGTATGTGGAGCTATACAATGCGGCCACAGGAAAACCGTCGGTCACTTATTTGGCGGGCGGGATTGGTATCGTAGCTTGCTCCTCTGGGAATTCACTTTTGCTCATGAAGCCTACAGGCGACCATCATTTTGCTCTCGGTCGTGCACCACTTTAGAGTTGCCACATCAAAGGCGACGCCAGAGGGCAGGCGTCGATGCGACGAAGAAACTCAGCGCGGCGCTCCTGAAACTCGGCAAAGCAGGCGTGAACTAAGATTCCGTTGAGTGCTCCTTCATGACCTCTCGCGGATTCTTATCTTAGCGGAGCGCGGCGTAAACCCAACCTTGCAAAGAACGCACGAATGGGGCACCCCGGCCCGGAGCCCGTTTTGACGATTGAAGGAGCAACAGTCCACTCAGGCGTGCCGCCGCAGGAGCTCAGCGGCTTCGCGGCGCAGTCCACACCGAATTCCTGTCAAGCCATCACCTTCGTTGGTCGCTCAGTTTTCGATTACTCGACTCCACCTCCAGGTGGAGATAGTTGCGAACACGGCACTGGCCCCGTCGATTCCACACCCGCCTGGTCCTGTTCCATAACGGGCCGCGTCGAGCTCCAATTCTCGGCTGCGAGTACTAGGTCAGTACTCAGTGTTCGATAGGAAACCGAACAGAAATGCGTCGCCTCCAGGGATACTCTTTCGACAGGTTAAGTACGATGATGTGTGGGCGGTGTTTGACGCGGAAGGGACCACCCCCGGGAATTGAGTTGCGTTTTTGATGCCCGCCGAAACTGAGACTAGCTCCTGGACCTATCGCAAGAAACTACCAAGCGAAAAGAATCTTCACTGGCCGGGTCTTCAGACGTCAAACGGAAAGACGTTCCGAGCGGAGGTTTGGAAATTGGCGTCGAGTTTTTCTACTGGCAAACGCCTCAGAGAGCGGTCCAGTAGTTCAGATGCAAGCAGAAGGAAGCGACAATGGAGCGACTGCAAGCCTTTCTAACTGCCGCTCGCGAAGGCGGCTTCGTCAAGGTGACCGAATCCACGGAAGGAACTGTCCTGTGGCTCAGGAAACACGCACCGGATACGTTCATGGAGACGCGTCAGCGTATGTGCATCAACAGCCTGACAAATAGCGTAACCGTCTATTGGATGGCCGTTCCGGGGAAAGTAAATTCGAAGACGTTTTGTGGCGTTCCTGCCCTGCAAGAATGGTTCAAGCTAAGGCCAGAAACCGTTGTGCAGCCATGAAGAATACCCAGACGCTTCTTGCGCCACGCACAAAGTATGCGGCTCTGAGGTTTGATGGGACAACGCATACTGCCTTGCTCGCGCTGTCCTTCCTCGCCAGCCGGTTTCGCTTCCGGTAACTGGGTCTACGTTCTTCGTCGCGTGCGTCGCATCCAGCTCGTCTGCAACTTCAAATGCCTGATAAAACGCGCTTGAGGGACAGCCGTGTTAACACTATCCTGCTTCGCTGCGTCTTCCATTGCGACAGGTAATGTGGAGGCCTGCATGGGATCGCGATTTGCAAAAAAGGCTGGAGGGTTGTTCCTAGTCCCGCTGATGGCTTTTCCTTTTTTTTGCTTCACTGGGTCTGGAACTCCCGCGTCTTCCACAGCTGGGTCAGTGGCGGAAGCAGCCCGCATGCACATGGCGCGTGCCAGCCACACGTCAACGCTACTCCCGAATGGCAAGGTCCTCATCGCCGGCGGATTCGGTCGCAGCGGCACTGAGCTTAAGCCTTACGCGAGTACTGAACTCTACGATCCGCAAACCGGGAGCTTTCAGCCCGCCAGCGGCATGACCATTGGACGGTCCGGCCACACTGCTACGCTCTTGAAAAACGGCAAGGTGCTGATCGTCGGTGGCTGGACGGGCCAGTACGATGCCCGCCGAGCAGCGGAGCTCTACGACTCCACAACCGGCACCTTCACTCCCACTGGAAAAATGGTCAACGAACGCTCCGGCAGCACGGCCACCCTGCTCATAGACGGCAGAGTGCTGGTGGCTGGCGGGGTGGACCGCAATGAGAATGCCCTCGGAAGCGCTGAACTCTACGACCCCGCGACTGGAACGTTCACCCGGACAGGCGACATGACTGAGCCTCGCGGAGCGCACACTGCCACGGCGCTCAAAAACGGCAAAGTCCTGATCGCAGGCGGAGGCTCAGGCCATTACCCCTCGCAGACTGTTTATCGAAGCGCGGAACTGTACGATCCAGGAACCGGCAAATTCACGTCGTCAGGGCCGATGAGCGTGCCTCGTCACAAACACGCCGCTGTACTGCTCCCTAGTGGGAAGGTACTCGTCGTAGGTGGCTCCGACAATAAGGACTGGCGGGGTGAGTATTCGAGCGCGGAAATTTACGATCCTGCGACGGGCGCATTCCGAGCCACCGGCGCCATGAGTGTGTCGCGGTTCAAACTCCCCGAGGCCGTGGTGTCGATGGACAACGGCAAAGTGCTAGTTGCGGGTGGCGGCAGTTTTGCTGAAGTGTATGACGAGACAAGGGGAACCTTCAGCACCGTTGCGGGAAGCTTAGGCGCTGCACGGTTCTTTGCATCCGCAACTCTGCTTCCTCACGGTAGGGCGCTGATCACGGGAGGATACGCAGATACTGCTGGCGGTTTGCCTTCCACGGCCAGCGCCTGGATTTACCAGCCTTGAGTCGCTCCTCGAAGGCCTAGTGGTCCCAGGAACAGCCTCAGCTCACGCGATGCGTTAGCCCGCGTAATCGTCTCACCATATTGCACCGCTATCTGAGTTAAACTCCCTCTCGCGTTTATCGCCCAAGAAATTAACGGACCTTGTGGCGAAACGGAGGACACCGTGAAACCCCTGTTCTTGGCATTCCTCGCGATCGCCGCGCTCCCTCGGTATTCTGCTGCCGAATCGTCATCCTCTGCGCCGAAACCCGAAACAGCAAATGCCTCGAAAAACGAAGCAGCCAAACAACCGGTACCCGCGCAAGATCTCTCCACACGCGTTCCAGCCGCCAAGCCCGACGACGTAAAATCCATGGACTCCATCCTCAAAGCAGTCTACGACGTCATCTCCGGGCCGGCCGGCGATCGCGACTGGAACCGCTTCCGCTCCCTCTTCGTCCCCGAGGCCCGCCTCACTTCCGCAACACGGAAAGATGGCGGTCCAGTTCACCTTCTCGATGTCGAAGGATACGCGCGCGGCGCCGGCGGTTACTTCAAGACGCACGGTTTCTACGAGAGTGCCATCGCCAACCGCATCCAAAGATTCGGCAACATCGCCCAGGTCTTTAGCAGCTACGAATCCCGCAACGCCCCCAACGAAAAGCCTTTCGCCCGCGGCGTCAACAGCATCCAACTTTTCTTCGACGGCTCCCGTTGGTGGGTCCTCAGTATCCTCTGGGACGAAGAAGCCCCCGCCAACCCCCTCCCGCCGGACTTAGCTACTCCATCCAAATGATCGCCATGCGGAGTAGGCCGGGGTCTTGTTTACCCTTTGCCCCGAAGGACCGCCGCTTTCACGGTCAACGCAGCGGTGCCGGTCGCGTCTTTTCCAAAGACACCCGGCGTGGGGGTAGGATGGCAATGTCAAAGGCCGCCATTCTCAAGACCTAACCATGAGTCAACTTCAATTCAACCTGATGCCGGAACGTCGTGCCTTCACCGTCACGGAGCTGACCGCGAAGATCCGCGACCTCTTCGCCCGCAACTTCACCGACATTTGGGTCACCGGCGAAATCTCCAACTGCCACGAAGCGCAATCCGGCCACATCTACTGCACTCTGAAAGACGAACGCGCCCAGGTCCGCTGCGTCTGCTTCAAGAATCAGCTCCGTACCATGAAGTTCCGCCCCGAAGACGGCCTCCACGTCACCGTGCGTGGCTCCATCAGCGTCTACGAATCGCGCGGCGAATACCAAATTTACGTCGAGCACATCGAGCCCGTCGGCCTCGGCGCGCTCCAACTCGCCTTCGAGCAGCTCAAGAAGCGCCTCGAAGCCGAAGGCCTGTTCGCCGCCGACCGCAAGAAGCCGTTGCCGTTGCTCCCCAGCCGTATCGGCCTGATCACGTCGCCGACCGGCGCCGCCGTCCGCGACGTGGTGCGCATCTTGCGCCGCCGCTTCTGCAATGTGCACCTCACCGTCTACCCCGTGCGCGTCCAGGGCGATGGCGCGTCCACGGAAATCGTTCGCGCGCTGCAATTCTTCAATCGCAGGAAAATGGTCGATGTTCTAATCCTCGCGCGCGGCGGCGGCTCCCTCGAAGATCTCTGGGCCTTCAACGAAGAGGAAGTCGCCCGCGCCATCGCCGCTTCGCAAATTCCGGTAATCTCCGGCGTCGGCCACGAGACCGATTTCACCATCGCCGATTTCGTTGCAGACGTGCGCGCTTCCACTCCCTCCGCCGCCGCTGAGCTCGTCGTGCAAACCCGCCGCGAATTCGATAAGCACATCGCCGACCTGCGCAGCGCTCTTACCGAGCAGATGCGTTATCGCATTCTCGTCCTTATTCGTCGCGTACACGAACTCGGAAGCCGCCGCGGCTTCCGCCGCCCGCTCGACCTCCTCCGCCAGCAGCGCCAGCGCGCCGACGAACTCACCTCGCGCCTGGCCCAAGGCCTGCGCACAAACCTGCACCACTCGCGCCGCCGCTTCACCACCGCGCACATGCGCATAGTCTCGTTCGATTTCAGGATGAAAATTGCAGCATTGCGCCTGCGTCTGGAACAGCGCAGCGCCAACCTGGCCGTCCGCGCTGAACGCCTCCTCCGCGCAAAGCGCGAGCGCCTGGACCGCCTCCGCCTCCAACTGGAAGAGCGCAGCCCCCTCCGCGTCCTAGAGCGCGGCTACGCCATAGCCACCAACGCCGCCGGCCAAGTGCTGCGCGACGCCACCCAAGTAGCCATAGGCGACACCGTAAACGTCCACCTCCACCGTGGCCGCCTAACCACCGAACTGAAGGCCAAAGAACCAAAATGAGTGGGATCGCTGCAAGTTCAATTTCGCCGTTGCGCTTTGGCTCTGGCTTCCTTGATCTCTTTGACTTTGTTTACAAGATCGTCAGCCGCCTTGAGGAGCCTTTCTCGCTCCTCGTCGTCCGCCGTAACATCCGCCTTGCGCCGGTACAGCAAGTTCAAGTACGCCATCGCATCGTCGTAGTCCGGTTTCAGCTTAATCGCCTGGTCCATGCTTTCGATGCCTTCCTCGATCGTTGCTCTATATTGATGCGCGTACGGTGCGCGCAACTCTGGCGGAAGCGGATCGGCGGCATCGAGTTTGCTCACCTCTTTGTTGAACCGTGCGCGCATTTCTCCATTGGCGCGAAACGCCAGCGTCCAATCAATCACTCCGACCCAGTAATAGGGTTCGGGATCTTCCGGACGAAGTTGAATATGCCTTTGGTGGTAGGACTTCGATTCCTGAAAGAGGTCAGGACTAAAAGGCTCACCAGAGGCCATTTGAAACAACAGCGAGCCCATGCCGTCGAGCGCAGAAAGATTATTCGGATCCAAGCCCAGTACGCCTTTGAATTCCTCAATCGCTTGGTGTGCCAATTTCATGTTCTCGTCAGTGGAAGCGCCGGGGATGTACCTGGAGGCGAATGCGGTCGCAAGATACAAGCGGGCGTTGAGGAAGTTCGGATCAAATGCCTTGGCTTGAGCGAAAAACTGCTCAGCTTCTTCGGTTTGGCCGTTCTTAAAGGCCATCACCCCACGGTTCAACGCTTCACGAGCGTCGATTTGCGAGGCTGTTTGCACTGTTTCCTGCTGCTTGCTAGGCAGTGGCACATTTGCATTCAGCAGCGATGGAACGCAGAGCAGAATAAGGCAAGTTCGCATCAGAGCAGCAAATGCATATGCGCGCGGCATCGAGCGCTCCAATCTTCCCTGCTGCGCCCAATTCTACTCTTCGTCGCCGGTGGATGTCACTTTGAGGACCGCGAGGAAGGCTTCTTGCGGAATGTCGACTTGGCCGACGCGCTTCATGCGCTTTTTGCCTTCTTTTTGTTTTTCGAGGAGTTTGCGTTTGCGGGTGATGTCGCCGCCGTAGCACTTGGCCAAAACGTTTTTGCGAATGGCCGCGACCGTTTCGCGCGCGATCACGCGGCTGCCAATCGCCGCTTGAATGGGCACCTCAAACATTTGCCGCGGAATGAGTTTGCGCAGGCGCGACACCAAATCGCGACCGCGCTCGTAAGACTGTTCGCGATGGCAAATCATGGACAGCGCGTCCACCGGCTCGCCGGCAACAAGCACGTCGAGCTTGACCAAATCCGATTCGCTGTAGCCCGCGAGATGATAATCGAGCGAAGCGTAGCCGCGCGAAACGGTTTTGAGGCGGTCGTAGAAATCGAGCACGATTTCATTCAACGGCAGTTCGTAGGTGAGCATCACGCGCGTCGGTGACAAATACTCGAATCCTTTTTGCATGCCCCGCTTGTCCTGGCAAAGCTGCAAAATTCCGCCGACCGATTCATCGTTGGTGATGATCATCGCTTTGATGATGGGCTCTTCGATTTTGCTGATGTCGCTGGGAGTCGGAAATTTCGCGGGGCTGTCCACTTCCATGACGCTTCCGTCGACGCGCGTGATGCGATAACGCACGCTGGGCGCCGTGGTAATCAGGTTCAGCCCGAACTCGCGCTCCAGCCGCTCCTGCACAATTTCCATGTGCAGCAGTCCAAGAAAGCCGCAGCGAAAACCGAAACCTAGGGCCACGGAATTTTCCGGTTCGTAGAAAAATGACGCGTCGTTCAATTTCAATTTGCCGAGCGCATCGCGCAGCGGCTCGTAATCATCGGCAAGCACTGGAAAAAGCCCGGCGAAAACCATGGGCTTGATGGCTTCAAACCCTGGCAGAGCAGGAGCAGGGCGATCGGCTTCAATGACGGTGTCGCCCATGCGCGCATCCGCAACATCTTTGATGTTTGCGACGACAAAGCCGACGTCGCCGGCTTCGAGTTCGTCGAGAGCGACGGGTTTCGGAGTGAGCGTGCCGAGCGTTTCGACTTCGTAAACCTGGTTGTTGTAACACAAGCGAATTTTCAGGTGCGGCGTGATGCGGCCTTCCATCACGCGCACGAGAACCACGGCGCCGCGATAAATGTCGAACCAAGAATCGAAAATCAACGCCTGCAGCGGATTTTCCGCGCTGCCCTTCGGCGGCGGAACACGTTGCACAATCGCTTCGAGCACCTCTTCCACGCCCAGGCCGCTTTTCGCGCTGATCATCAGCGCGTCGTGCGCGGGAATAGCCAGCACGTTTTCGATCTGCTCTTTGACAAAATCGGGCTGCGCGGCAGGCAGATCGATTTTGTTGATGACGGGAAGAATGGTGAGATTGTGCCCCGCAGCAAGAAAGGTGTTCGCAACAGTTTGCGCTTCCACACCCTGGCTGGCATCCACCACAAGCAAGGCGCCTTCGCAGGCGGAGAGCGCACGTGAGACTTCGTAGGAAAAATCGACGTGACCGGGCGTGTCGATCAAATTCAGTTGGTACGTGTTTCCGTCTTTCGCTGTGTAATGAAGGCGAATGCTCTTCGCTTTGATGGTGATGCCGCGCTCGCGCTCCAGGTCCATGGAGTCGAGCACTTGCTCGTGCATTTCGCGCTGCGACAGCGCGCCGGTCATTTCGAGCAGACGGTCGGCGAGCGTGGATTTGCCGTGATCGATATGCGCGATGATACAAAAATTGCGGATAAACTTTGGATCCATTTACCTTATGACCGGAAGGGGCTCTCTTCTTTGAGATGTCACACGCAGCGCAAATTGGCGCCGTGTAATCATTCAGTTTGCCACAAATCGCGCTGTGCCGTAAGGCACGCCGTACGTGGCCAGAATTGGTGCGCGCGGCAAGCTCTGAGCCCAGAAAGCAAATCAGGTACAATCGCGAGCTTCGGAGGAAAAAGAACTTGAGAGATACGGTTGCGACGATCCTGCTATTACTATCCGCGGGGGCAGCGTTCGCGCAAAAGCCCGCCTCGAAAACCATTAGACCGCCCGCCCAAGTAGCGGAGGCGGTGCGGAACTATCGCGTAAACAACGAAGATCGCATCGTGCGCGAGCTGACGGAATTTCTGGCGATACCGAACGTTGCCAGCGATACGGAGAACATTCAGAAGAATGCGGCGCACGTGGTGGAAATGTTGGAGGCACGCGGCATCGAAACGCACCTACTGCCGATTTCCGGACGCGGACCGGTTGTCTTCGGGAAACTCAACGCGCCGGACGCGAAGCGTACGGTAATTTTCTATGCCCACTACGATGGCCAGCCGGTCGATCCCGCAGCCTGGACAGATGGGAAGCCGTTCGAGCCGGTGCTGCGCAGCGATTCGATTGAAGCTGGAGGCAAGCGCATTCCATTTCCGGACAAGCATCCTGGGTCGTACAACAACAATTGGCGCGTCTACGCGCGGTCCGCTGCCGATGACAAATCGCCGATTGTGGCGTTGCTTGCCGCGATCGATGCGCTGCGTGCAGCCAGAATTCCACTGGGCGTGAACCTGAAAGTGATTTTCGAGGGCGAGGAAGAGGCTGGATCGACCAACCTGCAACGTACGCTCGAGCTGCATAAGAATTTGTTGGGCGGGGATTTGCTCATCACTGCGGACGGGCCGGTGCACCAGTCTGGACGTCCACTGGTCTTTTTTGGCAATCGGGGCGATATCGGCTTGGACATCACTGTATACGGACCGGTGCGGGCACTGCACAGCGGGCACTACGGAAATTGGGCGCCGAATCCGGCGATGGAGTTGTCGCGGCTGCTGGCATCGATGAGGGATGCGAATGGACGCGTGCTCATCAACGGATTCTACGATGACGTGGCGCCGCTCAACGAACTTGAGAAGAAAGCACTGGCTGAGATGCCGGACAACGACGCGGAACTCGAGCGCGAGCTTGGCATCGCCAAGCCGGAAGGCAGCGGCAAAAAACTTGTCGAATTGATTCAGGAGCCTTCGTTGAACGTTCGTGGATTGCGCAGCGCCTACGTCGGCGAGCGCGCGCAGAATGTCGTACCCGAAAAAGCCGAGGCATCGATCGATGCGCGCCTGGTGAAAGGCGAAGATCCGCAGAAAAAATTCGAGCAGATCGCAGGGTTCATTCGGAAGCAGGGGTTTTACGTGGTCGATCACGAGCCGACGATGGACGAACGCCGCGAACATGCCCGTATCGCAAAAATCGTGGATGAAGGCGGATACCGCGCGTCGCGCACAGCGATGGATTTGCCGGTTTCCAAGGCACTGGTGCAGGTGGTGCAAGATGCCACAGGAGGCAATGCGGTGATTGCGCCGACGCTGGGCGGAAGCGTGCCAATGTACATCTTCGAGGATTTGGGTTTGCCGTGGATTGGAGTGCCTATCGTAAATTACGACAATCACCAACACAGCTCGGATGAGAATTTGAGGTTGGGGCAGTTTTGGCGCGGGATTGAGGAGTACGGGGCGATTCTAGCAAACCTAAGTTGGTGAACGCTGGTTGCGTGGTCGATCGCACTGCGAGCGGGCGCTGCGTCAGCGCCACTGCAAGAAAGCAAGCACCCATGTCGCGAGCACTTTGCTAAGTGGGGCGCAGCAATGCTGCGCCCCTACACGGAAATGGCAGAGCGCATTAAAGCGAGAGGAAATTTTGGAGGAGTTGCTTGCCTGATTGGGTCAGAACAGATTCGGGGTGGAACTGCACGCCTTCTAGTTTGTGGCGGCGGTGACGCACACCCATGATGATGCCGTCGTCAGTCTCGGCGGTAATCGTCAACTCCCGCGGGAGCGATTTGCGCTCGACAATCAGGGAGTGATAGCGCGTGGCGGTGAAGGGGTCGGCAAGCTTGCGGAAGATGTTCTTGCCGTCGTGATGAATCTGACTGGTCTTGCCGTGAAACAGTTTCGGGGCGCGAATGACTTTCCCTCCGAATGCCGCGCCGATGGCTTGGTGGCCGAGGCAAACGCCCAAGATCGGAAATTTTCCGGCGAGGCGGCGAATCAGGTCGATGCAAATACCGGCGTCCTGCGGCGTGCACGGGCCGGGTGAAATCACAATACGTTCCGGGTTGCGGCGCGCAATTTCTTCGACCGAGATCTTGTCGTTGCGATGCACCTCGACATTGCAGCCCAGCTCGCCGAGATACTGCGCCAGGTTGTAGGTGAACGAATCGTAGTTGTCGAGCAGCAGAACCATGTCGTTGCGTCCTAGCGGCTAGCGCGGTGCGCGGACTCCAGCGCGGTCAGCAGCGCTTGGGATTTGTTGATAGTTTCCTGATACTCACCTTCGGGGGTGGAATCGGCGACGATTCCTCCGCCGGCCTGCACGTAAGCGACGCCATTTTTCACGACCATGGTGCGCAACGCGATGCAGGAATCCAGATTACCAGCAAAATCCATGTACAGTACGCCTCCCGCGTAAATGCCGCGGCGGGTGCGCTCCAGCTCTTCGATGATCTCCATAGCGCGAACTTTGGGCGCGCCGGAAACGGTGCCCGCGGGAAAGCAGGCCATCAGCGCGTCGAAGCAATCCACATCTTCGCGCAGACGTCCGCGCAAGCTGGAGACGATATGCATCACGTGGGAGAAACGTTCGACGGTCATCAGTTGCTCGACTTTCACGGTGCCGTAATCGCAGACGCGGCCGAGATCGTTGCGGCCAAGATCGACGAGCATGATGTGCTCGGCACGCTCTTTTTCACTGGCGAGCAATTCTTTTTCGAGGTGCTGGTCTTCGGCTTCGTCCTTGCCTCGGGGCTGGGTTCCGGCGATGGGGCGATAGAAAACGTCGCGGCCCTGCACTTTGACGAGCATTTCGGGAGAGCTCCCTACGACAGCCACATCGTTCATTTGCAGAAAAAAGAGATACGGGGACGGATTCAGAGCGCGCAACTCCCGATAGATTTCGAACGGTTGCGCTTTTGTTTTCGCGGAAAAGCGCTGGCTGAGCACGACCTGAAAAATGTCGCCGGCGCGAATGTATTGCTTGGCTTTGCGCACGGCGCCAAGGTATTCGCCGCGCCGAAAATTCGAGCCGACTCGCAGCTTGCCGCCTTTTTTCCGCGATTCCTTCCGTGGGCGCTCGGCCGCGACAGGCTGCTCAAGAAGCTTGCGCGTGCGACGAATCTCGCGGGCCGCGGCATTGTACCTAGAGCGCAAGCTGCCGCCCGGGCCGCCGGTGAAGACGTTTCGCACGATCCAGAGGCGATGTTGCACGTGATCGAAGGCGATGAGGCCATGATAAAAGGCGAGCATGGCGTCATATAGGCCGATTTCGTCGCGCAGCCGCTTCGGCAGCCGCTCGATGAGCCGCACCATGTCGTAAGAGAAATAGCCGATCGCGCCGGCCACAAGCGGCGGAAGTCCCGGAACACGAACGGGCTGAAAGCGTTCGATGCGTTCACGTAGAAATGAGACCGGATCGCGCTCTTCCCAGACGATGCGGTCGGGGCTTTCCATGACGCACGCGCCCGCGTTGTAGCGAAAGACTTCCTCGGGATGGGCGCCGGCGAACGTGTAACGCGCGATTTTCTCCCCGCCTTCGACGCTTTCCAGAAGAAAGGAATAGCGGGCGCCTTGCGCTATGCGCAAGTAGGCGCTGACCGGCGTCAGTAAATCCGCGGGAAAAACGTCGTAAACCGGAATGAGATTGCCCTGCTTGGCGAGGCGCTGAAGTTCGCGGAAGCCCGGGCGGATCACGACGAACTCCGCCCGCGTTCTTCTTCGCGCAAGGCGGCAAGGACCGCTCGCCGCATGGCCTTCTCTGGAGCCCGGCGCTTCATCCAAAGTTCCCACTGGGCGATCCCTTGCGCGAGGAACATTTCGACGCCTGAAACCGTGGCGATGCGCTTTTGCGCCGCGAGCTTCAACAGTTGTGTCTTCTCAGGCCGGTAAATGAGGTCCATGACAATCCGACAGTGTAACTCGCTGGGCTCTAGAGGAGAAACTCCGCGATTTGGGTGCATGCCGACCGGCGTGGCATTCAGAATAGCGTCGAAGTATTCCGTTTTCAGGGCACCACGCGGAACAACCTCAGCCCCCACCGCGCGGGCCAACTCGCGCGCCGCGGCGCTGCGCCGCGCGCAGATGCCAACCGCAGCCCCGGCGCGCGTCAGCGCAAACGCCGCCGCACGCGCCGAACCACCAGCGCCTAAAACCAAGACGCGGCTTTTGGCCAGGCACAGCCTTTTTTCCAGCGCGCGCAAGACGCCGACGTAATCCGTATTGCAGCCATAAAGAGAGCCGTCACGCCGAACGACGACGGTGTTTGCCGCGCCGATCTCGGCGGAGAGCGCATCGCAGTCCTGCAAGTGCCGAAGAATGCTTTGCTTGTGCGGCAGGGTGACACTGAAGCCGCGCAAACCGAACTCCGGCACAGCCTTCAGAAAATCGCGCAGATTCTTGACCAGGAAAGGCAGGTACACAGCATTAATTCTCTGCGTGATGAAGGCGCTGTTGTGCAGGAGCGGAGAAAGAGAGTGTGCGATGGGATCGCCGATTACGGCAAACACTTGCGTTTGGCGGTTCAGCGCGTGAGCGCGATAGAGATGCTTCATTTCGTGAAGCGAAACTTGCCCGGGAGCGGTTGCCGCACATACGGGCGCATACGCGAGGGCGCTACCATCCCGCAGAGCGAGGAGGCGCGCAGGAAGGCCCACTTCGCCCATGGGGACAGCAACACAGTTGCGCAAGCTTGCCGCGAATCGGAGAAGCCGCGTGCTATCCATGATGGTTCGCGCCGCGCCTGCGACCTTGATGGCATCGACCTCGCCTCGCCAGCGCGTCCCGAGAGCGGGGTTCAGCGGAGGCATGCGCTCGAAATCGTGGACGGAGAGCAGGATGCGCTGTGGCAGGGAATATCCACGAATCGAGTTTCGGCGGAGTTTGCGCAAGGTTTCAACCTCGAGATCGCACCATAGGCACCCTGCTTCACGGGCCTGCGCCAGCCAGTACAGCTCGGCCTGGACACTCCCGGCAAATAAGCCCCCGCCTTCGCGCCGGCGGCAGGTGGCGAGCAACACAGCGCGCCGAGGGCGGTTGCGCCGCAGCCAAGCAAGAAAGCTCCGGCGTTCTGAATCGCTCTTCAGCCAGTCCAAGCGTAATTCCACAGTGGGTGTTTCGCGCAGGGCGCGGCGGAGCTGCGCGGCCATCTCCCGCGCTGACGATGGCGCGACCACGGCGCAAATGCGCGCCACACCGGTGCCAAATAGACCCATCCTTACCCTCGGTTCTAGCGCCTTCCGACCAATTTCGCGGCAAATGATTGAAAATACGGCTTGTAACATGCCGTATCAAAAGTGTAAAGCCGACTTGGCCAATTTGTTGACGACCGCCGGGGTGCTTGCTACTTTGACCATGGGACTTCTTTCGCACGCCCCTCAGGGCGTGATTTCAAGGAGCATTTTCAATGCGTGCTAATCTAGCTGCCTTGTGCCTAGCTGCCTTCGCGGGCGCGGGAGTTTGCTACGGCCAGTCGGCCCCGGCGACCGCCGCATCCACTTTGCAGCCCGGCTACTCTACGGTTTACTGCTCGGGTTTTCTGAAAGATACGAAGTTGCCGTACGATCTCTACGTGATTTCCGGAGAGCAGCCCGGCTACAAGCTAATCTACGGCCAGGGCGAAAATGTGTACATCAACCAAGGGAGCGATAAGGGAGTAAGGGTCGGCGACCGTTTCATGGTTGCGCGCCAAGTGGAAGATCCCGCTCGCGTCGATTGGTTCAAGGGACAAACGAAGATCGCCAAGGCGATGGGCATTTTGTATTCCGACATCGGGCAATTGCGGGTGGTGAACGTGCAGCCCAAGGTTTCCGTGGCGGAAGTGGTCTTTTCCTGCAGGGACATGATCCGGGGCGATGTCGTACGGCCGTTTGAGGAACGCCCGGTGCCTCCCTACAAAGAGGTTGGAACATTCGATCATTTTGCCCCCGTGAGCGGAAAGCCGGTCGGCACGGTGGTGACCTCGGCCACATTCCAGCAAAGCCAAGGCCAAGGCGCGACGATGTACGTGAATTTGGGCGCAGCGCAGGGCGTGAAAGTCGGCGATTACCTGCGCCTTTTCCGCTACCAGGGCAAAGATATTGAATACGCGCCGCAAACTAAGGGCTATGTGTATCAGATTTACGGCTATGGTAGCACTCCGACGCGGTATGAATGGAAGGACTTGCCGCGCGAGGTGTTGGGCGAAGGGATTGTGTTAAATGCCAGCCGAAACGCGGCGACGGTCTTCGTAACCTACAGCTCCGCGGAGATCTACCCTGGAGACAACGTAGAAATCGAGTAGCCTCGGAAGTTTTTGCGCGTTTCAGGCCCGCTGGCTCAAAGCTCAGCGGGCCTTTTCGTTAGCGCTGACCGGAATTTGTGGCGGGCTTGCACCTGATATTTCTAAGGCACGTCGCTAGAAAAAATCTCACAGGTAAACCCGAAAAGAATTGCCTCTGGATCGCGCCACGCGTCTGGCGGCAACTGCGCCTTGCGACAGGTTTCGGCAAGGAATTGCTCGACGCTGAAATGGTGCTCGACCGCGACCTGGGGGAGGAGCAGCCCGCGCTGCCGTCCTCGCAAAATAAGCAGGCCGTGACCGCCAATTTCAATTTGTTCGGGGCGGATGGCAAGCGGCGGGTTGAGCAATGAAATTTCGATCTGCAGATCGCGGAGTTCCTCGGGACGCACAGCTGCGAAGCGCGAATCTTGCAGCGCCGCGCTTGCGGCGCAGCGCGCGACACTATCCCCAAGAGGCTCGTCGGGCTCCACAACGCCAATGCAGCCGCGCAAGCGCTTACCGACGTGAAGAGTAACGAATACTCCACGCTGCTTCGAGAAAATTCCGCCACATGGAATCTCCGGCAATATTTGGCCGCGTGACACCGCTTCGATGACGGCCTCGCGCGCCAGATACAAAAGGGACTGCCGGTCGGTGTCAGAGAGAAACAGCATCTCCAGTTTTTTTGCGGCCTTCGAGCATGCGCAACTTGCGCCGCTGCTTGATACGATCGTCAAGATGGCCCCAGAAACGAAGGAAATACTGTGCGGCGGACACCAGCGCGCTGACCACGACGAGCCAAAGCAGAAGCAGGGCCAGCGGCTTGAGGGAGGGATGCCGTGCTCCCGCGATGAGCACGGCGACGGCGCAAACCTGCAAGACCATCTTGGTCTTGCCAAGGACGGACGCTTCGATGGTGAAGCCTTCGGCGGAGGCGATGTTGCGCAGGCCGAGCACGGTGAATTCACGGCCGATGATGATGACGACCATCCAGGCGGGAACCAAGTGCATGTCCACGAGCGAAACGAAGGCGGCGGAGATGAGGAGTTTATCGGCGATGGGGTCGAGCAAGATGCCGAGGGTGGTGACCTGCAAGCGGCGGCGCGCGAAGTAACCATCGGCCCAATCGGTAGCGGCGGCGAGCAGGAGAATGGCTACGCCGAAAACTTCAAAGTGCATGGGAAAGCCCCAGAGCTCGACGTTGGGGCTGCGGGTCAATAGGACTACGATGAGAACGGGAACGAAGAAAATGCGCAGCAACGTGAGTGTATTCGGAAGATTCATCAGGGCTTAGCGTCGGAAAAGCCGCACTTTGCGGTCAGAAACGAGCCGAGCCCCACTATAGACTTGGCTTGCGCAGGCGTCAACGGGTCGAGAATGACCGCAGAGACGCGACGGGCGGATACCTTGTGATTAATAGGCTGCGGCTGGAAGAAAACGCGGGGGCAGAAACTTCGTTGTAACGGATGTGCTGCAAACCTGTGCAAATGTTGCCGATGCGCGCTTGGGGACTATGAGCGCAGGGACGGCGCCACGTAGTTGAGGCTGGACCGTAAGTTACTGTAAATAGTGTAATTAGAGAGCAGCCTTAACAAAATGGCCGTAAAACTCGCAGATGCTTGGAAATGTCACATTTTGCAGGACTTCTAGTTTCCACAGAAATTTCCACAGCGCGACGTGCAAGCCGAAGCCCAGAATCGGTAGCCTACGGGCCGTTACCTCGCTCCAAAAACAGAGCTTCGCCCCCGTCTAACTCTTAAGTTACCCCAAGGGTGGAAAGTGGCACGCTTAAATCGCACGCGGGCCACGCAGAACCCGCGCTGGTAGGAAAAAAAGCGCGGCGAGCAATGCAAAAACGCCGTGAACCGCGATGCCAAGGATGCGGAACGGCAGCGTAATGAGCCAAACGATGGGGAAGAGCACAATCGCCAGCAAAGCCAGAGGCCAGCACAGGATGAACAAGATGCACCACAGGAAAAATGCGGCCATGGTCGACCTCCTGATAGGAATTACGTACGCGAGGCGCGAGAAGTTCCACCCGCGGCATACTGACTTAAACGCAGGCGCCTGGCAATGGAGGCAGGGACCTCGGCATCCATCGTCATGTGCGAATCTTCCACCGCGGAGTGGAGCACGCGGCCCAGCGCGTGAATAAGCGCGAGCGTGCGGCCCTCGGCGAGCGGTAGCCGCAGGGATAAGGTGACCACGGGATCGAGCGGGAGAGCGGTGTCGATGTGCCGGAGCAGATCGTCGAGGCCGTGCCCGGTCATGGCGGAGACGAGCACTGGACCGGTTTCGCCAGCGCGCGCCAAACTGCGATTTAGAGTTTCGCGCTGCTCAGTTATAAGAAGGTCTACTTTGTTTAGGACTCGCACCTTGGGGCGATCGGCAACGCCGAGCTCCTGCAAAATTTTGTCGACTTCTTCGTCTAGCTCGTTGTGGTGCGGATTGGAGACGTCGCTGACGTGAAGAATCAGAGCGGCTTCTTGGACTTCTTCCAAGGTCGCGCGAAACGCGGTCAGCAGGCCTTTAGGCAGATCGCGGATGAAGCCGACGGTGTCGGAAACCAAGACGCGGCGGTTCGAGGGAAGGCGAATGGCGCGAATAGTAGGGTCAAGAGTCGCAAACATTCGCGGCGAAACAAGCACTTCGGCACGGCTCAGCGCATTGAACAATGTGGATTTGCCGGCATTGGTGTAGCCGACCAGGGCGATGGTACCCAGCGGCACGGCATTGCGCGCTTCGCGGCGCAGGGCGCGTTGCTTGCGCACCTCTTCGATGCTGGTCTGAATTCTGCTGACGCGATCGCGGATGCGGCGGCGATCGGTTTCAAGTTTCTTTTCGCCAGGACCTCGTACGCCGATACGGCCAGCACCTCCGCCGGCGCCACCCGCGCCGCCACCGCCGCTTTTGCCGCCGAGGCGAGACATGGCCGTACCACGGCCGGTCAGGCGAGGCAGAAGATAGTTCAACTGCGCCAGCTCAACCTGTAGCTGGCCTTCACGGCTGCGCGCATGACGCGCAAAAATATCCAGAATGAGCTGCGTGCGATCGATGACGCGGCGGTCGGTGGCGGTTTCGATGTTGCGCTGCTGCATCGGGGAAAGGTTGCCATCGAAAATTATGAGAGGCGCTTTATGCGCCGTAGCTTCCGCGCGAATCTCGTCCAGCTTCCCGCGGCCGACGAGAGTCGCGGGGTCGGCGGACTCGCGCACTTGATACATGGTGCCAGCGACTTCCGCGCCCGCGCTTCGCGCGAGCTCCACCAATTCCGCGAGTGATTCGCGGCCTTGCTCTCCAGCGGGCATGCCCGGCACCCGCGGCGCGCGCTTCCACGTCACGCCAACAAGCAGGGCGCGCTCTAAAACCGAAGTTGCGTGTTGAGTCTTCATACTTGCGAGAGAGGGACGGTCATAGCGCGGAGAGGGCGGTTCGTACGAATGGCGACACCGTGCGTGACCTGTGACGTCCCAGGAACAAATTATACTCTCCTTGCCTCCGCGCCGCGACCCTGGATGACGCCGTGTTCGCGCAACCATTGGAGCGCCTCTTGTTGCAGGAGCGGATCGTCTCCGAATCCAGCGAGCCAGTGCACGGCATGTTCGCGGCGAAACCAGGTGAGCTGGCGCTTCGCGTAGCGGCGGGTAGCCTGCTGAATCGCGGCGCGTGCCTCGTCCATCGTGAGCCGGCGTCGCAAGACCTCGCGCAATTCGCGATAGCCGATAAAGTCGAATGGCTTGGCGTCTTCGGGCAGCCCGCCATCGAGTAAAGAACGCACCTCTTCGAGCCAGCCGTTTGCGAACATGGCGTCCGTTCTTGCATGAATCCGTGCGTACAGCGCTTCGCGGCCAGGGGCGAGGCCAATCTTCAGCACGCGCCAACCCTGCAATGGTGCGCGGCCGCTTCGATGCAGTTCGGTGAGCGGCATTTTCGCAAGTAGGCAGACTTCGATGGCGCGAATCAGTTTTTGTTCGTCCCCAGCGGAGATTTTTTGAGCAGCTTCGCCATCGAGGCGCGACAAAATCCGGTGCAAGTACCCGGGACCATGCTCCAGCGCGCTGTGCCGCAATCTTTCGCGAAGCTCTTCCGAGCGTTGCGGAAGGTCTGCCAGGCCTTCGAGCAGCGCGCGCAGATAGAGACCCGTACCAACAGTGAAAACCGGCAAGCGCGCGCGGCCGCGCAGATCGGCGAGGGCCGCGAGAGCCATCTGGCGGTAGCCTCCCGCCGTTGCCGCCTCTTCTGGGGCGAGCACATCAATCAGATGATGGGGAACTCCGTGGCGCTCGGCCAACGCGTGTTTGGCCGTGCCGATGTCGAACCCGCTATAGAGCTGCGTCGAATCGCATGCGACTACTTCCCCACCGAGCTGTTCAGCCAACCAAACGCCAAGCGCTGATTTGCCCGAAGCTGTGGGACCGACGACGGCAACGAGTGGCAGATGCGCATTCTCTGGATTCATCGAAAAAGGAGATGACGCGCACGCACGAACAAAAAGATGAGCACAAACAGCGCGAGGAGAAGGCTGCCTAACACTTGTTGGCGCGCAGGTTTCACTAGTGCGAGTAGTCCGGCTGCAAATTATAGTAGTACGTAAATCGTAGCTCTATATAGGGGCCGCTGAAAGCCGGCGGCAAAGGCTCGAAGGGATTGGAGGCGCGGATCGAGGAAATGGCCGCGCGATCGAGCGGCTCTTTGCCGGAGCCAAACACCTTCACAGGTTCGCCGGTGGGCACGCCGCCGTCCTTCATGATCCTGAATTGTAACGATACGACGCCCTTGTCGCCCAGTTCGACGGATGAAGGCATTACCGCGAACCAATTGCGTTTCACGCTCTGATATACACGGGCGAGGTAGTCGTTGAAATCAACGCCCTCCGTGGGCGTGAGTATCTGAATGCCCGCATAGGCGCTGCCCTGTCCTCCGCCTCCGGGCACGCCGCGGGTGGGGATTTGCCCACCGCCACCGATCGGACGGGGAGCGTTCATCTTCGAGGCCTCGCGCATGGAATCCTGAATCGAGCGCCCCGGAGAGTTTTTCGGCAGCAGCAAACTGTTCGGCCTGGGCTGTTCCTCTGGACTTTCCAACTTGAGCGGCGGCTTGGGCGTTTCTGATTTTGGGACTGGCGCCGTGGTCTCCGGCGGGGGCGCGGCATTGGGCTGCGGCACCGGGGCACTCGGCAGTTCCTTCACCACGCGCTCTGGCTGTTTCGGAGCAGGTGTCGGTTGCGGCTCCGGCGGCGCCACCCTGCGGATTATGCGCGGGTCCACCTTCATGGCCTCGCTCGGCCGCTCGCGAACGCGCGGCGCGGGCCGCGGCGTTTCAAAAGCGCCGGGCGGCAGGAGGATGGTCATCTGCCTTCGCGCGAGGTCCAACTCGGCCTGCGTCTTTGGGCGCGCCGGAAAAACTTTTGGTTCGACGATGATGGCCACAATCAACAGGATGTGAAACACCACCGAGGAAATGTTTCTCGCCAAGTCGGACTTGGCGCGCTCCCCGGTACGCGCCTCGGTCAGAAGATTGACTTCGCCAGTCAAGAAGATATCGGGGTCGACGATATCGGCGGGAGCGCTTTCCGAGGGCGTGATGATTTCCGGCGGCGCCGCGCCCTGCGGAACGGTGACGCGCTCGTCTAGTTCGGTCGGCTGCAGAGGCAGGTTGCTCGGTTCTTCAACGACGAAATCTTCACGTCGTATATCGCGCGGGACTACCGTGCGCGCGGCAATGGAATCGAGCGGCAATGAAGCGGGAATGTTACTGTGCCCGTCTAAAGGAACAATCGGGAGCATCGCGGGAACGAGCGTGCGCTCATCCAACGTGGAAGGGCGCCGCCGCGTACTGGGAGCGTCCGCGACAGGCGGACGGGCATTCAAGGGAACCAGGAACCGAGGGATCATTTTTCTGTTTTCTGTGCCGCGGCGAACGCTACAAGTTGGACGCGCTCACCATGCTCCTGGATGCTTGCCATTACGCGCGCGGCAAGTTCCAGGGCCGCGCGGCCTGCAGCGCCGTTGACGCGCGGCTCTGTGCGCGTGCGCACCGCATATACAAAGGATTCCAGTTCGGTACGCAGCGGCTCGACAGTGGACGCAGGTAGCTTCTCAAAGGCAAACTCCGACTGTGGGCCGGCTTTTTTCACGGCCACGCGCAGAGCATCGCGCCTGGCATAATCAAGCGAAATGTATTCGTGCTGCTGAAAAAAGCGCACCTTGCGCACCCGCTCGGTCGACACGCGGCTAGCGGTAACGTTTGCAACCGCGCCTCCCGCGAATTCCAGGCGAGCGTGAGCGATATCCACTTTGTCCGTGAGCACGGGAATTCCGACTGCCTTCACTTCCGTAACTGGCTGCTTCACGAGCGCGAGCAGGATGTCGAGGTCATGAATCATCAGGTCGTAGATGACGTCGACATCGAGACTCCGCGGCGTGAACACTCCCAGCCGGTGCACCTCGAAAAAAAGCGGATGATTCAGAATCGGCTCGACCGCCAGCACCGCGGGGTTGAAGCGCTCGACATGGCCAACCTGCAGTAAGCGCCGATGCCGCCTTGCCGCATCCAGCAGCGCATCCGCCTCCGCAAGGCTTTTCGCCATGGGCTTCTCGACGAGAACATCGAGGCCCATTTCCATTAGGCGACAGCCGACCTCAGCATGCTCGGCCGTGGGCACGGCCACGCTGACGGCGTCGGCTCGCCCGCGCAGCTCATCGAGGGCAGTGAAGGCATGCGTCCGGAATTCGGTGGCAGCAGCCTGCGCGCGCGCGGCGCTTGTGTCGAAGACACCGACCAGTTCGGCGTCCTGAATTTCGCGGTAAACGCGTGCGTGATTCCGCCCGAATTCACCGGTTCCAACAACGGCGACACGTATCTTTCCCGCTTGCGTTGTCGCCGTCATTCCCTGTTCATTCCCGCCGAAGTCTCTTTTGGTTCCGCAGGGGACGCGGGAGCGACCGCCTGGATGGAAATTCCCGCCGCGTCCGCCAACTCGATCAGTTTTCTGCGATCAAACAGCAAGGTCCGCCCGGCGTCCACCGCCAGAGCCGTGGCTTGCGACTTCTTCATCTGTTCGATGGTGGGCAGACCGATCACGGGTACATCGAAGCGCATGTCTTGCCCCGGCTTGCTGACTTTCACCACCACTAGCGGCTTTCCATTGGAAATCCGTGCGGCGCGCGCAACCGTTTCGTCCGTGCCTTCCATGGCTTCCACCGCGACACAGGCTCGATCGGAAATCACTACGGTTTGTCCGATATCCATGCCGGAAATTTGCCGCGCGACGCCCAGGCCGTAGGCAATGTCGGCGGCCTCGCGTGTGTCCGGCGCGCGTCGCGTTAGCACTCCCGCTTCCGGCACCAGCGGCTTCAAAAAAAGTGTCGAATCCACAAGGCGAATGCCTTCATCTTCCAAGACACGCGCCACCGCGCCGATCAGCGCATCCGTATTTTTGCGTGGCAGAGAAAATAACAGCTTGGCGAGCTTCCAGTCCGGCCGGATGGCGCTGAAAATTTTATTGTGCTTCACTTGCCCGGCCATCACCGCTTGCGTCACACCTTCCTGATGCATCAAGTCAATCGCTTTGCTCAATTCGCCGAGGCTCACCCAGTGCAGCCGTTTGGCAGAGTGCTCCAGCTCCGGCGCAGCTTCTTCCTTCAGCGCGATCACCGCCATTTCGATGCCCTGGCTCCTGGCGCCTTCGAGAACGAGAAACGGAAATCGCCCGTTGCCCGCGATCAGGCCCCATCCTGCCGTGCTGGTTTCCGCGTTGGACATGAAATGCGTATCGAACTCGCCCTACTTTACAATTCCGCGTTCCGCCGTCTCGATGAAGCGAATCAGCTCTCGCACGTCTTCGGAATCGCCAAGCGACTTGCGCATTTCCGCGAGCGCCTGGCTGGTATTCATCTTCGAGCGCAGCAGCAATCGAAACGCCCGCTGCAAAACCTTGAGACGCTCCTCGGAGAATCCTTTGCGCTCAAGCCCAATTGCGTTGACGCCGTAACTTTTCGTTTCCCTTTCCGTCACGACGCGCGAAAACGGCGGCACATCCTGCGTAATGACCGTGGACGCGCCGATATACGCATAGCGCCCGATGCGGCAAAATTGGTGCACCGGCGACTGAAAGCCGATGGTGGCGTAGTCCTCCACGGTCACATGGCCGGCGAGCGTCGCGCCATTCACAAACAGCGTGTGGTCGCCGACGTGGCAATCGTGCCCCACATGCGACGACGCCAGAAACAGGCTGCCGCTGCCAATCGTGGTTTTCCCCCCGCCACCCGCCGTTCCGCGGCTGATGGTCACGTACTCGCGAAACGTGTTCCCATCTCCGACAGCGAGTTCTGTCCTTTCGCCGCGGAAACGAAGGTCCTGCGGATCGCCGCCCACAACGCAAAACGGATAAACCACGTTGTCGCGCCCGACTTTGGAAGGCCCCTGCACCACCGCATGCGCATGCAACACGCAGCCCTCGCCCAGCTCTACCTCTTCGCCGATAATCGCATACGCACCGACGCGCACACCCGAACCCAGCTTCGCGCCCGCCGCCACCACTGCTTGCGGATGAATCTGCGGCGCGCTCATTTCGCGGCGTCGTCCACCCTGGCCGGAGCCTCGCGGTCAACCATTTTGCACATCAGCGTCGCTTCGGCCGCCAGCTGCCCGTCCACGGTCGCACGGCCGTCCAGCTTGCAAAAATCGCCGCGCCAGGAAACCACTTTGATTTCAAGTCTCAACTGATCTCCAGGCACCACCGGCCGCCGAAAGCGCGCGCCATCCACGGCCACGAAGTACAGCAGCTTATTTTCGCGATCCGGAACTTCCAGCAGCAGCAGCAGTCCGCCGGTCTGCGCCATCGCTTCGATGATCAACACGCCGGGCATGATGGGCTTGCCCGGAAAATGCCCTTGGAAATGCGACTCGTTGATGGTCACGTTCTTGATGCCAACGACGCGCTTCAGCCGCTCCATTTCGACAATGGCATCCACGAACAAGAACGGATAGCGGTGCGGTAGAATCTTCTGAATTTCCGTGACGTCGAGTATCATCGGCGCTCCCGTAGCGGCGCCTGCTCCTGCGGCGCCCCGCGTTCCCCGGCAAACCTACAATTATATGCGAAGCAGGGCGCTTACTGCCGAGTCTTTGCGCTAGCGGCATGGGCGCTGTTAGCATGTCCCGCGATGACTCAATCGAACTTGCCCGCAGCCCTGCTGCGCCTCTTACAGCCGCGTTTGCAGCAAATGCTTTCCGTACTGCGCACATTTGTCCTGGCGGAATCGCCCAGCCTGCAAAAATCGCCCGCCGATCGCTGCTGCGCCATCGTCGCCGCAGAGTGGCGCAGACATGGTGCGCGCGTCGAGCGGCTCGCGCAGAAGCATCGCGGCGATCATCTGCGCATCACGTGGCAGCCGCAGAAGTCGCACACAGTGGGGCAGCTTCTCGTTCTCGGCCACTATGACACGGTATATGCCACCGGAACGCTCGCGAAAATGCCTTTTCGCCTAGCCGCAGGCAAAGTGTACGGCCCCGGCACGTTCGACATGAAGGCCGGCATCGTGCAAGCGCTCTTCGCGCTCGACGCTCTCCGGCAAAGCCAAACGCCGCTTCGCAAACGCATGGTCTTTCTCTGGACCTCCGACGAAGAAATCGGCAGCGACTCTTCCCGCAAGCTCATCGAAGCGGAAGCACGCCGCAGCGACGCCGTTTTTGTGCTCGAACCTTCGCTCGGCCCGCGCGGCTTGCTGAAAACAGCGCGCAAAGGCGTGGGCGAAGCGGAGATTATCGTGCACGGGCGCGCCTCGCACGCAGGGCTGGCGCCGCAGGAAGGCGTGAACGCCGTGCACGAATTAGCGCGGCAGATTGCTCGAATGGAGCAATGGAACAATTTGCGCCGCGGCATCAGCGTCAATGCCGACATCGTCGAGGGCGGCACGCGCGTCAATGTCATCGCCGAGCGCGCTCGCGCCGTGGTCGACCTTCGCGCGCTGCGCTTTGCGGACATGCGCCGTCTTGAGAAGCGATTGCGCGCGCTGCGGCCCCTCACGCGCGGCGCTCGCCTCGAGATTCGCGGCGGCTTCAACCGCGCTCCCATGGAACGCAAAGTCAGCGCTGCACTTTTCTCTCGGGCTAAATCATTGGCAGCGCAAATGGGTTTGTCGATCGGAGAAAGTGTCGCGGGCGGCGGCTCGGACGGCAATATCACCGCGGCTCTCGGAGTTCCGACCCTCGACGGTTTGGGGGCAGTCGGCGATGGCGCGCACTCCGCGCACGAGCACGTCCTAGTAAAAAAGATGCCGGAGCGGGCCGCGCTCCTCGCCGTCCTGCTGGGCGCAAGTTGACAAACAACAGCGGCATACACCGGCCCTGTATCTAATCTCAGTACGTCTTGCGCAAGTACTGCGCCGTGGATTGCATCAGCTCGTCATAATCGCCGTGCAATACCTCGCGCACCGCCGCTTCCGTTGTGTTTCCTCCGGCGATGCGCTCCAGGATGCGCTGCACGTCGGTCATTCCATCGACCTGCACGATGTACTCGATGTTTGCGAGCGCCCACGCATACGCATACGCCGCGTCCTCGTCTGGCAACCGCAACCACGATCCTTCAAGATCGCCGAGTGACATTGCCCGCTTCGCGTCATAGACCTGCAAGAGCACCGCGGCACTCTCACCGCTGCGTTTTCCTTCCATCCACTGCGCGAGTCCTTCCTGTACCCAAGTCGGAGCGACGGCGCGCGTTTTTTGCCGGATGAAGCTATGCGTCAGCTCATGTTTCAACACGCGAGATAATTCCGGCGTCAACTGCTTTAACCCTTGCACGGGCACGCGAATGCGCCCGTCATTCAGCGCACCGGCCCAGCCCGGCGCGCGCGTGATGTCCGCGAACGCTTGCTGCGTGTACAAAATCACTCCGATCGGTTCCGGCGGAGTGTAGCTCAGCTCCGATTCGATGGCGGAAAAATGAATTTCCAAGGCGCGGAGCACCTCGCGCGCCAGCCCCGGCTCCGCTGCGCCGCTATATCGCAGCGTAAAGTGACTGCTCTCGTTTTCGCGGTAATTTTCTTCTTCCTGCTTGTCGCGCTGCGCTTTTTCGAGCGCCGCTTGCACTTCGGCATCCGGCCGGAGCGCCAAGGCGCGTCGCCATTCCGAGACTGCCTGGTTCAGCTTGTTCATCCCGTAATAAGCCCAGCCGGCGAGCTTGGGCACGTCGGGATTTTCCGGAGCAACGCGTCGCGCGCGTTCCAGGTAGTCGAGCGCTTGCTTGTATTCGCTGCGCCGCAGGTGCAAGTATGCGACGTTTAGCAGCATGACGAGATTGTTGGGCGTGTACGCGAGCGCGGTGCGCTCGTCGGTCAGCGCGTGCTCCATGTCGCCGCGTGAGAGCTCGAACTGCGCAGCGGCATGGTGAGCGGCCGCTGCTTTTTCATTCGCGCCCGCCGCTCCGGACCGCGCCTCGCTCGCAACCGCGGCCAGAAATTCGCGGTCCACGGCGCCGTCGTGCACCGCGCCACTCTCGGCCGCGGCGTTGGCGCTCGTAGGTTGGATGCTGGGAGGCGTAATGGCCAGGTTCGCGGCCCCTGCCGAGGGAGAGACCGGCATCTGGCCGCCCTTTTCAATGTGATCGACTATCGATTTCGGCAGCGCCAGTTCGCCCGCGGTGGTCAAATAGCGCACCTTGTCGCCTTCCACCACCACGCTGAGCGCCACGATGCGGCGGCCGTTTTTTAGAACGATGGTGTCTGCGCACGTGTCCTGTGCTACGAGCAGAGACAAACTAATAGCGAGAAAAAGGTAAAGCCGCATCCTTTCATTTTAGGCTCCCGCGCCTGACGCCGCTACCCGCCTCCTTGTACCGCTATGCCGAAAGTGACTACACTCGGGCATGCGGTTCCGGGTCGCTTTCCTCGGGCTCTGTTGTTTGCTGACGGCGGAGGTTTGGGCGGCCGAGAAGACCGCACGCGAGGTCTACGACCAACTGAGCGCACTGCGCGTGGACCCCGCCACGCTCTGCGAAATCGACGCCGCTAATCGCATCGAGCTCCGCCGCGGCGACGTGCAGCTCTCTTTTGAACAGGGCAAGCTCGCTTTCTTGCAGTTGTTCGACGGTCATGCCACCGGCGCCGTGTTTTTCGGCCGCGGCCATATTCTTGCCGCACCTCGCGACCCCGTCGAAAAGCAGCAAATGGCGCACTTTTTGGGCGCGCCGGTCCTGGATCAGGACTTCACTTCGGCTTGCTTGCGCTTCACGGACGACACCGCCGCAGGCCTGCTACGGCAGCTCCGCGAAGCCGGAGTTTCGCCGCAACAGGATTCCACTTTTGCTGCCCGCTGGGATGCGCTGCTGGCCACACTGAATCCGGGCCAGGCGCTTCGCATTTTGTTCGATTCGCTTTCGCAAACCCCCAAGCCATACTTTTTCGGCGCGATTGACGGCGTCACTACCGGCCCTTTCGACATGCTTTTGGACCCACTGCGTCGCGAGTCTTTGCTGCTCGGCCAGCCGAAGAAGAACGTGGGCAGAACGTTCTACGACGTGTGGGCCTCATACACTGCGCCGGGCACTGCTGCTCCCGCGGTTCCCTTCCGCGCACTGCGCTACTCGATTGACACTTCCATCCTCGCCAACAATTCGCTGGAGGCAAAAACGGAGGTGCGCCTGCGCGCGGAAATTGGCGGCGAACGATTGCTGCCGCTACAGCTCTCGCATCTGTTGAACATCGAGGAGGTCAGTGGCGAGCACGGCGAAGCACTTACGTTTTTTCAAAATGAAGGGATGACTTTGCGCGAGCGCAGCACGCGCGGCAGCGATTTTCTCTACGTGGTGCTGCCGTCGGCTCCCCCGCGCGGCGCTGAATTCACGCTCTGCTTCCGCTATCGCGGCAACGTCATTGAGGACGCAGGAAACGGCGTGCTCTACGTTGGCGCGCGTGAAAGCTGGTATCCACACTTCGGCGACGCCGCGGATTTCGCCGATTATGAATTGACCATGCACTGGCCACGCCGGCTGCGCTTGGTGGCCACTGGCGCGAAGCTCGACGAGCGTGAAGATGGCGAGTTTCGCGTCGGCCACTGGCGCACGCAGAAGCCGGCGTCGGTAGCTGGTTTTAATCTTGGGGACTACGCTTCCGCGTCGCTGACCGCGGGAGCGCATTCCGTGGAGGTCTACGCTAACCGCATGCTGGAGCAGGCGCTCAACAATCGTTTAGGCCCTTCAGCTTTCGATGCCCCGCGTCTTCCGTCGCCGCTCGGCGCCGAGGGCCGGGGCGGCTCCAACCTGATGCAGATGATTCCTACGGCGCCGAGCCCCGCGGACGCGCTCAAGCAACTCGGGCGCGATATCGACTCCTCCATCCGTTTCTACGAAAATTACAGTGGGCCGTTCCCATTCCAGAAGCTCGGCGTTTCACAAATTCCCGGAACGTTCGGACAGGGCTGGCCCGGACTCCTTTACATCTCCACGTTTTCGTTCCTCCCTCCCGCGGCGCAGCAGCGGGCAGGACTCACGGAAAGCGGGCAGGAACATTTCACGGACCTTGTTCCCTTTCACGAAGTGGCTCACCAGTGGTGGGGCAACGTGGTGGGCTGGAGCGCCTATCGCGATCAATGGATCGACGAAGCCATCGCTAACTATCTGGCATTACTGTTTGCCGATAGCCAGAAAAATGCCAGTCACTCTCTGCGCGTCTGGCTGACGCGCTACCGCCAGCGTCTTGTAGAAAAACTGCCGGGCGCGGAGCACCCGCCTTCTGAAATCGGCGCTCTCGATTTAGGCACGCGTTTGACGTCTTCAAAATCACCGGAAGGGTTTGAGCAGGTCATTTACGGCAAAGGTTCCTGGGTGATTCACATGGTGCGCGAGATGCTGCGCCAGCCGGGAGCGAAAGACCCCGATGCGCGTTTTGTGGCGCTTCTTCGTACGCTGGTCGCCAAGTATGCCTATCGTGCCCTTTCCAGCGCGGACCTGCAGCGCGAAATCGAAGCGGTAATGACACCCGGCATGGACCTCGAGGGCGGCCGCTCCATGGAGTGGTTCTTCGAAGATTGGGTGCGCGGAACCGGCGTTCCGCACTATCGCGTGGAATTTTCCGTGCGCCACTCCGAGAAAGGCTTCATGGTGCACGGCAAGCTCTTTCAGAGGGGCGTGCCGCGCTCGTTTATTGCACCGGTGCCACTCTACGCAAACACTGGCGGCGGGCATCCCACGCAATTGGGAGTAGTGGTCGCCGCTGGCCCCGAAACCACATTTCACTTCACCACGCAGACGGCGCTCAGCAAAATCACCATCGATCCGCGCATGACTCTCCTCTGCGTTAGCGAGTAACTGCCTGGTTCACGGAAGTTTTTCCTTAATGGACTGCTCTTTGGAGAGCGGGCTTGCAGGATTGATTTGCGCTTTTCCTTCTGCGTCGAGCGAATATACGAAGCCTGCGGGGTCCACTACTAAACCCGGGAGCAGATCGGCATTGACCAGCTCACGCATGTTGCCGGGGCGGCGCCCGGTGCGTTTCTCATATTCCTCCGCGATCTTGTTCAGTTGCGTGCAGTCGGCCCGTGCTCGAAGCAGTTGCAAATGTATTTGTGCGTTTTTCTTGATGGAGGGCTCGTTCGTGGAGTTGTAAATCTCGCTCCACAGCATTGCCGAAGTCTCCAGTGTCTCGCCTTTCTCGCTGATTCTTGCGGCGAATGCTTTCATCCAAACCATCGCGCCTGGTTGCTTGCTCCCTTCCAGGAATACATCGGCTGCCTTACGATAGTCCTGCAGCTCAAAATAATAGATAAAGCCAAGATCCTCGTAGAAGCGCCAGAATTCCGGGTTCGCGCGAATTCCCCGTTGCAGCAGCTCGATACCCCGCTCCGGTTTCCCCGCTCCACGCGGCGGAGGTTCGCTCAAAAACATCGCGCCGAAGCGATAAGCGATGATCAGGTTGGGATCGAGAGTTGTGGTGACATCCAGCAGGGGCCACAAAAGTTCGATGTTGGTGTCCTGACGAACATGCTTGTTGCCGTAGTACTGCACCACGCGGGTCCAATACAGATCGGCGATCAGCGGAGCATACTCCAGGCTCATGGCCTTCAGCAGCGGGCCAGAACGCAAGACCAGATCATCTTGCTCCTGGTGCGTCGCCGCCAATTGCGCATCGATGGCATGCTGTAGTTGCCACACGCCGGCAAAGCCGAGCAGCAGAACGGCACATAGCAGCACGCGGGAAGCTACGGTCCTCATTTCAGATTTCGCCTCGTGAAGATGGCAGCGGCGGCAGCCAACACAATGGCGCAATACAGCGCCGCGTAAGCCGTATTGTGCGCAATCAACATCCCAGGAATCGCATGCCCATGTGCGGCCGCGGCCATCACGTCAAAATTCTCAAAGTTCGGCAGCAGATAAGAGAGCCACCGAAGCAGCGATTGCAGCGCCCGCGACATCGTTTCGCTTTGATAGTTGCGCATTTCCGTGACGAACAATCCTGCGATATACAGGCCGGCCGTATACAAAATCGACAGCAGCGGCGTCGTGAAGCACGAAAACAAAAGCGCTAGCGCCACCACCAGCGCGAGCTTCAGCAAAATGAAATACACCGCAACTAGCACCGCTCCTTCCAGAGGCTCGGCGCTGTGCTTGACTAACCTCAGCGCCAGAAACAGGCCCGCGGCCATGGCAAGCGTATTCACCGTCAAGGTGAGCACCAGGCCGCCGAATTTTCCCAACAAAAATTCCCATCGCCGCACCGGCTTGGCCAGCAGCGCATAGAGGGTGCGCTTGTCCATTTCCTTGGATACCAGCGCGACGCCGATAAACACCGCGATCAGCAAGCCGATCACCGAAATCGCGCTCAAGCCCAGGCTGACGATCACCATCTCTTCGATGCCGATGGATACTTGGCCGACCAGAATCGAGGCGGCAATCATGGCCAGCGCGAAAAATACCAGGTTGTACAGCACGCGATCGCGCACTGCTTCGCGAAACGTATTCAGCGCTACTACCCCCACGCGTTTCACTTTCCGCTCACCTCCACGGCCGGCGCCTGTGCGCGGTCTGCATCCACTAGGTGCATGAAGTATTCTTCCAGCGTCGACTTTACCTGCGTGACCAACAAGATCTTTGCTCCTGCGCCGCCAAGCTGTTGCAAGGTTGCGTACAAATCCACTTCGGCAACTTGCATGTGGTACCGCCTTCCCGTCTGCGTGGCCTTGCTCAGCAAAGCCTCCAATCCGCCGGCAGGCCCTACGTATTCAAACAGAACCTCCATTGCCTGCGCTTTCATTCCCACTATTTCGTCCGGCGCCCCCACGCCGCGCAGCTTCCCGCCGACGATCACGCCAACACGGTCGCACAACATCTCCGCGTCAGACAAAATGTGCGTGGAAAACAGCACCGTTTTTCCTGCCTGCTTCAGCTCCAGGATGATGTCGCGCACTTCCCGCCGCCCCACCGGATCGAGACCGGACATTGGCTCGTCCAGGATCACGACTTTCGGATCATGCAGAATGGCCTGCGCCAACCCGACGCGCTGCAACATACCCTTTGAATATTTCCGCAACTGAATTTTTCCCGCCGTCTCCAGGCCCACTTTTTTCAGCATGCGCTCGACGCGCACCTTCCGCTCTTGCGCGGGCAAGTCATGGAATCGCGCGAAGTAATCAAGCAGTTCCGCGGCCGTCAAGTAGTCGTAAAAATATGGCTGCTCCGGCAGATAGCCGATATCGGCATGCATGGAAATATCGCTTATGGATTTCCCCAGGATGCGCGCTGTGCCGGCAGTGGGAAAAATCAGCCCCACTAATAATTTGATGGTGGTCGACTTGCCGGCGCCGTTGGGTCCGAGGAAGCCGAAGACTTCCCCATCCTCGACGCTCATGGTCAGCCCTTCGAGCGATGTTTTCTTCTTCAGGTGCAGAAAACCGAAGGGATATTCCTTGCTCAGATTTTCGATCTCAATCGCCGCTCTTGCCATGCTCACATTTTTTAGAACCTAAGGCTTGCCGTCAATTCCCTGGCTGCGTCCGTGTGCATGAAAAGGGAATACAGAGTGAAACAACGCCGCGGCTCGCTTGCGTCCTTATGCGTTTCTAGCTGTCGCTGCGAACAGAGCCGATTTGCACCAATTGTGCGGGAACCGGTGGCCGAGCCATGGGCTTCGGTTTGCGTGTTTGCGGACCGCGCCAGTTGTCCAGAATTCCCACTTGTTGCACGCACGAAACGGTGCAGCGCGGCGCGCAGAACTTGTCCGTGAAATATTCGTGACGGCGCATTTCCGGCGTGTACTGCGTCAGGGGAATGCCCGGGTATCCGCGCTGCTGCGAACACCAGTGCACCAGGCCGTCCTCGCAAATATAGAGATAACGCGAGCCGGAGCGGCAGCGCCAATTGTGTTCGCGGCCGCGCGCCACATTGTGCTGAAACTCGTTGAAGCGCGAAAAGGAACGCTTCCCCAGGGTCATAATTTCTTCGAAAATCTCCGTTTCGCGCGGACCGAGCGGCTTTAACTGCCCGTTGTTGTCGTGAATAATTCCCACGGTGCTTGTAAATCCAAGGTCGACGGCGCGGTGCGCGATTGTCAACGCATCTTCCGGATTCTTGACGCCGCTGCCCAGCACGGAATTGATATTCACCTGAAAAACGGCGTACTGCGCCAGCCATTCCAACCGCGTATCCAGCGTTTTCAAGCTCTTCAGCGAAACTTCGTCCGGGATAGCATTGTCTATGCTGATTTGCAGGTGTTCCAGCCCCGCTGCGTTGAGCTTTTCGATGGTTTTTTTGTCCAACAAAAAACCGTTGGTAATCATTCCCGCAATCATGCCGTGGCGGCGGATGTGCCGGATTACCTGGTCGATCTCTGGATGCATCAGCGGCTCGCCACCGCTGATCGTGATAATCGACGTGCCCATGCCGGCCAGGATGTCCAGCCGGCTTTTCATCTCCTCAAGCGGTACTGGCTTGGAAAAATCGTCAAATTCGTTGCAGTAGGTGCAGGCCAGGTTGCAGCGCCGGTTGGGGATAATGTGCACCAGGATGGGGTGCTTGGTGGAAACCAGGGCCTTGCCGATCATGCGCAGCTCGCGCAGACGCGTGCGCGCGAACCGCAGACGCCTCTTGGCGCGTACGCCAGCGGAAGGCTGCACTGATTTGTTATCCCCAGCCATTTATGAGTGAGAAAAGCCCCTCGCTCAATTATACATGACGCGGTTACACAGGAAGCACGCCTGTCCCAGCGTACTATTGTCCGTGGCTAATCAGGTACTTACGCTCGAAATGGAGCAAAGACCCGATGAGCAGCCAGCCCACAGCAAGTTCGCCCTCTAGCACGACTGACCCGCGTGGCGCCAAGAGCCTGTTGGTCGTTGCGAGCCTGGCCATGGTGCTGGTCTTCTTTGCTGCTGCGGTTCCCGCGCCTATTCGGGCGGCTTGGGATGAGTTCGCGCTCCGTATCCAGTTGCAGAGCGAGCCACAGTCGGCTTCGCCAGCAAAACTCTCGGACCACGAAATCGAGGAAATTGCCAACCTGCCGGCACAGCAACAGGCGGAGCGACTGCTGGAGCGGGCCGTCAATCACTACGACGGGGCGCTTGAGCTGATCGGCAAATCCGTCGATAACTGGTTTGGCCAGTTGGAGTTACAGGGACAGCTTTCCAGCCTCCTGACTACGGCGCTAAATTCCAATGACCTGCATGTGCGCGCCGCGGCTCTGGAAATGGAGCTGGCAGCGTACAACCTGCCGAAACGTTCTGATAGCGCGGACAACCTTATCGAGCGCATCCGCCGGGAGCCGTCGGCGCGCCCCTGGGCGCTGTGGATGCTCGGCGTGCTGGGTAACCGTGGCGTGGAGACACATCGCGCCTTCGTCACGCTGATGGACCACCGGCATGACCCTGACGAGCAGACGCGATATTGGGCCGTTGAAGGACTGTCCATGCTGGGCACCACTGAGACGGTGGCTCCCTTGCTGGAGGCTTTCCGCAGCGATCCTTCGCCGCTGGTGCGCGAACGTGGTGGCTGCGGCCTGGCGCAATCCGGGATGCTGACGCGCGAGCAACGGATGCGCGCTGTGCCGGAACTGCTTAAGATGACGGACGATATGACCCTGGACGGCGCGACGCGCGGATGGGTCTTCCAGGCCCTGCGCGACATCACTGGAGCCTCGATCGCGGCCGACTCTGCGGCATGGCGCACTTGGTGGGCACAACATCGCGGTTAATTCTGCCGCTGACTCTGCTCTTCCTTCCTTCCATCGCAAAGACATCTCCTGCGGTATGCACCCCTGCTCCGGGTGTAACTATCGCTAGTAAAGTCAGCGGCTTGCGGCTGCGGTTGCTGTAAGATTTGGGGTGGTGGTAATGGAGAGGGTTATGGCTGAGGTTGGGCGGGCTGCGGCGAATCTTCCCGCATCTAGGCACGGGGCGGCATCTACGCACGGGGCGACGCGCACGGAAACGGACAGCATAGGGAAGATGAAGGTGCCGGCGGACCGGTATTACGGGGCGCAGACGGCGCGGTCGCTGGTGCACTTTGCGATTGGCAAAGACACGATGCCGGCGGAGCTGATCCGGGCGTTCGGGATCTTGAAGAAGGCGGCAGCGCTGGTGAACCAGGATTTGGGGAAGCTGCCGGCGGAGAAGGCGCGGCTGATTGCGCATGCCGCGGACGAAGTGATTGCGGGGAAGCTGAACGCGCATTTTCCGCTGCGCATTTGGCAAACGGGCAGCGGGACGCAGACGAACATGAACGTCAACGAGGTGATCTCGAACCGGGCGATCGAGATGGCCGGTGGGGTGATGGGCAGCAAGAAGCCGATTCATCCCAACGATGACGTGAACATGTCGCAGTCGTCGAACGACACGTTTCCGACGGCCATGCACATTGCGGCGGCCACGGAGACGGCACGGCGTTTGCTGCCTGCGGTGAAGAAATTGCGCGACGTGCTGCTGGCCAAGTCCCTGGAATTTGCCGATATCGTGAAAATTGGGCGGACGCATTTGCAGGACGCCACGCCGCTGACGTTTGGGCAGGAATTTTCCGGCTGGGTGAACATGCTGGACCGCGACGGGGCACGCATCGCGGTGGCGCTGGATGGGCTTTACGACTTGGCGATTGGCGGAACCGCGGTGGGGACGGGGCTGAATGCGCATCCGGAATTTGCGGAGCGCGCGGCGCGGAAAATCGCGGAGCTGACGGGGCTGCCGTTTCGGTCGCATCCGAACAAGTTCAATGCGCTGGCGGCGCACGATGAGATTGTGTTTGCCAGCGGGGCGCTGAAGACGCTGGCAGCTTCGCTGATGAAGATTGCGAATGACATTCGCTGGCTGGCCTCCGGGCCGCGCTGTGGACTGGGCGAGCTTATCTTGCCGGAAAACGAGCCGGGGTCTTCGATCATGCCCGGCAAGGTGAATCCGACGCAGTGCGAAGCGATGACCATGGTGGCGGTGCAGGTGATGGGGAATGACACGACGATCGGGTTTGCGGGGTCGCAGGGAAATTTCGAGCTAAACGTGTTCAAGCCAGTGATCATTTTCAATTATTTGCATTCGGTGGAGTTGCTGGCCGATGTTTGCAACAGCTTTGTCGAGCACTGCGTGCAGGGAATTGAAGTGAACCGGGAGCAGGTCGATAAGTACGTGAAGAATTCGCTGATGTTGGTGACGGCGCTATCGCCAAAGATCGGCTACGACAACGCCGCCAAAGTCGCCCACACCGCCCACCACGAACGCAGCAGCCTCCGCGACGCAGCGGTCAAGCTCGGCTTCCTCACCGGCGAAGAATTCGACGCGCTGGTTCATCCGGAAGATATGACCCATCCATAATTTCTTTGTCCAATCGGAGCAAAATGGACAACAGGAATGCTCTTCACACCGCGGCGCGGAGGTTTTGTGAAGATCGGTTTTCCGATTGGACGCAGGCTTATGCCGAGCTTGAGGCGAGAGAGAACATCCAGATAGAAAACAAATTTGAACCGGGTTGGGACTACTCGGAGGAAGCATACGGAGTCTTCCCTCGATATCGCCTTGACAAGGCCATACGGATAGAAGTGGAAAGGCTAGATCCACAATCAAGCAGTAGCCTTGAAGAATTACGGCTTCAGTTGATCAGCGCATCTGATATCGCCGAAGCCCGGCTTCACGCCGAGATCAATAACGCAATTGCACGGAAAGGTCTTCGTGAAGAAGCTGAAGACTACAGAACGTATATTCAGACATTGAGTGAAATAGACTTAGTTAGCATTACGCCGCTCCCGTTCAGGCGCGTCATAAGTGTTGCCGAGAGCAATGAAATCCGGAATCAGCTGAAGGTAGTTTGGGATATAGGAGAGAGCTACTGGTTCCCGCTGAGAGAGGGCCCAATTCCGCCCAACGTCATGGCGTTCCACGTTGAGTACTACAAGAAGATGAATGGGTTGCGGCTTCTTCGCGAGGCTCTCGTTGGACGCGGTATCTCCCGAGTTTTTGAGCTGAATGAATTTGGCCCGGACGAACCGGACAGTGAGATTGAACTCTCAATTCTGAAACCAGCATACCTTTGGGGTGGAGAACAATACTGCACTGACAAGAGCGTCGATTGGGTTGTGTATGCTTCCCACGAATCATCGATCACGATTGCTGGAGAATGGCTTACGCAGATATTCAAGGAAAAATGGCCAGAATGGGCGCAGAGAAGCTATGGAGGGCCTTACTCGACACAGGATCTGCGGGGTACTTGGAACTGGGAACGAGCTAGCGGCCAATGAACCGCACCTCGCTTGAGCCATCCATGACACATTTTTTGCGCGACGTATTGCGACAGCCTGCTGAATTGCAACGGACGCTCGACCATTTGACTGGAGCGGGGCGGACTGCAATCGATGCCGCGGTGGCGGCGGTAAGTTCGGCGCAGCATGTGTACTTGACCGGGATTGGGAGCAGTTGGCATGCGGGACTTAATGTTTCGGCGCTGTTTCAGGCTGGGGCGCGGCCGGTGTATTTGGTGGACGCGGCGGAGTTAGTGCAGTTTGCGGCGATTCCGGCGGATGCGGTGATTATTGTGATTTCGCGGAGCGGGCGGAGCGTGGAGATTGTGCAGTTGCTGGCGAAGGCGCAGGAGAGCGGGGCGACGGTTATTGGGATTACGAATGCGGCGGATGGGGCGCTGGCGCGGGAGGCGCAGATTGCGATCGTGGTTCCGGTGGCGATGGATCACGCCATTTCTGTGAATACCTACACGACCTTGGCGCTCGCCGCGGGAGTGCTTGCGGCTTCGGTGGTCGCCGAACCGGCGGCAAAAGACTTTCTTCAGGGGCTAAAGCCCAACCCCGGTGCTGGCTCAATGTCGGACCTAAAGGTCCGACCCCCTAACGAGCTCGGGCTCGCGGACTCGCTTTCCTCGGCTTTTGCTGCGGCGGGGCGCGCGATTCCTCGGTGGCAGGCGCAGATTGAAAACTCGCTGTGGCTGGCCCCGAAGTCGACTACCTACTTTCTCGCCCGCGGCTCCAGCCTGGGCAGTGCCTATGAGGCCCGCTTGATGTGGGAAGAGGGCGTGAAGTCGCCCGCCACCGCTATGGGCGCAGCCAGCTTCCGTCACGGCCCGCAGGAAATTGTTGGCAAGGACGTGCGCTTCGGCATCTGGCTCGACGGCGCGAAGATGCGCGAGCAAGACTTAGCCTTGGCTCGCGACCTGCGCAAACTAGGCGCCAGCGTTATGCTAATTGGCCAGCGCCTCCCCGCCGACGCCGCCGACTTGATCTTCAACCTCCCCGAAATCCCCACACCCTGGCAATTCCTGGTCGACATTATTCCAGCCCAACTAACCGCCGACCGCCTGGCGCGGCTTTCCGGAAGCGACCCGGATGCGTTTCGGCTTTGTTCGTTTGTGGTGGAGGATGAGGCGGGGCTGTTACCCAAGACAAAAGAATGAGGATAACCTTAGACCCTCGCGCCAGTGCGCGTATCTCGGCCCTAACCCCAGCCGCACCAGCATGTTCCCGGCTCGTTCGAATGAATAACCTATCAACAATATATATGTCTTGACAACAGACCGTGAATTGTGTTAGCGTAACCCATGAAGTTGGCACCCCAGCCGCTTTCCAACCCAGGAACGCCAATCTCCGTATTGGCATTGCAGTCTGCTGCCCCTTCTCCGCCTTTAGCCTTCGCTCGCTCCTCGTGGCCCTCTCGTTCCCGGCCTCCCAACAGCGCAAACAGCCGCGGCGTAAATACCTTTAGAATGAACACTTGCAAAAGTGTGTCAAAACAAAGGACTTTAAGTTCCTTTAGAATGAACACTTGTGAAAAACCGGGGGAGGGGGGCCCTCCTCCCCGCCACACAATTCGGGCACTACGAATCCGACAGGAGCCTCTATGCCTTGCAGGTCCACCCGCTTCGCTCTAGTCCTTCTGCTGTTCGCCTCTAGAGTTTCCGCGCAACAGCCTGCTGCCAAACCGCAATACTCGCTGAAGCCCACGCCGAAGACCATCGCGTGGGGATACTACGATGCGAGCACGCCGCCGGTGCTGCGCGTTAAATCGGGCGACAGCGTGGAAATTCAGACGCTGATTACGTCGACCCCGAAGCGGCTGGAAGAGGCGGGCGTGCCGGCGGACCAGGTGGAGCAATCGCTGCGCGACATTACGAAAGAAGTGACGAACAAAGGACCGGGCGGGCACATTCTTACCGGACCGATCTATATCGAGGATGCGCAGCCGGGCGATGTGCTGGAAGTGCGCATTGTGTCCGTGCGGCTGGCGATTCCCTACGCTTACAACGGCTTTGCGCCGGGACGCGGATTCTTGCCGGAGGATTATCCGTACCCGAAGATGAAGATTATTCCGCTGGACGAAAAGCGCATGGTCGCGCGCTTCGCGCCGGACATCGAGATTCCGCTGCATCCGTTTTTTGGCAGCATGGGCGTGGCGCCGCCGGAATCGACGGGGAAATTCAGCAGCAATCCGCCGTGGATTCATGCCGGGAATCTGGACAACAAGGATTTGGTGGCGGGCACGACGCTGTACATTCCGGTGCACGCGGCGGGCGCGCTGTTTGAAGTGGGAGACGGGCACGCCGGGCAGGGCAACGGCGAAGTGGACATCACGGCATTGGAGACTTCGCTGATTGGCACATTTCAATTTGTGGTGCGCAAAGACATGCACCTGCGCTGGCCGCGCGCGGAGACGCCGACGCACTTCATCACCATGGGACTGCACGAAGATTTGAACGAGGCGACGAAGCTGGCGGTGCGCGAGATGATCGATTTCCTGATGACGGAGAAGCACCTTTCGCGCGATGACGCCTATATGCTGTCGAGCGTGGCGGCGGATTTGAGCATCACGGAACTGGTCGACGGGAATAAAGGCGTGCACATGGCGATACCGAAGGGAATTTTTGTTGAAGGAGCAGCAACAAAGTGAACTGTCGAGGATTCTCGTTTCTTTTGCGGGCGCCGCAGACTTCAAGGCTAAAATAAAGATTCCGGCTCGGGGCAAGGAATTTCTGATGCGCCTGCTGCTTCACGCGACTCGCTGGGCCGCCGCTCTTCTGATCGTCTGCATCACACTTGCGCTCGCAGTTGCGCGGGATAAGAGCGTTTGGAGCTACGAAGGCGGACTCTTCGTGATCACCAACGGCTCTCTGCCCAAGGGACCTTGCTTTCGGCTGGCCGGACGCGTGACCTCTGGCGACTTCTTCGACAGTCTGAAGCGCATCGACAAAGAGAGCGGCACGATTTTTCGGCGCGGCTCGGAGAATGTCGAGAATTTTCCCGATCAGCTCACGCTGTCATTCCTTGTCCGCGATCACTACGACCAGACTTGCCCTCCGCGCGAGGGCAATCCCGGCGCGCCCAAATACTTGACGCGCACGATGATGAGCTCGCTGCATCTTTATCTGTATTGGAAGCGCGGCGTAGAGTTGCGGCCGGTGGAAAACGTGGAGAGAAAATATTTCGCCGTAAGACAGATCATTCCGCAAGCTGCCGCGCAAGTCCACGACTTGCCGGAAAGGCTGGAATGGGCCTACGAATACGTGGTTCCTAGCGCGGGCGTCCCGCTCACCGATAGCCTGGTGCTCGTTCTTCGGGATGACGACAACCACATCGTCGCGCGCGTCGCCGCGCGCCTTTAGTCTTCTCTCCATCCATTTAGTTTTTCTCTCCTTGACATTCTACATATGCCACCATATACACGTGTAGGGTGTCTAGGAGAAGGCGCGTGGCTGTCGACAGATCCGATTTGCTGCAAGGTACGCTGGACATGCTGATCCTGAAAATCGTTGCGCTGGGGCCGGTGCACGGATACGGGATCTCGCAGCGCATCCAGCAGGTTTCGCGCGAGGTGCTGCAGGTTCAGCAAGGTTCGCTTTATCCGGCACTGCATCGCCTGGAAAAGCGCGGCTGGCTGCAGGCGACCTGGGGCGAATCCGAGAGCGGGCGGCAGGCCAAGTTTTACCGTTTGTCGGCGAAGGGGCGAAAGCAGCTTCAGCTGGAGGAATCGCAGTGGAACCGGCTGGCGGAAGCGATCGCGCTCATCCTTCGCACAGCCTCGTAGGAGTTCGCGATGACCTGGTGGTGGAAATCCCTCTTTCGCAAGCGCTCGCTCGATGCGCAACTCACTTCGGAAGTTCGTTTTCATATCGACGAGCTGACCGACGCCAACACTGCAGCGGGAATGTCCCCTGAAGAAGCTCGTAGGAGAGCGGTGCTGGAGTTCGGCGGCAGTGAACAAATCAAGGAAGAGTTGCGCGACGTGCATCGCGTTCGCGTGATCGAAAGCGCAATCGCAAACCTAAAGTCGGCGTTCCGATTCACCCGCAAATCGCCGTCCTTTTCCGCCGCCGTGATCCTAACGCTCGCGCTCGGCATCGGCGCCAACAGCGCCGTCTTTTCCGCGATCGACGCCATTCTGCTGCGCCCCTTGCCGTTCCCTGACGGCGATCAGCTCATGAAACTCTCCCAACGCAACTTCAAGGTGAAGGGAACGGCAACCGTTGTGGCGCCGGTCAGGTTGGAAGACTGGAATAGGATGAATTCTACTTTTCAGGCACTGACGGGCTACTACACAGAAAATAATTCGGAAACATCGGGCATTCTGCCGGAAAAGCTGACGCAGGCGTTTGTGGCGGCGCGGTTTTTGCAAGTGTGGGGTGTCTCGCCAGCGCTGGGGCGCGATTTTATTCCAGAGGAGGGACATTTTGGCGGGCCGGGCGCGATTCTCATCAGTGACCGCTTCTGGAGAAGCCGCTTTGGAGCAAGGCCCGACGTTCTCGGCAAAAAACTGGTAGTCAATGGCCATTCTTCGCCAATCGTTGGAGTGATGCCGTCTTCCTTTCTGTTCCCCGAGCGCGATGTCGATCTGTGGTCTCCGGTCCCCTCAGATGCACCTTACGCACAAAGCAGGCGCTCGACGTGGTACACGGTGATTGGGCGACTTAAGCCGGGTGTGACATTGACGCTAGCGCAGGCCAACCTCGCGGCGATTCAAGCGCAACTGGGGAGGGCGTACCCGGAAACAGACAATGAATTAGCGGTGGAGGTACAACCGCTAAAAGAAACGAGAGTTGGCAGAACCCGCAATTCGTTGTGGATGCTATTCGGCTCCGTGTCGCTGCTCTTGCTGATCGCGTGCACGAATATTGTGACATTGCTCCTGGCGCGGGCCACGCAACGTCAGCATGAAATAGCGGTTCGTTTTTCGCTGGGAGGTTCGCGTTTTGCAATTGTGATGCAACTGCTGACGGAAGTTTTTCTGCTGGCACTTCTCGGGGCAACACTGGGCCTGTTCGTCGCGGCCTGCGCCTCGAACGTATTTCGGTCGCTTGCTGCCGACTTGCCCAGAGTGGAAGAGATCCGGCTAGACTGGAGAATCGTTCTTTATGCGCTGGCGTGTTCCGTAGTAGCGACACTCCTGTGCGGCTTGGTGCCCGCAATTCGTGGTACTCGCAGGACGCTTTCAGCGTCACTGGCACAAGCCAGCCGAACGCAGGTGACGGGGCGCAATCGGCTGCAGTGGCTGCTCGTAGGGACACAGGTGGCGCTGGCCGTCACGCTACTGGCCGGGGCGGGCTTGCTGTTGCGAAGCTTTCGGGCGCTCGGCCACGTCTCGCCGGGTTTTGATGCCAGCCATGTTTTGACCTTCCGTATCAGCGGATCGTACGGCGAGACGAGCGATTGGAAGCGGTTGACGCAACGCATCGAGCAAAGTGTCGATGTATTGGGGAAATTACCGGGTGTGGACTCGGCGGCGACAACCGGGGACCTGCCCGGGGTACCGCAGCACTATCCAACGGAACTAAATTTTGTCGAAGGAGAACAGGACTCGGAACAAAAGGTCGTCGCCGAAAGCCGATTTATCTCTCCGAGCTACTTGGCCACGATGCAAATTCCTCTGCTCGCGGGCGAACTCTGCCGCGATCCGCTATTGCAGCTTATGAGCACGCCGGAAGACCCCGCTGGCATCCACCACATTGACATCAGCCGGGTCGAGGTGCTCGTGAATCGCAGCTTTGCTGAAACGTATAGCCCCGTGTCAACGGCCATGGGTCGTCACCTGAGGGTGTTGGGCAATGCTTTCCTGAGGCCCAATCAAGCGGGTGAGATTCGAGGAATCGTCGGCGACGCGAGAGAGGAAGGCGTGAATCGTGAACCCGGCCCCACAGTGTACTGGTGCATGAGCGCTTCGGGTCCGGATCCGTTTTATCTTGTGCGCACGCATGCGGCGCAACCTTTGGCCGTGGCCGGAACACTGCGGAAGAAAATCCACGAGATTGAACCGGGGAGATCTGTGTTCGATATCACGCCACTGGAAGAGCGCATTGACAATGCGTTTGCCGAGAATCGGCTGCGCACCGTGCTGCTGGCGTTTTTTGCGGCTACCGCCGTGACGCTTGCCTGTGTCGGACTGTACGGCACGCTGAGCTATTCGGTGAACGTGCGCCAGCGCGAAGTGGGCTTGCGATTGGCGCTGGGAGCTTTGCGGGGGCAAATCGTGAAACAATTCCTGCTACAGGGCTTGGGCGTCTCGACCATTGGCTGCCTGGTGGGTTGGGGACTCGCCGCCGCCGGTGGCCGCCTGCTTTCTGGCATGCTTTACGGCGTTTCGCCTTCTGATCTCACGACCCTATCGAGCGTTGTCCTCATGGTGCTTTTCGTCGCGGCCCTTGCATCGCTAATCCCAGCAGTACGCGCTGCCCGCCTCGACCCCATGCAAGTGCTTCGCGAGGAGTGATGCACTTTTCGGCGTCAGGAACTAGCGCGCCTAGGTCATGACGCAAAGCTGCTCACGGATGAGGAACCTATTTGGAGGCGAGAAATTCTTCCATCGTGCGGGCAAAGGCTTCCGGTTCTTCAGTGAACGGCAAATGGCTGCTCTTCTCGAACACGACGAACCGCGAGCCGGGAATTTCCTTGTGAATGCGATAAGCAACTAGGGGCGCCACGTTCATGTCGTAGCGCCCGGTAATCACCAGCGCAGGAAACCGGAACTTCCGAATCTCCGGATTCAAGTCAAATCGAGCCAGGTCGCGCGTCACGGCCTGATTCACTTCCTTGGTGTACGCCCCGGGTACAATTTGCTTCAGAAATGCTTCGCGCTTTTCCGGCGAATAGAAAATCATGGACAGGTATTCGCGAATCTGCGCATCGTCCGCCGCTTTGTCGCCAAACTCGCGCGCAAACGCGCCAGCGGCCTCACGCTCCGTGGTTTCCGGGAAAACCTGATCGAACAAGAAAATCGTATCGGTAAATTTCGGCGCTGCGGAGTCCACAAGTATGAGGTGCGCCACATGGTCCGCGTGCCGTGCCGAGTAGGCCATCGCGAGGTATCCACCCCAAGAGCTGCCCAGCAATTCCATTTTTTCGAAGCCGAGATGGGCGCGAAGAGCCTCCAAGTCATCGATCTGATCGGCCAGTGTGCACGATTGCCCCGGTTTCAGGGCTGCTGAGCGCCCGTTTCCGCGCTGGTCGTAAAAAACGATGCGGCGGTTTTTCGCCAACGTGTCCCACACGGGTGAGGTGTGAAGGTAGGTGTGGTCGAAACCGGGTCCGCCATTCACCAGCACCAGCGGCGTGGAATTGCCGCTGCCGATCAACTCGTAGTAGAGCTTGCCGCCCGGCCCGTCGAAGAGCTGCCCCTTTTCGTCATACGCGGCTCGGGCCAGCATGAATGGGCCGAGCAATAAAATCACAATCAACGCTCTGACGACTATGGTTTTGCAAGCTCCGAGAGTGGCTGGGAGAGAACTCATGAACGACCTCATCAATGAAATTTTTGATCAGTGAAATGTTTGCAGAACGCAGCCGGCCAAATCATCCCATCGAGCTGAATTTCTGCGGTTCGATTTTGTACAGCACTCGCTGCTCGCCAGGCTTCCGTCCAGGATAGACGTCCTTGCCCAGATATTTTTTGGCGAGACCGTTGATGTGATCGTCGGCGCCCTTCTCCGTGATTTCCACCACCTTGCCGCGAATCTCCAGGTAGCGGTAGGGATTTTCCGGGTCCTGAATTGCCAGCGACACGCGCGGATCACGGCGAATATTCCTGTCCTTGACGCGCCCGCGCGCCGAATTAATGCGCACGTGCTTGCCGTCGTAGTCCACCCACACCGGCGTCACCTGCGGACTGCCGTCGGGGTTTAGCGTGCCCAGATTCGCGAATGCCTTTTTCTTCAGCAGATCTGCGTATTTCTCGGGTACTTGTTCAGCCATTTCGAACCTCCAGAGGATGTTGTTCCTCGATTTGTCTTTCTTCAAAGTCTTGCCGCAACAGCAAAGCGACAAAAAACTATTTTGCTGCGGCTCAGATATTTGCCGCCAGTTTCAGAACTTTGTCACTGATCAGTGGCTCCATCAGGCGCTCCATCAAGCCGCTGCGCTGGAGCCATGCACCTGTTTCCGTTCCACGCAAATCCTGCCGCGCGAGCGCTCGCAGATCGGCTTCATCGTCAACGTCCATCTCCAAGCGCGAATTACGGCGAACGAAAATCTGCGCGCCGGCGCGCTGCGCGTTGCCGCAATGCTTGGCAAAACTGCCATTGCCGAAATCCGAGGGAAACAGAGCGGGCGGCGTGCGCAGGATAGCGTTCGTTCCGGTGCCGTCCCGCGACGGCACAATCACCAGGGCGGGCATGGCGCATTCCACCGCCAGCAATTCGTCTATGTCGCTCGCTCGCACGAGCGGCACGTCCAGCGGCAGGCGCAGCAATGCCGTGACTCCTCGTTCGGCGCACTGTCGTGAAGCGGCGTCCACCGAAACACTCTCTGAGATTTGCCGCTCCTCGCGCAGAATCTCCCAGCCGTTCTCTTCCGCCGCCTGCATGGCGGGAACGTAATTCGTCACTACGAAGATTTTGTCGGCCCGCTGCACGCTGCGAACCGCGCGAATCGTGTCGGCGAGCATGGCCTGCGCGAGCCCGAAGCGGTCTTCGGGACTGAGAAGCGGAGCGAGCCGTTGCTTCGCTTGACGCAAATCCTTAATGGGCAAGAGCAATGCGCGCATTGAATGACCTCAGTACGCACCTTCGGCGTAGGAAACGTGTGTTCCGTTTTGCAGAAGATTGAGTTGACGCTGCGTGGGAGCGGCCGGTTCTTCGTCGTTGCGGCCGTACAGGTGGCGAATTTTGTATGTAGTGGTGCGTTCCGCTGGCGCGCGTCCAATGGAGCGGATCATGCCGCGGAAGTCTCGTTGCGAAACGTATTCGCCGAAAGTCGCGCCCGCCGCTTTCGAAATGTTCTCTTCCATAAGCGTGCCGCTAAAATCGTTGGCGCCGGCCTTGAGGCAGGCCAGCGAAGTCTCGAAGCCGAGCTTCACCCAGGAAACCTGAATATTCTTGATCGCGCCGTGCAGTAAAACGCGCGCCAAAGCGTGCACGCGCAGATGCTCCTCGCGGCGGGCGCCGGGCCGCGCGCCGCCGTGTTTGAACAGGCGGGTATTTTCGTGGATGAAACCTAGCGGCACAAATTCCGTGAACCCGCCGGTGCGCTTCTGAATCGAGCGCAGCAGCAGAATGTGGCGGACCCAATCCGCCGGTTCTTCGACGTGGCCGTACATCATCGTGGACGTTGTGGGAATGCCGAGCTCATGCGCCGTAGTGATGATTTCCACCCAACGCGCGACGGGCAGTTTGTTGGGGCTCAGCTCGCGGCGGACGCGGTCATCCAAAATTTCCGCGGCGGTGCCGGGAATGCTCCCGAGCCCTTCATCTTTCATCATTTGCAGATAGTCGCGCAGCGGCATGCCCGTCTTATCGACGCCGTAGGAAATCTCCATGGGCGAAAACGCGTGCACATGCATTGCGGGAATGGCGCGCTTGATGGCGCGCAGAATGTCTCGATAGAAGAAGCCATCGAGATCTCGCGGCAGGCCGCCCTGGATGCATACCTCCGTGGCGCCAGTTTCCCAGGCTTCGCGCGCTTTGCGGACGACGTCGTCCACGGAAAGGGAGTAAGCATCCGGCGCGCCCGGGCCTTTGCCAAATCCGCAAAAGCTGCAACCGACGAAACACACGTTCGTGAAATTGATGTTGCGGTTTACTACGTAGGTGATTGCGTCGCCGACGGCTTCCTGCCGCAGTGTGTCCGCGAACGAAACCAGCGCCTCTAAATCAGAGCCGTCGACAGTAGCGAGGAGTAGACCTTGCTCGAAGCTCAGCTCCGCACCGGCGCTAGCAGCTTCTAAACAGCCCTGTACTTTGGAAGAGCATGACGAGAGGGGGGCTTGCAATCTCGCTTCTTCGGGGTCGGCACGCATCGGCGGCATCCATGCCTGAGGCATCGCGGGGCCTCGGGGGAGTTTGGTCAATCCCAGACATCTGTATCCTATCAGAGATGAATTCACTCTATGTATCGAAATAGGCGAGGCTTGCGCGGCGCTCGTGCTGGCCCGGGGTCTCCTCGTCCGCTAACATATGGTCTTCCGATCATGAGCCGCGGGAATGCGATTTTTCTGGCGATCGTCATCGCTATCGCTTTGATAGCGGTTGCCGCTGCTTCGCTCTTGCATGATGGCTTGAGCTCGCGTGCGAAGCCCACGGCGCTTGAAACCTTGTTGGCGCGCAACGCCCGTCACTTGGCCATTCCCGCAGGCGCCCGCAAGCTGCAGAATCCCGCCGCGGAGACGCCGGAGAATCTTCGGGACGCTCGTTTGCACTTCGCCGATCATTGCGCCATATGCCACGCGAACGACGGCAGCGGAGACACGCCGATCGGCCGCAATCTTTATCCGAAGCCGCCGGACCTGCGTCAAGAGGAAACGCAAAAGCTCGCCGACGGCGAACTTTTCTGGATTATTGAAAACGGAGTGCGCTTCACCGGTATGCCCGCGTTTGGCGGCGAGCACGGGTCGGAACAGGATAGTTGGAAGCTGGTCCGCTTCATTCGCCACCTGCTGCAGCTTACCGGCGAGGAGCGCGCGGAGATGGAACGCTACAACCCCAAAGGCCCGGAAGATCGCGAAGAAGAACAGAAAGAAAACGACTTCCTGCGGGGCCAGCCGATGCAACAGAAACCGGAAGGAACGCATCATCATTGAGTGTGGTTGCTGAGTGGGAACTTGATTCCTGGTGTTGCGGCGGCGGGAGAAACAGATGAAAGCTCCGATGAAAACCAAACTATATGCCTTGCTCGCAGTTGTTGCGCTCATGGCGAGCGTGGCGCTGGCGCACGGTGACAAAAGGCACGTAGTGGGCACGCTGGAAAAGATCAATCCCGATTCCGTCGTGGTTAAGACCGCCGCGGGAAAATCCGTGGAAGTGAAGCTCGTGGCTTCAACGATCTATGTTTGGCGGGACGGAGACGAGGAGAGGCCTGCCAAGCTCTCCGACCTGGCGGTTGGCGACCGCATGGTGATTCACGCCACGCCAAAAGGCGAGACCTTCGAAGCCAACGAGGTTAAGTTTTCCTCGCCGCCGTACTGCGGTAAAGCCAAAACGCTAGATTGCTCCCTGGAATTCTCGCGTGTCAGCCTTGTTTACTTGCACCACCCGGTAGTTAGGCGTAAGAACGTATCTACCATATACCGGACGGAGGCAACGTCTCGGTTTGTTGTCGCTTTCCTTCTGCTGTTAGGCTTGCCAGGACCTCGGCTCCCTGCAAATGCCTCTCACCGATTTCAGGAGACTGCGACCATGCCGCCAAAGAAAAGCCCCGCCATGTCAGGCCGCGAGAAAGCCGGCCTGCGAGGCCCGGTGCGGGAATGCGTGGAGGAGAGAATGACTCCGGCTGTTGCGGGCTATCCGGAAACGAAATACGTCAGCACGACGGAATACGACACGGAGGGACGAGTCCTAAAGGTCGTGTCCTTCAACCAAGATGACTCAAAATGGATATCTTCCAACGTGTATGACGATCAGGGACGCATGGTGAAGACAATCTCCGGCAAAGCGGATGGACCTGTCGACGAAACGATCTACCACTACGACGAAAAAGGTAGGCTTGTCGACTATACCGGACGGGGCGCCCTCGGCAGTGAAACGACGCGTTTTGAATATGACGAGCAGGGCCGCAAGACGCGGGTCGTCAGCTCCAATGTGCCGGCCTCGCCTGCTGGTCCCTACGGCGGGACTTCCATGGCCTATGGCCTAGAGGGCGGCGATCTTTACCACCCTGTCCCACAAGGGGGCACGGTGAAAACGGTTTACGACGAGAGCGACCGGCCCGTCGAGACGCAAATCTATACTGCCGAGGGGCAGATGGTGCAACGGTTGGTCCAGAGCTACGATGCAGCAGGCCGGCCTACGGAAACAAAAGTCGTCTTGGGAGACATAGCCGCTATGTTCCCGGCGGAAATGAAAGCGCAATTGCTGAACGAGGCGGGTGGCGCGGAGGAACTGCAGCGGCAGGTCGCCCAACTCTTTGGCGGGCAGGGCGAAATGTTCCAGACGTCTTATGTCTACGACGCGCAAGGGCGTTTAACCGATAAGCGCATTCACGTGGGATACAGCCAGGAGATGGTTACGTCGTACGTCTACGACAGCAACGGCAACAAGATCAAGGAAACGTCTAAAACCTCCGGCGATCCGAATCCGCCGCGTAATGAGGGAGGCGTGCAAGTCGCCACTGCAGACGCAGCCGCATCCGCTCAGGATTCCGAAGTGACCTACAGTTACAAGTACGACGGCTACGGCAATTGGACCGAGCAGACCACTCATTCCAAGCCGCGCCCAGACGGCGCTTCCGAAGATTCCGCCATATGCCGGCGGACGATTACGTACTATTGATTTTGTTTTGCGAGCGGCAAGCGAGCGCCTTCATCTAGCCTTCAACGAAGTGACACGAATGCGTCTTTAGGACCAGCCAGACGTTTTTCCCGGCGGCTAACTCCAGTGTTCGCTCTGCGCCGGGCGTCACGTGAACGGTGAAAATGGCGCCGCAGTCCACACGCGCGACGACCAACGTGCCACGCCGCTCCAATGAAACGATTTCCCCTTCGAGGACATTGCGCGCGCTCAACGCTCTTGGCGGTTCAGTGGCCAGCAAAATGTCTCCTGCCCGGATCGCCACGCGCACGCGATCACCCGGCGCGGCGTGCCCAAGAGGCACTTCAATTTCGCAGGCGGAATCCGCAAGGCGCACACGCATGACGCCGTCCGGTTCCCGCAAATCTAGAACCGCGCCGCTGAGCAGATTTTCGAATCCGGCCGCCTGCGCCAGCCGCCTGCGACGCGGTGCGTCCAGAACTTCGCGCGGCGTTCCTTCGCTCACGATTTTGCCGTGCTCCAGGGCGATCACGCGCTCGCCGAGCGCGTCCACTTCTTCGCGGCTGTGCGTGACGTACAGGATGGGGATCTTGTGCGCGGCATTCCAAGCGCGCAGGTCGTCGATAATAGATGCTTTCAGGTCGGCGTCGAGGCCGGTTAGCGGTTCGTCCAGCAGCAGCACGCGCGGGAGGGTTACCAGGGATCGAGCGAGCGCTACCCGCTGCTTTTCGCCGCCGGAGATTTCCCGCGGCTTGCGCCCACACAGCTTTTCCACTCGGAACATTTGCAGGATTTCCGCAACCCACACGCTTCTCGCTTGCTCCGGAGCATCCCGCAAGCCGTAGGCAACGTTGGCTTCCACGGTCATGTGCGGAAACAGCGCCAGCGTCTGAAACACGTAGGCGACCTGCCGCTGCTGCGTGTACATATTCACTTTTTTGTCCGAATCAAAGAAAACTTCGGCGCCGATCGCGATTCGGCCGGCGTCCGGTTGTGTGAGCCCCGCGATGCTGTCCAACAGCGTCGATTTGCCTGCGCCGGACGGACCGAACAGGATGGTGATGCCGGGAGGCGCTTCCACGTCAAGATCCAGCAGAAACGATGGCGCTACATCGCCAGAAAGCGTTTTTCGCACGCGCGCCTTCAGAGTTGCCGAGCTCACTTCGCAGCCCATGGCAACCACGCACGGCGGCCTGCTCGCCGGTTGATTCCGTATACAGCGGAAAGCACCACGAAGGAAATCACCAGCAGCAGTAACGCAGTGCGGCTTGCGCTCACATAATCGAGGGACTGAACGCGATCGTAAATGTCGATCGAAACGGTGCGAGTAACTCCGGCGAGATTGCCACCGACCATCAGCACGACGCCGAATTCCCCGAGTGTGTGCGCGAAACTCAACACCAGCGCTGTCACGATTCCGGGGACCGAAAGCGGCAGAATCACACGACGAAACGTGCGGATCCGGCCTGCGCCCAATACCGCTGAGGCGTCGAGGAGCTTGCGATCCACGGTTTCGAACGACGCAATCAACGGTTGCACCGCAAACGGCAAGCTGTACAGCACCGACGCGATCACCAAGCCTGCAAATGTGAACGCGAGTCCATGCCCAAACGCCGTATGCCACAATTTTCCTAGCGCTCCACGCGGCCCCATGGCCAGTAACATGTAAAATCCCAACACGGTTGGCGGCAAGACGAGCGGTAAAGCTACAACCGCCTCCAGCAAGAATTTCCAGCGCCATCGCGAATAGGCGAGCCAATAGGCCAGGGGCACGCCCACGACAAAAAGAATGGCAGAGACACACAGTGCCAAGCGGATCGAAAGCAGGAGCGCGTCGATGCTCATTGGCTTCGCGCGCTCGTCCCGCCGGAAGCCGGCAGAACAAATCCATACGATTCGAGAATCCTCCGGCCTGCGCCGCTCTTTAGAAAGGCCAGAAAGGCTCGCGCGTCCTCTTTGTTTTTTGCACTTTTCAGGATTACAGCGCCCTGCTCAATCGGCGCGTACATATTCGTTGGAATTTCCCAACGCTTGGCGTCCCTCATGGGAGGGGAAACAGCCAACGACAAGGCGAGAATTCCCGCCTGCGCGTTGCCCGAGGCGACGAATTGCGCCGCTTGAGCGATATTTTCGCCGTAGACCAGCTTCGCGCGGACTTGCTCGTAGATTCCGGCGTTGCGCAGCGCCGCAACGGCAGCGCGTCCATACGGTGCGTGTTCCGGATTCGCGATGGCAATTTTCTCGACACTAGATTCCAAGAGCGCCTTCCATCCAAGCTTGGCAACGTCAGCGCGAGCATCAGCGGGCATCCAGATTACGATCCGTCCGGTCGCATATTCATAAAGTGTTCCTGGCTCGGTCAGGCCCGCGGCCTCGAGCTTCCGCGGATACTCAATATCCGCCGACAAAAGGAGGTCAAAGGGCGCACCATTCTGGATTTGTGCGAAGAAGCTTCCACTCGAGCCGTAGCTGACGTCGACCTTTCTTCCCGTTTGCTTCTCGAATTGCGCTGATAGTTCATCCAGGGCAAATTTCAAATCCGCCGCCGCGGCGACGCGAATCTCCTGTGCCTTGGCCGTTCGGAAAGCCAGGAGGCAGGAAAACAGCATCAGGCAGCGCAAGGCAGGTCTCACAAGGTCGCTCAATTCTAGAATTGTTCGGCGGAGGTGGCACTCATACGCGCAGAATCATCACTTCCGTTGACTTGATCAGGGCCGCCGCTCGTTCCCCCGTCTTCAAGCGCATCTCCTTGGCCGCATCCGCGGTGATGATCGCGGTGATTTGCTGTTCGCCGATTTTCAGCGTGACTTGCGCGAGCAGGCCGCTATATTTCACATCCAGCACGCGGCCGAACAACTGATTGCGTCCACTGATCTTGCGGAAATTGCCCCGCCGCGTCTCAATGTCTCCGCGTTCCAACTTTTTGGGAAACAGGCGATCGATCTCGCTCTCCGGAACTCGGTGGTGTCCACCGGGAGTCTTGGCGGTCTTGAGCTTCCCGCGATAAATCCACTGCTTCAGCGTGGGATAGCTGATGCCCAGGATGTTGGCCGCCTCGCGCGGCGCCAGCAGCTTCTGCACGTCGCCCCTCCCACCCAATAGAATAGCCCAGGGTGAATCGCTAATTCAATACGCTTTTATGCGGTTTTGGCCCGCTCGGGAATGTCGCTAATTCCGTAGAGGTTTGCCGGTCTTGAGAGTGTGCGCGATGCGCTCCTGCGTCTTCTTTTCGCCGCAGAGCGACACGAAAGCTTCGCGCTCCAAATCCAGTACGTATTGCTCGCTGACCATTTGCGGCGCGGTCAACGGTCCGCCGGCCAAAATATTGGCCAGCTTGCGCGCTACGTGCGCGTCGTAATCCGAGGCGTAGCCGCCGCGCACCAGCAGATGAATCCCCATCTTGGCGGTCGCGAGGAACTGTTCGCCAAGCACTTTGACGTGCGTCGTTTGCGCGCCTTCCTGCCAATTCGCCGCCGCAGGCTTATACCCGCCACGGGCTAATGCCAGCGCCACTTCCTTCGCATCGGCCACTAGCCTGTCGCGGTTCATGGACACGCCATCCTCGCGGCGGAGGAAACCTAGCTCGCGCGACTCCTCCGCGCTGGTTCCCACCTTGGCCATGGCAATGGTTTCAAAGATCGGCCGCAGCGCATGAAACAAATCCAGATCCTCTCCGCTCGCCGCGCGCTCGTTCGCGCGAATCAGCATTTCTTTCGAACCTCCGCCGCCAGGAATCAACCCGACGCCAGTCTCTACCAAGCCGATGTACGCTTCCGCCGCCGCTTGAATTCGAGCCGCGTGCAAGCTGATTTCGCATCCACCGCCGAGCGCCATCCCCCGCGGCGCAGCCACCACTGGTTTCGGCGCGTATTTCAACGCCAGATTCGCGTTCTGAAATTGCTTTACCGCCATGTGGATCTCGTCCCACTCCTGTTCTTGCGCGGCGACGAGCACCAGCATCAAATTCGCGCCAACGGAAAAATTCACCGCATCGTTGGCGATCACCATCGCGTCAAAATCTGTGGTCAGCCGCTTCAGGCCTTTGTGCAGCATGGCGATTAAGTCCGCCCCAATCGCGTTCATTTTTGCGTGAAACTCGCAACACACCACGCCGTCGCCGAGATCAATCAGGCTCGCGCCCGAATTCCGCTCCACTTCGCGGCCCGCATCCTTCAGCGACTTGAGAACCAGCACGCCGCTCGGCGGTTCCACGGCTTTCGCTGCCCCGCTCGCGAGATCAAAAACTGTCGTGGCACCCTTCGCTGACTCATAGAATCCGCCTCTACCGCTCGCCAACAGTTTCTCGATCGCGACCGGCAAGGCACGCCCTTCCTTCGCCACTTGCCCCGCAAACGCCTTCACGCCAATGGCGTCCATCACCTCGAACGGACCGAGCTCCCAGCCGAAGCCCCAGCGCATAGCGCGATCCACATCCACAACACTGTCAGAAATTTCTGGAACGCGCCGCGCCGCATAAAGGCACGTCTCCGAGATCGAGCCCCACAAAAATTGCTGCGCCTTATCGCCTTTTTGGCCCTCGAGAATCGGCCCCACCGGCGCCCGCAAACGCAGTCTCGTGTCTTCGATAGTCTTTCCGGCTTCAATCGAAGCAAAGCGCGCCTTCTGCCGCGGCCGGTATTCCATGGTGTGCACATCGAGCGTCAGAATTTCCCGCTCCCCGTCACCCTTCACACGCTTGTAAAATCCCTGCCCGGTCTTGTCGCCCAGCCAGCCGCGCCGCACCATCTCTTGCACTAGCACCGGCACGCGGTACATCTCGCGCGATTCATCGTTTGGCACCGATTCGTAAATGTTCTTCACGACGTGGGCCAGAACGTCGATGCCCACGATGTCCGCCGTTCGAAATGTCGCTGACTTCGGCTGCCCAATCGCCGGTCCCGTGCAGGCATCCACTTCTTCCACAGTCATTCCCAGCGTGCCCATCAAGCGTAAGACATTCAGCATCGAAAACGTCCCGATGCGGTTGGCGATGAAATTTGGCGTGTCCTTGGCAATTACCACGCCCTTGCCCAGCCGCCGGTCGCAAAACTCACTCAGCGTCTCCACCACTTCCGGCAACGTCTTCGGCCCCGGAATCATCTCGACTAACTTCAAATAGCGCGGCGGATTGAAAAAATGTGTCCCTGCCCAGTGCTGCTGAAATTCCTCACTCATGCCTTCCGCAATCAAGTGCACAGGCAGCCCAGAGGTATTGGTAGTCACAATCGCGCCCGGCTTGCGACACTGCGCCACGCGCGAAAGAAGCTTCTGTTTAATCTCCAGATTTTCGGCGACGACTTCGATGATCCAGTCCGCTTCCGCGCAGCGCGTCAAGTCGTCTTTAAAATTGCCGATGGCCACGCGCTCGGCCAGCGCAGAAGTAAAGAATGCCGCCGGCTTCGACTTCTTCGCCGCTTCCAGCCCTGCGCGCACAATCTTGTTGCGCTCCGCAGCGGGCGCATCCGCAGGCAAATTGGGCGGCACGATGTCCAACAAAATGCACGGCAGTCCTGCATTGGCAAAGTGAGCCGCAATACGCGAACCCATAGTCCCCGCGCCCAGCACTACAGCTTTCTCAATCCGACGTTTCATGGATGCTCTTTTCGGAATATCAGACGGCAGGACAGGTTACAAAACCGGCATTCTCCGGTCAAACCTTATGCCTCTGGGCCTGAGTGGCACTAAAATGAGTACAGACAATGCTGGAAGACAAAGTATCCAACGCCCTCGACTGGCTGCGGAACGCGAAGGACAAATTTCGTTCTTTCGCCACTGGCGACGAGCGTCCGACCACCGAGCGCCCCCGCGTCGGGCTCGCGTTGGCCGGAGGCTTCGCGCGTGGCATCGCGCACGTCGGTGTGCTTCGCGCGCTGACGAAAGCCGGCATCCCGATTGACTGCGTCGCAGGGACCAGTGTCGGCGCCCTGATCGGCGCCTGCTACTGCGCCGGCGTGCCTCTTGACGATATGCAGCGCATTGCCAGCACCACTACCTTCGCAGATTTTGGCCGCTGGACGCCCTCCTGGCTTGGCCTGGCCACCAACCAGCGCATGGAAAATTACTTTGCGCGATTTACCCGCGTGAAAACCTTCGAGGAATTGAAAACTCCCTTCGCGATTGCCGCGACGGACATCAATGCAGGAATCTCCGTGTACTATACGCGCGGACCACTTGTCCCCGCGCTGCGAGGCTCCTGTGCTTATCCTGGGCTCTTCGTTCCCATTCAATTCGAGGGGCGCACGCTCGTGGATGGTTTTCTCACCGCGCCCGTTCCTGTCGAAGGTACTCTATTGCTCGGCGCGGACATCGTCATCGCTATCTATCTCGAAGCGGGCAACCTTGAAGATCCTCGCACCGTCGCCGACGTCATCAGCCGCTCTTTCAACATCATCCAGCGGCATGGCGACATTGCTTGGCGACAGCAGGCCGACGTCATCATCGAACCCGACGTGAAACCTTTCGTGTGGGACGACTTTACCCGCACCAACGATCTCGTCGCCGTTGGCGAAACCGCCGTGCAGGCTGCCCTACCGGAAATTAAAGCGCTTCTTGGTGGCGAAAAACGGGATTCCGCGGCCTGAATCGTTCAGCTTACGAAGAGCACTTCTCGGTCATCACTTTTCAAGCGAGCTTTGAGATTTCGACCCGCACGCCTTGCCCTTCACCTTTTCCGCGTTGCGTCAGCCACGCTCCGAAGCTCTCCGCGAAACGATCCGGAGCGACCCGGAAACTCACTTCAACCTCTCCCTTCGCAATTGGCAGCGTGTCGTCGAACTCCGCGGCATTGGTGAAGTTGCGCATGCAGAATTGGTCCAGCCACTCCAAGGGACAGGCTCGCCGCTCTCCTCGTATCACCAGTTCCACTCGGAATTTTTGCGCGTACACCTCGTCATCATACCATCGCAACTCCAGCCATCCCTTGTTGCGGCCTTGTGGATGTTGGACCGCGTAACGGTCAACAAATCTACTCCGGAGATACCCAGTCACCGGCGCTGGCGTAGAGCTGTAGCCCAATCGCGTACAATCCGCCGTCCGCGGGCACACAGTACACCACACGGGCCCTCGACCTGTAGCTTCCCAGCATCGAGCGCACGGTTAATCGCTCGTTGGACTTCAACGCCTTGCTCGTCAGCACTCGCGCTCCATGCGTGCTGACGTTGTCGGTAACCCCGGAATGCGCCGGCGTTCGCACATCCACGCTGCACAGATCCACTCCTACCTTCAAATCCTTGCGCTCTTCCACCCGCTTTCCCTTGACTTCCACGTGCATAGCACACCGCCAGAGCTGAGGCGGGGCCGGGTCGGCCTAAAGATGTAGTTTGGGAAAATCGAGGGCGGGACAGATAAGTCAGCGCCATCATACTCGGCGCGGAGCGAAAAAGCTCTACTTTGTTGACGGGCTCTCCCCGGTGTCCGGCAACGTAACAGTCCATCCCACAAACGGACATTTGCGCGTCGCTGAGGCTACGTCATACCCAAGCTAAACAGCTTCACCTTTAATGACTTACGTGCGGAACAGCCTGGGCAGAAAAATTGCCCATTGCCACGGCCAGGTGGGTGTACCTCTCTTCGTCCCCTGAAGCGAGTGGGCCGTCAAGGAGACGTCCATGAAAAAGATTGAGTGGATTCGAGAAGCTCTTTCGGCTTGGCCCAGCCCTGATTACCTCAACCAACGAGAATCGGCTGGATGGCGCATGGTTGCCGTTGAGTGGGAGCGCGAGGTGCAGGTGGAACCCGCCGCCGCGTCTACAGAACTAGCCTTCGGCGAGGAAATTCCCTACGGCACGCGCATCGCCGGCGATTGCCTGCACTTGGAAGAGAATCCCACCGAAATGCAGGTTCTCAATCACCTCGCTGAAATGGTTGTCCAGGACCACTCGTACAAGCACATGGCCGAATCCTTGAACGAGCGCGCCTTCCGCACTCGCGACGGGAAGCCATGGACGGCGCTCGCCGTCTTCAAGCTGACCCCGCGGCTCATCGAAGTCGCGCCGCGCATTCTCTCCGGCGCCGAATGGGAGAATCGCAAGCGCCAGCTCTCGCGTGTAGCCTGGAACTCCTAGTGCGTTAGCCCGCCGCTATTCCTCTAACACTCGCGCTAGCGAGCCGTGCACCTTCAGCCCGCCGTTATAGTGGATGAAGCCCAATTTCCGGAATTTGTTCATGAAAAAATTGATCCGCGACCTGGTCGTTCCCACCATTTCTGCCAATGTGTCCTGGTTGATCTTGTCGAAAATAGGCGACAGTTTCCCCCCATCGCCGGACCTAGCCAGCAACAATAATGTGCGGGCCAGCCGCTTTTCACTTGAATTAAACAGGTGATCGATCAGGTTCTGCTCCATCCGCAGATTCCGCAGCAACAAGTAGTTGATGAACCGCATCGACACTGCGGCATCCTCTTCGACCAGCCGCACCATCGCTTTTCGCTTGATGATGCTGACTTTACTCTGCACCAGCGCGATAGCCGATGTTAGATACACGCCCTGTCCGCTGATGCAGCTCTCCCCAACAAAATCTCCCGAGCCCAAGATGCCCAGAACCGCTCCCTTTCCCCGGTTCGAAACCGATGTCAGCTTCACAATCCCTTCGTCAATGTAATGCACGTCCGTACATTCCTCGCCCTGGGAAATGATCGTTTCCCCGGTCTTGAATTCGACGATTTTCCTGGCCGGCAACGCCGCCGAAAAGAACGGCGGTGCGTCGAGAAAGCCTCGCCCGCGTGATTTCATGAATCCCCTCGTATCGGCACCGCCCCCTGTGCCTTGTGTCGGACAGGTGACGGATGACCAGCCCGTTTTAACTTTCTGTTTACGATTGCTCCCTCTTCTACCCGCGGCTCTACCGTTCGTCTGTTCAAAATTGAACAGACAGCCTTGCTCTTGCTCATTAATTTCACTAGCTAAGCCTTATCTCGGATTGAAACCTGCTTGGTGTCGACAGGCTTGCACCGAATTTATGAAGCTCGGTTATGACATCTTTCGGCAGCTCGACGATGGCAGTCCGATCTGGATCGCCAACGTGCAAACGCGCGCGCAGGCAGAACAAGAGGTGGCTTTGCTGCGCCGTTCCACTCCAGCGCGCTACTTCTTGCGCGATGCGGAAACCGGTGCGGTGATCAGTGACTTTGGACCGGGTACCTTGGGGAAAACTGACTCGACTGAGTGAACAAGGAATGCTACGCCACGCCGTGCGCGTGTTCTATTCCTCAAATTCAGTAAGGTTGTATGTGTTTGCCTGTAGGGTAATCTACGGTTATTACCGTCCGGTCTTCCCCGGACTAGATATTTCGCCACGTTTTTTCGTTCGTTAGTTAGCGAACCAAGCTCCACGGATAAACGCCCACATTTATTTTCATGATCATATAGCTGAACCCGCCGGCATCAGGCTTGGGCTGGTGCGGCGTGTCCGGCGGAATCAGCAACCAGTCCCCAGCCTTCACCTTGAATGTCTTGCCGCCTTCGATCGGCTGGCCGCGATATTCGCCTGGGATGATTCCGTCTTTGTCCCGCAAATTCTGCCGGTTGGCGATTTTTCCGCCCACGATCATCTCCCCGGTTCCGCCGGTGATGACGTAGAAATCGTATGCGCCCGCATGCATCTCGGCGTCGTCCCACACGCTGTTCACCTTCGTCAGACTCAACACTGGCTGCTCGCGGTGCGCGCGATACAGCATGAAGATGCTGAAGTTTCGCGTCTGCACGTGCACCGGTCCGCCGCCGAACGATTGCGAGCTTCCGCTGCCTGCTTGCGTCAGCGCTTTCGCCGCTTTCTCCGACAATTCGGTATGCGCCTTTCGAATGTCGTCGATATTCCAGTACGTGATAGGCGGCGCGTCCGGCGCCAGCGCCGGCTCGTGGGGCGAGTTGTAGCCAAACGGCATGACCTCACTTTTATCTTGCGCGAGTGCGCTTGGCATCATGGAAAGCTCATCGAAATGGCCGCTCAGCACACCCTCTGGCCCGGGCTTCGGCCGTATCGCCTGACCCGCTACAAATCCCGCAAGCGCTGCGCCCATCACTAGCACTGGAAGCAACTTCTTCATACCGCCTCCTCACAAATCGAAATCCGACGCTCACTTTGCATCAGGCTTCGTCGCTTCGAACCGAATCTCCTTCAAGAATTCCACCTGCTTCTGCAGTTCCATCCTCCCCGCCGGAAACTTATTAAAGTTCAACAAATACGCCAAAATGTCCGCGTCCTGCTGCTTGGTCAGCTTTCCCGGCGACCCTTGCGGCATCGTCTTGCGAATTCGATCGAATAAATCTCCGACCGTAAGCCCGTTCCAATTCGAAAGAAACGTCCCGCCGGTCAGCGGCGCCGAGCCACCCCCGCCGATCAGCGTATCGCCATGACACGAAGCGCATTCCTTCCGATAAAGTTCTTCGCCGCGCTTCGCCTGCTCCTCCGTGTACACCCCGTCCCACACGGATCGCGTTTCCGGCGATTGCGCCGCTTGTGCTTGTGTCCCGCGGTTATCGGCGTGTGCATGAATCGCTCCATAAAGCGCGCCAATGAATAGCAATTCAACAAACGCAATTCGAAATCTGCTCAAGTCGATTCGTTCCACGCGTTCACTCCGTCGCCGGCAGACTGTACGCAATATATTCCCCCGAATAGGCCCCTCCACTTACCGCCACAACGATGTACTGCTTGCCGTTCACCATATAGGTCATCGGCGAACCGCTCTGCGGCGCCGGCATGTACACCGCGCCCACTTCCTTTCCGGTGTTCTTGTCGTACGCCCGCAGCATTGCGCCGCGCGGATGATCCGATGTCGTAGTGATCTGCCCGTCGCCGGCGATCACCAGCGTCTTCGTCACCAGCGTTCCGATGTTATAAGTCTCCTCTCCCGTCCGCGGAATGTTCATGCCCTTGAGCGCCGGGTGATTCCGCACGACGTCCGGCGTCTCGCCGTGCGCGATCTGCCAAACAATTTCGCCCTTATCGAGATTGATCGCGCTGATCGTCCCGTACGGCGGCTTCAGCAGCGGCAATCCGTCCACGTTCAGCGCCACGTACCCGCTGCCTGCTTTCTTCTTCGGCGGCATCGGCGAATCCGCTCCGGCGTTCTCGCCGGGCCCGCGCAAGATCGTCACTTCTTCCCCAGCGGTCCCGGCGATGTAATTCATGTCGGAAACTGTTTTCGGCGCGCGGACCAACCCAATGGGCTCCGCGCACGCGTTGCAAGCAAACGCATACACCATATGCGTTTCCGGATCGTACGACCCGCCCGGCCAATTTGTCCCGCCCGACGCCGTCCCCACCGTCAGCGTCCCCAACGGACCCTCCACCTTGCTTTCCGTCGGCGGCGTGTACACCGGTCCCAGCTTGTACTTCGACGCGATCGCTTTCCCGCGCTCCCGCAGCTCCGGAGTGAAATCGATCAAGTCGCTCTCCAATACGCCGTTGCGGCTGTAAACCGGCGGTCTCGACGGAATCGGCTGCGTCGGCGAATACCATTCGCCGGGCACCGTGCCCACCTCTACTTGCTTCTCTTCAAACGGCCACACTGGCTTCCCCGTCACGCGATCGAACACGTAAAGAAAACCCTGCTTGGTCGGCTGCGCCACGGCCTTCACCGGCTTTCCATCCACAGTAATGTCCGCCAGAATCGGCGCGGAAGAAATATCCATGTCCCACAGCGGGTGATGCACCAACTGGTAGTGCCACTTCCGCCGCCCTGTGTTCAAGTCCACGCACACCAGAGTCTCGCCAAACAGATTGTTCCCCGGCCGGTGCCCGCCATAAAAATCGTTGGTCGGCGATTCCACCGGCAAATACAGCAGCCCCAGCTCTTCGTCCACCGTGACCTGTGTCCACACCCCGGTGTTCCCCGTGTATTCCGCCGAGCCGTTTAGCCACGTGTCATACCCAAACTCGCCTTTTTTCGGAATGGTGTGAAAAATCCACAGCCGCTTGCCCGTGCGTACATCAAATCCCCGCACGTATCCTTTGTTGTTGCGCATGCTCTTCGGTGTCATGCCTTCACGAAACGCCGCGCCGATGATGATCGTGTTCTTCGCCACCACCGGAGCCGACTGGATCCCAATCTCGCCGGTCGTCAAGTCCGGCAAAATTTCTTGATCGTCATCCTGCTTCAAATCAATCGCGCCCTTATTTCCGAACGTCGGCACGCGCAAACCCGTCTTCGCATCCAGGCAGATGAGCTGATATCCCGGCGTCACATACAAAATGCGCTCTTCCTTTCCGTCCGACCAATAGGCTAACCCGCGTCCGGAAAGCTGCCGCGGAGCCGCTCCGCCGCGCGCACCTTCACGCTCGCCATGAATCCACAGCAACTCGCCGGTGACCGCATCCACCGCAATCGCCGCACGCCGCGATCCCGCCGTCGCATACAACACACCGTTCATCATCAGCGGCGTGCCTTCCAGCTTGTACTCTGGCCGGTTCCCAAAATTGTCGGTCTTGATTCGCCAAGCAATCTCTAAATCGTTGAAGTTCGAAGAGTTGATCTGATCCAGCGGCCGGTACCGCGTCCCCGCTAGATCCGCCGCATAGCTGGGCCACTCCGTATCCTTAGGTTTCCACTGCGCCGCAGCCACCATAGGCGGCATCGCAAACACACCTGCAATGACAAACACACAACTAAGTTCCTTTACACTCCGCTGAAACATTCCGACCCTCCCCCAAATCCCCTGCCGCACGAACCAATGAAAAGCGGTAGTGAAGCGGGTGTCATCAACCGATCACCAACAAACGCGCAATTTGCGAGCGCGCCCCGTTACCCCGTCCGCTTAATTTCTTCCAACGCCGCTTTGATCTTCGCCTTCTGCTCCTCGGTCACATCCGAGTTCGGCGGCCGCTGGTAAAACTGCCGCGTCCCCATCTGCAAGCTCAACGCATATTTCATCGGTCCGTACTCATCCACGCCGCCGGCCCGCAGCAGCTTCAACGCTGCATTCAGCTTCGCAATCGGCTCGTCGATGTCCTTGCCCGCACGCTTCGCCGCAAACACCGCTGAGATCTGCTTCGTAAAATTGTTCCCTTCCGCCAAGATTGCCCCCATCCCATGCTCCAGCGCGTACTTCAAATTCACATCCGTCCCCGTGCGCATATTGAGGTTGGGAAATTCCTTCACGAAGCGATGGTATTCCTCGGCGTCATCCACTGAATCCTTTATTCCGGCCAGGTTCGGATACTGCTCCAAGCTGTGCAGCAGCTCCAGCGAAATCGCCACGCCGCTCGCAAATGGGATGTGGTATAGGTTGATCGGAATTTTCACCTGCTCGAAAATCATGGAATAATATTTTGTCAGCGCCTCGCGCCGCGGATGCTTGTAATAAAAGGGCGGCACGATCAACAAGCCATCCGCGCCGTTTTCTTCGGCGTGTTTCGAGAGCTCGATGGTCTCCGGAAAATTCGAAGTTCCAGAAGACACGATGATGTTCAAGCCATTCTTGTTCTTGAACGCCGTCTCCGCGACCTTCTTCCGCTCGGCACACGAAAACGACGGGAATTCCCCCGTCGTTCCCAGCACCACCACGCCATCGGCGCCCTGCGACTTCAAGTACACCAGCAAATCCTTGTACAGTTCGGGGTCAAAATTCAGGTTCTTGTCGCAGGGCGTGGACACCGCCACCCAAAACAACATCTTCTCGCCCGAAGCCGCGGCGTCCGCACTACCCCGCTCCGCGGCGTCCACGTCTTTCGTGTCTGTTTCCCCAGCTCGTGCTTCGCCGGCGAACACCTCCCGACCGGCCACGCTCAAGGCGGCCGCCGCCCCCATCGACCCTAAAAATGTCCTTCGCGTTTGCATCTTTCCCTCCCCAATTCGCCGGAAGTCTAAGCCACCCCACCGCAATAAACAATCGTTCCCTAGCGCAGGCTGACTTCGGCAGTGAGTGTAAATTACAGCACGACAGAGCCCTCAACACCCGCGGCACAATTCTTTCTTGGACTGCCCGGGCTCCCTATCTTGCGCGGCCGCCGACCCGTAACATACACTGTCCGTGTCGATTGGATACCGCCCCTGCCAGCCTGGCTTGAAGTTCCCGCCTCACGCCGTCCGGTTGGCTTCGCCGCATGCGGGTAGCTGCGGCTCACGAGCGGTCACTGGTTATCGGCAACGGCTTTCACACGCTATCTGCGACGCATGTGGCTTCTCGCAGAAGGAGCATCGTGGGGACTCCACTCGAAAACTGGGTTGATGACGCTGCCAGGCTTACCAAGCCCGACCGCGTCGTGTACTGCGACGGCTCCTTGGACGAAAACGAGCGAATCATCGCCGAAATGCTCCGCGAAGACGATTCCGAAACCCTCAACGAAGAAACCTACCCAAACTGTTACTTGCATCGCAGCAGTCCCAATGACGTCGCCCGCACCGAGCACCTCACCTTTATCTGCACTCCTGAAAAAGATGATGCCAGCCCCACCAACAACTGGATGGATCCGGGGGCTGCCAAGCACAAAATCGGAGCGCTCTTCGATGGGGCCATGCGAAACCGCACCATGTACGTCGTGCCCTACATCATGGGCCCCGTGAATTCTCCGATCAGCAAAGCCGGCGTCGAAGTGACCGATAGCCCTTATGTCGTCGCCAACATGCGCATCATGTCGCGCATGGGCCAAGTCGCTCTTGACCGCATCGGCTCTTCCTCCGATTTCGTTCCCGGCTTGCACTCCGTCGGCGATTTGGATCCGATGCGCCGCTACATCGCGCATTTTCCCGAGGAAAAGCTCATCTGGAGCGTAGGTTCCGGCTACGGCGGCAACGCCTTGCTCGGCAAGAAATGTTTTGCGCTGCGCATCGCCAGCTACATGGCTCGCGAGCAAGGCTGGATGGCCGAGCACATGCTCATCCTCGGCCTCGAATCGCCCGGCGGCAAAGTCACTTATATGGGCGCGGCTTTCCCCAGCGCCTGCGGTAAAACCAACCTTGCGATGATGGTTTCCGCGCTCGAGGATCAGGGCTATCGAGTCTGGACCGTCGGCGACGACATTGCGTGGATGAAAATCGCGGATGACGGCTATCTCCACGCCATCAATCCCGAAGCCGGTTTCTTCGGCGTCGCGCCCGGAACCGGCATGCTCACCAATCCCAATGTGATGGGCGCACTGCACAAAAACACTATTTTCACTAACGTGGCGATGACATCCGACCGCGAGCCTTGGTGGGAAGGCATCGGTAGTCCGCCACCTCCCGGCCTCATCAACTGGAAAAACGAAAAGTGGGACACCTCTAAGGGACCCGCGGCGCATCCCAATGCCCGCTACACTGTTCCCGCGGGGCAATCTCCTTCCATTTCGCCGAAGTGGGAAGCGTCCGAAGGCGTGCCAATTTCCGCATTCATCTTTGGCGGCCGCCGCGCGCGTGTCGCCCCTCTGGTCTACGAATCCTTTGACTGGCAGCACGGCGTCTTTGTCGGGGCGACCATGGCCAGCGAAACCACTGCTGCGGCGACCGGAAACGTCGGCGTCGTGCGCCGCGATCCCATGGCGATGCTGCCCTTCTGCGGCTACAACATGGCCGACTATTTCCGCCACTGGCTGGAGATGGGCAAGCGCATCCCGCATCCGCCAAAGATTTTCCACGTGAATTGGTTCCGCCGCGGCGCTGACGGAAAATTCCTGTGGCCCGGCTACGGCGAAAATGTCCGCGTTTTGAAATGGATTTTAGAGCGAGTCGAAGGCCGCGGCGGCGCCGAAGAAACGCCTGTCGGGTTCGTGCCCGCGCGCAACGCGCTCACGCTCGATGGCCTGCAGATCTCTCCCGCCGCAATCGAAGAACTCCTGAGCGTGAACTCCGAAGACTGGGAAGACGATCTCGCCGACAGCAAGCAATTCTTTGCGAAATTCGGAAACCGTCTCCCCCGCGAAATCCTCGAAGAACACGAAAAACTCTCCCGCCGCCTCAGCACCGAAGGCGCCTCGTTGGCGCGCTCCGGCTAGGCCGCGACTCTAAGCTTTTGCGCAGCGCGATTTTTGGGAAATCCACTTTGAATTCCCAGGCTTAGGCTCGGATCAACCACGGCCAAATTTACCGCTCCTTTAGTTCCACTCCTTCATCGCGATTGTAATTGACAAGGCGGTTACAGAGAGATTATAAGAATGCCACTCTGTCGAGGCGTCCAGGTTTTACCAGGACCGGCCAAGCCGGTTTCCCGGAGGCATAACGCTGCTGGACCCAGAGAAACATGTTCCCGCCATGTTTCCCTCCGCTCCGTAACATTCAAATTCTCTCTGTTTGTAGTGAAGCACATACGCTCTGAAGGGGGGCCTATGAAAGATGCGAGGCTATCGAAGTTCGTACTGTGGTCATTCGCTGCGCTGATCGTTTTCCCGTACCGGCCAGCAGCCGCCCAAGTCAACACCAAACCGGTGAACGGCCGTGTGGTTATCCCGGTCGACGACGATATTGCGGCATTTGGTGGTGACGACGGCGCCCCCGTCAAAGGTGGGATCGCTCTCCGTTCCAGCGGCGGCGAGTTGGCACAGCGGCTCCAGCGGGCGGTGAAATCGGGATTGGTTCCGATTGTGCTCCCGATTGCGGGCGAGGAGGGACATGGCAATAACCGGAGCAGCGACGACGCTTTTAACGTCCAGGTCAATGACCCGACGCTGGACCACATCGTCACCTTTGACCCCACCGTAGTCAAGACCCGGCCATTCGAATTCTCCACCCAGAGTGAGACTTCTGCCGTACGGGACGGCAGGCACGTCGTGGTGGGTTATAACTCCTCGGCAGGCTCCGAGGTCCAGTTCTTTCCGGGGTTCGGTCTTGCTTTCACGCGGCTACAGTTCAGCGGCTTCTCCACGTCGCACGATGCCGGGCGCACCTGGACGAGCGGCTTCGTGCCGCCGGTCTCCAATGACGCTCCCTTCACCTTCGGCGACCCGTCGCTCGCGATCGACCGGCACGGGAATATCTTTTACGCGAGCTTAGGCACCGACGCGCAAGGCCTCCACAACACCATCATCATCAATAAGAGCACTGATCATGGTTCGAGCTTCGGCCCAGCCACGGTGGCGGCGGTGGACGACGGAGCCGACAAGGAGTGGCTGGCCATTGGCCCGGACCCGACCGCGCGTTCGCGCGACAATATCTACGTGACCTGGACCAGCTTCATCACGAACGCGAAAGGGCAGACCATCGGCAGCCAGCTCCGGCTAGCTCGCAGTACCGATGGTGGTCAGACGTTTTCTCAGAAGGTCCTCTTCGCCCCGGTGGACGACGGGACCAACAGCTCCTTCATCCAGTTTTCCAACCCGGTGGTTGATGCCTCGACCGGCCGCCTCTATGTGCCATTTCTGCACTTCAGCGACATGGACGCGGACAACGTGCGCGTGCTCGTCTCCGATGATGGCGGGCAGACCCTCCGTTTCCTCGCCTTCAACGCGCCGGGCGCGATCGACTCGTTCGCCTTCCCCAATGTCACGCCTGGGCTGCTCAACGACTGCGCGGGAGGTGGAATTCGCAATGCGCTCGTCGCGGGCGCCGACCAGGGAGGCGGGCGCTTCGGGTTGCCGCGGTTCAAGCAGGCGACGCGGCTCATCAGCCAGCCGCATGCGGCCGCCGGACATGGGGTCTTCGCGTTCGTGCTGAACAGCTCGACCAGCCCGTTCTTGGGCGACCCGACCGCGGGCTCCGAGATCCGCTTGGTCTTATCAACCAACGGCGGGCAAACCTTCGCAACGCCCTTTGGGGTGGCGGCCTCGACCGCTGCCGATCCGCAACATGTGCACCCCTTCCTGTCGTTGTCGACCAATGGCAGGACACTCACGGTCAGTTACTACGTTCAGCAGGCCGACAAGCGCCTGCGCACTGACGTGGCCACGCTGAAGACCGAGCACGGGGAGCTGCAGGTCGAGCAGACGGCCCCGCTGAGCACGACCGCGTTCGATCTGACACCGAGCAATGTAGTTCGCACACCCACGGCAACTTCCAACTACGATCGGACGGTCGTGAGCTGCTATGACATCGGTGAATATCAGACGCTCACCGGGCCGGGTGGCGAGGCCAACGATGACGGCGTGATCGCGGCCTGGGGCGATAACCGGCGCACCTGGACCTCGCCGGCGGGTTCACCCGCGGCCGGCACCCATTCCCAACCCGACGTCTTCTCCGTTAAGGTGGACCACTAGAGTCGGGCCTCCATGATTCTGGCTTGCGAAGCACCCAAAAGAATACTAAAGAATTAATTGTATTTCTGCGTCGATCGCGACGTGCGTGGCAGGAAAACCGTTGATGGAGAACGGCGTGCCAACATCCTGCGAAAAATGGAAGAAGCGCGAGATGTGGTAGTCCTCATCATAGCTGGAGAAGAGGCGCTCGGTTTCCGAATGGCTGAGAGCAAAGGAAGAAAGGGCTACGGGAATGCCGAAGCTGACGGCTGCGGAAAGATAGCGGTCGACTAGTTCGCGCAGCGGCATCATCGTTGCGCGGCGAGTTGCTTCGGAAGACATGGCGTCATCGGCCCGGCGATTTTCTGGAAGGAGTGTACACCCAAAAAGTCTGATGCGTGGCAGCGCGAAGGCGCTGCTGCCGTTTGGCGTGGCTGGCGGGATTTCGATAAGATGGTGGCCTCGATTTCGAACTGACCGGAGGAAAGAACATGGCGATAGGAGTGGGACAAACGGCGCCGGATTTTGCGCTGCAGAACCAGGATAAGAAGGAAGTGAAACTTTCCGATTTCGCGGGCAAGAGAAACGTAGTGCTGGTGTGGTATCCGCTGGACTGGAGCCCGACGTGCACGAACGAGCACGCCTGCTTCGTCAACGACATGCGGTCGTTCGATCAGCTCGATGCGGAAGTGCTTGGCGTCAGCGTGGACAGCACGTGGTCGCACAAAGCATACGCCGACAAGATGGGCATCAAGTATTCGCTGCTCGCGGATTTTCATCCGAAGGGAGCCATGAGCGAAAAATACGGCGTGTATCTTGCGGACAAGGGAATCACCGGGCGCGCCATCGCCATCGTGAACAAGCAAGGCAAAGTGGCTTGGTTCAAGAATTACGACATCCCCGTCGTGCCCGACGTGAAAGAAGTGGCTTCCGCTTTGAGCCAGGTAAAGGCGGCAACCGCCTGAGCGGCGGCAATGGCGTAGCAATCCATTATTGGGCGCAGCCCGCTTTGCGGCAGACACGCATGCTGCACACGCAAGCGTTACGCCGTCGCGATCGCCGCGCGCAACACTGGACTGACCAACCAAAGCGCCAGAACCAGCAGCCCGCCGACAATCAAAGCAATGCGCACTGGGTTCGGCCGCAACGCGGAATACGCCGCCGCCAATCCCGGCACGACTACGAAAAATGCGCGCCCTCCGAGCACAGTCCAATTCAAATAGTCGGCAGGCAGCAGCGTGGATAGCCACTGCAGCCCCGTCGCCAAAGGCAATCCAGGAAATTTCAGAACATAGCTCAGCGTCACGCAGAACAATAGAAACACCGCAAAAGGATCTTTCTTTGCAGGGCTTTGCCAATTGGAAGGAAGGTGTTCAGGCGGCGCAGCTCCGGCAGTGACCTCAAACGGGGGTGGCTCGTCCGGCAAAAGCCGTGCCCAGGCGTACGCCAAAGGAGCGGCCGCAGAGAGGAGCAGCGCGGCAACCGCCACCAAGGCCACGCGATGATCGATCCAGAGAGTCGCGAACGTACTCATGGCCGCGCAAAATCCGCGCCTAGCATTCATTTTGCGCTGAAATAGGCGTCAGCGGTAGAGTTCTGCGACGGGTTCGGTGATGAGATAGAATGCGCGGCATGAAAAACAGTTGCCGACTCGGTCTGACTGTCTTGCTCTTTCTTACCTGCCAAGCCGAGCTCGCAAGGGCCCAGTCTCCAGCCGCGGGTGGAACTCAGCAATTCGCCCAACTCGGCGACTTTAAGCTGCGAAACGGGAGCGTGATTCTCAATTTTCGCCTCGGCTATCGCACGTTGGGAAAACTCAATACGGGCAAGTCGAACGCTATCCTGTGGCCAACTTGGCTGGGTGGCAAATCCGAGGACCTGTTGCAATTCCTCGGACCAGGCAAGGTCGTCGATACCGAGAACTATTTTGTCGTCCTCGCGGATGCCATCGGAAACGGCGTATCCTCGTCTCCCTCAAACAGCAGCAGGCAACCACGCATGAAGTTTCCGACATTCACTATTCGAGACATGGTGGAAGCCGAGCATCGGCTCCTGACCGATGTGCTGCACATTTCCCATCTTCGCGCCGTCAAGGGCATTTCCATGGGCGGCATGCAAACATTCGAATGGACGTTCATTTATCCCGATTTCATGGATCTCGCCATTCCCATGGCCGGCTCGCCGCAATCGACTTCCTTCGACAAGCTGCTCTGGACCGCCCAAATTGATGCCATTGAGCTTGACCCGGCCTGGAACCACGGCAATCCCACAGGACCTCTTACCCTCGGCTTTGCCGTTTCCGAGGAGATTGGTCAGATGAATCTCACATCTCCGGCTTATCGGGTGGCGCACACAAGTCCGAAGGATTTCGATACTTTTGTAGCGGAGCTCAAAAAGCGTGCGGTCGGCGACGGCGGCGTGGCCAGCGACCAGATCCGGCAGCGCCAGGCCATCATTTCACTCGACATTCCCGGCGAACTCGGGCCGACCTTAATGGAGACTGCGAAAAAGGTTCGAGCAAAACTCCTCGTAATCGTCTCGCCGCAGGATCATCTGGTGAATCCGATTCCAGCGCGCGAATTTGCCGAGGCGATCGGGGCACCCATTGTCACTCTAGATTCGCCCTGCGGCCATATCAGCCTCGATTGCATCTCAGTTGGCCCAACCGTAGCGAAGTTTCTCGCCGATCCAGCCTCGGTGCATACCGAAACCCTGCATGACCCCAGCAACCGCTAATACCTCTTTGCGAAGGACGGGATTGTGGGGGCGCAGCACCGCTGCGCCCATCTCAGCACGACGTAAACCAGAAAGAGCTCTGGTCGATTACGCGCATCATTTCCCGGCTTTGTTCGCGACGGGCGATGACTCGGCAAACGACCGAATGAAAAGCACCAACTCCCAGCGCTGGTCCTCGCTCAGCTTATTTTTGAACACCGGCATGGGCTTCTTGCCTTCACTGATCTTGTAGAAAAGCTCGCCGTCCGTAATGCCGCTCATGCGCTTTGCGTCCGTGAAATCCGCAGGCGTGGGATCGTACCGGCTGGCGTCTCGGCCGTCGCCTTTGCCCGTGTCGCCATGGCAGTGCGCGCATTTGTCCGCGTACACTTCGCGGGCGGACTTCAACGCAGGAGCCGTGGCCTGCAACGGATTTTTCAGTTGCTTCGCCTCTTCAGGGACCGGCCACGACCACGGAGCTTTGTTGACGGCGGAATAGACGATCGCCGCAGCAACGATCGCGAGAACGAGCAGGAACATCGCCCTGGGCAGCATCCGATTCCGTTTTTCAAGGTTGCTCATCATGCGCAAAAGTTTCGCATATTCGCGCGCCGCAACACAAAAAGGTGAGCCAAAAAAAACAGGCTAACCGCGGAAGATGAACCAGAGGAGTTCGCCGTTGAAGAAAAGAATGACTCCGGCCACGACCCAGGCGACGACCTTCGTGACCCGCGAGTTCACCAGAGTGCCCATCTTCGCGCGGTCGCCTGTGAATTGAATCAGCGGAATAATGGCAAACGGCAACTGAAAGCTAAGAATCACCTGGCTGAGAATGATTAGCGCGGTGACTTTGCCCTCCCCAGCAAACCCGATCACGATTACCGCGGGAGTGATCGCCAGCGCACGCGTGATGAGCCGGCGAATCCAAGGTTTGAGGCGAATGTTCAGAAAGCCTTCCATGACGATCTGGCCGGCCAGCGTGCCGGTGAGCGTGGAGTTTTGCCCGGAGGCCAGCAAAGCGCACGCGAAAACTGTGCTGGCCAAGCTCACGCCAAGTACAGGGCTTAGCAATTTGTAAGCGTCGGCGATTTCTGCGACGTTGTGAAGGCCGCGGGTGTGAAAGGCCGCCGCGCCCAGGACGAGAATGGCGGCGTTCACAAAAAGCGCGAAGGCCAGCGCCAGGGTCGAATCGAACACCGCATAGTGCAACGCTTCGCGACGATCGCCCACAGAAATTCCGAAGGCGCGCGTCTGCACGATGCTGGAGTGCAGATAGAGATTGTGCGGCATCACGGTGGCCCCGAGAATGCCGATGGCGATGTACAACATTTCCCGATTGCGGAAAATCTCCGCGCGCGGAATGACTCCCTGCGCGGCCTCCTTCCACAGCGGTTGCGCGAAGAAAATCTCGTAAGCGAAGCAGGCTCCGATGGTGACTATCAGCGTCACCACAAACGCTTCAATCAAGCGAAAGCCGCGCCCTTGCAGCGCCAGCACGATGAGCACGTCCAGCGCGGTGATGAGCACGCCGGCGAGGAGCGGCAACCCGAAGAGCAACTTCAGCGCCACTGCCGAACCCAGAACCTCGGCAAGGTCGCACGCTGCTATCGCGATTTCGCACAAGACCCACAAAACCACCGACGTGCGCCGCGAGTAGTGATCCCGGCAAGCCTGCGCTAAATCGCGCCCGGTGGCGATCCCCAGCTTCGCCGAGAGCGCTTGCAGGAACATCGCCATCAAGCTGCTCATCACGATGACGCTCAGCAGCGTGTACCCAAACTTCGAGCCGCCTTGAATGTCGGTGGCCCAGTTGCCAGGGTCCATGTAACCCACGGCGACGAGATAGCCGGGGCCGGCAAATGCCAGGATTTTGCGGAACCACGAGGCGCCGGAGCTGAAAGGCACCGTACGATGCGCCTCCGGCAAAGACGGCAAACTCGCGATGCGGGGCCGGAAGGTTCCGGCTGGGTAGCTTGTGGGAGCCTCCGAGCTGGCGGCGGTTTCCTTCTCGACTTCGCTCGGTACTATGGGGGTCATCGCCGATGTTAACCGTGCTAAATACGACTAATAAACTATATTTAATATCGCCGTTTGTCAATGGACCTCAGAGAATTCCTTTCCGGCAATACAATAAACTCTGCAGAGCGGCGATCCCGGCCAAGCCCGTCTACCGCGCGCCGGCCGCTGCTGTGATACCTTGAAGAAGCGCGCTACGTAGCGATTCAAACAGAGAGGCTCACACGATGGACCAACAGCAGCCGGTGCAAGGGCAGGTGCAGATCAAGGCGGACGAGAAGGAACTACAGGGCGAGTACAGCAATCTCGTGATGATTCATCACAATCTCGAGGAGTTTACGCTGAACTTTATCTATATTTTCCCGAATGGCGCGCAGGGAAAGCTGCTCAAGAGCATGATCGTCAGCCCAGGCCACGCTAAGCGCATCTTTCGCGCGCTGGGCGAGAACATTGCGCGCTACGAAGCACAATTCGGCACCATCAAGGAAATGCCTGAAGGCGGCCCGACACCCAATGTAGGCTTCGTGCAATAGGCTAACCTCAGAAGTGCGGTAACGTTTCCCTCGTGTTAGAATTTGGAGATTGCTCCTCGTTTGGGCCTGTAGCTCAGGTGGCTAGAGCGCGCCCCTGATAAGGGCGAGGTCGGTGGTTCAAGTCCACCCAGGCCCACCATCTTCAGTCCTCAGTTCAGCTCCCCTTCAGTTGAACCCATAAAGCCTCAGCAGCAGTGGGGCTTGAAACTCCGCATGGCCATTCTTGCATCTTAGTTCCAGTAACAGGGAGATGTGTCTTTCCATCAGACTCGGCCATCACACAGGCCAATCACATCGGGAGGAACCATGCGATACCGCTTGCCGCTGTTGTTCATGTTCATGTTGTGCTTCGTCGCAATTTCGCCGGCGTTCGGGCAGTGGCGCGACGTTACAAAATGGGAAGTGTCGCCGTTTGTAGGCTTTGAAACCGGCGGATCGTATCCGGTCACAAATTCCTTCACTATCGATCGCCTGCGCGTGGACAGCGGGCTGAGCTATGGCACCTTCATCGATTGCTCGCTCACCGAAAACTCCCAAGCCGAATTCATGTGGAGCCGGAACAATACTCGTTTTAGCGAGCGGGACGCAGCCACTCACGCGTATTCCAAAGCTTTCAACTCCGATTTCGACCAATTCTCGTTTGGCTTTCTATACATGCTGAAGAACAGCGAAAGGAAGCTGCGGCCGTTTATCGCGGGCGGCATCGGCTTTTCACACGAATTCAACGACGGCGCTAATCCCAACCGCACGCTGCTGGCGTTCAATCTTGGCGGCGGAGCAAAATATGAAGTGAGCCGGCACTTCGCGCTGCGCGGAGATTTGCGGTGGCTGCCCTCGCGGGCCAACAAAACTCCCGCGGTGCAGTGCGATTTCTTTGGGAATTGTTTCCAGCAGAACGTCTCCAACTACCTGCAGCGGGTGAATTTCACCGGCGGCATCGCGTTTCGATTTTAATCCGCAGAAAGTTATTCATAGCGTAGCGCGACCATGGGATCGACCCGCATGGCGCGGCGTGCAGGCACATAGCAAGCGGCCAGTGACACGATCATCAGCAGCAGGATCACCGACAGAAAAATGAACGGGTCGGCGGCGCTCACGCCGTAGAGTAGGGTCGCCATCGCCTTCGTCAGCGCGAGTGCAGCGGCGACACCCAGCGCGACGCCGATCAGGATGAGTTTCATGGCTTCCGCCAATATCAGGCGCAGGACGTCCGCGCGCCTGGCGCCCAGCGCTATGCGCACGCCAATCTCGCGCGTGCGCTGCGAGACGGCGTACGAAATGACGCCGTAGATTCCGACACATGCGAGCAAGAGGGCGAGCACCGCAAAAGAGCTCAGCAGGGTCATCATGAAACTGCGCAACGCGAGCGAATGCGAAAGCACCTGGTCCATGGAACGCATCGGTCCGGTGGGAACCAGGGGGTCGACTTCGGCGACCGCCTGGCGCACGGCGCGCGTAAGGCTTAGAGGATTGACGCTGGCGCGTACGACCAGGCTGCGCGGGAACCAGGCCTCAAACAGCCTCGAGGTATCGTAAGAGGCCTGCGTCGCCGGAACGAAGGTGGTCGGCGGCGCAGGCTGATCCAGGTACGATTTTACGTCTCCGACAATCCCGACGATCTCGGCGACAGTATCGCTGAGTAGCAGATGCTCCCCGAGAGGGCTGCGGGCGGCAAAATGTTCCCGAACAAATGCTTCATTCACGATCACCACGCGATTCGAGGTTTCGGAATCGGAGTCTAAAAATGCGCGCCCTTGACGCAGCGGGATCCCCATGGCATGGAAATACCCGGGCGTAATTTCGCGGTAGTCGATGCTGTAATCACCGCTGGCTTGACCGACAATTTTCACACCATTGTTGCCGCCACGCTCCAGGGGCAAGCCCGCCGCCACTACAGCGGCGGACTCGACGCCGGGCAGCGACTCAACCCGCTGCACGAGGGCGCGATTGAAGCTTTCGATTTGCGGAGCGGAATTGTACTTCGATCCAATCAACCAGAACTGCATGGAAAGAATGGGGTGCGGATTAAAGCCGGGACTAGTATGGAGGAGTCTCGAGAAGGTTGCGATCATCAAGCCGGCGCCCACCAAAAGTACGAGCGAAATTGCGAATTCGCCGGCGATCATAAATTGGCGAAGACGCGCGCGACCCGATCCAGCGCTTGCACGCCCAGCGCCTTCCTTCAATGCATCGTGAATTGTGGTTCTGGCGCTCTGCAGAGCGGGCGCCAGGCCAAATAGCGCACCGGTCAGAAGCGAAATCAAAAACGTGAATGCGAATGCCGTGGAGTCCAGGCGAATGTCGCCGGCACGCGGCAGATCAAAAGGAGCCATCGCGAGCAGCGAATGCAAGCCCAGGGAAGCCAACAACAAACCCAGCACGCCCCCACACACCGCGATGAGCATGCTTTCGGTGAGCAATTGCTGTATTAAGCGGCGACTCGAAGCACCCATAGCGATGCGCACGGCAATTTCCCGCTCGCGCAATCCGGCGCGTGCGAGCAGGAGGTTGGCGACGTTCGCGCAAGCAATTAGCAAAACGAAACCGATGGCTCCGAGCAGCACGATCAGATATGGCCGGATGTCAGAGCCGATCATGCGCTGATACGGAACAAAGTTCAGCGCGCTCTTGTCTCCGGGATCTCGCAGATTTTCGCGGAAGAGATCGCGCGTTACGACGGCCATTTGTGCATCCAGCTCGGCGCGCGTCACACCAGGCTTGAGCCGCGCGAGCACGCTGATGTTCGATCCGCTGCCAGCGGTTTTGGCAACCAGGACGAGGGGAGTCCACACGTCCGGCGCTCCGGAATCCGGCGCGCGTTCCTGACCCCCGGGATCAAAGTTGCGCGGCATGACGCCGATAAGGGTGAAGGGTTCGCCGTTGAGCAATAGTTTCTGGCCGATTCTTCCGGCGTCCGCTGAGAAGCGCCGTGTCCAAAGACTGTAGCTGATGATTGCGACGCGCTGACCGTCGCTTCGATCTTCGTCTTCCTGAAAATCGCGGCCCGCGATGGGGGATACGCCAAGAACGCGGAAGTAGCTGGCGGAAACCGGCATGCCGCGCAGGTGGTCGGCGCCGTTTGCAGTTGCCATGTTGTAACCCACGTCCGTGTACCCGGCGATGTGCTCGAAAAGCTCGCTGTAGTCTTGAAGACGCTTCAGTTGTTTCGCTGTGATACCGGCTTCCTCGATCTGCTGCTTATAGGTGTTAACGAGCTGGACGATGCGGTCGGGCTGCGGAAACGGAAGAGGGCGGAGGAGAACGCCGTAAACGACGGTGAAAATGGCGGTGTTGGCTCCGATGCCCAGGGCTAGCGTGACAACGGCGACAGCAGTGAAGCCGGGGGACTTGCGCAGGACACGGAGAGCGTAGTGGATGTCTTGCCAGAGGGTTGTCATGACGCACCTGTTGTTCGCCAAGTATACGGCCGTGACGGGCGGAAAGTTTCTTCAGGAAATGCGCTATGCCAAACGGCTGGCGGCATGATTTTTCGGACCGCGGCGGATGCAGACTTGTTTCCGACCGCGCGCTGAAGGACTGGACAGTCCGGGAAAGATTGAGGTGGGCCTCATCTAAGAGCTTGTTTCACGGTGCCGGGTCGGCTAGCATCCGGCACACTATGACGCGGGACCGGGTTCTCCAGCTCCTGCTGCTGCGCGCAAAGCGGGTATACCGGTGACGGCGCACGCACACGGCGATGAAGGAGCGCGGAACGTACTTCGTACCTACCATCAGCGCATGGAATGATGCGGACAAGGATGAGAATCCTGTTATTCAATTACGAGGCCGCGCGATGCAGCCCCGCGGTCGGGACACCACTGCTCGCGCGTGGAAAATGGGCATCAAGATTGTCGCGGGAACGGACAACAACTACGAGGCCGCCAGCAGCCGTGGCCCAGCCGGCGAAATCATCCAGCTGGTGCGCAGCGGGATGCCTCCCATGGAAGCGATTGAGTCCGGGACGTCGGTCTCGGCGGGATGCCTTGGCGTCGGGAAACGCGTCGGCGCGATCAAGCCGGGGATGGCGGGGGATTTGGTCGCCGTGGATGCGAATCCTTTGACGGATATCGGCGCGCTGGAGGATTTGGTGCTGGTTGTTCATGACGGGAGAGTGGTGCTGAATCGGTTGCAGCCGTAACGACGGCAAGGGTGTTTCAGCAAATCGGCGTCGCCGCGAGGAGCGGCTGCTGCAATCGTTAAATGAGGCGCCAAGCCATGAAGGCTGCGGTATTGCGTGAGCTTGGGAAGGCGCCGCGATTCGAGGAGTTTGCTGAGCCGACGGCTGGCAAAGATGAGGCCGTCGTGCGCGTGCGCGCTGCATCACTCAAGCCCATCGACAAGCAACTGGCCAGCGGCTCCCACTATGCCAGTCCGCGGGAATTGCCGGTGGTATGCGGAACGGACGGAGTTGGGGAGCTCGAGGATGGCACCCGGGTATTCTTTGGCGGGCCGAAGCGGCCCTACGGCGCGATGGCAGAGCGCACCGTGGTGCCGCCGCGCGCGTTTTGCTTCCCGGGGCCCTCCGTTATCGATGATGACACCGCGGCGGCGCTGCCGAATACGGGCGTTTCTGCCTGGCTATCACTCGGGCACCGCGCAAAACTTGCGCCGGGCGAGACGGCGCTCATTCTGGGTGCGACGGGAGTCACCGGACAGCTCGCGGTGCAGATCGCGAAAGTGCTGGGGGCGAAGCGAGTGATAGGCGCGGGACGCAACGAGCGGGTGCTCGGCAGGCTGCACGAGCTGGGCGCGGACGCAACGATCCAGCTTGACCAGCTTGGAGATTCCCTCAAGGACGCATTCGCGAGGCGGGAGATGCAGGGTTCGACGTGGTTATCGACTACGTGTGGGGGCGTCCTACGGAGACGCTGCTTGCGGCGATTACCAGGTCGGAATTTGCGGTAGTAACAAAGGAGACCCGTCTGGTGCAAGTGGGCGAGAGCGCCGGACTGACGATCTCGCTGCCGGCTGCGGTGTTGCGCAGCACAGCGTTGACGATCCTCGGGACGGCCGGGATCCCGCCGCGCGAGGTGTTGATAGATGCCGTGCAACAGGTTATGGCGCGGGCGGCGCGCGGAGAACTTCGCATCGAGACCGAGCGAGTCCCGCTCGCGGATATCGAAAGAGTATGGGACCGCCCGGAACAATCCGGCCGCAGAATCGTCGTCGTCCCATGAGTCGGCAGAAGATGCGCGGATAAAGCGGAAGAATCAGGGCTGTGGCTGAACGGGAACTTCGGTGACACCTACGCCAGGCGCTGACGTTGCCGAATTAGTCCGAGACCAGAGTGGCGGTTGCACGCGGCCAGTTTTGGCGGCACGCCACAGGAGCAGGATCGCGACGGAGACACACAGCACCACGGCGATGATGGAGGCTTCCGGGCCGAAGGCGCCACCGGTGAGGATTGCGGAGCCTTTCAGAGTTCCCTGAGTCAGGGCGTCCTTAGGAGTGAAGCCAGAAACAGAAAGTCCGTAGAGGGAACCCTCGGAGAAATTCCAGCCAGCGTGCAGGCCGATGGGAAACCACAAACGTCCGGTGACCACGAAGGCGGCGGCAAGGAGCACGCCCGCTTCGAGGGCGATGGCCACGGAACTTGTGACGGTGGCGCCGGGATTGAAGGCGTGCGCGGCGCCGAAGAAAGCGGACGAAATTAGAATGGCGATCCAGGTGCCGCCGACCATCTGCACGATTCGGAAAAGGAAGCCGCGAATCAATGTTTCTTCTACGGTGGCGGCGAGAAGAGCGGTTAGCGCTCCGGCACCGAGGCCGACGGTGGTTCCTCGGCCTTGCAGATGATAGACGCGAAGGAGCCAGAGAACGGCAATCACCGCGGAGAACAAGGCGACTCCCAGGGCGAGTCCACCGAAGAATTCCTTGAGAGAGGTCAACCCTGCCAGTTCGGGCGGGCGACGGCCTTCGATGAAGCGATAGCCAAGGAGATAGGCGGCGAACACCAGCAGGGAAAGAATGGCGAGACCTGCAGTGTTGTTGATGCGGCCGCGGATCAGCCCCTGCGCGCCGAAAAGGATTAGAAGCACGAAGAGCAAATTCAGTGCAGCCAAACCGACCTGTTTGCCTGTGCGCTTCGGCGGGTTGTCCATTAGGGAGGCTCCGGTGCGCGTACTGTATAGAAGATGCAGGGAGAAGGCCAGTTGAAGGAGAAACGAGGCTGGCCGGGCGGAAGCCTGACCGCTACAGAGCTCATAAAGACTTCGAGGCGCGAAAGTTGCGGACTACGGCGGCGGCGTCGCGCTGGTTGGCGTCGACTTCGGCGTTGAGGTGGCGCATTTCTTCGGCGGAGATTTTGTTGGCGAGATCGGCGAGGGTGGCGCGGAGCTGGGGGAATTTGGTGAGCGCGTCGCGGCGCACGATGGCGACGGCGTCGTAGGGCGGGAAGTAGTGCTTGTCGTCGACGAGCGGGACGAGGTGGAGGGCGTCGATGAGGCCGTCGGTGGAGTTACCGGCGACGATGTCGACTTTTTTGTCGACGAGGGCGCGGTAGATGAGGCCGAGGTCCATCACGCTGGGCGCCGCGGCGAAATGCAGGCCATAGAGCTGGCTCCAGCCGCGGAAGCCGTCGGGGCGCTCGAGGAATTCGTAGCCGAAGCCGGCGCGCATTTTGGGAGCGTACGGGACGATGTCGCTGGTGCTGTGAAGATGGAGGCGCTGGGCGTCTTCGCCGCGGACGACCATGGCGAAAGTGTTCTCGAAGCCGAGGGGCTCGGTGACTTCGAGATTGAAGCGCTGGGCGTAGCCTTTTTGGACGCGATGGTAAACATCATGGGAGTCGGCGCTGGGCGATTCGTTGAGGACGGCGGTAAGGGCGGTGCCGGTGTATTCGACGTAAAGGTCGAGGTCGCCGGAGAGGAGTGCTTTGTGGCAGAGGAGGGTGCCGCCGAGGTTGGATTTGCGGTCGACGAGAATGCCGGTGCGGGCTTCGATGTGCTGGGCGAGGAGCTCGGCGAGGATGACTTGCTCAGTGAAAAACTTGGAGCCGATGGTTAGGTGGGGTTGTTCGGTTTTGTGGCAGCCTGAGAGGAAAAGGAGATTGAGGACGGAAAGGAGATTGAGGACGGAAAGGAGGGGGCGGCGCATGGTTTGCGAGAGAGAGAAAAGAATTTAACACAGAGTTCACGGAGATCGGAGCACGAAGCCACAGAGAAGAGGTCGAGACTAGCGCTATGCGATTTTGAGGCGGCGCTCGAGCCAGCCGAGAAGGAGATCGGCGGCAATGGCGAGGAGGGCGGCGGGAATGGCTCCGGCCAGGATTACGGCGTCGCTGACCATGGCGACTCCGCGGAAGATGAAGGTGCCGAGTCCGCCGGCGCCGATGGCGGCGGCGATGGTGGCTACTCCGATGGTGATGATGGTAGCGGTGCGAATTCCGGCGAGGATGACGGCGCGCGCAAGCGGGAGGCGAACACGCCAGAGAATTTGCGATTGGGTCATGCCCATGGCCTCGGCGGCTTCGAGGACGGCGGGGTCGATGCCGGTGAGGCCGACGTAGGTGTTGCGCAGAATGGGGAGCAGCGCGTAGAGGACGAGGGCGACGATGGCGGTGCGTCGGCCGATGCCGCCAATGAATGGAATGGGAATGAGAAAACCGAAGAGGGCCAGGCTGGGGATCGTTTGAAAAATACTGGCGAGGCCGAGCGCGAGATTGCGCAGCGCCGGACGGTGAACGATGAGCATGCCGAGCGGGACGCCTATGGCGATCGCAAACGTCATAGCGATGATCACGAGAGTTAGATGATTGGCGGTGGCCTCGAGGATTTCGGCGCGATGGTCGACGAAAAATGTCCAGGGAGTCATGCTTGCGCACCGGCGAGCGGAGTCAGAGAGGCGGTGAAGGCTCGGACTTCGGGATGATCGATGTGTGGAAATTCTTGCGGCGTGGCATCGGCGATGATGCGGCCGGTTTGCAGGAGGATGATGCGCGAGGCGAGGAGTAGCGCTTCGCGAAGATCGTGGGTGACAAAGACGATGGTCTTGCCGAGGCGGCGGGCGAGGGCGCTGAATTCGCGCTGAAGCTCGGCGCGCGTGACGGGATCGAGGGCACCAAAGGGCTCGTCCATCAAGAGAATCGGCGGGTCAGCGGCGAGGGCGCGAGCTACACCAACTCGTTGGCGTTGGCCGCCGGAGAGCTCATGCGGGCGGCGGGAGGCGAATTCGGCGGGGTCGAGGCCGACCAGGGTGAGGAGTTCGTTGACGCGGGAGTTGGTGCGGGCAGCATCCCATTTTTCAAGGGAGGGGACGAGCGCGATGTTTTGAGCCACGGTGAAATGGGGGAAAAGCCCTGCGTCTTGAATAACATACCCGATGCCGCGACGCAGACGGATGGGATCCCATACGATGGTGGGGCTACCGCGGACGATAACTTGGCCGCCTGTCGGGACGAGGAGCCGATTAATGAGTTTCAAGAGGGTGGTCTTGCCGCTGCCGCTGCGACCGAGGAGCACGAGGGTCTGGCCAGCAGCTACAGAGAAGCGGATGTCGTTAACAATCGTGCGAGGAACGCTACCGTTAAGACCGTATGTCACACTTTGGAACTGAATGGTAGGGTCGGCGTTCTCCGGAGCGGTTTTCGCGTTCATTTTGATTGACACCCGGCGCTACCGGGAGGGAACATCATAAGGTACTCGCCTCCCGGCCGCCGACATTTTGACGAATCGCCGCAGCGGAAGCCGCATCCAAGTGGGAGGAGAACACGCATGGGAGCCACGGCTAGCGCTGTCCGCATCCGGCATGACCTTCACACTCGCCTTATAAACGCACGCACACGCACCGACGAAGTATTCCGCATCGTGAGAGACGAAGCGATGTACGAGCGGCCGATTGCCGAACGCCATCGCATTATCTTTTACCTCGGTCACGTGGAAGCTTTCGATTGGAATCTGCTGGCGCAGCGCGCGTTTGGGCTGCAATCATTGCATCCTTGGTTCGACCAGCTTTTTGCGTTTGGAATCGATCCAGTGGGCGGCGGCTTGCCGACAGATCAGCCCCAAGACTGGCCGGCGCGTGAAGAAATCGAGCAATACAATCGACGGCTGCGCGGCGAGTTGGACGGCGCGATTTCGCGCGCGCTGGGGCGGCCATCGGAAGGACATCCGCAATTGGCGAGCATGTTGGAAGTGGCGGTGGAGCATCGGTTTATGCACGCGGAAACGCTGGCGTACATGCTGCACCAACTTTCGGCGGAGAAAAAAATGGCGCGGGCAAAGGAATCTGTGTGGAAGACGCCGCGGGCGAAGTCGCACCTGGTGGAGATTCCGGCAGGTCGGGCGACATTGGGCTTGCAACGGGTGAGCGGCGACGAATTTGGCTGGGACAACGAGCTTGGGGCTCACGACGTGCGCGTGGCGGACTTCGCCATCGACAACTACAACGTGACGAACCGGGATTTCATGTTGTTCCTTCAGGCGGGCGGTTATTCGGAGCCGTCGCTGTGGGACAAAGAAGCGTGTGCGTGGAAGAAAAAAGAGGGCGTGCAGCATCCGGCTTTCTGGCGGCGCGAGGGAAATCTGTGGCTGTATCGGACGATGTTTGGCGAGATTCGGCTTCCTATGGACTGGCCCGTGTACGTGAGCCACGCGGAAGCGACGGCTTACGCAAAATGGCTGGGACGCAAGCTGCCGACAGAGGAGCAATTTCATCGCGCGGCATACGGAACGTCGGACTCCGAGGTGGAACGGAATTACCCGTGGGGAGACGAAGCGCCGGAAGCGCGGTATGGGAATTTTGATTTTGGGCATTGGGATCCGAGCCCGGTGGGATCGTACGCACGGGGAGCAAGCGCCCACGGCGTTCACGATCTGGTCGGCAATGGGTGGGAATGGACGCGCACGGAATTCAAGCCATTTCCCGGATTTGCTGCGATGCCCTTTTATCCCGGGTACTCAACCAATTTCTTCGATGGCAAGCACTACGTTATGAAAGGCGGCTCACCGCGCACGGCGGCTTGCATGCTGCGACGGTCGTTCCGCAACTGGTTCCAGCCACATTATCCCTATGTGTATGCAACGTTCCGTTGCGTTGAGGACTGAAACCTTTCAATCCAGGCCCCTGGGAGCCATTCATGCTGACCTACCAAACACTTCCTGTCCGGCATGTGTCCGAATTTGCGGCGGCCGTGCGCGAAGGATTGCTAAAGCCGGGGCAACGGGAGCTGCCGTCAAAATACTTGTACGACGAAGTGGGCTCGACACTGTTTGAGGCGATCTGTCTTTTGCCGGAGTACGGATTGACGCGAGCGGACGCGCGGTTGCTGCAGAAGCATGCGCGAGAAATCGTCGATCGGCTGCCTTCACCGATTCACGTCGCGGAACTGGGGAGCGGAAGCGGAAAAAAAACGCGCTGGATTTTGGAAGCGCTTTCCAAGCGCCAGCGGACCTCTTACTTCCCAATCGAGATTTCACCTTCAGCGCTGGCGGCTTGCGAAAAAGAACTCGGGCAGATTGACCTGGTAAGCATCGTGGGGTACGAGCAACCGTACTTGGAGGGGTTGCGTGCTGTGGCGCAGGGGCGCGATCACGGCGATCATCTGCTGGTGCTGTTTCTGGGAAGCACGATTGGAAATTTTGACCGGTCGGCCGGGGAAGATTTCTTGCGCGAGGTGCGCGAGATTCTGCAGCCAGATGACGCCTTGTTGCTGGGAACGGATTTGGAGAAGGATGTAGCGACCCAATTGCTGGCGTATAGCGACCCGGCAGGCGTAACTGCGGCGTTTAATTTGAATTTGCTGGGGCGGATCAATCGGGAACTGGGGGCGGATTTTGATTTGTCCTGCTTCCGGCATGAAGCGCGCTGGAACTATGAGGAGCGGCGGATCGAAATGCACTTGCGTTCGACGCGGAGGCAATGCGTGAAGATTCCGGCGGCGAATTTGCGAGTCATGCTCAACGAAGGCGAAACGATTTGGACGGAGAGTTCGCACAAGTACCGGCGGGCGGAGGTCGCGGGAATGGCGGAGCGGACGGGATTTCGATGCGAGGGACAGTGGATCGACGAAGAGTGGCCGTTTGCGCAGAATTTGCTGGTGGTGGAGTGAAGTTGCGGTTCTAAGTTCTTGGTTGTTAGTTTTTGGTGAAAGCCAAGAACTTGCAGAGATTGCCTCCGGCGCCGCTTCCCTCACTGCAGTCAAGGCTTCCCTTTAAAAGGATTCAATGCGCCAGAATAGGTGGGCGGCCCAGGGTTTGGCGGCAGATAGCGAGGGACGCCAGACAGCCAGGATTTGCGAGCCCTGGTAGACGCGTTCGAAACCTTCCTCGGATTCCGAGACAGTCTCAATCGGAGAAATCCAGAATTGTTCGGCACCTGGAGCGTGGAGAGCTACGCGAATGCGCTGCCAGCCGTCTTCGACGCGAAGCGTGGGCCCGGGAATACAGCCGCTGAAGCGCAGGTTCTGCGGGCCGGAAGGAGTTTGGAAAAAACGATCCGGCTCGGTGGGCGCCAGGAAGTTCAGCACGGACTCGATGCCTACGGCCAGGGTTCGATCGAGGGCAGCGGGCAAAGAAATTTTTACTTCACAAGCGACTTCGCAGCCGCGAGGGGCAGGACCAAAGGAAAACAATTTAGAGACCGAGAGGCGCGGGCCGGAGTCGTCTTTTCCATGCCAAGCGAGCGGGCCTTCGCGAAGCAACTCAGCTTCGCGTTCGGCGGTACGGCCGACGCGAAACGCGCCACCAGCAAAACCGGGATCCTCTTGAAGCTGGATATTTTCGTAATCGGCGTGGCCGCGCGAGGGATCAAAGAGGAACAGGCGAAAGGTGTGGCGCGGCCAGCGATCGTAACGGAGGTAGCGCTCGAGACCGGGTTCTTTCACGCGCGTTTGTTCGTGAATGGAAGTGACGGCGCCGGACGGGTTGTTGGCGATTTCGCGAAGGCGCGCATGATAGGCCTCCGGGCGGCGCAGAATGGAGTTGATGAGCGTTGAACCAGCCGGACGAAAATCGAGGGCCGCGAGCGTGCCCCCATCAGAAGGCTTCAACAGCGCCTGGCATTCGCTGGAGGTGAAGAGGAGTTCGCTGGTGCCGTCGCCATCATAGTCGAGCGTTTCCACGCGCGCGGTGAGGCCCCCAGGCGTTTGCTGGTCGGCGATGAGTTCGGCGCGGATGAGACTGCGCCAAAGCTCGGTGCGCAGGTGCGGAGCGTAGAGACCGCCAAAGATTCCATGCCAGTAGGCATCATTGCATTGCGCGCGGAGAAGAAGATCGCGGGCCTTCTTCAGCTCTTCGCCGGCTTTCGAAACACTGCGTCGCGCGGGCGAGGTGTCGATGCGACGGGCAACGTGCAGCATTTTTTTGTGCAGCAGGTTGGATTCGGAATATTTGCGAAAGAATCCGCGCCAGGAGCCGCCGCGAAGGAACGCCAGCACCTCGTTGCGCGAGGCGAATTCTTTAAGGACCTGGTTGTAGCGCTGGCGCACACGCGTGGGTAGCGCCCATTCCATCATCTCGGTGTAGGAGGCGGTCGGGAGATCGGCGCGGCCGGCGGGAGTATGCGTGGCAAAGTATTCGGTGGGCGTGGAAGCGTGCAGCCAAGAGGAGTTCTCCTCGAGGGCCAGGAAAAACCTCTCGAGCCAGGCGTCTTTGTAGCAATGGTCGAAAGTCCCGGGCCACACGCCGAATTTTTCCATGTCGTCGCCCATGGCAGCCATTTGGTCAGCGTGTGCGCCAGCGGTTTCCTTCAGATAGGTGATGACCTGCTCGATGGTGCCGAACGGAATCAGGTAGCGAAGAATTTTCTGGCCGGGGATGAGGCGAATAGTCTGGCCGTTATCTTCGGCGATGTAGTCGGAAAATAGCTCGTCCGGCTCAAATCCGGCAGAAAGGAAGTGGATGTCGTCGAGAACGGTGTAGCTAACATTGGCTTCAGCGAGAACGGAAGCGAGTTGCGGCTCCCAAACTCGCTCGGCTAGCCATGCGCCGGTGGGACGCTCGCCGAAATGGTGCTCGAGATAGTCGGCGAGACGAATAAGTTGCACGCGCTGGTCCGCGGCAGGGATGGAAATGAGGATAGGCTCGTAGAAGCCGCCGCCGACCATTTCGACCTGCCCAGTTTTCACTAGAGCTTTCAAGCGCTGGAAATATTCAGGGCGGTTCTCTTCGATCCAGGTAAGCAGCGGGCCGGAATAATGGAGGCCGACGTGGACACTGGGATGCTTCTCAAGAGTCTCGAGGAAGGGCAGGTAGCAACGCACATAGGACTGCTCAAAAACATGGCCGAAGTTGCCGCAAGGCTGATGGGCGTGGATGACCAGAACCAACTGGAACTTGGGCGGCACGGGGACGGGGCGTTCTCCAGAGGAACAGAATAACTCTGCTACGGGAACTTACAATGCACTGACAGATCGGGAGTGCGCGAATCACGCACCCCGGTTGGTTGCTTACTGTGCGTCGAGCGGCGCGAAAGGGCTGCTGGGATGCAGCGTGTCTAGCCCAAAGGAGTCCAGCTACTTCTTAACGTACCATTCGGCGTTGATGGGGGTGTAGCTTTGCCACTTTTCCGGCAGGTCCTCAAGGGCGAAGATTGCGGTCACAGGACAAACCGGGACGCAGGCGCCACAATCGATGCATTCCGTCGGATTGATGTAGAGCTGCTTTTCGCTTTCAAACTGCGGCTCGTCCTTGCGGGGGTGGATGCAATCCACTGGGCAGACGTCCACGCAGGCGGTATCTTTTGTGCCGATACACGGTTCGGCGATCACGTAAGCCATTCAACATCTCCTTTGTTCGACCGCGGCCCGGTGGCACCACAGATGCAGTGCTACGAGCGAAAAAGTCTTATACCACGGCCCCGTCGGGGGCAACAAGCGGCATAGAGTGATTGTACGCGGGGGGAATAGGTTTCTCAACCTGAGGGTCTACGGATAGAATGGTGGAAGAAGGAACCTAGATGCGAACCCGGATTGTCGTTGCCGCATTGCTGCTTAGCGCAGTTTGCGCTATTGGTGTTTCGGTTGCCGGCGCTCCGCAGGCGAAGGCGCCGCACGATCCCCTAGTCATCGACCTGCAGGGCTACGAGAAGATCGTGCAGCAGCACCGCGGAAAACCGCTGCTGATGACGTTCTGGGCGACGTGGTGCGAGCCGTGCCGGGATGAGTATCCCATGCTCAACGAACTAGCGAAGGAGTACGGGCCAAAGGGATTGCAAGTAGTGGGAGTTAATTTCGACGATGAAGGCGATTTGATTTTGACGCGCCGGTTCATCGCGCGGTACAAACCGGTCTTTCCAAATTACCGCAAGCAGCACGGAGGCGAGGCTGAATTCAATCAGGCCGTCTCGCCAGCTTGGAATGGCGCGCTGCCGGCGTCGTTTTTCTACGACAAGGACGGAAAGCAAGTGGGCCACGTGCTCGGCGCAAGCACTCGCGAGACCTACGAAGCCGCGATTCGCCAGTTGCTCTCTGGCGGCGGTTCGAGCGCTTCACGCTGACCCAGAAAGAGTTCCAGCTAGAGTTTCCAGCTAATCCCAGTACATTTCTCTCCAGAGGTGCCACATGCTCGATATGAAGGGCAATCGCGTGACGTATTTCGGCCACAGCACGTTTTCACTGACCACTCCTTCCGGACAGGTTGCATTAATCGACCCGTGGGTCATGACGAACCCCGTGTGTCCAGACAAACTGAAGAAAGTTCCTAAGCTGGATGTGATTTTTCTTTCCCACGCACATTCGGATCATCTTGGGGACCTGCTCGCGCTGACGAAACAACACAAGCCGCAGATTGTGGCCATTTTCGAGACGTGTTTGTGGATCGAGAGCAAGGGATTCGAGGAAGTGACCAAGCCGATGGGTAAAGGAGGCAAGCAGAAGGTTGGCGAATTCGAAGTGACGATGACGCATGCGTTTCATTCGAATTCCATCGATGACAACGGGGAGCGCATCTATGGCGGCGAGCCGGCGGGGCTGGTGATTCGCATGCCCGGGGGCTTTACGGTGTACCATGCGGGCGACACGGCGCTGTTTAGCGACATGAAACTGATCGGCGACCTGTTCAAGCCGGATCTTGCGATGCTGCCGATCGGCGACCACTTCACTATGGGGCCGCGCGAAGCGGCGCACGCGATCCGGTTTCTGGGCGTGAAGCATGTGGTGCCGATGCATTATGCGACGTTTCCGGTTTTGGTGGGGCGACCTGAACATTTGAAGCAGCACGCAAAAGATATTGCCGGCCTGGAGATTCACGCTTTGAAACCCGGAGAGAGCCTATGATCCGCAGCGATAATCTGCGAAGCGCGTTCACGCAAGAGGATGTGGACAAGTACATCTACGATTTGCTGCCGGAGCGCGACGCGGTCGTGAAAGAGATGGAAGCGTACGCGGAGGAACATCGTGTCCCGATCATTGGTCCTGCGGTGGCGCGGCTGTTGACGCTACTTGTGCAGATTTCTGGCGCGAAGAGGATTTTTGAGATGGGGTCGGCGATCGGGTATTCGACGATTTGGCTGGCGCGAGCGGCAGGGACGAAGGCGAAAGTTTTCTATACGGACGGCAACCCGGAAAACGCGCGGCGAGCGCAGGAGCATTTCCGGAAGGCAGGAGTGGCTAAACGCATCAACGTCCAAGTAGGAAACGCGCTGGAGCTGGTGAAGAAGACGCCCGGAAAGTTCGACCTCATCTTCAATGACGTGGACAAGCATCAGTATCCAGACGCGCTGCGTGCAGCATTGCCAAAGCTAAAGCGCGGCGGATTGTTTGTGACGGACAACACGCTGTGGTCGGGCAAAGCGGCGCGACCGGGGGCAGCCGAGGATAAGGATACGCGCGGCGTGCAGGAGTTCAATCGGCTGGTTTATGCGTCGAAGGAGCTGTTCCCGGTTTTGATTCCTCTGCGCGACGGCGTTACCGTTTGCCGGAAGCTATAGCGAAGCTTTGCCAAGCGCCGATCAGGGGCGGAGAACGTTTCGGAGAAAGAAAATGAGATTGGCGGGGCGCTCGGCCAGTCTGCGCATAAAGTAGGGGAACCAGTCGCGGCCAAAGGGGATGTAAATGCGGAGGCGGTAGCCGTCCTTAACGAGCTGACGCTGCAAATCCGTGCGCACACCGTAGAGCATCTGGAACTCGAAATCATCCTTGGAAATTTGTTTGGCAGCGGCGAAGCGAATGGTCTGCGCAATCATGCGCGGGTCGTGCGTGGCAATGGCATGGTAAAAGCCGCTCGGTAACAGCATCTGCATCAGGCGGACGTAATTGCCATCGACGTCTTTTTTTCTTGCGTACGCCACCTCATCGGATTCCTTGTAAGCGCCTTTGCACAGGCGAATGCGGCAACCATAGGTGAGCAAATCCTGGACGTCACCTTCGCTCCGATAGAGATAGGACTGGATGACCGTGCCCACGGCAGGATTGCGTGTACGAACGCGCTTGACCAGATCGATAGTGCGCTGGGTGTAGACAGACCCCTCCATGTCAACGCGCAGAAAACTTTCGTAGCCAGCCGCGCGCTCGACAATCGATAGGAGAAGGCCCTCACAGAAATCGGAGCTCAGATCAAGGCCTAGCTGCGTGAGCTTGCAGGAGACGTTGGCATGCAGGCGTTCTTGCGCGATGCGATCGAAGATTTCGAGGTAAGCGTCGCGAGCGCGCTGCGCATCGTCGACCGTAGCAACGTTTTCGCCGAGATAATCGAGGCTGGTGTACATCCCCTGGCTGTTGCAGGCGCGTGCGGCGATGATGGCGTCATCCAGCGTTTCGCCGGCGACGAAGCGGCGAGCCATGCGGCGCGTCGTTGAGTTGGAGGTAACCCAGTGAGCGAAGCCGGGGCTTTCTGAGAGTTTGAGCAGGGTCGAGCGAAGCATGAAGGTTCATTATGCCTGCTGCTGAGATGACCTACTAGGACAGCACTTCTTCGTTGTGCTCTTCCAGGAACTTTTCCGCATCCATAGCGGCCATGCACCCGGAACCGGCGGCGGTGACGGCCTGTCGATAGCGGTGGTCCTCCACATCGCCAGCAACAAAGACACCCGGGACGGTGGTTTTGCTGCCATTCAGGGAGATGAGGTAGCCATTGGGATCCATTTCGAGCTTGCCGCGGAAGACAGCGGTGTTCGGGTCGTGGCCAATAGCGACGAAGACGCCCTCAAGCTCGAGCTCGGTGGTGGCTTTGGTTTCCGGGTTGCGTAGGCGCACGCTGCCGACGTGTCCGTTGGGATGAGGGAGAATGTCGTCGACAATCGCAGGAATTACAAATTCGATTTTTTCATTGACCCGTGCGCGATCGAGCATGATTTTGGAAGCACGAAACTCCGAGCGACGGTGAACGAGATAGACCCTGCTGGCGTAGCGGGTCAAGAAGACGGCCTCTTCCATAGCGGTATCGCCGCCACCGACAACAGCTATAGGTTTGCCGCGGAAGAAGTAGCCGTCGCATGTAGCACAGGTGGAAACGCCGCGGCCCATGAGATGGCGCTCGGAGGGAAGCCCGAGGAGGCGCGCGGAGGCTCCGGCGGCCACAATCAGGGTCTTGGTTTCGTAGGTGTCCTTGCCGGCGACAATTTTGAAGGGGCGGCGACTGAGATCGACTTCACTCACCGCGCCGGATTTGAATTCGGAGCCAAACCTCTGCGCCTGCTTGCGCATATTCTCAATCAGCTCAGGGCCCAGAATACCTTCGGGGAAACCGGGATAATTTTCGACCATGGTCGTCAGGGTGAGCTGGCCTCCCGGTTCGTGCCCATCGATCACCAGCGGCTTAAGATTAGCGCGAGCGGCATAGATCGCCGCAGTGAGGCCGGCGCAGCCGCTGCCGATGATGACGACGTTGTACATTCATACGCTCCCTGAAGATTGGATTCGCCGCCCTGCCCGACCGGTACAGCGAAGGCGGTATTGTAACATCGTCGCGCTTTGCTTCCGTTCCTCGCCAAGCAGCCAAATTGGAGACAGAGTTGTGCTCCGGCCACGTTGACCCCAATCGATAGTCGCAGTTATATTGCGGAACACAGGTCGGCTTTCTGGAAGGAAAAGGAAAACATGGACCCGCGCTATCCCATAGGCAAGTACACGCCGCCGCAGGAGGTTACGCCGACTTTGCGGCAGCAGGCAATTTCGGCAATTGCGGAGGCGCCCGCTAAGCTGCGGGCTGCCGTAGTAGGGCTGAGTGAAGAGCAGTTGAACACGCCCTACCGCGAGGGAGGCTGGACGGTGCGGCAGGTCGCGCATCACGTTCCGGACAGTCACATGAATGCTTACGTACGTTTTCGTCTGGCCTTGACGGAGCAAGAGCCGACCATTAAACCCTACGAAGAAGCGCGCTGGGCGGAGTTGGAAGACGCCAAATCGGCGCCAATCGACGTGTCGTTGGCCCTGCTGGATTCCTTGCATGAGCGCTGGGTGAGGCTGTTGCGCTCGCTGAAGACAGAGGACTTCGCGCGCACGTTCCGGCACCCGGACCATGGAGTGCGCACGGTGGATTGGCTGCTGTTCCTATATGCGTGGCACGGTCGGCATCACACCGCGCACGTCACGGAATTGCGTAAACACAGAGGCTGGTAGCCGGAGCGCTATGATTTTTGCCTGCCAGACCTCCCAGCAGCCAAGCGGGCGCTCACCACTATGTGCTGCGCCTCAACCGGGTCAATACCATATCTTTGATTTAGCATGCTGGCGAAGCCCTGCGCCTGTGTCCAGGTTTCAAAGCGACCATACTCCCTTTGAGGCCACACTCCTGACGTGTCTTTCAGAACGCGAACCACAACAGCGCCGTCGTCCGTGGTAATTGCCGCAAATGCGGAGCGCTGCTTGGCTTCTGTTTCATTTGCTTTGCAGGGATCCGTCAGGTAATTGCGCCTCTTGGCAGGAGCCGGCATTGCCAGACAACGCTTCTTGCCCACCACCAATGCGCGAATCTGGCGGGACACCGATGCCAACTCCCGCGACAATTTCAACATGCTCAGTTGGACCCGCGCGATTTGGCGCGACGTTTGCGCCAATTCATCAGCGTCGCCGGAATTGAGAGTCCACATGGAATCATTCTCGATGCGGTCCAAATACGTCTTTGAGCAGCGGTCAAAACGCGTCAGGGTTTTGAGCAAACTGGCGCGATTTTTCACAGCTACCTCCAAGTTGCTGCCGGCCTCACGTATGGGGCTTCTCCGCGATGCCTCCGAAGCAATTAGCAAGCATGCGCAGCTTTGTTGTTACCGTAGATTTTATGTTACCAATGCTTTATACCACAAATAGAGGGTGATGCGAGCGGGCTGGGTTCGATGAGTGGCGCGGCTTGCGGCCGCTCGTGTACGATGGTCCGTGAGGAGAACGCATGAGTCGACCGGCTGGAACGTACGCTATATTCGATACTTCCCAGGGCAATATTGTCATCCGCCTGCTCGAGAAGGAAGCGCCCAAGGCAGTAGGCAATTTCATCGGCCTGGCCGAGGGAACAAAAGAGTTCACCGATGAGATGAGCGGCAAGAAACAGAAGAAAAACTATTACGATGGCCTGACGTTTCACCGCGTGATTCCCGACTTCATGATTCAAGGCGGCTGCCCGCGCGGCGATGGACGCGGCGGACCGGGCTACGCTTTCCCTGACGAGTTTCACTCTTCGCTGAAGCACTCCAAGGCGGGAAAACTTTCCATGGCTAACTCCGGTCCAGGGACGAACGGCAGCCAGTTTTTCATCACCGTGGCAGCGACGCCCTGGCTGGACAACAAGCACACTATTTTCGGCGAGGTGGTGGAAGGCCAGGACGTGGCGGACAGAATTTCCAAAGTGTCGCGCGACGCCAGCGATCGTCCGCGCACCCCGGTGACTTTGAACAAGGTGCGCATCGAGCGGGTGCAGTAGTAAATAGATTTAAATGCCGAGGACTCCGCGAGCGGAACATAGAGGTCACGGAGAAGAATGCTCACACCGCAGCAAGTGCTGCGAATCGCTATTGAAATAATTTTTGTGCTGCTCGGAGGGCTAGTGGTGTGGCTGGGCCTCAGCGGGCAAATCTTTTTCGACCGCCGAAAGCCTGGCTGGCTGCTGCTGAGCATCGCGCTAATCTTGTGGGGTGTGCGCGCTCTGTACAAGCCCGGGCAGGGGCGGTCGCGGCGAGAGCAGTGGACGCGTGGCCTCTCGTTGACCTTGCTCGGCTTGGTGATGCTGGCGATTTCGCGCGTGCCATTCCTGTGGGTGGGGCGGTTGCTGGCCTTCGCCGGCGTTTTGCTGATGCTTCGCGGCCTCGTAGGTTCGGTGCTGGTCCTGCGACCGCGGTAGCTACTTCCTGAAGCCTTTCTCTTCTGGCTTTCGCTTCTTCCTTAGATATGATCCGCGCAACGGAACATCCGTCGACAGGCCGACCAAAACGAACGAGGAGATGCTCATGTTCAAGGGATTCAAGGAATTCGCCATGCGGGGCAATGTTTTGGATATGGCTGTGGGCGTCATCATTGGGGCAGCGTTCGGAAAAATCGTGTCTTCGCTAGTGGATGATGTCATCATGCCGCCGATTGGACGCTTGTTCGGCCATGTCAACTTTACCGATTTCTTTATCAGCCTGGATGGAAAACACTATGACACGCTGGCTGCTGCTAGGAAGGAAGCCGTGCCGACGATTAATTACGGACAGTTCGTAAACACTGTGATCAATTTTTTGATCGTGGCGTTTGCGGTCTACCTGTTGGTGCAACAGGTGAACCGCTGGACTAAAAAGCCCGCGCAACCTGTCTCGCCTATAACAAAAGAGTGTCCCCAATGCGCGATGACGATTCCCCTCAAGGCAGGGAAGTGCCCATATTGCACGGCGCAAATTGCGTGAAGCACAGGCTGGTGATTAGAGACTAGATGTCTAGAAGGGACGAACGCAAAAGCGCGACGAGTTAGACCTTGGATTTGCGCTTGCTCTGATTGGATTCCAGATGGTTGCGCAAGCGATTGACGACCTCATCTTCGTGGCCTTCCTCAATCTCCTTCTGAACTTCTTCTAAGGCGAAGTGCACCACATCGTGGTGGTGCAGCTCTTCGCGCGCGAGCGATTCGCTGAACCGCAGCCACAGGCGATGCAGGAGATTTACTTCGTTAGCGGTGAGGTTGGGCGCGTGCGGCCCGAGCACTTTGTAAATCTTGTCGCCGTTGGGCAGATGAATTTCCAGGTTGAATTGCGGCTTCGGATCCGGCAGTTTTTCCCAACCCTCGCCGATTTGCCGCGCCTGCTCTTCAGTGTTGTCCTTGGCGGAGCGGCCTATGACAATGGTGCTGGACTGCAGCGCGGTGGCAGCGCGCAAAATACCATCCCACAGGTCATTAGCGGCGACGACGGCCAATCGAATCGATTTCCCGCGCTTTTCCGCCATGGAGAGCGCCTGGGAAAACAAGTGCTGCTCGATGCTGCCGAAGAGCTGATCGGCGTCCAGTTCGTTTTCGCCGGATGCGGAACGCCTCAGGAGCCGCACATGAAGGACCACCACGTCGCGCCGGCCGGGCTTGATGCGGTCGAGAACGTTCCCAAGGTGATACAGATTGAAGTGGTTGCTGACGGGCACAAGAATATTCCCCGGCCGCGCGCCGACAGCCTCGGGACTTAGCTCGCCTTCCAGCTCGAGATTGAACTGGTCCATCTCCACATGAGCCACGCCGCGGTTTCTGGCGCGGCGCTCGGAAATGGTGAACACGACGTACAAAATCACGGAAAAAATTCCACCGGCGATTGTGGCTACTGGCTTGGTGAACAGGTTCGTGACGGCGATAGCGAACAAGGTGAGTGTAATCAGGCCGAGGCCCACCGGAATCTGCACGCCGCGAATATGGAAGTTCAGAGGAACCTGGAACTCCCGTTGGCCCGGACGCGTGTAACGCAAGACCAATACCGCCAGGCCATTCATCGCGAAACTCCAGACCACGCCGAAAGCGTACAGATTCGCGAGGAAAGTGACATTGCCGCGGCTAATTAGAATCGTGAGGATCTGCAAGCCCACGACGATATTGATGATGCGATAGCTGGTGCCAAAGCGCGGATGTGGCTGCCGGAACCACTCGGTAAGCACGCCATCCTCGGAAACTCGGTTCAGCACGCCATTGGAGCCGACGATCGCCGTATTCACCGCACCGGCAAGAATGAGCGTTCCAACCACAACCACAAAGCCATGGAAGATCAGGCGGGCGATCAGCGGACCCTGAAGGTTCATGGCCAATCCGCCGATGAGGTTTTCCAGGTAGTGTTGCCGGATGTCGTCGGGAATGATCATCACGGCGAAGAAGGACACGAGTGAGGTGAACACCAGGCTATAGACGAAGATGACCAAGCCTGCTTTTTTCAGGTTTTGGAGTTTGGGACTTTCAATTTCGCGATACACCTGCGCGAGGGATTCTTCGCCGCTCATGGCCAGCACGGAATGCCCAAGCGCGATCAAAATGGCGATTGCGCCAATTTGAGGCAAAGTAGTGTGAGCAAGCCATCCCAGTGCGTTGGGGCTGAACCGAAGATTCCGGGGATACGGAAACGGCGGAAGTGTCGAATGGCGGAGCACGGCCGTATAAATGCACCAGCCGATCAGCAGCACCACCATCACGGTGACCAGCTTCATGATGTGCAGCGCCTTTTCGCTCGATTCAGCTACACCCTTGGTGTTCTCCCACCAGAAATACGCCGTGACGGCGATCGCGAAGATGGTGGCGATCCCGGCCATCGTCGATTCCGAAAAAGCTCCGCTCAGGTGGGCATGCTGGGAGAGCTCACTGAGCAAGCCGCCGAGATACTTCCCGGCGGACACCCCGCTGATGGGCCCCGTGAGGATGTAGTCGAACATCAGCGCGGAGACGCTGAATTTCGCCAATGCGCCACCGAGCGCCTGTTTGACCGCGCGGTACACCCCGCCGCGCACGAACATGCTGCAGCTTTCCACGTACACCGCGCGCACGGCGTAGGAAAACAGCATGATTGCCAGGATGAACCAAGGCGCGGTCTTGCCGATGAACCCTTCGGCTTCACCGCCGGCGTAGTAGGCCGAGGAAGCCAGGTCGTTCAGAACGATAGCGGCAGCGCGCCAAAAGGAGATAAAAGTAAGGAGAGCGGTGGTAGCTACGATGACGCGCGGAATGCCGTTGCCCCGGCCGCTCTTGGCAGCGGGGTTGGTAGGAGTGCTGCTCATGTCTGGGTGAACTTATGACCTAGCAGATTAAAATGCTCGCATTTTTCCGGCGCGAAGTCTAGCTGACGAAAGATGAACGCCATAAGCTGTCGAAATGTTGACTTGAGACTCCCCGCTGTCGTTTGCAAGGGCGTTCGGCGCCACACGCGCAAGCAGATTACCAGCGGCCAGCGCAGACAACCTTTCGAGGAAAGTGCGCCGAGTTAGCGAATTCATGGGCGTCTGGCGAGCTTGCGCGGTACGGCTTTCGTGGAAATCAGTTCGCCGCCGACAAAAGTTTTCAAAACTTGCACGTCTTTCAGTTCGTCCGCGGGAACATGGAGCACGTCGCGGTCCACCACAATAAAATCGCCAAGCTTGCCGGGCTTGAGCGACCCTTTTTGATTTTCTTCGAAGCCGCTGTACGCCGGATTGCGCGTGTACATCTCGAGCGCTTGCACGATGCTGACGCGCTCTTCGGGCGCGAGGATTTGACCGCTCTGCATTTCGCGGCGCGCCACCAAGGCCCAGATTCCCCACCAAGGACTGATCGGCGTCACGTAAACATCGGAGGTGCCAGCAGCCACAATGCCGTTATCGAAATAGGATTTGGCCGGGTAGGTCCAACGCACACGCTGCGAGCCATACTTCGAGAAAAATGCGCCCAGCCAGTAGACAAAAGCCGGATTGCCGTCGACCAGAACATGAAGATCGCCAAGGCGTTTTTGAATTGCGGGCGTAGAGAAGCTAGCGTGAACGATGCGAAAGCGCGGCTCTTTCAATCCGAGATCTTGCATCACCGATTGGTAGGAATCGAGGACTGCATCTATCGCCCGGTCCCCAATCGCATGCGTCTCGAGCTGCCAGCCCGCGGCAGCGAGAATGTGCTGCGCTTTCTGCATGTCCTCGGGCTTCCAGATGAGCAGGCCGAGATTGCCGGGCTCGCCGGCGGCGGGTTCGTAGACGGCGATGGTCTTCGCGGCCATGCCGCCATCGGCGAACATCTTGACGGCACCGAGCTTCAGATAATCGTCACCGAAGCCGGTGTAAACGCCAGCATCGGCCAGGGCCTGAGCTTCCGCAACCGATGAGACCAGTGGCGCCATTTGCACGCGAAGCTTGAGCCAACCCTCTCTGCGAGCTTGTTGATAGGCGCGCATGGAATCCGCGGGAAGACATATATCGTGGATGGTTGTGAGACCAACCTCCAAAGCTTTTTGCGTGACCAACCGAACGGCTTTGAGCGCGAGATCCGGCCGATCGGGAGGAAGGACGGCCTGCACCAGCAATTGCGCGGTGTCTTTCAATACGCCGGTGGGCTCGCCGGAGCCGTCCTTATCGATGACGCCGCCGCTGGGTGTTGGCGTATCGCGCGTAAGGTGAGCTAGTTCGAGCGCGCGGGTGTTGGCGACGCCGAGGTGCCCGGTGAAGTGCTCAAGCCAGACAGGATTATTCGGTGCGACGGCGTCGAGATCCTTTCGCGTTATGTAGCGACGCTCAGCAAGCTTGGACTCATCCCAGCCGGCGCCGCGAATCCACTTGCCGCTGGGCAAAGTTGAGGCGCGCTCAGCGATTAACTTCGTGATTTCGGCGATGGAATGAACCTTGGGATACCCGGGATCCACGTCGTTCCTTAGCAAGTTTTTCGCCCATTCGAGCGCGTGTGTGTGAACGTCAATCAGTCCCGGCAGAACAACATGCCCCTGCAGATCGAGACTCTGCGTGCGCGGGCCGGCGCAGGACGCCAGTTTGGCGTCGCTGCCCACCGCGAGAATGTGCGAATCGCGAATCGCCATGGAAGTTGCGATTGAGTGTGTGCGATCCATGGTGATGATTTTCGCATTGCGGATCAGCAGTTCCGCATCACTGCATTGGCCTGACGGTTTCGCATGAAGACGCGCGATCGGCTGGAGTAATAGCACTGCAAAAATAAAGAGAGCTCTACGAAGGAGGAGCTTCATCGCGCGCACCTCAACCGGGAGATTCCAATCTATGGCGGCGATTGTACCTGGATAACCGGAGTTGCCGATGAACTATTCGCCCGCGGCGGAGCGAAATGCTCTTGCGCAGTCAGGACAGGGGCAGATGGTGCGGAGGTGGTCGTAACTGAAGATGCCGGTGGCGTGGCCATCCGTGAACGTAATTTGTATGGCATAATTGCCGACCTTCGTGGCGGCTTGCGCGCGCGGTTTGGGCTTAAACATCGGCAAAGCGGTGGCAGAAGCGGGGCCGGGACTGGCAAAGGCGCTTTTTCTTATCCGCTCGTCATTGCAGGTGGCACAGGGGCATTCCTCGCGAAGATAAGCAAAATCGTAGTGACTCGAATGACCATCAGACCAAGTGATGTCGACGCCGACGCCGCTGGTGACATGGACTTTTACCGTGGAAGGTTTTTTCCGGGAATCAAGAGGAATGGGCATCGTGCGTTTGGGCAAAACCGTCAAGGCTTGCTCTTGCCGTTGCAGCAGTCGCCAGGCGGGATGGGGTTGCCATGCGGGCACGTTTTCGGATGGCCGAGGAAGCTACAGATGCGCTGGTCGAGTTCGGGGCTGATGATGTGCTCGAACTTGCAAGCTTGGTTGCGAGCTTCGGAATCATCGACCGCAAACGTATCCTTGAAGAGCCGCTCGGCCAACCGATGGCGGCGCACCACGTCGCGGGCGCGGCGGCTGCCGCCCGGCGTCAACTGTACTTCGCCATTTTGCAATTCCACTAACTGCAACTCCGACATGCGGCCGAGCACGCGCGCGGCAGGCTCATCCGGCAAGACCGGAAGACGGCCAGCCGGTCCGGTGGCGTGAAGAATCTCGACATGTGCCGGCTTTCCTTCCTCGCCGCAAATCCAGATTTGCTCGAGCAGATGATCAAAGCGAATCTCGTCGTCGGAGGAGATGTTGGTGCAGCAATCCGCGGTGTTGACAAGTGGGCAAGCAAGCGGGTGGCCGGGGCCGTGCTGCGCGGTATCGAATTGCAGGTGACCGTGCGCGAGTTCGATGCGGCGGTCAGCCTGGCGCGCGATGTCCGGGTCGTGCGTGACCATCAGGATTGTGTGGCCCGCGTTGTGCAGCTCGCGAAAAATTTGCAAGACGATAGCTTCGTTGACCTCGTCGAGATTGCCGGTTGGCTCGTCCGCTAGAATCAGCTTGGGCTGATTGATGAGCGCGCGGGCAATGGCCACACGCTGCTGCTCGCCGCCGGAGAGCTGCGCGGGAACATGGGTCAGGCGGTCGCCCAAGCCCACGTGGTGCAATGCATCGCTGGCCTGCTGCTCATCTGTGACACTGTGGAAGTACTGCGCGAGCATCACATTTTCGAGCGCCGTCAGGTATGGCACAAGATGAAACTGCTGGAAGACGAAACCGACTTTCTCGGAGCGGTAGCGAACCATCTCGCCTTCGCTGAGCTTCGCCAGATCGACCCCGTCGACAATCACATTTCCGGAGGTCAGCGTATCCAGGCCACCAAGAATATTGATGAGCGTGGTCTTGCCAGAGCCAGATGGTCCCATGAGCGCGACCCATTCGCCGGATGCGATGCTAAAACTCAGGCTATCGACTGCGCGCAGCGAACCATACTTTTTCGTGAGCGATTCGATCAAAACTTGGGCGGCGGGGCTCACGCTTCACCCCGAAAGACCGCTGCTGGGCGAATATTGGCTAGCCTCCGTAGCGGATACGCGCCGGCAATCGCGACGATGATGGTCAGTGCCACAGCTACAGGATACACAATCAAGCGCGGACGCGCCGCAATGCCGAAGACCGCCTTGCCCAACCACATCGAAAGCAAAATGCCAACGGCCGCACCGAGAACGCCGCCGGTCAGGCCCAGCAGCGCGGCCTCCGCAAGAAAGAGTCGCAACACACGACGGGTGGCGCCGCCGATGGCTTTCATCAAACCGACGTCGTTACGCCGCTCCATCGCAACATTCGTCATCGCCGCCATAACGCAGAGTCCGGTAAGCACAAGCACAAGCGCGACGGTAGCCGACAAGATTCCACTGATGCGGTTGTAAATCTTCGCTTCCCCCTCGGTGAACTGGCGTATCGGCCGCACGTCGACATCAGGGAGTTTCCCCTTCAATTCCGCGATATACGCGTCGATTTGAGCCGGTGTGCCCGGAACGCTGAGTTGAAGCAAGCTGACTTGTTTCGTCAGTCCAGTGAGACCCTGAGCTGTTTTCATGGAAACGAAAATTTGACTATCCTCAGAGCCCCCAAAACTCCTCAGCTCGGAAATGACACAACTGGCCTCCGCGTTTTGGGTCCTTAGCTTGAAAATTTCACCTGGGCGAGCATGGGATTGTTTTGCTACTTGCTCACCGATGTCACAAATATCGGTGTCCCGAACAACCGTATTTTTGCCGTCCACGACTTTGTAAGGAATTAAATTCCCCAGCTCGTTCCCAATGTATCGATAGCCCGCGACTATGACGGGTCCCGACCAAAGCGGCTTTGTGCCTATTTGCTCATCGGCGTAAACGGTAGCTTCCACGGTTGCATAGAGAAAAGCTGCCGCGGAGATGGATCGATTGTTGTTTGACGAAGGTAAGCCGTCCAAAACAGACTCTGGCATCGTCGGTGAGCGGGATGCCTGTTCGGATTGGTGCTCAGAAACAATGACGTTTGCACCGAACGTACGAAACTCGGTCGTCAGGCGGCGCGTGGCGTCGACCTGAAGATTCAGCAACGCGGCGGTGATGGCGGCCCCAGCACCCAGCGCGAGCAAGATCACAAACAGCCGTCCGCGATTCGCTGCGAGCAGGCGGCGAATGATGCGCCAGAACATTTTGCGGTCTGGCATCATTCGCCTCGCAAAATAGGCGCAGGCTCATAGCGCGAAGCACGCCGCAGCGGGATCGCGCTGCCAAGAAGCGTGACAACAGCAGCGAGACCAACGATCACAGCGAGCACGAGGAAAGAAAACTCCGGCGCGACACCAAAGATTTTTTGACCCACCAGGCGAGCGAGCAGAATGCCCAACGCGTAGCCGAGCCCTCCACCGACCAGCGCCAGCAGAAGTTGCTCCGCCGCCAGCAAAAAACCCACGGTCCCAGAGCCAGCGCCCAGCGCCTTCATCAACCCAATCTCCGTGCGCCGCTCAATCACCGACGCGGCCGACGAAGCGCCAACGGCAAGCGCTGCCGCTAGCAACGAAGCAAATGTAACCAGCCACAACAGAGTGCGCACGCGCGTGAGGATCGCGCCCTCACCCTCCGCCACGCGACGAATCACGCGCACATTCGCGCCGGGGAGCACCTGCTTGATCGAATACGCGATCGAGGAGACATAGGGACTGCAACTCCAGCGTTCGAGTTCCGTCGGCGTCATTGAATGTGGGTCGCGGCGGCCGAAGTCGTCTTCGGGCTTGGTGAGGGCGCTGACGTACAGTTTTCGGTATTGGCTGCGTTTCGCCGCGAGGATCTGAGCTGTTGAGAGTGAAACGATGACAGCGTTATCTTCTGGGCCGCCAGACGACAATATGCCGGTGACTTTTTCAGGCGCGGGAATCTTGGTAACGTAGCCCCCGATTGATATGGAAAGAAAGTCGCCCACTTTGATTCCGTTTTTCCTAGCAAAGTCGATTCCGACCACGCACTCTTTGCTATTCTCCGAAAACCAACGTCCGTCGATTCGCCACCACGGATTAGACTTTACAACTCCTGTGCTAAATGTTCCGCCGTTGGGAAGACTTACCTCGTGTTCCGCCCACGTTCCAATCAGTGAAGTGTCCGACCAGTTCCCGCCCATGGGCAGGACATGAGCCTGAATTTCAAGCATCGGGGCGAAGGCGACGATGTTGTTGCGCCAGAAAATTGTTTTTAGCTTGCCGAGGTCGGATTCGGGCAGATACGCGCCAGCATTTACCGGCCGATAATCGACTCCGCCAATCTCCAGCGGCAGCGAATCGACTTGCGGCGTAACCAGCAGATTCGCGCCCAGGCTGCGGAACTCGCGCGCCAGGCGATCGCCAACGTCCAGGGAAACGCTCAGCGCCGCTGTAGCGACGGCCATGCCCAATGCGAGCGCCGCACCGGTGAGGAGCTTGTGCCGCGGTCGGCGGCTGAAAGAATCGGCAACGAGTCGTAGAAACATTTTTTGAGAAGATCAGGAAAGTTGTTTGCTCATATTCACTTCTGGATGTATGCGTCGCAGGCCATCATCCGCACATGACGAAGGCGAAGACAGGACCGCCGTTGCTACTGCGGCACCTCTTTTGCCGCTTGCGTCAGCGAACTCACATCCATCACCAGGTCGCCGCTCTCAACATGCGCCGATACGCCAATGGGATTGCAGCCGCCCTGCTCGCCAATCGAGGGCACATAAATCGCCGAGCCGCAGTGACGGCACACCACATTCTGCCCATCCTGCCGGTAGCCTTCTGCCCCGCAAATCCGGCAAGCATCGAGCGCCGTTCCATACCCGTTCGGTTTTTTGATGACCATGAATCGCAGCGATTGACCGCCGAGATTCACGGTGAACAAATGCATGTTCGAATCCTGAACCTCGCTCAAAGGAACGCGCACTTCATTGTCAACCGCAGCAATCGGCCGCGAAGCCGGCGGCGCCGAATTCGCACGCGTGTAAATAAAATCCGCCGTAAGCACCAATATGACCGCCAGGCACGCGATCGCAGACGCCATCATCCAGCGCTGCGCCCTCCGGTTCTGGGATTCCAGAAGCCGCCGTTCCGCGTCCCCTGTGGCTTCTTTCGCCGATTTAGCGTGCGAAGCGGACTGCCATTCCCGCAAAATCAGCAGCGCCGCCGCGCCAAAAACAAACACAAAGAAAAATAGGTCATTACGCACGATGGGGCCGATCAGCGCCATCTCCTGCTTGCTGGAAGGCAGCCAGCGCGCCTCGCTGAGCTCGTGCAAACCGGTCAGCGCCAATTGAAACGCTACGAGCATCAAGATCGCGCTGGTTACCGCGAAAAATCGATGCAATGGCACGCGCAGTGTGCCTTTGAAGAAGAAAAGGCCCACAGCAACCGCGGCTGCAATGCCGAGAATCGTCCCGATCCCTGTCTGCAAGCCCTCGGTCGACATTTCCACGGCGCGCAAAATCAGCGCCAGCTCCACGCCCTCCCGCACCACCATCAAGAACACAAATAGAAAAATTCCTAAACCCGCGGCGCGGCCAGCGCGCACGGCGTAGGATTCCACTTTTTGCTCAATATCTTTTTTAAGATGGCGCGCAACGCGATTCATCCAAATGATCATCGTAACCACGAAGAAGGCGGCCAGTAGAAGCAACAGGCCTTCGAAGCCGTCTTCGCTGATGCGCCAGTGCTGCAAAGCCATGGCTACCGCCAGGCTCAGTGCCGCAGCAGCGGCGACGCCGTACCAGGCAAAGCGCGCGAGGTGCGCGCGGCCTGTACGAGATAGATAAACGAGGATGATGCCGACAACGAGGGCGGCTTCCACACCTTCACGGAGAGCGATGAGAAAGGCAGCGAGCAAGAAATCTCCAGTTGAAAGTCATTTGCAACTACCAATACCAGTTTACGCGTCCCTCCCCACCAGCGTCAAGCCGCACTCCCCGTGCATTTCCTCGCGTAGAATGTTGGTGCCTCGAGCCAGCCATCCATGAGCCTAGCGCCGCTCCGCCAAGCTGCTTCGCTTGCCTTGTCCCTGCTGCTCTGTGTCTCGACTCCCGCGCAGCAGCCCCAGCTCTCTTCCGCAGCCCCCAATGCCATCGTCAGGCCGGATCCAAAACGCGCGCAAAAGCTGGTTGAGCGTGGTGAAAAAGCCGAAGCCGACGGCCGCGTTGACGAGGCCCTGCTGGCCTACGATCAAGCCGCTCGCCTCGCACCGCAGAACCTCGCGCTGGTCGGCCGTGGCGCCGCACTGCGCTCCAGGCTTATTCGCGAACACGCGGATAAGGCCGAGCAACTGGCCCTCGCAGGCAAGCTTCCGCAAGCCAAAGAAGAGCTCAACACAGCGATGCGCATCGACCCCACCAACAAAAATGTGGCTGAGCGCTATGCGCAAATGGAGTCGATGCAAGATGATGAGCCGCCCCTGGCCACCACTAAAATCTCCGGGATGCCGCGCCTGAAAACGCAGGGCGGGAGGCGCAGCTTTGACCTTCACGGTGACACGCGCAGCGCCTACGAGCAAGTAGCGCAGGCTTTTGGCGTCAAGGCTGCCTTCGACCCTGACGTGGTTTCGCGGCAAGTACGCATGCAGCTCAAGAACGTGGATTTCAACACCGCGGTCTCGCTCCTGGGCACGACGACGGGGACTTTCTGGAGGCCGGTGACCGCCACCCTGATGTTTGTGGCCCCGGACACGCTTGAAAAGCGCCGCCAGTTCGGCTTGCAGGCGGAGCAAACGTTTCCGCTGCCCTCTTCGCCGAGCCCCGAAGAAATGACGGAACTGGTGCGCATGCTGCGCGAGATCACCGGCGCAGCGCGCATCGACTTGGACACCCGCAGCCGCACCATCACCATGCGCGACGCTCCCGAACGGCTGGCTCTGGCTGCGGAGCTGATTCGCCAGATCGATCGCGCGCGCGGCGAGCTGATGCTCGAAATCGAGCTGCTTGAGGTGGACCGCAACAAGGCCCAGCAGCTTGGCATCACCCCGCCTTCCTCCTCGCGGGCGTTCTTAATCAGCCCCAGCGACGTGCGTTCGTTGCAGAAGGCCTCCGATCTCAACAATGCGCTCACGATTCTCGGGCAACTTCTCAGCGCCAAAGGCCTTTCCAGCATTCCAGGATTCACCCTCTTTGGCGGCGGCTATACCACGTTTCTACTAACCCTCCCGGGTGTAGCCGCTAATTTTTCTGATGCGCTCAATTTGGTGCAAAGCGGCCGTCAAGTCTTGCTGCGCGCACAAGACGGCAAGCCCGCGACCTTCTTTGTGGGCGATCGCTTCCCCGTGACACTCTCTCTTTTGTCAGGCAGCCTGGGCACCGCCGTCGGTTCAAAGACTAACAGCACCTCGTTCCTTGGCGTGCCAAGTTCCACCACGTTTCCGGAAACCTCTTTCGCTGTGGGCAACAATCCTGTCGCACTGGCAGCGAGTGATTTCAATATCGATGGTCTGCCAGACTTGGCGGTAGCCAATCAGGGCGACAACACCATCAGCATTCTGCTGAATCAGAACAATGGAAATTTCGCGGCAGCCACTGGTTCCCCAATCGCTCTGGCGAAGACGGAGACGGCGCCTTCGGCCATCGTCGCCGGCGTATTCGGCAACACCGTCACCAGCGCCTCCGGCGTGGCGACGCCCACTGCTGATCTGGTCATCGCCAATTCCACGTCCAATAACGTAACTGTCCTGCTCGGAAACGGCGACGGCACGTTTCGGGAAGCTGCCGGCTCTCCGTACCCCGTCGGAAAGAACCCTAGTTCCGTTGTCGTGGCGGACTTCAACGGCGACGGAAACGCCGACTTCGCGGTAGCAAACAAAGACGACAACACAATCTCCGTCTTAAAAGGCGATGGCAAAGGTGGCTTTGTTGAGTTTCCCCGCTCCCCTTTCGCTCTGACTAACACCTCCGCCGTCTCCGAGAAAGGACCGCTGGCGATGGTAACCGCCAATTTCCGCGGAGCGAGAAATTCAACGACCAACAGCCCCGAAGTCGACCTTGCAGTGGTGAATCAGTCCACCAACAATGTCGCGATCTTGCTGGGCTCCGTAGACGCGAATTCCAACATTAGTTTCACGGAAGCGCCGAATTCGCCAATCACCGTGGGGAAATCTCCGGTGGCCATCGCCACAGGTGACTTGAATAGCGACACTGTTCCCGACCTCGCTGTCGTCAATCAGGGCGACAATACCGTTTCCATCCTGCTCGGCAGCAACAACCTCGATGGAACTTTCACCGCCCCTCCTGGATCTCCACTCCCCACCGCCGCAACACCGGCAGGCATCGTCATTGCGAACTTTACAGGAGGCAACTTCCCTTCCCTGGCGGTCACCAACAAGGGCCAGAGCACACTGGGAATTTATGTAGGCCTTGGGGGGGGCACATTTTCAAACCGCATTGAGATTGGCACGCCCGCAAGTCCCAGCGCGATCATCAGCGCCATCCTGACCTCGACCGCGCTGCCGGATGTAGCGCTGACGGCATTGGGCGTCACGCCGAATCAGGGAGTGGTCACAGTGATCCAGGACTCACCATCCTTCGCCACCGGTACGAGCACCACGCAAACTCCCTACCCAGCATCCGAATTCATCGACCTGGGCGTGAAGGTCAAGGCCACCCCGACGCTGCACTCGCAGCACGAGGTCACGCTGCAGCTCGAATTCGAAATCCGTGCGCTTGCGGGCGCCAATATCAACGGCATCCCCGTTATCTCCAACCGCACGCTAACGCAAACCGTCCGCGTCAAGGACGACGAAACGACACTCATTGGCGGACTATTGGACAACCAAGAAACACGTTCGCTGGTCGGCCTCCCTGGCTTCGCCAATCTTCCCGGACTCGGCTACGCTTTCGGCGGCAGGAACAATTCGCTGAAAAATACGGAATTCGTGATTCTTGTTACGCCGCGACGGCTTCGCGATCCGATTCGCAACGCTCGCAGCATCTTCGCCGGACGCGGGGACACGGCAGGCGGCCGCGGCGCCGTACGAGGTAATGTGCCGCAGCAGCCTCCAGACCAGCCGCAGCCCTAACGTGTGCTAGGGCAGCGGTTCAAACACCACAATCGGTTGATACGTGCGAGGCACCACGGCTTCCGCAATCGCAATCAAGCTGTTCTGCTGGTTGAAAACGCGTAGCCGCGGCGGACGCGGTTCGCCGCCATCGAGCTGTGTCGTCGCGCCGGGCGGAGGCTCGACGCGGCCGGGCTGCACTTGCGCCAGCGTCACATTGAACTTTGTGCCGTGCCGCACGCGTCGCTCGATAATCGGCAGCACGTTCACGCGCGGAAAATTCGGCAGCAAATTCTCCAGCCGGATGACATAGTCGCCAAACTTGCCCGCTCGCGCCGCTTCCGCAAGCTCTTCGAGCTTCACCGCTTGCTCCAGCGAAAATTCCCCAACCGCTGTCCGTTCGATTTCCGCAAGATGCGCGCCGCATCCGAGCTTCTGCCCCATTTCGTGCGCCAGTGAACGTATGTATGTGCCCGACGAACACTCGATGATAAAGCGCGCGACGCTGCCCTCAAGCTCGTTTAATCTGAACTCAAACAACTCGACGTCAACTGGCTTTAGTTCGACGGGCTGTTTCTTGCGGGCCAGCTCGTACGCAGGGCGACCCTTCACTTTTTTCGCTGAAAAAGCAGGCGGTGTTTGCTGAAAGCGGCCAACGCGTTCGCTAGCTAAACCTTCCAGCACAGACTTGTCGAGAGACGGCGCGGCGTCCAACCCTTGCGCCTCACCGTCGGAGTCGTACGTGTCCGTCGCAAAACCAAAGCGAAATCCCGCGGTGTATCGCTTGCGGCGTCCGGCGTAGAACTGCACCAGCCGCGTGGCCCGCCCCAGCAGCAACACAAGGACACCAGTGGCGAGCGGATCGAGCGTGCCAAGGTGTCCGATCTGCCGAAAGCCCACAAGGTGCCGCACCGCGTCCACGACGTCGTGCGATGTCTTCCCCTTTGGCTTGTCGATTACCAGGGCGCCATCGAAAGGCGCTGGTTGCGGCTGTTTTGGCATGAAATCAGAAGTTAGGAATCAAAGCTCAGAAGAAGGCTTGTCCTTCTTCATCTCCTTCAGGAGTTGCTCGATGCGTTCGACGTGCTCTTGTGAAAGGTCCAGCGTGAAGTGCAGCTCCGGCAAGCGCCGCAACTGCAGACGCTCGATGAGCTCGCTCCGAATAAAACCCGAAGCGTGCTCCAGCGCTTTGATGGCGTCCGCCTGTTCTTTGCTGCTGCCCAGCATGCTCACGAACACGCGCGCGTGCTTCATGTCCGGTTGCACACGCACTTCGCTGACCACCACCGTGCCTTCCAGTCGCGGATCTTTCAGCTCTCCGGCCAGCATGGCGTTGATTTCGTGGGCAATTTCCTCGCCCACGCGTTCATGACGGTGATTTGTCGGACTCATCCTAAGCCTTTAAATCATTTCCACGACGTGATTCACCAAGACCGGACCCAGCAGCCGGTCCGCTTCTTTCAGCACCAACTGCAGCGACTCTTCCACATGCTGTTCGGCGGTAGACAACGTCACCACGCCAATGATCGAGCGCTGCCAAACGTCCTGGTATTCCATCTCCGCCACCGCGACGTTGAAATGCCGCCGCAGCCGGTCTTTCAAGCTGCGTACGATCTGCCGCTTGTCCTTCAGCGAATGTGCGTCCGGAATGTACAGTTCGAGGGTAAGTAGACCGACCGGCATGAGCGGCTCCGGGACGGCTTGCCGTTTACTTGCGCGACGCGGGCGTGCTCTGCGCTGCGGCTTCCGCCGCGCTCAGCTTCGTCACCTGGAAGCATTCCAGTATATCGCCCACTTTCACGTCGTTGAAATTCGCGATCCCTGCGCCGCACTCGAAGCCCGTGCGCACTTCGCTGGCGTCGTCCTTGAAGCGCTTTAGCGAGCTGAGCTTCGACGTGTAAACGATCGCTCCGTCGCGCACCACGCGTACCTGCGCGTCGCGCTTGAGCACGCCATCCACAACGTAGCAGCCCGCCACCGTACCTGCGCCCTTGACGCGGAACGTATTGCGCACTTCTGCGCGGCCCACGTAGGTCTCTTGAATCACCGGCTCCAGCAGGCCTTCCATCGCCTTCTTAAGCTCGTCGGAAACTTCGTAGATGATAGTGTGCGTGCGAACGTCCACGTGCTCTTGCTGCGCCAGGTCCAGGGCCTTGCGGTCCGGACGCACGCCAAACGCAATCACGATCGCGCCCGACGCCGACGCCAGCAGGATATCGTTTTCCGTCACCGCACCGACGCCCGATCCGATAATTTTCAGCTTCACCTGATCCGTCGAAAGCTTCGGCAGCATTTCGCTAAGCACTTCCACCGAGCCTTGCACGTCGGCCTTGATCACAATTCCCAATTCCTTCACGTCACCCGACTTCAACTGCTCATGTAATTGATCGAGCGTGATCCGCGCACCGGAAGTGCGCGCCAGCGCCGCGTCGCGCTGCTTGCCTTGCCTATATTCGACAATGTGCCGCGCCTTCGCTTCATCCGTAACCTGGAAATTGTCGCCCGCTTCCGGCACGCCCTGCAAACCCAGCACTTCCACCGGGGTGGAAGGCGGCGCGTCTTTCACCGTGCGACCGTGATCGTCAAACATCGCGCGCACTTTGCCGAACACCGCACCGCAAATAAAGAAATCACTCGGCTGTAAAGTTCCGTTCTGCACCAAAATCGTGGCAACCGGCCCGCGCCCTTTATCGACGCGCGACTCCAGCACCGTGCCGGTCGCCGGCGCATCCGGATTCGCCTTCAGCTCGCGCAAGTCCGCCACCAACAGCAACGTTTCCAGCAACTTTTCGATTCCCGTTTTTTGCTTCGCCGAAACTTCCACAAATTCCGTGTCGCCGCCCCATTCCGCAGGCAGTAACCCGTTGTCCGCAAGCTGGCGCTTCACACGTTCCGGCTGCGCCTCTGGCTTATCAATCTTATTGATCGCCACCACAATCGACACATTCGCCGCTTTGGCGTGATCAATCGCTTCTTTCGTCTGCGGCATAACGCCGTCATCCGCCGCTACCACCAAAACGACAATGTCCGTCACCTTCGCGCCGCGCGCACGCATGCGCGTGAATGCCTCGTGGCCCGGCGTATCGATGAACACCACGCTGCGATTGTTCACCTGTACTTTGTATGCGCCGATGTGCTGCGTGATGCCGCCCGCTTCGCCTGCCGCCACGTCCTCGCTGCGAATCGCATCCAGCAAGCTGGTCTTCCCGTGGTCGACGTGTCCCATCACCGTTACCACCGGTGGCCGCGGCTTCAGACTCTCTTTAGTCTCTTCCTTGGCAACCTCCAGCACCATCTCCTCTTCCAGGGAGACCACACTGACCACGCCGCTGAACGCTTCCGCCAACGTCGTTGCCGTCGGAACATCCAGCGCTTGGTTGATGCTGGCAAACACGCCACGATCCAGCAGCGTCTTCAACAGATCCTTCGCGCGCACATCGAGCTTCTCCGCGAGTTCGCGAATGGTGATGCCTTCTGTAATCGTCACATCCCGTGGCGGGCGCGGCTCCGGCGGCGCAATCACCGCCGCTACGGCTCGCCCTGCTCCCGGACGCTGCCGCGTCGGGTGCAGCTTGCGCTCGCCCTCAATCTCTCGCTTGTCCAGCGCCGGACGCTGCCGCTGCGTCGGCCGCCGCGTATAGAGCGGCTTGCCCGGCTCAGCCTTCGAAGGCGCTTTATCCGGCGGCAACGGCGGCAACATCCCGGGACGCCCCGGCGCGCGCTGCCCCGGACGCGTGCCCGTGGGCACCCCGCCGCGCCGCTGCTCAAATGGTCTTGGCTGGCCCGCAGGTCCGCCACCCAACCCGCCCGGTCCACTCGGACGCGAAGGATACGGCCTCCCGCCTTGCCCCGCCGGCATCGGACGCATCGGTTGACCCGGACGCGGTCCGCCCTGGCGCTGACTTCCCGGCGCAGTGTTTGGAAGCGGTCCACGGTTCCCGCCGGTCGGCATGGGCGGACGCGCCGGAGCCGAAGGCCGTGTGCCAGAAGCCGCCGCCGCAGGACGCACTGCCGATGGTTGTGTGCCCGTCGCTTGCCCAGGTCGCGGCGCAGGACTTCCCGCCGCCGGCCGTTGGGCCGGGACTCCCGTTGGAGCCGAAGATGGAGCCGCGGGCCGCGCAGCCGGAGCGGCTGGACGAATCGGAGTCGGTGCAGGTGCGCTCGCAGGAGGCGCGCTCGGCGCAGTTTTCGCCGCCGCAGGAGCCGTAGTCGCAGGAGCCGCTGTGCTTGCAGGAGGCACTGCCACCGCTGGCGCCGCCGGTGCGGGAGCAACCGGAGCAGCCGGTTTGGCTGCGGCAGGCGCTGCCGTTCCGGCTACAGGTGCTGGCGCAGGAGCCACAGGCTTCGGTGGCGCAACCGCAGGCGCTACCGGTGCAGCAGCCAGGCGCATACGCGCCGCCTTCGCCGCCGCGTCCTTCGCATCTTTTTCCGCTTTGGCCTTTGCTTCTGCCGCTGCTTCCGCGTCCGCTACTCCCTGGAGATGTTTGCGCACTTTCTCCGCAACGTCCGCGGGAATGGAGCTCGAGTGCGTCTTCTTTTCCGTGACGCCGTACCCGGCCAGCAGGTCAATAATGGCTTTCGCCTTGACCTCCAGCTCGCGCGCCAGCTCGTTAATTCGGACTTGATTTGCGTCTGACATGCTTATTAAGACTTTGCCTCTTCCGGCCGCTCCGCATGGTTCTTCTCTTCTGCGGACTCAACCTCTTCTGCATTTTCGTTCTGTGCCGGCGATTCTTGCTCGGTTTCAGAAGCCTGCGTTTCGGCAGCTTGCTCCGTGTCAGGAGCCGCTTCGACTGCATCCGTGGGCGCTTCCACCACGCCAGCCTCCGAAGCCACGGCGCTCGCTTCCTCCGCTGTAGCGGCTTCTCCTGCAGCGCCTTCCTCTGTCGCGGCCTCTTCCGCAAGCGCGTCGGTATTCTCAACCGCTTCGCCCGTCGCCGCCGCTTCGCCGCCTTCGTAGAAGCGATTCACCGCCTGATAAATTTTGTCGACCATCTTCTCGCCGATGCCCGGAATTTCCATCAACTGTTCCGGCGTCATCCCCGCGAGTTTTTCCACATTCGTGATCCCCGCGGCTTCGATCTTCTCGATCGTCTTCGGCCCTACGCCCGCCAACGCGGTCAACGGCGTCGTCGGCGCGGTCAGAGCCGTCATCTGCTCTTCAATCTCACGCCGCTTCTCTTCCTCGCTCTTGATGTCGATATCCCAGCCGATCAGCTTGCTCGCCAGCCGGACGTTCTGCCCCTTTTTCCCGATCGCCAGCGAAAGCTGCGAATCTTCCACGATCACTTCCAGCTTCCTGGTCTCTGGATCGATGATCTGCACGCGCGTAACTTTCGCCGGGCTAAGCGCCTTCTGCGCGAACGCCACTGTCTCTTCGCTGTACGGAATGATGTCGATCTTTTCCCCGCGCAGCTCGCGAATGATGGACTGCACGCGCATGCCCTTCATGCCCACGCATGCGCCCACCGGATCGACGTCCTTGTCGCGGCTCATCACCGCCACTTTGGTGCGCTCGCCCGCTTCTCGCGCCGCAAACCGGATCTGCACCGTTCCGTCGTAAATTTCCGGCACTTCCATCTCGAACAATCGCTGCACCAGGCCCGCATCGCCGCGCGAAACGATCACCTGCGGACCCTTCGCCGCGCGGTCTACCATCTTGATCACCACGCGCAGCCGCTCGCCGATGTTGTAAGTCTCCAGCTTCGACTGCTCCCGCTTCGGCAGGCGCGCTTCCGTGCGCCCCATATCAACGATCAGGTCCGGCCCTTCAGCGCGCTTCACAATCACCGTCACCAACTCGCCCACGCGCGTGTGATACTCGTTATAAATTGTGTCGCGCTCGGCCTCGCGCACCTTTTGCAGGATCACCTGCTTCGCGGTCTGCGCCGCAATCCGGCCCAGCACATCCGTCGGCTTCGTAGTTAAAATCTCCGTTCCGACTTCGGCGGCCGGATTCTTTTTCTTGGCTTCCGCCAGCGCGATCTCGTTTTTCGGGTCGGTGACCTCTTCCACCACGGTCAAAACCGAAAATACGTCCACTTGGCCCGTTTCCGCGTTGAATTTCCCGCGCAGGTTCTCTTCCGTCTTGTAATACTTCCGCGCCGCCACCACCATCGCGTCTTCAATCGCAGATACCACGATCTCCGGCTCGATGTGCTTCTCGCGGCTCAGCATCTCGATTTGTTGATATAGCAGATTCGCCATTGCTCGTTCCTAACTCTTCTCCGCGCCCTACCCTGAGCTTCGAAGGGCGCTCTCAACTCTGCGCCCTCTGTGCTCTTTCCTCTGTGTCCTCTGTGTCCTCTGTGTTAAATCCTTAAATCTTTTCTTCTCTTCGCTTTTTCTGTCGACTGTCAACTGCCTCTAAAACTCCACCACCAAATTCGCCTTCCGAATCCCTTCCAGCGGTATCTCCACCACCCGCGGCTCTTTCCCCTTCAACTCCATCCTTACTTTCCCGTCCGCGAATCCCGCCAGCCGCCCTTCAAAAAACTTCGCATCTCCAACCGGCTCGCTCGTTGAAATCTTCGCCAGCCGCCCGGTGAAGCGCTCGAAATCTCCCGGCTTCTTCAGCGCCCGGTCCAGCCCTGGAGAACTCACTTCCAGGATGTACCCTGCCGGCCCGTCAATCAGCTCTTCCACATCCAAAATCACGCTGAGTTGCTGGCTGACCCGCTCGCAATCCGCATGACTAATCTTCGGGTCCGCATCGCCCGCCGGAATTTCAGCGCCCGCCGTATCCGCCGCAATCACGCCATTCGCCCCCGGGTTACGCTGAGGCACGCGGTCGATGTACACCCGCAAAAACCTCTGCTTCCCCACTTTCCATTCCACATCAACGACTTCCAGCCCCTCCGAGCGCGCCACCCGCTCGGCGGCTGCGCGAATCTGCTCCAAATTCACGTGGAGACTCCCCGGGCAAGGCCGGTATCAAGTGCACCCCAACCGGCGTCAACAAAAAAGTGGGCTTGCGCCCACCCATCGGTGCGACCGCTTCAGAGTGAATTTAGAGTATATTCCCACGCCACGGCAAAAGCAAGGCACCGCCAGCCCACCGAGCAGGCTCTACGCCGCGAAACACCGGGCTTCAGTCCGGCCACCGGTGGAAGCCCCTGACTTCCGTCACGTGACCGGCGCCTTTGCTCAGTGCACTAAAGCTCCATAAACGAGTTCGCGCATCGCGCGCCGGTAATAGCCTGATTGTAGGAATGGCATCTGCACCATCATCACCGCGAAGACCTTTTCCTGCGGATCAACCCAGAAGTAAGTCCCATGCGCGCCCGCCCAAAAGTAATCGCCGCGCGAGCCGGAAACAGGACTATGGCCCGCATCGGTGCGAACAGCGAACCCCAGCCCGAAACTTTGTCCCATCTCCAATGTCGGCGCCAGATCTTCAAGTCCGAAGCGCGGGATGCCTGGCGGGAGTTGATCCGAAGTCATCACAGTAAGCGTTTTCGGCGACAACAGGCGAACGCCATTGAGTTCGCCCCCGTTCAGGAGCATCTGACAGAACCGCGCATAATCAGAGGCGGTCGAAAGCAGGCCACCACCCCCAGAGAACCACTTCTGTTTCTCCTTCGTGAGATCCTCAGCACTGCTCGCGCCAGGCCGCCGGCCAGTCGCAGGATCAACTTGCGGTTCGGCAAGGCGGGAGCTTTGCGCCGCACTCAAGTAGAAAGCCGTGTCATGCATACCCAAGGGCTCGGTGATGCGCGCTTCCACGAACCGGTCGAACGGCATTCCGGAAACCACTTCGACGATCCGCGCCAACACGTCGGTCGACATCCCGTACTCCCAAACGCTACCCGGCTGATGAGCCAGCGGGAGTTTTGACAACTTGGTCACGAACTCCGCCAAAGTCTGACTGCCGTCAAATAGATTGGCCTTGTTATACGCTTGATGCACGAGCGAGTTGCCAAACGGACCATAGACCAAGCCCGAAGTATGTCGAAGCAAATCCTGAACAGTTATCGTGCGGTGGGCATCCTCTAACGAGAGCGCTGGTTTGCCGGTGCTGCCATCAGTCTTCTCGACGCCAACCTTGACGTCCTTGAACTCGGGGCAATATTGAGTCACCGGCGCCAGCAGGTCGATTTTGCCTTCCTCGGCCAGCATCATCACCGCCACACTCGTGATGGGTTTCGTCATCGAGGCAATGCGAAAGATCGCGTCGGCCTTCATCGGCGTGCGCTTCTCGCGGTCTTGATAGCCGACCGTTTGGAGATAGACGACCTTACCATCGCGAGCCACCAGCAAAACTGCTCCGGGAATCGCACCCTTATCAACATCGCCTTGGAAGAACTTGGTGATCCGAGCCAGCCGTTCCGTAGAGAAGCCACTGTCCTCTGGGCGGCTCAATTTGGCCAGGTCTTGGCCTGCAACGGAAAACGTACAGCAGACGAAAATGCATGTTGCGATCAGAATTCTCTTCCATCTCATTTGGATTCCTCTGTCGTTGCGGCCGACGAATTCAAAGCCACACGGTCCTTTGCGATTCGGCCGGAAATTTCCATCATGGGTGCGCAGCAGGCCACGAGCATACACCAACCCTTGAATGACGGGAGCCGGCCGTGAATCAAATGCCCGCAGGCCTCTTTCTCCGAAGCCCCAGAGGCGAGCTTCCTGCGTCCCGAATGCTCTTACGGGATGCGTCATGCAGCCTTCGCCTCATCCAGTCGAACGGACAAAGTGCCAACGCTCCGACACGTTCGCATGACCACTGACCTGGCTAAGAAAGGAGTCAGCTAGACGCATCCCCAATTCTCCCAACCGCATCCTAGTCATTTGCGCCGCCTCCAGCCTCTGGCACAGCTATTGCTTCCTCAGTGTTGGCTATGGGAGGCTGGTAATATATAAATGCTCCGTCACTCATATTTTCTCGCGGTGTTACTGCTGTTGAGCCCAATCGCCGGTTTTGCGCGGGAAGCGCCAGACGCCGGCTCCCCGTCCTTCACAACCGTGCCGGAGCTCAGCGCCGGATTCGATCTCCTCTACCAGCAAAAGTTCGCGGAAGCACGCGAAGGTTTCGCAAACTGGGAATCCCGCAATCCGCAACAGCCTTTTGGTGAGGTAGCCGTCGCCGCCAGCTATCTCTTTGAGGAGCTATCCCGCCAAGGCGTGCTGACCAGCGATTTTTTCCTGAACGAAAAGAAATTCCTGCACGGCATTGACGGCAGCCCGGATCCGGGGCGCATGCGCCATTTTCACGATGCTGTGGCTCGCGCCTGCGAACTTGCCAGGGAGCGCCAGAAAACAAATCCCAAGGACGGAGAAGCCCTACTTGCGCTGACGCTGGCCGCCGGAATGGAATCGGACGCGGAATCGATTCTTCAGAAAAAGCATCTCGCCGGCTTGAAGCGCATGAAAAAAGCGAATGGCTATGCGAAGCAATTGCTGGAGCAGCATCCGGACGCGACAGACGCGTACATCGCACCCGGCATCGCCAATTACATTATCGGGTCCCAGAGCGGTGGTTCCCGCTTCGCGCTCTGGTTTGGGGGAATTCACGGTGACAAAAAGCTCGGCATGGAGCAAGTCGCCAAGACCGCGGAAAACGGCCGCTATCTCCGGCCCTTCGCCAAAATTATCCTGGCCCTCGCCGCGCGCCGTGAAAAGCAGGATGCCCTCGCGCAAAGATTGTTCCGCGAATTGAGCGAGCAATATCCAGATAATCCGCTATTCGCTTCGGAATATGCCAAAGCGATGGACCGGTCTGTGGCAACGGGCCAGGGTCGCTGACTTCGCTCTCGGGTATAGGCCCAGGTTCTCCGCTCCTCTCCCCATCCAGAACCGAAAACCGCCACCTCCGCCCGAAAAAATCCCCACAAAGCGTTCTTCGCCCTGCGCCCATCGCCTCACCCCGCGAAGCTTCACTCGACGCCAGCAGCGGCTGATATGAAGCGCCTGTGATACTCTGCCGTTGCAATTCTATGAACGCCCGCGTTCAATTCCTGTTTGACTCTTCAGGCGGTTGGATTGCGTTCCGTAAAGGCAAATACGTTTACGATACAAATGGGGACTGGATCGGCTGGTTGCCTTGGGACGATGACTACGTTGTAGACACGAGTGGCGTGTATCTAGGCACAATCTTTCCCGGAAACCGTATTTATCGACTGAACTACGTACCGTATCGGGGCTACCCTGGCTATCCAGGTTATCCAGGCTATCCCGGCTATCCAGGTTATCCCGGCTATGCTGGCTATTCACCGTTGCCTGCAGGTGCTGAGGACATCGAAATCCCTGGGGAAAAATAGGCAAAACAGGTCGCTGAATGCCCACTCGATTCCAGCATTTTCCGCCAGAACCGAAATCCAAGGAATGCGAGAACGCGTATTCCATACTCTGCAACGCACATGATGCGGCAAGTTCATTCTTGGACATATTTGAGATAGTAAGACGGGACAGGGGAGCAAAAGGGATGCCGACTGACGAAGAGCAGGACCTACTTCGGGCTATGTTGACGTTCGCGGCGGCGGGATTGGACTCAATGGCTAAACAGCTTGTCACAGATGCACTGCCCAGGGTGATCGAACGAGATCCCGGGGCTACTCAAATGCTGAAGCAGTTCATTGAACGCCGGCTCAAAAGGGCCGATGAAATAGACAGGCGTTTCTTGGCCGACACGCTCGGCGACCCCCAACCCCGAGCGCGATTAATGGCTCAGTTTGTCGCTGACCTCACTGGAGGGAGCCTGCAGTCCACCGAGGAACTCCTGCGCGTGGCGGCAGCGTTCAACATAAAATCGAGTGACATATGCAATGATACGAGGAATCTCTCCTTGATATTCGAGGCGCGCAATCAGATAGCTCATGAAATGGATATTGATTTCCGGCAGGCCAAGCGAACTAGGCGTCCTCGAGCGAAGGAGCTTATGACCGGGTTCACGAACACCCTTTTCGAGATATCGGCGAATTTCTTGGCGCATGCGGATGGTAAACTGACCCAACAGGAGCAATAGCCGGTGCCGCATTCTTTGCGAGCTCCTCTAGCCGACTACAAAGACATGAGTTGCGAGAAAGAAGAGGCCGGCATAGCCCAGAAGCGTCAGCGGCTCGCGCGCTCAGTTAGTTGAAAACCATACACAAGCGTGCGCCATTGCGACTGCGGCAATAAGAATCCTTTGGCCACACTGCCTGCCATGGACGGTGCAACCCAGATGACTAGGAAAGCCAGTAGCCGATCACTGCCCCAATCCAACCGGCTGCCCAGCGCTTAGTGCTTTCGTCAAAACCGCTCGGAAAGATCCTATGGGGCGACGTGAGAATGAGGAGGCCAACTACCAACACCAGCAGACTCACAACTACCTGCATCCAAACTTTTACCTTCTGTTGGGTTGTCACAGGCGGTGTAATCGCAGTCGTCCCATGCGGACCCGTTGACATAGTTACTTTCTGCGTCAAGTCGCCCTAACCCCGGAGCGTGCGAACCGTTCGTAGGATTTTGTGACCGAGGTAGGGAGCTAGTTTGTCACCAATCCTGAGCTTTAGACGCAGTCGATAGTCCAGGTCAGCGATGACGCGCTGAGACAAAAATGCAAGCAAGGCCGCCCCGATTCCAGTAATAGTTGCAATCCCTGTGTGCCCTTTCCCTGGCATTAATCGATAAACCCAGCCGGTGATGAAACCGATGGCGACAGACACCAACATGACTTCTACGAACGAGCCAAGTGTCTTGGACAATTTCGTCGTTTCTTGCGGAGATTCCGATTCGAAGACGATATCGGGCTGATCGTAGGGACTTAGCTCGGGCGAACGGTAGGATAGGACTTTGATGGCATACCGAATTCGGTTGAACATAAGACACCCCTAAGCAAAAGGGGACAGAACCAGATGCTAGTATACGCCTGTCTGGTAATTTTTGTTAGGCGCGTCAGAATCATCCGCCGTTCGTACCCTGGGCCACGATCGCCTGACTTGGCGGCGTACGCTTCGTCGAGGCTGCCCGGTTAGCCGGCATGCGAATTATGCGCGGTTCCTACCCACGGCCACCAGCGGCTGACTTGGCGGCAGTAGGCATCGTAGTCTTGCCCGAAGGTTCGCCGTAGCGTGGGGTCCTCGTACAGCACCACGAAGAACGTGCGTTGCGAGAAAGAAGAGGCCGGGCGGGTGGGGCAGACGTGGGCGCGGAGAGGCCTTTGGGTGCCGCATGCTCGTGCCTCTCAAGCGTGCGCGTTTTGACTTGCTACAATTACGAGATGCCTCTGGTCTCCATTACTCGGCTGCGGCTGAGGTCCTGGCGCTTCTTCCCGATGTTTGCGTGGTGCGCGTTGCGCTCTGCGCGGCAGGCGTCCCGCGCCGAAGGAAATCTCGCGGCCAAGTTGCTTCGGGAGCGGCGGAACACCTTCTGGACCATCACCCTCTGGACCGGCGAAGCGGCCATGAAGAGCTTCCTGACCTCCGGCACCCACGGGAAGGCCATGCGAAAGCTGGTCGAGTGGTGCGACGAAGCCGCGGTCGTCCATTGGACCCAGGACAACGCCGCAGTGCCAACCTGGCTGGAAGCCTGCCAACGCCTCCAAAAGGATGGCAGGCGCTCAAAGGTGAAT
>DATNMD010000028.1:0-76740 GCA_035602505.1 Candidatus Acidiferrum sp.
GCTGGTCAGCTTTATGGATTACGATCTCGGCTACGTTGACCTGGAGGAAAAAACCCTGCAGCCTCTCGACAATCCGTTTGGCCCCAAAGTGTTACCCATGTAGCCGGTACGTTCTGTTACCTATGTGTCCGGGCCGGACCGGAGGTTTTTGGAGCGGGCGATGGGAATCGAACCCACGTCCGAAGCTTGGGAAGCTTCTATACTGCCATTGTACGACGCCCGCTCCGATTTATCTGCCCGCCCGATTATACATAAACTCTGCCAGAAAAGTTTTTGGGATTTTCTCCGCTCGCACCCCCTGGTCCATTCACAACCATGCAATATTGCCCCGGGGTGTCCCCTTCCTCGGCGTCCACAAGTCACTTTTTTTCTGGAGTATGATGAGTTCCCTGCTCATGCCCGCCACCGCAACCAATTTACCGCTAAGGCGACCGCCTGGACCGCGAGGGCTTCCGGTTGTGGGCACCTCGTTCATGGCCAGCCGCGATTCGACCCAGACGCTCACGCGCTGGGCCCGAGACTATGGCGACATTGTCTACTACCACTTCTTCGACTTTCAGTTTTATGTGTTGTTTCACCCGCAGCACATCGAACAGGTCTTGCTCGGAAAGACTGGCAACTTCGTGAAAGGGATTACCTCGCGCGCGAACCCGGAACTGTTTGGAAATGGACTGCTCACCAGCGACGGCGAGTTTTGGCGGCGGCAAAGGCGGCTGAGCAATCCTGCCTTTCACCGCGAAAGCATTATGCGCTACTCCGAAATCACGACGGAGGAAGCCGCGCGATTGCTCGAAGGATGGCAGAACCGAGAGACTCGCAACATCCACAACGACATGATGAATGTCACGCTGCGGATCGTTTTGCGCTCACTCTTTGGCAGCGACCTGGGCGAAAGCATGCGGGTGATCGAACCGGCGCTGGACGCCATCATGGTGAGCTCTTCAGGCTTCCATTCCATTGCGTTTTTTCTTGGCATCCCTACGCCCACGCGTGCGCGTCACTATCGGGCGGTGCAGAAGTTGGACGAAGTTGTATACAGGTTGAGCGCGCGCGGAAGAGAAAAACTCAAGAGTGGCCATAGCCGCGCGCAAGAGGCGGAACGGCAAGCGCAAGGCGCGGGCGGCGCGAAGGATCTGCTCACGCTGCTGCTGACGGCTCGCGACGATGATGGCAATTCGATGAGCGACCAGCAGCTTCGCGATGAGGTGATCACGCTACTGTTGGCGGGACATGAGACCACGGCCCTGAACCTATCCTGGGCCTGGTATTTGCTGGCGCAGCATCCGGAAGTAGAAGAAAAACTGCACGCGGAACTCGACGCGGTGCTCGGAGGACGCCTGCCATCCGCCGCCGATCTTCCGAAGTTGCAGTACACAGACAGAGTGATCCGCGAGACCCTGCGGCTGTACCCGCCGGCGTGGCGAATTTTCCGACGGACGGAGGAGCCGTTTGAAGTCGGCGAGTACATCTTGCCCGCCGGCGCAAATATTGTGCTGAGTCAATGGGTGACGCAGCGCGATCCGCGCTGGTTCAGCGAGCCCGAACGTTTTCACCCGGACCGCTGGAACGAGGAAGCAGCGGCGAAGCTGCCGCGCTTTGCGTACTTCCCTTTCGGCGGCGCCCGCGCGTTTGCATTGGCGCAGGTTTTGCCATGATGGAAGCGACGCTGCTGCTCGCCACCATCGCGCAGCGCTTTCGTATGCGGCTGGCGCCAAGTCAGCGCATCGAGCCGCTGGCGAGCATCACGCTCCGGCCGAAAAATGGGATCCGTGTGCAGTTGCAAGAGCGAGCGGCCGCGCGTGTCGCTGTCGCACAGGCAAAATAAAGTCGGCTCCGCCTAAAAATCAAAAAGGATTTTTTTCAAATAGGCGATAAGCAGAAGGCTCGACAGCACTATCGTAATGAGCAGGTTCCAGAAAATGATCCTTGATTCCGCAACATAGGATCGGCTGAGCTTTGGTGGAAGGGGTGCCAGAATTGCTTTCATGGGTCTAGTTTGGAGGGGCGCCGGAGGTTCATTTACCCTTTCGGTTTCGCAAGCGAATGAATGAAGGACCGATCCGGCGCCCGCTATAGCGACACTACCGCGACGTAGAAATTCGACAATCCGGTAAACACTTGCATTTCGGAACGGTAAGTACCCAGAGATAAAAGAAATCCTTTAGAAACGTGATCGCAGAGTGTGAACAGACGAACCGGGCGCGCCGCGTGGGGGCCGCTCCGGCGAGCTAATTGGGAAAGAAGGTTTTGTTCTGCGCGATGGCGTCCACGGCTTTGAGTATGCGGGCAATGCCTTCGCTTTTCGCCACATATCCACGCGCGCCCGAGGACTTGGCGACATTCACCATGCTGGAGCTCTCGTGCATGGACAACAGGAGAATCCCGACACCTGGGAGGCGTTTGGTAATTTCTCGCGCGGCGCTGAAACCATCCAGAACCGGCATGGTGATGTCCAGGATGACCAGATCAGGGCGCAACTGAGCGGCCTTTTCAAGAGCTTCCTGTCCGTTCGTGGCTTCGCCGCAGACTTCGATGCCGCGAGATTCAAGGACCGTGCGGACACCCGCCCGTAAAGCTTCATGGTCGTCAACGATAAGAATTCTCAATATTCACTTTCAATTCCGCAGCCCTGAGGGGTGAGGCTGCACGCTTCGCGAAAGTAGAATATACAAGGGCCTCCCACGAGGCAATCGGGTCAATACCCTAACGGCAGGCCGGGCGTGAACATGACCTAATCGACGAAAGCGTCATCGCAAGTCCTTTAGTTTCTGTGGTGAGCGGATGCCGAGCCAGCTTCCGCTCGCACGGTGGCTGCGGGCCATCGCCGCGTGTGGCGCTTGGAGAGCGTGCGAGATAAACTCGGCGCTGCAAAACGGAGGCGTAAGTTTGCTCGAAGCGGTCAAGACTACGATTTTGGTCGTTAGCGCGCTATTCCCTATCGTGAACCCGCTGGGGGGCAGCCCGATATTTTTGGCGCTCACGCGGGAGTATTCGGCGCCGGCTCGAAGGATGCTGTCGCAGCGGATTGCGATGAATAGTTTTATTTTGCTGATTGCGTCGTTTTTGATAGGGACGCACGTGCTGGCATTTTTCGGGATTTCACTCCCCGTGGTGCAGGTGGGCGGCGGGCTGATTGTGATTTCGACGGGATGGTCATTGCTGAAACAAAAAGAAGAGGATGACCGGGGAACCGCGCACCGCGAAATGGATCCGGAGGACATTTTCCGCCACGCGTTTTACCCGATGACGCTGCCGCTGACGGTGGGCCCGGGATCGATTTCCGTGGCGATTACACTGGGAGCGAATGCTCCGCGGCACCTGCCGCAGAATCTGCTGGCGATCCTGGGCGCGGTAATTGGTTCGGTGCTGATCGCGCTGAGCGTATTCTTGTGCTACGGATTTGCGGACCGGTTGGCGAGGTTGCTTGGCGCGACGGGGATGAGCGTGATCATGCGGCTGTCGTCGTTCTTGCTAGTGTGCATTGGCGTGCAAATTTTTTGGAATGGAGCTAGCGTATTGCTCGGGTCGTTGGCGGGGCGGTGACTAGGAGGTTGCAGATGACAAGTCGAACGATGACGATTCTGACGGGTTTGTTCCTAGGCAGTGCGGTTCTGTTGGTTGGCGTCGAGCCCGTAATACGGAGCGTGGCTCGCGCCCGCATCGCGGATGCGCGAGCGAGTGAGTCAACTAGGGCTGTACCACGAGCCGCTGTCGGCGAACTCAAGGTGACAATTAAGGAGTGGGATGTGCCGACGAAGGGGGCGCATCCGCACGATCCGGCGATGGCTCCCGATGGCTCGTTGTGGTTTACGGAGCAGTTGCAGAACAAACTGGGGCGGTTGGATCCGGCAAGCGGCGCTTTCAAGGAGTATGTGCTGAAGATTGAGGATTCGGGTCCGCACGGGCTGGTCGCCGATTCGAACGGGAACATCTGGTTCACGGGAAACGCGCAGGGATACATCGGGAAACTCGATCCAAAAAGCGGCAACGTGACCGCGTACAAGATGCCTGACGCGAAGGCCGAAGATCCGCACACCGCGGTGTTCGATGCGCGCGGAATTTTGTGGTTTACCGTGCAGGTGGGAAGCATGGTGGGGCGGCTCGATCCGCATACGGGGAAAATCGATTTGAAGGCAGTGCAAGGAAATCGCGCGCTTCCGTACGGCATTGCCATCAACAGCAAAGGCGTGCCGTTTTTCTGCGAATTCGGCACCAACAAAATGGCCAAGATCGATCCGCAGACCATGGCGATTACCGAATTCAAGCTGCCGGAAGGGGCGCGGCCGCGGCGCATGGCGATCGACGCGGAAGACAAGATTTATTTCACGGATTACGAAGGCGGGAATTTGGGGCGGCTCGATCCCGTGACCGGCGCGGTGAAGATGTGGGCGTCGCCGGGAGGAGCGAGCTCCGCACCGTATGCAGTTGCGATCACGCCGGACGCAGCGGTGTGGTACAGCGAATCGGGCGTGAAGCCGAACACGATGGTGCGGTTTGACCCAAAGACCGAGCAGTTCGCGCGAGCGGCGATTCCGTCGGGCGGAGGAACGGTGCGCAATATGGTGGCGACCCCCGATGGTCGCGTGTACATCGCATGCAGCGGGGTGAACAAGGTTGGCGTGGTTCAGCCGGCCGAAGTTGTGGGTGTGCCGGCGCGATAGAGCCGCGATATTGTTTCGCTAGCAACCTGTGGCGCAAGGCGGAGTCCGCGCAGCCCTGCGGCTTTTTCTGCAGTGTCTTGAAAGCAAGTTCTGCTTCGCTAAGTACTACGGCGAAGGCGTTTGCCGCCAGCCCAGTACAGACTGACCTCATGACCGTCAGGATCGTTCAGATAGGCGTGCTTCCATCCCCAAGGCATTTGCTTGGGCTTCTGTGAGAATCGGACGCCAATGGATTCGAGGCGCTCGCAGAAGCGCTCCAGGTCTCGCACTTCGAAGTACAAACGCACGCCGCCCGTGCGCAGCTCATCGCCCGGCGCGACCGCATGCAAAGCGATGGTCGTATTGCCGCCAGCCGACTTGAGGCGAGCGTAGACGCTCCTGCCTTCATGCTGAAAGTTTTCGAGGAGCTTGAATCCAAGAGTGTCAGCGTAGAACCCAAGCGCCGCTCCAACATCTCTGGAATAGATCATCGCGTGGTTGAACGTGGGTGCCGAAGCGCCCTTACCACGTAAAGATTTTCTCTTTGCAGGCATAGCGGACCCCCGACGAAGCTGCAGAAGTTGCGACACGAGGAGGAAACCCAGCTGCATTGTGTCACAAAGCGGGACAGCAAACGCGCCGCGCTTGTGCGACGGGCTGGGAAGTGTAGCGCAGGGTGGAATCCGCGTAGCTCTGCGGCTTTTGGTGGGGGCGGTGAGGATTAACGCACGACGCCGGAGAGCGGGCTGGACGCGGCGGCGTAGAGGCGCTTGGGCATGCGGCCGGCGAGGTAGGCTTTGCGGCCGGCGCTGGTGGCGTCGCGCATGGCTTCGGCCATGAGGACGGCGTCTTGCGCTTCGGCGATGGCCGTGTTCATAAGTATGGCGTCGGCGCCTAGCTCCATGGCTTCCGCGGCGTCGGAGGCGGTGCCGACTCCGGCGTCGACGATTAGCGGGACTTCCGTGATGCGTTCGCGGAGGATGCGGAGGTTGGATGCGTTCTGGATGCCGAGGCCGGAACCGATCGGCGCGGCGAGCGGCATTACGGCGGCGGCACCAGCGTCGATGAGCTTGCGGGCAGCGATCAGATCGTCGTTGGTATAGGGAAGGACTACGAACCCTTCTTTTACGAGGACGCGAGTGGCTTCGATGAGCTGCTCCGTATCGGGAAACAAAGTTTGCTGATCGCCGATGACTTCGAGCTTGACCCAGTTGGAGAGGCCAACTTCGCGAGCGAGGCGCGCGGTGCGGATGGCTTCGTCGGCGGTGTAGCAGCCAGCAGTGTTGGGCAGGATGAACATTTTTTCGCGATCGATGAAGTCGAGGAGCGATTCTTTCGAGCGGTCCGTGAGATTAACGCGACGGACGGCGACCGTGACCATGTCCGCGCCGGAGGCAGCGTGGGCGCGCGCCATTTCCTGGAAGCTGCGGTATTTGCCGGTACCCACGATGAGGCGAGATTGAAAGGCACGGCCAGCGATTACGAGTAAGTCAGACATGGTGAACCTCACCATGATTTTAGAACGGATGAAAGGATTTCAGGTAGCGGGACAGTTCAGCAATAGTGTCGCGGTTTTCGATTGTTAGATCGTTAGTTCCGCTTGCTCGATAAGCGGTCTTGCTACGCGCTCCCAAGCGCTCCATGCCCGAAACCACTTGCGCTCTACTCCGCGGAAAATCGAACGCACATTGAGTCCGTACCATGCATCGGATTCGCCCGGCACATATACATAACCCTGCCCAGCACCGGGACTGAACGCGTAAGAGACCACGTAAACGATTTGCTCATTTGGAGCTGTGTGGAACGAGACTTGATACCTGCGAAGAGTCTGGGGCGGTTCTCCGACCGGACCTTGAGACCAATCGATGATGAGCCCCTGCCTGTCGGCGGAACTCGTTCCTGGACCTGTCCACACTCGGAAATTCGCTAGAATTTTGGGGTCGGAGATTTCGATCGGTCTTTTGTGGTCAGCCCCTTTGATTGTGATCTTGACTGTATTTCCTTTCGCTAGCAGCGTAGGGATGCTCAGAATCACTAAAAAAGTAAGCAAAACTGCAAGCGCCATCCGCATGTTAGGACCTCCGGCTGGCTGCCTTTAGGCCTTTAGGAGCCATGACTACCGCATTAGTCTGAACCAAAGACGCGTAAAGGACTACAAAAGTTAACGTCGGTTCGGGGTGCACGTGTAACGCACCAATCGGAAACTGACGGATCACCGCCTCCGCCACAGAGTGCACAGAGGACGCGGAGGAGAGTACACTTCTGTGCTTACTTTTGGGTGGAGGGTTCGCGATGAGGATTTGGGTGGCGGGTTGTTTGACGGCGGTGCTGATGCTTGCTGCTGGCGCGGGGGTGTTTGCGCAGACGAAGGACGTGGAGATTCCGTACCAGAAATTTGTGCTGGATAACGGGCTGACGGTGATTGTGCATGAGGACCACAAGGCGCCGATTGTGGCGATCAACACGTGGTACCACGTGGGGTCGAAGAACGAGAAGCTGGGAAAGACGGGCTTTGCGCATTTGTTCGAGCACTTGATGTTTGGCGGCAGCGACCATGCGAAGGGCAGCTACATTGAGGCGATGGAACGCATTGGCGCTACGGATTTGAATGGCACGACGAACAACGATCGCACGAACTATTTCGAGAATGTGCCGACGTCCGCGGTGGATTACACGCTGTGGATGGAATCGGACCGCATGGGCTTTCTGACGCTGGACCAGAAGACGCTGGATTTGCAACGCGGCGTGGTGCAGAACGAAAAGCGGCAGGGCGAGAACCAGCCGTACGCAGTTTCGCGGCAACTGATTACGCAGAATACGTATCCGGCAGGGCATCCCTACTCGTGGACAGTGATCGGAGACATGGCCGACTTGAACGCGGCGGCCATGGACGATGTGAAGGAATGGTTCAAGACGTATTACGGGCCGTCGAACGTTGTGATTGTGATGGCGGGAGACATCGACGCGAAAACGGCGAAAGAGAAGGTAGAAAAGTATTTCGGGAATATTCCCGCGGGGCCGCCGGTGGGCCACCAACAAGTGTGGGTTGCGAAAATGACCGGATCGCACCGGCAAGTGGTGCAGGATCGCGTGCCACAGGCGCGGATTTATAAGGTCTGGAATATTCCTGAGTACGGAAACGCGGACAGCGTTTATTTGGATTTGGTGAGCGATATTTTAACGAACGGAAAGACATCGCGATTTTACAAGCGGCTGATCTACGACGACCAAATCGCGACGGACGCCGCGGGGTTTGTGGATTTGCGCGAGATTGGCGGGCAGTTCCGCGTGCAGGCCACGGCGCGGCCCGGACAAGGGCTCCTTCAAGTAGAGAAAGCGTTGGATGAAGAGTTGGCGCGATTTTTGAAGGACGGCCCGACCGCCGAAGAGTTGCAGCGGGTGAAGACGCAATACGACGCCGACTTTATTCGCGGCGTCGAGCGCATCGGAGGGTTCGGCGGGAAATCGGACCGGCTGGCGCAGAGCGAAGTCTTTCGCGGGAGTGCGGATGCGTACAAGACCACGCTGAAGCTGGCGCGAGATGCGACGGCCGAAGATTTGAAGGCGGCGGCGAATCGCTGGCTGGCGGACGGCGTCTACATCCTGGAAGTGCTTCCCTTCCCGCAATACAAAACGGCGGCGGCGGGCGCGGATCGTTCGAAGGCGCCGGAGATCGGCACGCCTCCGACGCTGAAGCTGCCGAAGTTGGAGCGCGCAAAACTTTCGAACGGATTGAAGGTGGTGCTGGCGGAACGGCATGAGGTGCCGCTGGTCAGCTTGTGGATGACGAGCGATGCCGGATATGCGGCGGATGAATTTGCCGCGCCGGGGACGGCAAGCATGACCATGGCGCTGCTCACCGGAGGCACGAAGACGCGCAACGCGCTGGAGATCAGCGACCAGTTGGCGATGCTCGGTGCGGATTTGCGCGCCAATTCGAATCTGGATATGTCGACCGTGCGATTGTCGGCGCTGAAGTCGAAGCTGGATCCTTCGCTGGAGCTTTTTGCCGACGTGATTCTGAACCCATCGTTTCCGGACGCAGATTTCAAGCGGCAGCAAAAGCTGCAGCTCGCGGCGATCGACCGCGAGAAAAACACTCCGGTGCAAATGGCGCTACGCGTGTTTCCAGGGCTGCTCTACGGCGCACAGCACGCGTACGGGAATCCGCTGACGGGATCGGGGACATCGGCAAGCGTGGCGAAGATGACGCGCGAGGATCTGGCCAAGTTTCACGATGTTTGGATTCGGCCCAACGATTCAACGCTAATCGTCGTCGGCGATATTACGCTTGCGGAGGTGACGCCGAAGCTGGAGAAATTGTTTGCGGGATGGAAGGCCGGGAAAGTGCCGGCGAAAAATGTTGGGACGGTGCAACAAGCGCCGAAGTCCGTAGTGTACTTGGTCGACAAGCCAGGCGCGCTGCAATCCGTGATCATTGCCGGGCACGTTGCGCCGCCAACCAATAACCCGAAGGAGATCGCGATTGAGGCGATGAACAATGGACTGGGCGGGAATTTTGCGGCGCGACTGAATATGAATTTGCGCGAGGACAAGCATTGGTCCTACGGAGCGCAGAGCTTGCTTTGGGCGGCGCGAGGGCAGCGGCCGTTCATAGCGTTTGCGCCGGTGCAGACGGACAAGACCAAGGAATCGATGGCGGAGATGAATAAGGAGTTTCGCGCGATTCTATCGGATCGGCCGCTCACCGCGGAAGAACTCGCGAAGATTCAGGCGAATGAGACACTGAGCTTGCCGGGTTCGCGCGAGACGATTGATTCGGTTGGGCAATCGATCGCGGACTTGATTCATTTCGGTTTGCCGGACGATTACTACGAGACATTTGCGGGCAAGGTGCGCGCGCTGAAGACTAGCGACCTGAATGACGCGGCGAAGGCCGTCGTGCATCCGGACAACATGATTTGGGTGGTGGTGGGAGACCGCGCGAAGATCGAAGCCGGCGTAAGGGAGTTGAACTTGGGCGAAGTGCGTTTGATGGATGCGGATGGCAAGGTGATGTGAACGATGCGACGAGAAAATGCCGAGTAGATGTTTGCTGAGCGGACGAATTGGAATCTTGCCGGGAATCGATTGAGCGAGGCGCTGGCGCGGCATCGCGCCAGCGGGAAGCGGCTCTATGATTTGACCGCTTCGAATCCTACCGAATGCGGCTTCGAGTACGGCAGCGAAGTTATTCTTGCGGCGCTGCAGAATCCAGCCGCGCTGCGCTATGAGCCAAATCCTAAAGGTTTGGAGAGCGCGCGGCTCGCGATAACGGAGTATTACTCCACTCGCGGCGCAGTGGTTTCCGCCGAGGACATTGTGCTGACAACCAGCACAAGCGAAGCGTATTCCTTCGTTTCTCGTCTGCTCTGCAATCCCGGCGACGAATTGCTGATTCCCACGCCGAGCTATCCGCTGTTCGGTTTTCTTGCGGACATTCAAGATGTGAAGCTGGTGCGCTATCCGCTGGTGTACGACCACGGCTGGCAGATTGATTTGCATAGCTTGCAGCAGGCGATCACTGCTCGGACAAGAGGCGTGATCGTGGTCAACCCGAATAATCCCACTGGACATTTCGTTAAGGAGAAAGAGCTCGCGAAATTGAATGAGCTTTGCGCGGCGCGCGAGGTGGCGCTGATCGCGGACGAAGTGTTTCTGGATTTTGCGCTAGGCGATGCGAAGCCGATCACCTTCGCTGGCAATCAGGGAGCGCTTACGTTTGCGATGAGCGGGCTTTCAAAGATTGCGGGGTTGCCGCAGATGAAAATGGCTTGGGTGATCTCCAGCGGGCCGGAAGAATTGAAGAAGCAGGCACTGGAGAGGCTGGAGGTGATCGCGGACACGTATCTTTCTCCGAATGCTCCGGTGCAACTGGCGACGCCGGTGTTCTTGGAGCAGCGGCATGGATTTCAGAAGCAGGTGATGGCGCGCGTTCGGGGGAACCTGGCGGAGTTGGACCGGCGACTCGCGGCGCAAAAAACGTGCAGTCGGCTCGAATTGGAAGGCGGGTGGTACGCGATATTGCGCGTCCCGGCAGTCCAAACCGATGAGGAACTGGCGATTGCGCTCTTGGCGCAGACTGATGTCTACGTTCATCCGGGACAATTTTTTGATTTTGTCAATGAAGGATGGCTGGTCATAAGCCTGATTGCGGCAGAAAACAATTTTGCCGACGGGATGCGCAGGATCCTCGAGCTGACCGCAAGATCGTGACAATTGTTTGACATCATTGCGTTTGACACGCGACGTTTTCAGGTGAAATGCTCCCGCCCAATACCCGCTTAACTCAGACCAAGGAGCCTCATGAACTACGCGCGAATTGCTATTGCTGCTGCTGTGGCCACCGTCGTTTTCTTCATTTTCGGATTTATAGTGGAAGGCGTTCTGATTCGGAAAGACTTCGCGCCGTACACCGCCGTGTACCGGTCGGCGGAGACTGTTCAAAAGTACATACCCGTCGGCTTGTCTTCCGTTTTTCTGGCGATATTGACGCTGGCTGTCATGTTCACGAAGGCCTATCCGGGCGGAGCGAATCTCTCGCAAGGCGCGGGATTCGGCTTGATGGCCGGGATTCTGGTGGCGTGCGTGCACCCAATTACCAATTTCGTGACCATGAACCTGGGCGCGAAACTTTCCTGGAAAATAGCGGTCAGCAACGTAGTGCAATGGATGCTGATCGGTGCGCTCATCGCCAGCATTTACAAACCGTCCTCTACCACGGTTAGTTCGGCGCAATAAATCGGCTTCAGACTTTGCCTATTAGTTACCGCGCCCGCGCGCCGGCGCGGTCTCAGGGGTGTCTTCGTAGAGCTTGTCAATCATGTCGCGATACTGCTGCTCGACGACGCGGCGCTTGAGCTTGAGGGTGAAGGTGAGGCTGCCGTTGTCGAAGGTGAAATCGTCTGGGAGCAGGGCGAAGCGCTTGATGGTTTCCCATTGCGCGAGATGCGCGGTGAGGCGCTTGACTTCGCCTTCGATCAGCGAGCGCACAGCAGGATGCGCGGCCATTTCTCCGTGCGAGGCGAAGCGAATACCCTGATCCTGAAGTTTGGCGGAAACGGTCGTGGCATTCGGCACGACGAGTGCGACTACGAATCGCCTCTGATCGCCGACGATCATCGCGTTCGTTATGTATGGACTCGTCCTTAGCGCGTTCTCGATGGGCTGCGGCGCGACGAATTTTCCGCCTGCGGTCTTGATTAGATCCTTTTTGCGGTCGGTGATGAAGAGATAGTTGTCGGCATCGAGATAGCCGACGTCGCCGGTGCGCAGCCAACCATCGTTGGTGATGACTTCCCGCGTGGCCTCCGGACTTTTGTAATACCCTTGCATCACGCACGGACCTTTGGCGAGAACTTCGCCGTCTTCCGCGATGCGAATCAGAACATTGGGGATGGGACGTCCGGAACTGCCGCTGCGATTTTTCGGATAGTTGGACGTGAGGATGGGCGAGGTCTCGGTTAGACCGTAGCCCTGGTAAATCGGGATGCCGACGGACCAGAAAAATTCGGCGAGCTCCTTGGAAAGCGGCGCGCCGCCGGAGAAGACCATGCGTAATTTTCCACCTGTTCCGGTGCGAATCTTCTTATAGAGGAGCTTGTCGGCGAGAGCCCATTGAGCTTTGAGGATCGGGCTCGCACCCTTCGCGCCAGTACGCCATGGCGCGGCGCGCCTTGCGATGTCGACCGCCCAATCAAACAGCTTGCGCTTGATTCCGGTGGCTTTGCTTCCCTGCTCCATCAGCTTCGAGTAAATCTTTTCGAAGAAACGCGGCACGGCGGCAATGACCGTGGGGTGAATTTCGAGCAGGGCCTGCGGCACGAGGTCAACGGTTTCGACATAGGCGACACTAACGCCGCTGAAAATGTAAATGTAGTCCAGCATGCGGCCGTAGACGTGCGCGAGCGGCAGGAACGACAGAGCTGTGTCCGTTGCTGCATGGAAATCGAAAGTGGCGCAGGAGTCCGTTACGTTGGACGACATATTGTTGTGCGTGAGCATCACGCCCTTGGGCTCGCCGGTGGTGCCCGAGGTGTAGATAACCGTGCAGAGCTGGCCGGGCAGCACTTGCGCGGCGCGCATGCGGTACGCGGCGATTTCGGCGCCGCCCGCGGAAGCGATCAGCGTTTCGTAGCGCAGGCACTCTGTCGGTACGTCGGCGCCTCCATCGGCAACGATGACGTGCTCCAGCTCAGGCAATTCCGCGCGGCAGGGCAAAAGTTTTGTCAGTTGCTCCGCTCCAGCCACAATGATCACGCGCGCGCCGGAGTGCTTGAGGATGTAGGTCATGCGGTCCGGCGACTCATTGAAATAGATGGGAACAGTGACGCCGCCAGAGCCGTTGATGGCGAAATCGGCGGTGTGCCACTCCGGGCGGTTGGCGGCGAAGAGCCCGACGCGGTCGCCCGGCTTCACGCCCAGTTCGACCAGCGCCATGGAAAGGCCGGCGACGCGACGCAATAGTTCCGTGGAAGAAATGGATTCCCAACTGCTGTCGGCGTGACGAAACATCTGCGCACGCTGATTCGGGCGCGAGTCGATGGCGTTGAGGAACCGCGAGGGGAGGGTACCGTAAGTCATAGCGTAACGCCACTTTACCCTAGCGAATTTGGGCGCGCAATGCGTTCCCGGTTGTCAGTTTTTAGTTTTTAGTTTTTAGTTCTTAGTTTTGTTTTCAGCTTGCAGTTTGTGTTCGTAGGCTCCACCGTCGTTGACAGGAGTGAGTGCCTCGGCTTGGAAGTGTATCGGTGCAGCAGCGCTGGCGGCCGTTCAGCTTCTGTCTTGGAAAATCCGCAGGGCTCCGCAGACTCCGCCCTGCGCTACAGGGGCGGTGCCGGGGCTTACGGCGTAAAAGCGGCGGCAAGACCGCCGCGCTCCAAACCGGGCTTGGACCCCCCCCTCCCCCCTTTTTTCATAAGTGTTCATTCTAAAGGGAGTTAACGTGCTTTGTTTTGATACACTTTTGCAAGTGTTGATTCTAAAGGTAGTTAGTCAGAGCTGATTCAGTCCTGCCTTGGTGGCCGGAAATGCATCCGACCGCCGCAGGAGGCATGGGCTGGAGATGGCCAAATTCCACTCCATGCTGCGGATTATTCTCCTATTTGCTTGAGGCTGAACTAGCCGGTGCCTCACGAAAAGCGCTCGCCAGGTCGTAGTAATCGGAAAAACGCTTGATTCGACCGTTCTCGATCACTGCTAAGGAAGCGCCGCGCGCCGAGATTCGTTTGCGCACAACGGGGCCAGTTGGACTGTCCCCTGTGTACGTGCTCGTCCAGGTCCACTCAGCAGCCACCACGGGGCCTGCTTCGATAACTGTGGTCAGGTGCCAGTTGAGATCTGGCTGGCTCTCAATCATGGTGCGCATGAAGTCCTTGATTTGAGCTGGTCCTTGACCGCGGAATCCCTGAGGAGGCCAAGCGATGTCTTCGTGAATTGCGTCCGCGGTCAGCAGCTTGTCAAACGAGGCAAAATCATGCCGATTCCAAGCGGACACGTACGCTTCGAGCACGGCCTTGCCGGACTGTGGATTTCGAGTTTTTGCCTGCCCGCCACCAGCGAGTAAGACGGCGCATAGGCAAGTCAGAGCAGCGAAGACGGGCTTGGTCATCTTAGCCTCCAGATTTGCACAATTGGCGCGTGTTGGCGGAATTCTCGGGCCGCTAGCCAACTTCCGAGTTCAGTGGCGACGTCAACTCGCGCCGGAGCGCATCATACACCCGGAGCCGGGGACCCAGGAGTCATCGAACCCTATCTGCAATCGTAGAAAATCGGTTAGAGCACGGAACCAGCTGAGACAGAAGCGTCAACCCCCGCACCCTTAAACATCAAGGGGTGCGCCACCCGGCCAGTAACGAAAAACTCATCGCGATATCTCTTCGCCACCCCGCCGAGAATTGCTTGCATCGCTAAGTCAAAGTTTTTAAATTCTGTTTTTTCACGATGTTTCATAATGTTGCTAAAATGTCCTTAAATAATTTTGCCTATCGCCTCTTTTCTTAGCGTCGGTGGTTTACCTGCTGGATAACAATAAATACTTGCCCATATCCGTGTCTTCCTTGGGTGGGGGCTGAACGATCATGAAATACCGGAGCAAGATTTATCCTTCCTTCGTTAAAGTAATTCACTAGCACGTTGAGCTTGATTTCGGTGTTCTTATACTCCATTGGAGTCCAAACCTCTGATTTTGCGGGCCTCATAATACACCCTTAGACAAGCCATTAGTTCCTATTCGGAGGCAGGAGATGTATCCGATGGCGTCGCGGGAGTAGAAGCTGCGGCCGGTTCGGGTTCCGGCGATTCGGGATCGGGCGATTCGGGATTAGGCTCCATGTGATCGGCGGACTGTTCGTGGGACTCGCGGATGGTTTCGCGCCAGGAATTGGTGCGGTAGGCGTTGATGTATTCGTGCTGGGCGAGGGGCAGGGTTTGGGACTACAACGGCGAAAGGCAGAGACCTCGCTGCTCTCGGGATGGCACAGGGGCGCTCGCGGCCATCGCGGGTCTGAAGACCCGCCACTACAACGGCGAAAAACAGGTCCCTCGCCTGCCTGCGCAGGCAGGCTGCGCTCGGGATGACGCGGGCGCTGGTGGGCGCGGCAAAGGTGAAGGAACACAAAGAGGAACGGTCCTTGGAGCGATTGGTGGACATGGAAGTCTCCAGAAAGAAAGATTAGATTTGGGATTTGTGGGGGGAGCCTCGCGGAGGCGAGGCGCAGTTCTGAACAAAAAGAGTCTACTAGAGCGATGATTACCGTGTCAGTACAAATTTCGGAGTACGACGGGCGTATGGTTTCTTAGTCCTGGCGAAGTGTTCGTGCCGGGTCGATGCTCAAGACTCGCGCGCCGGGGATGGCACTCGCGATCGCCACGACTGTAAGCAAGAAGACGGCGGCACCTGCGGGTTGCGCAGTCAGGCCGGAGTGGGAGCGGATGCAAAAGGGGGTGGCGTGGGTTAGTATGGGCGCGGAGAGTGAAATTCATGGGCGTGACGGCATCGGGCGAAAAGGCGGAGGTCGGATTGTCGAAGGGCCCGTTTCGCGCGGCGCGCGGGACGCAGATTTCCTGTAAGGGCTGGCAACAGGAAGCGGCGCTGCGGATGTTGATGAACAATCTGGACCCGGAAGTGGCCGAGAAGCCACAGGAGCTGATTGTCTACGGAGGGACGGGACGGGCAGCCAGGAATTGGGAGTGCTTTCACGCCATCGTAAAGTCGCTGCGCGACTTGGCAGGCGACGAGACGCTGCTGGTGCAATCCGGCAAGCCGGTGGGAATTTTTCGTACGCATGAGTATGCGCCGCGCGTGCTGCTGTGCAACTCGAATCTCGTAGGGCAATGGGATAACTGGGACAAGTTTAACGAGCTGGACCGCGCCGGCCTCACCATGTACGGCCAGATGACGGCGGGAAGCTGGATTTACATCGGCACGCAGGGCATTTTGCAGGGAACCTATGAAACGCTTGCGGCCGCGGCTAAGAAGCATTTTGGCGGCGAGCTAGCGGGCAAGTTGGTGGTGAGCGGCGGAATGGGGGGAATGGGCGGCGCGCAGCCGCTGGCCGCGACGATGAACAACGCGGCGTTCCTGGGAATCGATGTGGACCCGGAGCGCATCAAGCGGCGCGTGAAATCGGGCTACTGCGATGTGATGGTGACGAGCCTCGACGAGGCGCTGCGCATCCTGAAGAATGCCGTGCGCAAACGGGAAGCGACTTCCATCGGCCTGGTGGGCAATTGCGCGGATTTAATTCCGGAGCTGGCTAAGCGCGGCGTGCTGCCCGATCTTCTGACTGATCAGACCAGCGCGCATGATCCGCTGAACGGCTACGTGCCGAACGGCATGACGCTGGAAGCAGCGCTGGAGCTACGCAAGAAAAATCCCGAGGAGTATAAAAAGCGCTCGCTGGCGGCCATCGCGCAACATGTGCAGGGCATGCTGGACTTGCAGAAGCTGGGCGCGGTGACCTTCGACTATGGAAATAACATCCGTACGTTCGCGTTTCAGCAGGGCGTCAAGAATGCGTATGATTTCCCTGGCTTTGTGCCGGCTTACATTCGCCCGCTGTTCTGCGAAGGCAAGGGCCCGTTCCGCTGGGCGGCGCTTTCGGGCGAACCGTCGGACATTGCGCGCACGGATCAGCTCGTCCTCGAAATGTTCCCGCACAACGAACATCTGAGCCGCTGGATCAAGCTGGCGCAGAAGCGCGTGAAGTTTCAGGGGCTGCCATCGCGTATTTGCTGGCTGGGGTATGGGGAGAGAGACAAGTTCGGGCTGGCGCTGAACGACCTGGTGGCGCGCGGCGAAATCAAGGCACCGGTGGTGATGGGACGTGATCACCTGGACTGCGGCTCGGTGGCTTCGCCGTATCGTGAGACGGAGGCCATGCTGGACGGCTCTGACACGATAGCGGATTGGCCGCTGCTGAATGCGCTGGTAAATACGGCGAGCGGCGCGTCGTGGGTATCGATTCACAACGGGGGTGGCGTCGGCATCGGCTATTCGCAGCACGCCGGACAAGTGACCGTGGCGGATGGAACCAAAGAGATGGCCGCGCGCATCGAAAGAGTATTGACGAATGATCCGGGAATGGGCGTGCTGCGGCACGTGGACGCCGGCTATCCGGAGGCGAAGGCGTTCGCGGAGAAGGCTGGAGTGAAAATACCCATGCGCAAGAGCCAGGGGTAAGATCACCCGACGTCTAACGCGAACGGTATCGCCCTTATGTTACAGTTTTGGCGGATTTGGCCTGTGCCGGGTGTGAAGCAAGGGGAGCTGTCATGTACGTAGTTTTGGGGGCGACCGGCCACACCGGGTCGGTAGTCGCGAATTCCCTACTATTGAAGGGTGAGAAAGTGCGCGTCGTGGGGCGCGATGCGTCTCGGCTAAAGCGCCTTGTGCGCAAAGGCGCGGAAGCGTTTACGGCGAATGTGAGCGATGCCGCCGCGCTCACCAAAGCTTTCACCGGCGCGCGCGCGGCGTACTTGATGCTGCCGCCGAACATGACTTCGCAGGACTATCGCGCGGACCAGGAGCGTGAGAGTGACGCAATCGCAAAGGCCGTGAAGGAGTCCGGCCTGCGCTATGCGGTGAATTTGAGCAGTTTCGGCGCGCACGTTCCTGAAGGCACCGGGCCGATTGCGGGGCTGCACTCTTCGGAGCAGAAACTGAACGCCATCGGCGGCTTGAATGTGCTGCACCTGCGCGCCGGATATTTCATGGAGAATAATCTGGCGGCGATCGGGATGATTCACGATATGGGGATCTTCGGACACGCGCTGCTGCCCGACCTGAAACTGCCGATGATCGCGACGCGCGACGTCGGCGACTATGCCGCGCGGCGAATCCTGAACCTGGATTTTTCCGGCAAGCAAACCCGCGAACTGCTTGGCGAGCGCGACCTGTCGATGAATGAAGCGACTGCCATTATTGCGCGCGGCATTGGCAAACCGGATCTGCGCTACGTACAGTTTCCGTATGAGCAAGTGCAGCAGGTGTTGATGCAGATGGGCATTCCGCCGAAAACCGCCAGTCAGTTCATCGAGATGTACAAGGCAATCAATGAAGGTGTAGTGGCGGCGCAGGAGCCACGCTCACCGGAGAACACGACGCCGACTTCGTTCGAAAAATTCGTGCAGGACGTTTTTGTGCCTGCGTATCAGGGCAAGGCCGCCACGGCATAGACTGACAACCTCGAGGTGCTGGCCGCTCTGCGCAGGCTGAAGCCTGTGCTACTTGGGGCATAATACTGGCGACTTGTCCTCCAGCTTGCTCATCACTGGCGCATCGCAGTTGCTGACGCTTCGCGGGCGCGCACCGCGCCGCGGCAGAGCGCTTTCCAATCTTGGCATCCTCGGAGACGGCGCACTGCTGATCCGCGACGGCGTGATCGCGGCGGTCGGCACGCGCTCAGAGATTGAATCGCTGCCTGAGTCGCGCTCGGCAGAGAAACTCGACCTGGGCGGCCGGGTGGTGCTGCCTGGATTTGTCGATTCGCATACCCACCTGATTCACGCCGCCAGCCGTGCTGAAGAATACGAACTGAAAATCGCGGGGGCCAGCTACGAGGAAATTGCGCGCAAAGGCGGCGGGATTCTGAATTCCGTGAAGAAATTGCGCGCGGCTACGTCCGAGAGCTTGAAGAAGCGCGCGCACGCCGCGTTGCGGGAATTCGCGGCGCACGGAACTACGACGCTGGAGGCGAAGAGCGGCTATGGTCTCGATGTCGCCAGTGAGATGAAGATTCTGCGCTTGCAGAAAGAGTTGAACGCGGAGCAGCCGCTCGAAATCGTGTCGACATTTCTTGGCGCGCATGTTGTTCCAGCGGAGTATCGCAGTAAGCGCGGCGGAGTGGCGCAGTACGTCGCGCTGTCGACCGACAAGCTGATTCCCGAAGTCGCCGCGGAAAAGCTGGCTGAATTCTGCGATGTCTTCTGCGACCGCGGCGCATTTTCCCGCGGTGATTCCAAGAAAATTCTAGAAGCAGGCAAGAAAAATGGGCTAGCACCGCGGATTCATGCGGAGCAACTGACACGCACGGGCGCGACACAGTTGGCCGTGCAGCTTGGAGCAGCAAGCTGCGACCATCTGGAGCAAGTCAGTAAGGCGGACATGCGCGCTCTGGCAAAATCAGATACGGTTGCGACGCTGCTCCCTGGCTGCGATTTCCATCTCGGACTGAAGCAGTATGCGCCTGCGCGCGCGCTGATCGATGCCGGGGCCATCGTGGGACTCGCGACCGACTACAATCCAGGCACAAGCCCGACGGTGAGCATGCCGATGATCCTGTCGCTGGCCTGCACGCAACTGCGCATGTCGCCGGCGGAAGCGATCACCGCGGCAACTATTAACGCCGCGTATTCCCTGCGGCGGGAAAAGCAGATTGGCTCGCTTGAAACCGGCAAGCAAGCGGACATCGCAGTTTTCGATGTGGAAGACTATCGGGAAATTCCCTACTACTTTGGCGTAAACAAATGCTGGATGACCCTGAAAAAGGGGCGGCCTATTTTTCAGAAAGCACAGAGGTGAGTGGCTGGCCTCTCAAAAATCTCCTATGATGAGGTTGACGCAAAGCTAAGGACCCAGCTCGATGAAGCGATTGATTGAGTGTGTGCCGAATTTCTCCGAAGGACGCGACGCGGCCAAGGTGGACGCCATCGTCGCGTCGATGAGCAAGGTGCCCGGCGTCTACGTGCTCGACCGCGAGATGGACGCCGATCACAACCGAAGCGTAGTTACCCTTGCGGGCAATCCGGATGCCGTCGCGGAAGCAGCTTTGTTGGGCGTTGGCAAGGCCATGGAGCTGATCGATCTGACAAAGCACAGCGGCATGCACCCGCGCATTGGCGCGACGGACGTGCTGCCGTTCATCCCAATCGAAGGCGTAGCGCTCGAGGATTGCGTGGCGCTGGCGCGACGAGTGGGCGAGGAAATCTGGATGCGCTATCGCATCCCCGTCTATTTTTACGAAGCTGCCGCCAACATCCCGGAGCGGGCCAACCTCGAAAATATTCGTCGCGGACAGTTTGAAGGGCTGCGCGAAGAGATGAAGCGCGACCACAATCGGCTGCCGGACATCGGGGAACCGAAGCTGCATCCGACCGCGGGTGCGACAGTCGTTGGCGCGCGAAAATTCCTGATTGCTTACAACGTGAACCTCAACACCTCTGACGTGGGCATCGCCAATAAAATCGCCAAGGCCATACGCTTTTCATCCGGTGGACTGCGCTACGTGAAGTCGATGGGCGTGGAGCTGAAAGCGCGCAATCTCGCGCAGGTCTCCATCAATCTCACCGACTTTGAGCAGACGCCCATGCACCGCGTCTACGAAATGGTGAAGCGGGAGGCGGCACGCTACGGGGCGATTCCCGTGGGCAGCGAGATTGTCGGCCTGATCCCGAAAAAAGCAATCGAGATGGCCGCGGATTATTTTCTGCAGGTGGAGAATTTCTCCCCGGCGCAAGTTTTCGAGAACAGATTGCAGGCCGCGCTGACGGGCCGGCCTTTGGACCGTGCCGCCAAGGAGGGCAAGCTGGCCGGCCTGGCGGAGCCGTTTTTGGAAGCGGTCGCTGCGCCAACCGCAACACCCGGCGGCGGCAGCGTGTCCGCCCTGGCCGGAGCGCTCGCCGCGTCGCTCGGTCAAATGGTTGCGGGACTCTCGCGCAAGAAAAAATCGCAAGCTGCGTTCGTGAATCAGCTCTCCGAAGTGCTCGATCAATTGCGGCGCGATGCCGACGAGCTTGCGGAAGCGATCGATCGCGATGCAGAAGCCTACGACGCAGTCTTGGCCGCTCGTAAGTTGCCGCACGAGAGCGCCGAGGAAAAGCGCCTGCGTGAAGCAGCCATCCAGCGGGCCACGCGGGGCGCCGTCGACGTGCCGCTGCAAGTGGCCGAACGCAGCGTTGCGCTTTTCGAACGCCTGGGACAACTTGCATCTATCGCCGCGGCATCCATGAAGTCAGACTTGGAAGTGGCGCGGCTGATGGCCGCCGCCGGTGCGCGTGGGGCTTTGGCGAACGTGGAGATCAATCTCGACAGTATCGCTGACGCGGGCTACGTAACATCCATGCGAGCAAAAAGCGCGGCGCTGCGCGAGCGGCTGGGCGAAACGTCGCGCTCCATCAGCGCGTAGTCCCGCGCAGTTTCCATGATTTGTAAGGAGAATGAAATGAAATCGTCCAATCAAGCGGCTGCGACATCCTCGCCGGCAACGGCCATTATCAAGCTGGCGGCAGTGCTCGCATTCGGCGCTGCCGCTTTGCTCGCGCCGCAACCTGCGCGCGCGAGCCGCCTCGGCACGGACATCATCGCGCTGTTCCCGAAAGAAGTCGGCGAGTTCGCCTACGCCGATTTGAAAAAAGCGCGCACGATGAAGTGGTTCCCGCAACTGCAGGAGCAGATGCTCCCCGATCGTTTCCGCCAATTTGAAAAATTTCTCGCCTCAGCAGGTGTGGATCCCAACACGCAGGTGGAAGAACTCGCTTGGGGACTGGTTGCGGAGAGCGTGACGAGCAAGGGCGAAGGCGGGGGATCGGCCGCGGCTCCGACCGGCGAGCAAATTGTCGGCGTCGCGCTGGGAAGTTACAATCCGGACTCCACTGAGGCTTACTTCAAGCGCCAAAAGCTGCCTACGTTCAAAACGCGCAACTATACGCTCTACGCTTTCGGGACCGGCGCCGGCCCCAGCGACTTGTTCTTCCTGTTTATCGACTCTAGCACAGCAGCGTTTGGGCATCGCTCGGTTCTTGAGAAAATGGTCGAAGTGCGTTTTGGCACGGAAGAAGGTCTCCTGCGCAACGACAAATTCTTCCCGCTGATCAACGAGGCGAACGGCAGCGGCATCGTGTGGGCCGTGCTGAATCCGGCGTATACACGGCTGGCCATGCAGCAGCTCGCGCCGGAAGTCGAGCAGTTTCCCGATGCCGCGAAGCTCGTCGCCCGCATGCAAAATATGCTCATCAACGTGAGCGCGAGCAGCGGCATCGATGGAAAGTTTCAGGCCATCTGCGGTTCTACCGAAGATGCCAATACGCTGGCGCAGTTGCTCCAGGCGGGCCTTCTCTATAAGCGCTACCAGGCCGGCAAAGAAAATCCGGACCTGGCGGACATGCTCGACAAGGCGCGCGTCACGCCGTCGGGCGATCGCGTCATCATCAACATGACGCTCACCGACGATCAGATGACTTCACTGATCAAGCACAATACATTCGCGTTGAAGATGTAAAGGAAAGCGAGCGCGCGAGAAGACGCTAACAGCGCGGGGTAGCAGGCTTGATGTATTTCGTCAGCCGCGTGACTACAATGCCGCCTTGCGTCTCGTATTGCACGCGGTCAACTCCTCCCAGGACCAGCGACTTGCCCGCCTGCCTCCCTTGCACAACGGAGCCATGAGGCGCCAGGCCCACCAGCGTGTCTAGCCCGACGGCAGGCGCGGTGTCGCCCTCACGGGACAATGCGACCTCCAAGCGGTCCGCCAAGCGCGTTAGCGTTAGGTCCAGTCGCGGGTGCTCGCGTGTTAAATGTTCGAACGCTTCGTTACAGGCGGCCACGATGGCCGTTTGCCAATGCGCAATGGCTTCGCTCTCAAGACCCGCTGCATCCGCGAAATAACGCGCGGCTCCTCCCGCGGCCGCGGCCAGCCGTGGGTCAGCTTCAATTTGCATCTGAATGCTTTTCGCTTCAGCGGCCACGGGAGTTCGCCAGGGGAACGTCGCACGCTTCCCGGCAATCGGGACAATAGTAGAGCCCGTCTGCGCCCAGACGCACGTTGTGCTGGCCTTTGCAGATGGTGCAGTACTTTTCGCAGGAGCAGCGCTCTTCCGTCTTGTCGCACATCACGCAAATGACGGGACCGGGCATGGAGGCCTCCAAGGCAAACTGTACCTGACGATGGCGACGCGCGGCAAGGCGCGCGTTCTATCGATGCGGCGAGTTGCCTACTCGGCTGCTCGCCATTGCCGATGGCGATTTTTGATTGTTACCGGCCGTATTTCGTCTGCGCTCTGAGCTTCTTTGACGCGTTTAGGGGTGCATGCTAGTATCGATTTCTGCCCTGAGCCATCGGAATGGAAGCAGCCAACTCGCCCACTATTAGCGAAGCCCGCAAGACGTCGCTGAACGCGTTGCACCGCCGTTTGGGCGCGAAAATGGTTAATTTTGGCGGCTGGGACATGCCTGTCGAGTATCCGTCGAGCGGCGGTCTGGTCGCGGAACACAAGGCCGTGCGCGGCAGCGTTGGTCTTTTTGATGTGAGCCACATGGGCGACATCCGCATCGGCTCTGGCCGCACACCTGGAGGCGCGCTCGCTGCGGTGCAGCACATCAGCATGAACGATGCGTTGCAGCTCGCCATTGGGCAGGCGCAGTATTCCGCGATGCTGTATCCGCAAGGCACGTTTGTTGATGACGTGATTGTGCATCGTCTCGGCCAGGACGATTATCTGCTGGTGATCAATGCCGGTACACGCCAGAAAGACATCGATTGGGTGCGGCAAAACACGAAAGAGTTTGACTGCGTCGTGGAAGAACTGAGCGACTCCTACACGCAGCTCGCGATCCAAGGCCCGCGCGCGGTTGACGTGCTGCAAAAGCTGACCGATGCAAAACTCAGCTCGATAAAGAATTATTGGTTCACGCATGGCAGCGTCTGCGGCTTGAAAAATGTTTTGATCGCGCGCACCGGCTATACCGGGGAAGACGGTTTCGAGATTTATGTGCCTTCCGACCAAACCACCAGCGAGCAAGTCTGGGCCAAAGTGATGGAAGCCGGCCGCGAATTCGGTATTCTTCCCTGCGGGCTCGGCGCGCGCAACACGCTGCGCTTGGAAGCCAAGATGGCGCTCTACGAGCACGAGATCAGCGACACAATCAATGTTTGGGAAGCGGGATTGGACCGCTACTGCAAGATGGAAAAGGGCGACTTCATCGGCCGCGCCGCTCTGGAGCGCGCCAAGTCCGCGGGACTGACACGCACGCTCGTCGGTCTGGAAATGGTTGAGCGTGGGATCGCGCGCGACGGCTACTGTTGTTGCAATGAAGCCGGCGAGACCATCGGCGTGGTGACCAGCGGCTCGCCTTCCCCCACGCTCGGCAAAAACATTGCGCTCGCCTACGTCCCGCCCACAATGTCGGCGATCGGAACGCCGATCTACGTCGAAATTCGCAGCCAAAGAGCCAAGGCTCAGGTGGTTCCGACTCCGTTTTACAAACGAGTGCGAAAGGCGGCGCCTCCGCCATCGGTGGCATCGTCTACGGCCCAAACGGTCTGAAGCAATAGCAGTTCGGCGCCCCGGTAAGCCGGGAGTCCTAGAGGAGGCAACGCATGGCGTATCCGGCGAACTATCGCTACACGAACCAGCACGAATGGGTCGATGTCAAGGGCGACGTGGCGACCATCGGCATCACCGATTACGCGCAGCACGAACTCGGCGACGTCGTTTTTGTGGAGCTGCCGAAACCCGGCGCTAAGATCACCGTCGGCAAGTCTTTCGGCACGGTCGAGTCGGTAAAAGCGGTCAGCGACATTTATGCTCCGGTTTCCGGTGAAGTGGTCGAAGCCAACGCCGATCTGCAGAACGCGCCGGAGAAGATCAATTCCGATCCGCACGATGCCGCTTGGCTCGTCAGGGTGCGCCTCGGCAATCCCGCGGAACTCAAATCGCTGATGGATGCCGCCGCGTACGAAGCATTCGTCGCCGATAAGGGCAAGGAAGCTTCGGCCTGATGCGTTATCTCCCAAAAAGTCCGGCTGAGCGCCAGGAAATGCTTTCCGCCATCGGCGCCGAATCGATTGATGACCTCTTCTCCAGCATTCCGGAACGCTATCGCCTGCGCCAAGCACTAAATCTGCCAGGGCCATTCTCGGAAGCAGAAATCATCCAATACTTCACGGAGCGCGCCGGAGAGAATTCGCGCGGCTACACCAGTTTTCGGGGCGCTGGCGTTTACAATCATTTGCGCTCCGTGGTCACCGACGCCATCATCCAGCGCGGCGAGTTTCTGACCTCGTACACGCCGTATCAGGCAGAAATCTCGCAGGGCACGCTGCAAGCGATCTTTGAATTTCAAACTTTGATGTGCCAGCTCACCGGTCAGGAAGTCGCCAACGCTTCCATGTGGGACGGTTCGACTGCGACCACAGAAGCGGTGCTCATGGCCGAGCGCATCACGGGACGCACGCGCGTGCTCGTCGCCCGTTCACTGCATCCTGAGTATCGCGATGTGCTTCGCACCTATGCAAAAAACTCCGGCTTGCAAGTGGAAGAAATTCCTTACAACGCAAGCGGCAATTTAGATCAAAAGGCGCTGCAATCGGCCATCCGCGATGATGTGGCCGCCGTGGTTACGCAGTCGCCCAATTTCTTTGGCGCCGTCGAACCCGTTTCCGAGCTTGCCGAAATCGTGCACGCGGCTGGCGCATTGCTCGTCGTCGCCATCACAGAAGGAGTTTCACTTGGCGCCTTGCGCCCTCCCGCAGAAGCGGACATTGTCGCGATGGAAGGACAAAGCTTCGGCTTGCCGCCTAGCTATGGCGGCCCGTTTGTCGGCGTGATTGCTTCGCGCGAGAAGTTTGTCCGCCAAATGCCCGGGCGCCTCGCCGGCCAAACTACAGACCTCGAAGGCCGCCGCGGCTTCGTCCTCACACTCGCCACGCGCGAGCAGCACATTCGGCGCGAAAAGGCCACCTCCAACATTTGCACCAATCAGGCCCTCTGCGCTCTCGCGGCCACAGTGCACTTGACGCTGCTCGGCAAAGAAGGACTCCGCGAGATGGCGCAGCAAAATCTCTCGAAAGCGCGCTTCGCACTCGCCGAGCTCACCAAGGTTCCGGGAGTCCGCCGCACCTTCGATGCTCCTTTTTTCAACGAATTCACTCTGGCGTTCCCGCGCTCCGTAAAAATCGTCAACTCGCATCTGCTGCGCGAGAAACTCGTCGGCCCGGTCGCGCTCGGCACGTCGTACCCGGAGCTGACCAAGCACGCGCTGGTTTGCGTCACGGAAACCACCACGCGTGCGGACATTGAGAAATTGGCGAGCGCCCTACAACGAGCCCTAGAGCAACCTTTGTAGCCGCAGCAAACCGAACAGCCACAATTGGCTGTTCCACAAGGACAGGAACAAACTTGAACCGCAGAATCAAAAAAGCCTTTCGTCACACCAGTCAGAACGAAGGCCTCATCTTCGAGAAATCCTCGCCTGGCAAGCGCGCCTTCGAATTGCCGCCGCTCGACGTCCCGAGCGTCGACCCCGCCGAGGCGCTCGGCCAAAATCACCGCAGCGAGGGCGTCGAAGGATTCCCGGAAGTCAGCGAAATCGAAGTCATTCGCCACTTCACACGCCTCTCGACATGGAACTATGCCATTGACCTCGGCATGTATCCCCTCGGTTCCTGCACCATGAAGTACAACCCGCGCGTCAACGAGTTCGTGGCCCGTCTCGACGGCATCGCCACCGAGCATCCCTACCAGCCCCAAGAGCTTTCACAGGGCTGCCTGAAAATTCTGCGCCTGCTTGAACAATGCCTGCTCGAAATCACCGGCATGGACGCCATCACCTTGCAGCCCGCCGCCGGCGCGCAAGGCGAGCTTACCGGGCTTCTGCTGATCCGCGCGTACCTCCAAAAGCAAGGTAACCCGCGCAAAAAAGTTTTGATCCCTGATTCCGCGCACGGCACGAACCCCGCCACCGCGGTCATCGCCGGCTACGAAGTCGAGAACATCAAGTCCGAATCGCACGGCCAGATCGACGTCGACAAACTTCGCGAACTGGTCACACCCGACGTCGCCGCCCTGATGATCACCAATCCGTCGACACTCGGAATCTTCGAGCAGCGCATCCCGGAAATCGCCGAGATTCTGCACGCCAAAGGCGCGCTGCTTTATATGGACGGCGCCAACATGAACGCACTCGCTGGCGTCGCGCGCCCCGGGGACCTCGGCGTCGACGTGATGCACCTGAATCTGCACAAAACTTTTTCCACGCCGCACGGAGGCGGCGGCCCCGGCGCAGGCCCTGTGGCCATGAAGAAAATCCTCGAGCCCTTTCGCCCTGTCCCGATTCTTGTCGAAAAAGAAGGCGACCGGCTCGCTCTCGAGCCTGTGCGCCCCGATTCGATCGGCCGCGTAAAAGCCTTCTCTGGAAATTTCGGCGTCCTAGTGCGTGCACTCGCCTACATTCTCGCCTACGGTCCGGGCATCCGTCAGGCCACCGAGGACGCCGTGCTCAACGCCAACTACATCCGCAAGCATTTGGAAGGCGTATACGATCTCCCCTATTCCCTTCCCTCCATGCACGAAGTTGTTTTCAGCGACGCACACCAAAAAAAGAACGGCGTCAGCACCATGGATATCGCCAAGCGCCTGATCGATTACGGCTTCCATCCGTATACGACTGCATTTCCGCTGATCGTGCCCGGCGCGCTGATGATCGAGCCCACCGAATCCGAATCCAAGGAAGAGTGCGATCTCTTCATCGATGCCATGCGCTCGATTGCCGAAGAGGCCGCCAGCAATCCGGACTTGGTAAAGACTGCGCCGCACTCCACCCGTGTCCGCCGTCTCGACGAAGTTGGCGCCGCGCGCAAGCCGATTCTCCGCTGGGATCCTTCGCGCGAGGAAGCCGACCCAAACGCCGCCAAGCACAAAGCAAAACACAAACACCTGGAACCCACGCCAGTAATTCCCACGGCGTGATCGGGCCAGCCATTCATTTCACAGCACAGTCAAGTCATTCCCGCACTTACGGCTTGGTCGTTTCCTGCTAGACTTGCACTTCGTCGGTCGGAGTCCGCTCGTCCGCAATTGCAGGTATGACTTCCGCGCTAAACGCCTGGCTGCCAAAATCCGTAATCCTGCTGCGCGACTATGACCGCCACAAATTTTTGTCCGACCTCATTGCCGGCATAACCGTTGGCTTGGTGGCCCTCCCGCTCGCCATGGCCTTTGCCATCGCCTCCGGCGTATCTCCGCAGGCCGGAATCTATTGCGCCATCGTCACCGGCTTCATCATTTCTGCTCTCGGCGGCTCCAAAACGCAGATCGGCGGCCCTACTGGCGCGTTCGTCGTCGTGATTTCCGGCATCATCGCCAAGTACGGCATCGACGGCCTCTTCACCTGCACCATGATGGCTGGCGTTCTGCTCGTTCTTCTCGGCGTCACGGGCATGGGCACTGCAGTGAAGTACTTCCCTCGCCCCGTCATTGTTGGCTTCACCAACGGCATCGCCATTCTCATTGCCAGCACGCAGATCCGCGACCTCTTCGGCTTGCGCATGGACCATGTCCCTGGCGACTTTTTCCACCGTATGCGGGCGTTCGCTGAAGCCGCGAGCACCATCTCCTGGCAGGCTACGGCCGTTGCGCTCGCTTCGCTCGCCATCATGATTCTCTGCCTGAAATACGCCAAGCGCGTCCCCGGCGCCATCATCGTCACGTTTGGCGCGACCGCCGCCGTCACGCTGCTTCACCTGCCTGTCGAAACCATCGGCACACGCTTTGGCGGCATCCCCAGCGGCTTGCCCACTTTCGCATTGCCCAAGCTGCACTACGACGTCTTCCGCCAGCTCCTCTCGCCCGCGTTCACCGTCGCCATGCTCGGCGCCATCGAATCGCTCATGTCTGCAGTCGTGTCCGATCGGATGAGCAAGGACAAGCACAATCCCAACGTCGAGCTCATGGCCCAAGGCGTCGCTAACATTGTTTCGCCGCTCTTCGGCGGACTGCCCGCGACCGGCGCCATCGCGCGTACCGCCACCAATGTCCGCTCCGGCGCGAAGACTCCCGTTGCTGGCATGATTCACGCGCTGACGCTGCTGGCCATCGTCCTGTTCGCCGCGCCGCTGGTAAAAAACGTTCCCCTCGCCGCGCTGGCCGCCATCCTCATGGTGGTCGCCTACAACATGGGCGAATGGCAGGAGATCCCGGAAATTCTGAAGCTCAGCGCCGCGGACATCGCCGTCTGGCTGTTGACCATGACCCTCACGGTCATCACCGACCTCACGTTTGCCGTCGAAGTCGGCATGGTCCTCGCCGCGCTCATGTTCATTCGCAAAGTTTCCCGTACCACCACGGTCACGCGCGTTACTCGCGATTATGTCGAAGACAGCCGCGTCCACGTCTTGCAAGGCAAGGACATCCCCAATTACGCGACTGTCTTCCGCATTCACGGTCCATTCCTGTTCGGCGCTACGGACAAGTTCGCAGACATTTTCGATTCGCTGGAAACCTTGCCGCCCATTGTCATCCTGCGCTTGCGCAACATGACGGCCATCGACGCCACCGGCCTCGGCGCCATCGAAAATCTTGCCGACCAGCTTCACGAATCCGGCCGCTCGCTTCTGCTTTGCGGCGCCCGCGAACAACCCGCCCAGCTCATGCAGCAAGCCGACTTCGAACGCCACGTCGGCGCCGAAAATATCTGCCCCAGCATCGCCGAAGCCCTCGAGCGCGCCGCCGAGGTCTACGAAACACAGCATGCAACACCCAAGCCTGGGCTCGAGAAACAAGATCTCGCCCTGAAGGACTGAACGTAGCCACCGCATTTGAGTCCGCGCCGGAGCCTGCGAAAAAAACAAAATGGGCATCTCGCTCTTGCGAAACGCCCATCATTTCTGTCCTTGCTTCCCTACTGCTCTTCCTCTTTACTTCATCTATTCATTACTGCGTGAGATCTTTAAGCCTGACGCTGTCCAGCACCGCCGTAAACGTTTTCTCGTACTCCGGATACGCCGCTTTCGGCGCCACGCACAAAAACGAAAGCAATCCCTGCGGCCGCAGCACGGTGACCAGCCAATCGACTTCCTCTCCGCCTGCCGGCGAGTCGTTGCTCAAATACGTCGCAAGCCCAGGCTGCCCATTGAGCTGGACCCGCCCTGGCTCCCGCGTCACCTTCAGCCCCGGATTGGTTTTAGCCAGTTCTTGAATCAGCGCCTGAGTGGCGTTGTCCAGTGCATGTTCACTTGCGTCTGCTTGCATCTTGTTCACGCTTACAATCATTCCATACGCGAGCCCACCCTTCTGCGAGATCCCGCCGTCCGGCGCAAAGGTGACGTTTCCGTTTTCCTCATACTTCTTCCAGTTCTCAGGCACCTTCAGCGCGTACGCATTCCCTTGGTAGTCCGCGAAGTTGCGCGATGGCGGAGCCGGAGTCGCGCTGCCTGCCGAAACAGGAGGGGTCTTCACCACCGGGAGCGACATTACCTCACGCTTGATAGCCTCGAACTCCGCAGAGTCTCTCCTCACGTTTGCCGGCACGCCCCCCAGCTTGTCGATCTCTTCATTCACGCGCTCCACCCGATTCCCGGGATTCGGGTGGTCCGACAAAAACTGCGGCGGATTCTTCCCCTTCGTCTCTGCTTCCAGCTTCTCGAAAAACTGCGCCATGGCCCGCGGGTCATATCCCGCATCATACAAGGCCTGCGTTCCCAGCACGTCCGCCTGTGTCTCATCTGACCGTGAATAGTGGAGCAATACGCTGCCCGCTCCCAGCGCCACGCCTTGCGTGAGCAGCGCCCCGCCAGTGCTTCCGCCGAAGATCCCGCCGAAAATTCCCGCCGCGCCTTGCATTAGCTGTGCTTTCGACGCTTGCGCCGTGCCATGCCGCAGCGCCACGTGCGACAATTCGTGCGCCATCACCGCGGCGAGCTGCGCTTCGTTGTCCGCAACCTCAATCGCCCCCCGGTCGACGAACACATATCCGCCCGGCAGCGCAAACGCATTGACGTCCTTGCTGTTCACGCAATGAAATTCCCATGGGTACTTAACGCCACGTGTTGGCAGTTTGGCCGCCAGCTTAAGCCCTAAGTTCGTGAGATACGCATCCACTTTGGGGTCGTTGCACAACGGCAGGCGCTTCTTCAGAATCTCCGCATTCTGCTTCCCGACTTGCACGTCCGTTTCGGGAGAATACATGTTCCAAGGCGGCTTCAGCTTGCTGCGTTGCGCCCATAACCCCGGCGCGCAGGCGAGCACCAGCACCGCTGCCAGCAACGCCCGCAGTTTCGGCCGCCATCTCGATTTCCCTTGCAGTATCCAGATCTTCATCTGCGCTCCCCGGAGCCGTAGGCTAGGATGAAGAATCGACGCCTGAGCATTACTTTACACTGGCGGGAAGGCAAAAGAAAAAAGCCCAAGTGAGCGTGCACTCGGGCCTTTGGTATATCTGCTAAACCTATTGGCTTGCGGCGGCTTTCCGCGACCTAGGCTCGCCAACCTAGCGAGCTACCCTTGGAGTCGGGTCCGCAGCGGTTGTCGACGCGGGTGCATCGACTGACTTCCCATTCTGCGCCTTCGCCAGGCGCGGCGGCACCACAGGCTCCAGCCGGCGTGCCGGCATAGCCAAGTTTTCGCCTTCGCGAACAAACGTCAACTGGTCCTGGTCGCGGTCCCAATCGATGCAAACAAGGTCGCCGAGATGTATCTGCTCCGTAGCCAGCAGATTCGCCAGGGGATACACAACATGCCGCTCGATGGCACGCTTCAGGTGCCGCGCGCCATATCTCTGGTCCGTGCCTTCCTGCAGCAAGAACTCTTTTCCTGGCCCGGTCACGCGGAACAGGAACTGACCCTTGGCCGTTTCCAGCACGCGTTGCTGCACCTGCCCCAATTCGATATCCAGAACCTCTTGGAGCTGTTCCTTCCTAAGCGGATGAAAGCAAACCACTTTATCCAATCGGTTCATGAATTCCGGCGAAAACTTGCGCCGCGCCGCTTCGACAGCCGTCCGCTCTACTTTTTGGTCTAGTCCGGCAGCTGGAATGTCCTTCGGCTGCACAAATCCCATGCCGCCGTTCATTAGTTCCGTGATTTCTCCCCCACCCAGGTTCGAGGTGAGGTAAATGACCGTCTGCGACAAGTCTACCCGGCGATTGTCGCCCAAGGTTAAGGTAGCCTTATCTAGCATTCCCAGTAGCAATTGCCACAGCGCATCCGATGCCTTTTCGATTTCGTCGAACAACAGGAACGAGAGCTTCAGCTTCTCCGTATGACTCTTGGCCAACTCTTCCTGCGTAATCAGCGGATGGGTTTCGCGATGGCCCAAATAGCCTGGCGGCGAGCCGATTAGCTTCGCAATCTCATGAGAATGCTGGAATTCCGCGCAATCGACTTTAATCACCGACCGCGCGTCTCCAAACAGAATCTCCGCGGCTGCTTCCACAATGCGCGTCTTGCCCGAGCCTGTGGGCCCCAAAAACAGCAAATTTCCCACCGGCCGGCCCGGTGAGTTCAATCCGGCACAGAAAACCTGGTATAGGTCGACAAGCGCCTGCACACCCTCTTCTTGCCCGACAATCTTCGCCCGCAACGCTCCCTGAAAGTCACGGGTATCGTTGCTCCGGATGGTGGGATCCAATTGGTGTCGGACGGCAGCTTTCATATCATATATCCTCAGTGCGTCCAGCTTCCCCCGAACGCAAGCGCATCTCAGGAAGTCGCAAGCTGGGAACGTTGCATGGGGCGTGCCACTTCCACCCTCTTCTCATTTGCGCAAAAAACGTGCAAATTCATAGAGATACGAATTTCGGGATTCTAAAAGCTGTCTCACGCCATGAGACGCTGTTTCATTGCTGTAAAAAGTGAGAGAGCTGAAACAGTTTGTGTCATCAGCCGCACGACGAAAAGGGGCGGCAGGCTGTTTACTCTGCCGCCCCAGGGACGATCTTGAGTGCGAGTTTTTCAGCGCTCTGGCTTCTTGCGCGCTTGCGGAGCTGCCGCTGGGCCGGCCGCTGCCGGCGCCACGCGGGGCTTCTTTCCTTCCGAAACAGTTTCGGCTGGGAGTTCCGCTTTGCGGCCGTCCTTGGCTTCTGCACCGGCAGCGACCTGCTCGGTGTCCGGCGGATGGTTCTGCACCAGGGCGCCCTCACCCTCGCGAACAAACGTGAGCTGCGAATGTTCCCTGTCCCAATCGATACAAACCAGGTCGCCCAGATGCACTTGCTCCGTGGCCAGCAGGTTGGCCAGCGGATAGACCACATGCCGCTCAATAGCTCGCTTCAAGTGTCGCGCGCCATACCGTTGATCCGTGCCTTCCTGTAGCAAGAAGTCGCGCCCGGCCGTGGTTACACGAAACAAGAACTGGCCCTTGGCCGTTTCCAGCACACGCTGCTGCACCTGCCCGAGCTCGATGTCGAGCACTTCTTCCAGTTGTTCACGTCTCAGCGGATGAAAGACTACTACTTTGTCTAACCGGTTCATGAACTCCGGTGAAAACTTGCGCCGCGCCGCTTCCACTGCGGTGCGCTCCACCTTCTGGTCGAGCCCTGCTTCCGGCTTGTCGGTGGGCTGCACAAAACCCATTCCTCCATGCATCAGTTCCGCGATTTCCCCACTACCCAGGTTGGAAGTCAAAAAAATCACCGTCTGCGAAAGGTCCACACGGCGATTGTCACCGAGGGTCAGGGTCGCCTTGTCTAGGATTCCAAGCAGTAGTTGCCACAGCGCGTCGGAAGCCTTCTCAATTTCGTCGAACAGCAAGAACGAGAGCTTTAGCTTTTCCGTGTGGCTCTTCGCCAACTCTTCCTGTGTAATCAGCGGATGTGTTTCGCGATGCCCCAAATACCCAGGCGGTGAGCCGATCAGCTTCGCGATTTCGTGGGAATGCTGGAATTCCGCGCAATCGACTTTGATCACCGACCGCGCGTCTCCAAACAGAATCTCCGCGGCCGCTTCCACAATGCGGGTTTTGCCGGAGCCTGTCGGCCCCAAGAACAGCAAATTCCCCACCGGCCGTCCTGGGGAGTTCAAGCCGGCGCAAAATACCTGATAGAGGTCGACCAGCGCCTGCACGCCTTCTTCTTGGCCGACGATTTTTGAGCGCAGCGCCGTCTGAAACTCCAGCGTATCCGTGCTGCGCTGGTTTGGATCAAGTGGCAGTATGATGTGTTCTCCCATGGCCGCCTCCCTAGCGCCTCCGCAATTGCGGCGACGCCACACCGAATCGACCCCGCCCATGGTCAAACTGGGCCAGCTTGACCTGGAGTGTGGACTGCAGGAGCCGCAACTGTACCAACAGCTCCCGCGCCACTGCGGGTGATTCAGAAATTCGGAGTATCGGCGGAAACAAGTCCGCAAGATCCATGTTCAGCGCTCGCAAAGCCGCCACAAGTTTTTGGACCGCCGGAGAATTGGGGTCCGCCAGGTCCAGGTGACTGTTGATATGTTCGCGCAGAGCCCGCCAGTTGAGCTCCACGAACGGGTGTTTCTTGGAGACCTCGCGCACCACACGTTCCGTGATTCTCGCGCGGTCGCCCAGTCGCGCCAGGTGCAGTTGCCGCACTTTCCCGCCGCGGCGCACATTGTGCACCAGGTAGAAAGCGTTTCCTTTGCGGCGAACGAAAGCCATGACCTTACCTCGCGACGTCCAACATGACTGTAGTGTACTGTACTTCCACTACAGCCTTCAACACCCGTTTCATACCGTTGCGCGAAATTGCTTCTAAAGCGTTACCCCTCCCGTCGGTCCTCGGTTCGCTCATCGCGTTGAACTTTGCGTTTCTGACACAAACGCAAAGATTCGCGACTGCAGTAGAAGATACGCGACCGAATTCAGCTTCCTTCATCACTTTTCTTGCTCCGCTGCATTTGTTTTGCGCATGCACCTGTTTCAGCACTTTCCCCTACACTTGCTTAGATGCGTCGGAGCGCAATATGCTTCCTGTATTGCACTCTGCCTTTTGCTGTACTCTGTCGGCTTTCTTACATTCATGGTTCTTCCTTAATTTGGAGCTCAAGGGATTAAACCCGGTGGACAAGGTTTTGTCGTCGCTGTAGAGCAATGGCCCATGAATTTAATAGGATGCCGTTGGCACGTTGAATCGGGTGGGTCAGAGAAATGTCCTGGGACCCTGTTTATCGGCTTGTGAAACAAATTCCGCGCGGCAGGGTTTTATCCTACGGGGCGTTAGCCAAGGCCTTGCGGCTCCGCGGTGGCGCCCGCAGCGCCGGCCGCGCCATGGCCGCCACTCCTTCGGGAAAAGGCATTCCCTGGCATCGCGTCGTCGGCGAGCGCGGCAAAATCCTCATCAGCGAGCCCTACGCCTCTCTTCAAAAAAAGCTCCTCGAATCCGAAGGCGTAAAAATCATCGAGTCCCGCGTTGACCTAAAAATTCATCTTTGGACCCTGTCTGGAAAGGGCCACCAAGGCAAAGCCTCTCGCGTACAGCGCAATTCCAGAAATACCAAACGCCCATAAACCCTCGCGATTTCGGTAAAGCCGCGAATGTACGGTATCCTATCGACCTGTCCGTCATGCCAGAACCCATTCTGCAAGTAGATAATTTGGTGAAGCGCTACGGCGATGTCCAAGCCGTGCGCGGCGTCAGCTTCAGCGTGGAAGAAGGCGAAGTTTTCGGCCTGCTTGGCCCCAATGGCGCCGGCAAGACCACCACCGTCGAAATCCTAGAGGGTTTGCGCAATCCCGATGGAGGTTACGTGCGCGTTTGCGGCTTCGATCCGCAAGTCAGTTCTCGCGAGCTGAAACACGAAATCGGCGCTTCGTTGCAGTCCACTTCCCTGCCCGACAAACTGCGCGTCATGGAAGCGCTCCGCCTCTTCGCCGGATTCTACAAACGGCGCCGGGACCCCGAAGACCTGCTCAAACGTTTTGGCCTGGAAGAAAAGCGCAACGCTTACTACAGCAAGCTTTCCGGCGGACAAAAACAGCGCCTCGCCTTGGCGATGGCCCTGGTAAACGATCCGCGCGTGCTCTTTTTCGACGAGCCCACCGCCGGCCTCGACCCACAAGTCCGCCGCGAAATCTACGACATTATCGAAGAGTTGCGCCGCGAGAAGAAAACAATCCTGATGACCACGCATTACATCGAAGAAGCCGAGCGCCTCTGCGACCGCGTCGCCATCGTCGATCACGGCAAAGTGATCGCCCTCGGCTCGCCCCGCGAACTCAAGCAGCGCTCCGGCGGCAACACCCGCATCGAAGTGAAGCTGGCCAAGCCTGCCACAAACGGCACGCTACGCAATCTGGAAGGCGTCGTCGACGCCCGCGAAGTGGACGGCACCTACGTCCTGCACACCCAGCGCCCCCCGCAAGCCATCGTTTCTCTTGTGAAGCATCTCGAAGCCGAAGGCAACGAGCTCGTCAGCCTCGAAATCGCCACGCCTTCCCTCGAAGACGTCTTCATCGAAATGACCGGAAGGAGGCTACGCGATTGAGCAACTTTGCCAGCCTCACGCGCATGCGCATTCAACTCGCCCTGCGCAACAAAATGTTCTTCTTCTTCAGCGTAATTTTCCCGCTCGGCATGTTTTTCCTCTACGCAGGAATTTTCGCGAAAGGCAATCCGCGCGTGGTCAGTTTCTTCCTCGGCCCGGTGATCGCCCTCAACGTAATGGGCAGCTTCTGGGGTCTTAGCGCCATGCTCGTCACGTTTCGCGAGCAAGGAATCCTGCGCCGCTTCCACGTCACCCCCGTCACCGCCGCCGACATGCTGGCCTCCAGCATCCTCGCCAATTACTTGCTCACGCTTCCCACCGTCCTCATCGAATTGCTTTTCGCACGCGTGATTTTCCATGTCACGAATCTCGGCGATCTCCTCTCGCTCTTTGTTCTCGTGACCATCGGCACCGTCTCCTTCGCCTCCCTCGGCCTGGTCGTCGCCAGCGTCACTAACACCATGCAAGAAACGCAAGTCCTCAACCAACTCATCTGGCTCCCGCTCATTTTTCTTTCCGGTGCGACTTTGCCCATCGCTTATCTGCCGAAAGTAGCGCAGGCCGTCGCCGTGTTCCTTCCCGCGACCTATCTCGTTACTGGCTTACAAGGCGCCATGTACTCGTCTCTTCCCGTCTGGAAGCTGCTCACCCAAATTCTCGCTCTCGCGATCTGGACGATTCTCACTTTTTTCGTAGCCACGCAACTTTTCCGCTGGGAGCCGGAATCCAAAATCCCTCGCAATGCCAAACTCTGGGTCCTCGCCACCGCTCTCCCCTTCTTTCTCCTCGGCGTTTGGGAAAACAAGAACGGCCAAATTCTGACGCAGGCCCAAGCGGCCTATCGCTCCCTCGATCAACCCGCAAAATCAGATCAACCTCCCAAATCCGACTCGATGGGCAATTTGCCACGCTCCAAAAAGGACAGCCAGCCGCAGCAATGACCGCGCGGCATCAGGGCTGCCATCACCGGCCAGTGCATCATCGCGCCAATTTGTCTTGTCCCTCCCGTCCGTTAGTAGTTCCCGCCGATTGACGCGTCCTCACCTCTCCCGTATTCTGCAATTGCAACGCACGCGAGGAGCGCAAATGCCCATCAACAAGACCGAGAAAATCTGGCACAACGGAAAATGGATCAACTGGGACGACGCCACACTCCACGTCCTCTCCCACGTGGTCAGCTACGGCTCCGCGGTCTTTGAAGGCATTCGCTGCTACGAGACCAAGCAGGGCCCCGCGATTTTTCGCCTCCGCGAGCACATGCAGCGCCTTATCAACTCCGCGAAAATTTATCGCATGGAGCTACCCTACGCGCTCGACGATTTCTGCAGCACCGCCACCGAGCTCGTGCGCCTCAACAAACTCAACGCCTGCTACGTCAAGCCCATCGTCCTCCGCGGTTACGGCGAAGTTGGCGTCAATCCACTCAGCTCTCCGATCGACATCTACATGGCCTGCTGGTCCTGGGGCGCGTATCTCGGCCCTGAAGCGCTCGCCAAAGGTGTCGACGTCGGAGTCAGCTCGTGGACGCGCATCGCGCCCAACACGCTTCCCGCGATGTCCAAAGCCGCCGCCAATTACATGAACTCGCAGCTCATCCGCATGGAAGCCAGCTTCAACGGCTACGCCGAGGGCATCGCGCTCGATACCGACGGCCACGTCAGCGAAGGCTCTGGCATGAACGTCTTCCTCGTTCATGACGGCACGCTCTACACTCCGCCGCTCGCCACCAGCATCTTGCCCGGCATCACCCGCGACACGGTCGTGAAAATCGCCGAGGAATTGAAGATTCCCGTGAAGGAACAAGTGATCCCGCGTGAAATGCTCTACATCGTCGACGAAGTTTTCTTTGCCGGCACCGCCGTCGAAATCACGCCGATTCGCTCGGTCGACCACATCCAGGTCGGCAAGGGCGTCGCCGGCCCCATCACCCGCAAGCTGCAGGAAGAATTCTTCGCCATCACCAGCGGCGCCAAGCCCGACCGCCACAACTGGCTTACGCCCATAAGCGCCCCAGTAACCGCCGCGACGCGCTAACGCTGGCTCTCCGTCCCGTAGGGGCGCAGCACCGCTGCGCCTCAGGTTGCCTAGGTGTAGAACTCTTTCCGAAGCGTTCGTTAGCTTCTTCTCCGTGCCCTTTGTGCTCCGATCTCACTGCACTCTGCGTTAAATCTTTTTCCCGCCCCGCCGTTTCCTCGGCTAAAATCTCCCCGCCATGTACACTACTTTCCAAAAGTTCGTCGCCGAATTTCTCGGCACCTTCGCGCTGGTTTTCTTCGGCGCCGGCGCCATCTGCGCGGACCGCTACCTGCAAAGCTCTGGCGGCATTGGCCTTCTTGGCATCGCGCTAGCCCACGGTCTTGCTATGGCCATCATGGTTTCCGCGCTCGGCCACATTTCCGGCGGCCACTTCAACCCCGCCATCAGCATCGGCCTCTGGGTCACCAAGCGCATCGGCACGATGGAAGTGTTTCTCTATTGGGCCGCGCAAGTCATCGGCGGAATCGTCGCCGCATTTCTTCTCAAGGCCATCATCCCCGAAGAAACCTGGCGCGCCGTGGCTCTCGGCACCCCGGAGTTAGTGCGCGATTTTTCCCGCCTGTCCGCCATGGTCCTCGAAGGCGTGACATCTTTCTTTCTGGTCCTCGTCTTCTTCGCCACGGCGGTGGACGAGCGCGGCGCCTTCCGCTCCGTCGCCGGCTTCGGCATCGGCCTCACCATCACCCTCGGCACCCTTGTGATCGGTCCCTTCACCGGAGCCGCCATGAATCCCGCCCGCGCTTTCGGCCCTGCCCTCGCCTCCAACCACTGGACCAACCAGGGCGTCTACTGGATCGGCCCCCTAGCCGGCGGCTTTGTCGCCGGCCTCCTCTACGACTCCCTCTACCTCAAAAAATCCGTGTAGAGGCGCGCTCAGTCGAGCCTCTTTCCCAATAGGCCGTCGGGCTCGTGTTCTAAGTTCTTAGTCGCAAGTTATTAGTTATGAATGCCAGAAAACGTAGCGGCCGCCCACCCTCTTCTCAGTGCTCTCTGTGTTTCGACCTCTGTGCCCTCTGTCTTAAGGCCGCGTTTTTCTCCGAAACTAACAACTAAAAACAGCCCAGTAACTACCGCGAAACGCTTCCCCTCGCTCTCCTTGTCCGCCCCTCCAGCCAATGCTAACGTCGAAAAATCATGTCACTGAGCATCGACGATCTCCTGCGCCGCGCGGTCGAAAACAAAGCCTCCGACTTGCACCTCAAAGTCGGCAATCACCCCTATCTGCGCGTCGACGGCCTTCTGAACGCCGTTACCGATGTCCCTCGCGTCACTCCCGAAGAGATGCTTTCCATGGCTTTCAGCATGATGACCAACCGCCAGAAGCAAAAGTTCAAGGAAACCGCCGAGCTGGACATGGCTTACGGCGTCGCTGGTCTCGGCCGCTTTCGCGTCAACGTGTTTCAGCAGCGCGGGAACGTCGGCATGGTCCTGCGCGTCATTCCCACGAAAATCCGCACCACCGACGAACTAAATCTTCCCTCCGTCATCAACCGTATTTGCGAAGAGCAGCGTGGCCTCGTCCTCGTCACCGGCACCACCGGTTCCGGTAAGTCCACTACGCTCGCCGCCATGGTCGACCGCATCAATGCCAATCGGTCTGACCACCTCATCACCATCGAAGACCCCATTGAGTTTCTGCACCGCGACAAGCGCAGCTTCATCAATCAGCGTGAAGTCGAAGTCGACACCGCCAACTTTTCCACGGCGTTGCGCGCCGCGTTGCGTCAGGATCCCGACGTCATTCTGGTCGGTGAAATGCGCGACCTCGAAACCATTTCCACTGCCCTGCTCGCCGCGGAAACCGGCCACTTGGTTTTCTCCACCTTGCACACGCTCGACGCCACCGAAACCATTCAGCGCATCATCGCGGTTTTCCCGCCGCCGGAGCAAAAACAGATTCGCTTGCAGCTTGCCGCTACGCTCAAGTCCGTCATCTCCCAGCGCCTCGTGCGCCGCGCCGACGATAAAGGCCGCGTGCCCGCTTGCGAAGTCATGATCAGCACCGCGTACATCCGCGATTGCATCATCAATCCGGACAAGACGCGCCTGATTCACGACGCCATCTCCGCCGGCACCAGCCAGTACGGTATGCAGACATTCGATCAGTCACTCTTCGACCTTTACAGCAAGCAGCTCATCACTATCGACGAAGCTTTGTCGCGCTCCTCCAACCCCGACGAATTCAAGTTGCGCATCCAGGGCATCCGCTCCGCCTCCGACTCCGCACGCGAAGAGATGGAGCGCCAAATGGCCGACTTCGAGCGTTTCGCCCGCAAATAGTTTTCGGCCTGTGCCCTCCATGCTCCGACCTCAGTGCCCCTGTGTTAGTCTTTTTTCTCGCCTTGCTCATCATCATCGCCGCGCTGTAATATCCGTGCGGTCCTTCCTCAAATACGGCTAATCGCAAATAGCCGAAGGGAGCCGCTACCATGCGCACGCCTGAATGCTGGCCCGACCGCCGCAGCTTTTTGAAATTCAGCGCCGCCGCAGCAGCAGGATTCTCTGGGCTGACTCTTCTCGCGCAACCGCCAGATTCCGAAGAGTCCAACACCATCGTCGGCCCCAAGAAGGGCTACTCCCCCGAGATCGGCACACTGACGTCCATGATGGGCTTCATGCGTCGGCAGGTCTTGGCTTCGGCGAAGGGCCTGACCCAACCGGATCTGGATTTTCTCCTCGACGACAAGGCCAACAGGATTGGTGCGTTGCTTAATCACTTGGCCGCTACCGAAACCTACTACCAGTTGAACACCTTCGAGGGCCTGAAGTGGGACACTTGGCCCGACGCCATCAAGCAAAAGTGGGATGTACCCATGGAGCTAGGCGAACCTGCGCGCAAGGCTATCAAGGGCAACAATCTCGATTACTATTTGAATCTCCTAAACGAAACGCGCCAGAAAACGCTCGCCGAATTTCGCAAGCGTGATGACAAATGGCTTATGGCCATCGACAAAGATTGGCCCTGGGGACCTACGAACAACTACTGCAAGTGGTTTCATGTCACCGAACACGAAGCCAATCACAATGGCCAAATCAAACTGCTGAAAGGCCGCCTCCCAGGCGCCAAACCCGCCAACGAATAGCGATCGCCCGTTGCATGGAGATCCAACAAACCAATGTCACGGAGAGAATTGTCCGCAGCCGGCGGCTCGTTCTGTTCGTGATGCTGGCCATTGCCGCTATCCTGACCACGATCACAGCGGAATATCCGGAGTCGGGTTCGTGGCAGCTTCCCGGAATCTGTCTCGGAATGTATGTGATCGCCCTCTTGCTGCTGCTCGCCATCCCCCCTCCCGGCGTGGGAAGCGGCTTCGCGATCTCGATTTCGGCATTACTGGCCGCCGGTTCGGGCTTATTGGCATTCCAGCTATGGGCACTGGCGCAGGGAGAGGTCTCCACCGCACGAGACCGCCAGACAACGTGGATGGGAGCTGCAGCCTGCCTAGCAAATCTGAGCCTGCTAATCGCGGCCCTGCGGTACACGCTGGCGGTGAAGGAGCACCTGCGCTGGTGGCACGTTTTGCTCGGTGCCGCCGTCGCGCTGCCGCCCGCGTGGATCTTGATGTCGAAGCTTATCTAAGAGGAGCACGGCTTCCAATGAGCGGCTCGCCGGCTTCCTCAACTCTTCCACTCTTTGACTCTTTGACTCTTGCACTCGTACACTCTTAGACTTGCTTCCGTGTTCAAGCCCCGCACCATCGATTCCGAGCCCGCCCTCTACGACGCCGCCGTCAAAATCCTCATGCGCCGCGCCCATTCCGTCTCCGAAATGAAAAAAGCCCTCATCCGCCGCACCGCGGATGAAGGCCTAATCCAAAAAGTTATCGCTCGTCTAAAACAAAATGGCTTGATCGACGACGCGCGCTACGCCAAACAATTCGCCCGCCAGCGCACCGAAATCCGCCACCAAGGCAAATACCGCGTAGCCCGCGAACTCCGCGCCCGCGGTGTTCCCGACCGCCACATCGAGACCGCCGTAGAAGAAGCCGCGGCAAACACCGACGAAGCCGCCGTGGTCCGCCAGCGCATCGAACGCAAACTAAAATTCTTTCGAGGCGAGATCGACGACCGCAAAATCGCCTCCCTCTACCGCAGCCTACTCCGCGCCGGCTTCTCCTCCGACACCATCCGCCGCGAGCTAAAACGCGCGACCAGCGAAGACCTCCCAGAAATCGAGTCGCCCGGCGACGAAACCACGTAGAGTCAGCCGTTCAGCCTGGCCCCCATACTCTTGCTCCTTGTCACCGCCGCATACACGTTATTGCTTCTTGGTCGCCGTTTGCTGGCTCGCCACGCATTCCCAGTTTCCGCCCGGCATCTTCACCCAGGTGTCCGTCCACCGTTCCTCGCGATCGATTTTGGTTCCGTCGCCATCGACACCCTTTCCTGACCACGTGCCTGTGGCAACGGCGGCGTGGTCATACACTGTTACTTTCACATCGCTGATACCGTTCTGTTCCCATTGCCCGCCTTTGAGATTCGCGAGCAGCTTTTCCTTGCCATAGGTTTGCCCGTCAGCATCGGTGTTGACGAATGTGCGGGCCAGCATCGGCGCAACCACCGCGGCGTTCCCGAGTTTTTGAGCCTTCGCCCACCTCGATTCCATGTCCGCAATTTCCTTCTCGGCCTTGTTTGGCGCAGCGTTCAGGAGCCCCGCGCCTGGCATGATACACAGCAGCAAGCTCATCAACAGTCCTGCAAAAATAACTACACGTTTCATCGAAGCCTCCTAATGGCTGGCATCCATGCCCAGCCACAGACCGGAACAACCGCAGGCGCATCAAGCGCGGTGCTGCTACATCTTCGAAATGTCCTCCAATATCGCTGCTAGCGCCTTTCGCAAGCCTTCCGCCGAATGCACCCCAAACGTGCGCGGCTTCAAATCCTTCAGCATCTTTCCGACACTGTCATCGACCTGCTCCAAGCGTGGCACCGGGTCCTCTATCATTCCGGGCATAGGCAGGCCGGTCCTGGCTCGAAAGGCTGGCTCCGGCACAACTTCATATCGGAGATAATAGAGGACGAAATTCGCATCAGCCGGAGGCGCAATCGGCTGCGTTTTGCCGAAACCAAATCCTATCGGGCCGCTGATGACGATAAAGACTCGCTTTGCTGGACCGCTCTCCGTGTTTTTAGAATTGCTGTTCTTGCTCAATCGTCGCGTCATTTCCTTGCGAAAGTACACCGCGTATTGCGCGTCGTCCCGTAGGTCGTGAACGTCGATTACGCTCGGGTCGTTCGCCACCAGGGCCTCTCGCAACCTCTCCCAGTTCACATCGCCGCCTTGTAATCCGTCCTGCTCAAAAGTAGTCCGGCTCCGCGTAAAGTCCAGTGTAGCCACGTCAAGTGTGCCGTCTCGCACATCCAGTTGTCCGAACGTCTTCAAAATTGCCAGAAGACCGGACAGCCTGTCTCTGTACAGCTTGGCGCGGCGCTGCTCTATTCGATAGGGAGTCAAGTTCTCCAGTACTTCAACACGAACCGGGCCTCGGCTCGTGACAGGAAGGTGCAGTCGACCTGTTACTCCTGGAAGAAACAAGTCGTCCATTCCTTCGGAATCTGGGTCAGAGAACTCTACCGGTGGTAAGTCTCGCCAGGACCCGGCTAGAGGATCGTTCTTAAGCGGACTAACGTGCAATCTCTCCAAAGCTACGCTGTGCTCTGGCCTTCCGCTGTAATAAAGCGCCAATGCAACCTGGTAGTCGCCCGGCAACACAAACGCGCTCCAGGAGAAATGCACCATGTATTGGCTCATCCCGGATGTCGCATCCTTCAAATCGCGAATGGCATGATTTTGATAAATTCGGCCCTGCTGATCCGTGATTTGCAGCAGCGCCACCGCGCGTCCGTCGCAACATCTCCGCAACAACTCGTTCCCGTCTACCTCGGCCTGAATGCGCACCGATAGCCGCTGGTGCAAGGAAAGCTGAGCCGGGAAAATATGCGTCTTCCAGGGAAGCTGCGCCCGGGGACCCTCCGCAAGCCATTGTGCAAATGGTGCCTCGCTGAAGGCGGACTCTCTCTCGTCGATTTGTGCGCGAAGCGTCGGCATCCATGCCAAGCCCAAAAAAGCTAGCATCAGCATCCGCCAGAACAACGTCCTGTCAAGGTTGTGGTTCATCCCCGGCTCTACCCGTCCGCGTCGCGTAGGCGCAGTTTACCGGGCTGGTGGCCATCTTGTCTGCGTCTAGGACCCAAGCCAGTCAGCGGTCGTACGCCTTCCCAAAATGGGATTTACGATTAACCACATAATTATCTACTTGACGAGGACAAGTTCTCGTGCTAGCCTCTTCTGTGTTACCTCAACCCCAGTTCACGCTAATCCCTTTAGAATCCGCAAATCCGAGATTTGCACCGGTAACCCCTTTAGAATGCGCAGATCCAAAATCATTGGACTTAAACTTCTTTAGAATGAACAGATCCAGAAAACAGGGGGTGGGTGTGCTGGTTATGGTTAACCTGTTCTTTGCCTCACTCCTTCCTTTCTGCTATCGTCCTCACCTGCAAGGGGGATTTTCGAATGTCAGTGAATAAAGTGCCGATCCAACAAGGATCGTCATCCCGAAGGCGCGCAGCGACGAGGGATCTCGTCCGTTTGCTCGCGATACAATCAGGGGGATTTTATGTCCGTTAACAAAGTCATTCTCGTCGGCCGCTTGGGCCGCGATCCCGAGACCCGCTACACCGGCGGCGGCCAGGCCGTAGCCAATTTTTCCGTCGCCACCGACGAAACCTACAAAGATCGCAACGGCGAGAGACAGAAGCGTACGGAGTGGCACAAGATTGTCGTCTGGGGGAAGCAAGCCGAAATTGCGCAGCAATATCTCAAAAAGGGTTCGCTCATTTTCATCGAGGGACGCATTCAATCCCGTGAGTGGCAGGACAAGGAAGGTCAGAAGCGCACCAGCTTTGAAATCGTCGCAAGTAATTTCCGCATGCTGGGTGGACGCGCTGACGGCGCCGCAGCCGGCGCAAGCGCAGGCGCAGGCGGCATGAGCGGAGGCGCGGCGCGCGGCGGCGATGACTTCGATGCCGGAGGAGGCCACGACGAACCCGCAGCTCCCGGCGCCCCCCCCGAAATCTCCGACGAAGACATCCCCTTCTAGATGGCACAGCCATTCTTGGCTGTGCGCGCGTCAAGCTGATGCAAGCAGAAATACTAATAGGAAAAATTTTGACAGTAGCCCTGATTGTTCTTCAAATTCTCTTGCCACAGATTTCGCGTAGCCGAGCGGCAAAGGAATATCGATCCAAAGAGGGGCGACGAGTGTTGGTTGCAGACTTCGCCAAGCCCGAAGCCACGATCGAAAGCAAAATCGAGTTCTACACCGCCGACAATCGAATGCTCTGCGCGCTCGACTACTCCTCTGAAGACGGGGAACACGGCTTCGGGGTGGTGAAAGCAGCATGGACGCCGGATCAAAAGTATTTTGTCTTTAGCCTCACCAGTTCTGGTGGCCATCAGGCTTGGCACGCGCCAACGCTTTTCTACAGTGTTAAGACGATGCGATTCGCGCGCTAGACAGCTATGTTGATGGCGGAATCTCGAAAGGTGATTTTATTCTGAAAGCACCCAACACAGTGCTCACGGAGGTCTCGCGAGGTGAATCGCAGCCAATTAAATTCCGCCTGGACCTGCTAGCAAGTAGTGAGCGCAAACCTCCGCACGCCATTGGGTGTAAGAATGGAAAGACCTTCAAACCAGAAGGATAGCGGTTGGTGATAGATGCCTGATATCAACCGACAACTGATCCTGGGTGCGCGGCCGCAGGGCTTGCTCGCGCCTGGCGATCTGCAGCTTGTGGAAGCGCCGCTGCCCACCATCTCAGACGGCCAGGCAGTTGCCCGCGTGAAATACCTCTCCATCGATCCAACCATGCGCGTGTGGATGGCTGTCGACACCTACCTGCCGGCCGTGGCTATCGGCGAGGTCATGCGCGCCGCCGGTTTAGCGGAAGTGGTGGAGTCGCGCCACAAAGATTTCAAGAAGGGCGACAAAGTCGTCGGGCTCACTTGTCTGCAGGATTACTGCGTCATCGACGCCGTCGATAAACGCGGCAGCTTCCGGAAAATTCCGCCAGTTCCCTTCCTTTCAGACACGGCATTTCTCGGCGTGCTCGGCTTCACGGGAATCACCGCGTACTTCGGGATGATGGAGATTGCCAAGCCGCAAAAGGGAGAAACGCTGGTGGTTTCCGCGGCGGCGGGCGCCACCGGGAGCATTGCGGGACAAATCGGAAAAATTCACGGCTGCCGCGTGGTCGGAATTGCCGGCGGCGCGGAAAAATGCAAATGGCTTACCGACGAACTCGGCTTCGATGCCGCTGTGGACTACAAGCAGCCGGACTGGAAAGAAAAGCTGGCCGCGGCTACGCCTAAAGGCGTGGACATCGACTACGAAAATGTGGGCGGCGAAATCATGCACGAAGTGTTGAAGCGCATGAATCTGCACGGGCGCGTTGTTTTGTGCGGGCTGATTTCGGGTTATACCAAGGAAGATCCGGCCCTCGAGAGCTTCGCCACGATTTTGAGGAAACGCCTGCGCGTGCAAGGTTTCATCATCCTCGATTATGCGGATCGCTTCATGGAAGGAGCCACGCAGCTCGGCAAATGGAAAATGTTCGGCAAACTGAAAGACCGGGAAACGATAGTGGAAGGCCTGGAGAAAGCCCCCGACGCCATCAACATGCTCTTCACCGGCGGCAATGTTGGCAAGCTGATCGTAAAAGTGTAATCCCCGGCTGAGGAAAGAACTAGCGAGGTGGAGGCAGGCCGTTGCGCTTGCGCTGTTCATCCATGTGCTTCAGAAATTCCTCGAACTTGGGCAACTGGTCGGGATTGAGAATGGCGCGGAGCTGCGCCCGTCCTTTCTGGCGTACGGCGTCAAGCTGCGCATCGGTCTGATCGTGAATGGCTTTGGTTTCGGTATGGCGCTGCAGGAGAATGGCATCGAGTTGCTGCGCCTGCTGCGGCGTTAGCGACAGATCCTTGGTGAGCTGTTTGACCCGCTGCGCGCGGCGCTCAGGTTCGCTGAGCGGAGGATTGGCAGCGTTCACCGGGCGATGCGCAAACAGATAGCCCAAAACGCCGCCCAGTGCCGCACCGAGAAAAAATACGGCACCCACCCACAGGGCAGCTTTACGGCTGGCGCTGGTATCGGTCATTGCCCTCTCTCCATCGCCGGCAGGACATCATCAGATGCTGCCGATTGTGGCGAATCAAACAAAGATTCAACGGCCCCTTGGTTGGGGGAGTTCTGCGCGAATTTCGGCGATTCGTATAGCCAGGTGCTGGCCAGCAGGAGAGCCAGCGCCGAAGCCCAGGTCAGGCGCGCAGCAAGCCGGGGCACGGCGGCCCAAGCCTCCAGCGACTGGCGTAGCTCGGATTCCCGGGTAGCGATGGCAGCCATTACGCCGGGCGCAAACCAGGTCCCGGGCAGTGCCGCACGCGCAGGCAATTCCCGAATGATGATACGGCTCATCAAAATATCGTCCGCGGCGGCCTGGCAATCAGGGCATTCGGACAAGTGTTCTTTCTGCGCGGATGAGAGCGCCGCCACTTCCGCCACGTCTTCGAGGGTGTCGCGAAGGCGTTTACAGGCTTCTTGTTTCTTTCCTATTTTTAGCAGGTTCCACATACCCGCCTCCTTACTGCTTTAAAGAATTCGCTCCGACGCTACCCCAAGAGGTGCCCGGATGAAGCTCAATTTGTGTCGCACCAATCCGTGCTGTTTCAGTTTGGAACACTACCAAACTCCTCAGGCTCCGTCTTTGCGCTTGCGCGCCTGATTCACGATCCGGCGTCGGGCGCGAAACAGACGGACCTTCACGGTGTTCGCGTTCAGGTCCAGAATTGCCGCAATTTCCTCGATGGCAAAGCCTTCAACCTCTTTTAAGATCAGCATCATACGGTCGCGCTCGTCCAAGCCCAGCAGCAGGCGCTCCACATGCTCCTGGGCTTCAAGTTTGTCGGAAACGTCTTGGGCGCCGCTCTCAAGCCTTTCGCTGGCACTGAACTGCTGGGCCTGCTCTTCGCTGAGGTCAGATTCATACAGAAGCGGCCTAACCTTTTTCTTTCTCAGCAGATCCCAGCACTCGTTGACGGTGATTTTGTAGAGCCAGGTGCTGAAGGCGGCGCGCTGGTCGAAGCGTTTCAGCGAGAAATAAGCCTTGACGAAGACCTGCTGCGCGATGTCCTCTACATCTTCGCGGCGGCGGAGGATCCCGCCAGCCACGGCAAAAACGCGATGCTGATGGCTGCGCACCAACTCTTCGAACGCCTCCTTGTCCCCGGCCTGCGCTCGCCGTACTAGTTCCCGGTCATCCGAGACGCCCGGCACCGTGGCAGCTGCGGGTTTCAGAGCGGCCGCGGTGGCAGTGGCTGTGGGCTCTGCTTTTGGGACGCGTGCCATGGGTTTCAGGTTACGCCCTTTTAGCGCGGAGTTTCATGGGCCGCACCATCTGTTTCATTTTCAAGGTCCGCAACTTTGTACTTGCAGACCCCTTAACTACATGCAATAATAGCTGCATGATTATTGGTGATCGCCTCCGCGCACTGCGTGAGGAAAAGAAACTCTCCCAGGGCGATATCGAAAAGCGTACGGGTCTCCTTCGCTGCTATATTTCTCGAGTCGAGAATGGCCATACTGTACCGGCCATCGAGACGTTGGAGAAAATGGCCCGCGCTCTCGAATGCCCACTCTATCAACTCTTCTACGACGGTGAAGAACCGCCCGTACTGCCGAACTTGCCCAAGCGAAAGTCTTCGGACGATATCGCATGGGGCACGAGCGGCAAAGAGGCACGCTTCCTCAACAAGCTTCGCAGGTTGTTGGGCAAAGCCGACGAAGAAGATCGCAAGCTCATTCTATACATGGCGCAGAAAATGGCCAACCGCTAGTTCCAGGGAAACCTTTACTTCCTGGAATTGACGGTTAGAATGACACAATCTCAAGAACGGGCCGCGCAAACCCCACGAAGCGCGGCCTAATATTGAGGGCACGCACAGGTATCTCCGCAGCGCGTCTCCCTCTCCGAAGGCTTCCCAGGTATTTCCCCGCAAACTGCCTTTCAGTTCCCTATTCCCACTCGATGGTGCCCGGCGGTTTCGAACTGACGTCGTACACAACGCGCGTGACGCCGGGAACTTCGTTGACGATGCGAGTGGAGATACGTTCGAGAACATCACCGGGCAAGCGCACCCAGTCGGCGGTCATGGCGTCTTCGGACTCGACTACGCGCACGGCGATGGTGAGACCGTAGGTGCGGTAATCGCCCATCACCCCTACACTGCGTACGGGGAGCAGGACAGCGAAAGCTTGCCAGACCTTCTCGTAGAGGCTGGCACGGCGTATTTCGTCGACAACGATGGCGTCCGCTTCCCGCAGAATTACCAGACTTTCAGCGCTCACCTCGCCAAGTACCCGTACGGCTAAACCTGGCCCGGGAAACGGATGTTTCACCAAAAGCTCGTTCGGAAGGCCGAGATCCCTACCGATGCGGCGGACTTCATCTTTGAAGAGGTCGCGCAAGGGTTCGATGAGCGCGAAAGGCATTTTCTCCGGCAGCCCGCCCACATTGTGATGCGTTTTGATAGTCGCGGAAGGGCCTTTCACCGAGACCGATTCGATCACGTCCGGGTAGAGAGTTCCCTGCACTAGGTAGGCGATTTCGCCGTGCGCCTCATTTTTTTGCAACTCCATGGCTTTGTCAGCAAAGACGGAAATAAATTCGGCGCCGATAATTTTGCGTTTGCGCTCGGGTTCAGCGACGCCCTTGAGTTGCGCAAGAAAGCGCTCGGAAGCATCGACGCCGATCACACGAAGGCCGAGACGGTCGCGGAGCATTTCGAGCGTGTGTTCGAATTCATTTTTGCGCAGCAAGCCGGTATTGACGAAAATATTGGTCAGCCGGTCGCCGATGGCGCGATGCACCAGCACTGCTGCGACAGTGGAATCCACACCGCCGCTGAGGGCGCAGATGACCCGGCTGTTCCCTACTTTCGTTCGAATCGCTTCGGTGGTTTCCTCGATGAATGCAGCACCACTCCACTTTTTTTCCGCCTGGCAGACGCGAAATAGAAAATTGCGGAGAATTTCCGTGCCGCGATCGGTGTGGCGCACCTCGGGATGAAACTCAACGGCGTAAATTTTGCGCTGGGGATCTTCGACGGCGGCGACGGCGTTTTGCGTGCGGCCAACGGTGCGAAAGCCGGGAGGCAGCCCGACGACGTGGTCGCCGTGGCTGTTCCAGATGCGCAGGGAGTTGGGAAAATCGGCAAAGAGCTCGGATGGGTGAGCAGCGCTGTCGATGTTCAGAACGGCGCTGCCGTATTCACGACGCTCGGCAGGTTCAACTTTCCCGCCCAGGTGATAGGTGAGCCATTGCATCCCGTAGCAGATTCCCAGCACCGGGATGCCGAGCGAAAGCACGGCCGGGTCACATTTGGGAGCTTGCGCGTCGTAGACCGAGCTGGGTCCGCCGGACAGCACGATGCCCGTGGGCTCGAGCTTGCGGATTTCATCGAGCGTGGTGGTGCATGGGAGAACGGAGGAGAACACCTGCTGTTCGCGGATGCGGCGGGCGATGAGCTGCGTGTATTGGCCGCCGAAATCGAGGACGACTACACCGCCGCGTTCGGAGTTAGGGCGTTCGTGCTGGTGTTGCATTTGGGCTCCGCTGGACATTGTCCCCCTTTTTTGCATCGAGCGAGGCGATTCACGACTAGCCTCGCAAGAAAAAACCGTCCGCTGTGATTAGCAATCTTGCCTAGCTGGGGCGCAGCATGCTGCGCCCCTACGCAACGACTAAATTCACGAGCTTGTCGGGCACGACGATTTGTTTTACCACGCGCTTGCCGTTGATGTGCTGGGCTACCGCTGGTATCGCGAGGGCCTTCGGGACTAGAGCGGCTTCACTCAAGCCAGCCGGAACCGTCATTTTCGCGCGCACGCGACCATTGACTTGCACGACGACTTCGACTTCTTCATCGCGCGCGAGTTCGGGATCGAAAGCGGGCCAGCTCGTGTTCGAGAGGCCTTCGGAGTGCCCGAGCATCTCCCACAGCTCTTCGGCGAGATGGGGGGTCATGGGAGCGAGCATCAGCGTGAGCATTTCCAAGACATGTTTCGCAATCTCGGAGCGCACGCCCTGCTCGAGCGGGGCGTGACTTTCATTGTAGAGATCCATGATCAGCGCGATAGCGGAGTTGAAGTGCCAGCGCGATTCGAAATCTTGCGTGACACGGCGCAGTGCCTGGTGCGTCCTGCGCAGTAGCGCCTTCTCCTGCTCGGTGGCGCCGGCAGCATTGAACGAGCTCTTTACGCCGCGCAATGCTGTGGCATGGCGGTCCACAAGGCGGAAAACGCGGTTGATGAAGCGCCACGCGCCTTCGATGCTTTCTTCGCTCCACTCCAAGTCTTTTTCGGGAGGCGCGGCGAACAGGGTGTAGAGGCGTCCGGTATCGGCGCCGTATTTTTCGGCCATTTCCATGGCGCCGACGACGTTGCCACGGGACTTGGACATGGCCACACCGCCCTTTTGCACCATGCCCTGCGTGAAAAGGCGTGCGGCGGGCTCGTTGTGATTGATAAGGCCGAGGTCCCGCATGACCTTGCACCAGAAGCGCGAATACAGCAGGTGCAGAATGGCGTGGGTGATGCCGCCGATGTACTGGTCGATGGGAAACCAATAGGCAACTTTCGCGGAATCGTACGGAGCTTTGTCGTTGTGCGGGTCGCAGTATCGATAAAAATACCAAGAGGAGTCGACGAAGGTGTCCATCGTGTCGGTTTCGCGGCGCGCGGGGCCGCCGCATTTCGGGCACGTGGTGTTCACAAATTCCGGAGTGGCAGCGAGCGGCGATCCGCCTTCACCGGTCAGCTTGGCATTTTCCGGAAGCACTACAGGAAGATCCTTGTCCGGGACAGGCACTATTCCGTCTTTGGCGCAGTAGACCACCGGGATTGGCGTGCCCCAGTACCGCTGGCGGGAGATGCCCCAGTCTTTGAGGCGAAAAATCGTTTCGCGCTGGCCAAACCCTTTGGCTTGCGCATGCGCGGACATGGCGAGAATGGCTTCGTCGACGGACAGCCCGCTGTAAATCCCAGAGTTCACGAGCTTGCCGCGCTGATGCTCGTCGAAGGCCGTGACCATTTTTTCAGGATCGAGTGGCTCGCCATCTACCGGTTGTACTACAACGCGGATGGGTAAACCGTACTTGCGGCAGAACTCGAAGTCGCGCTGATCGTGCGCGGGAACGGCCATGATGGCGCCGGTACCGTATTCCATCAAGACGAAGTTCCCTACCCAGATGGGAAGCTTTTCTTGGTTGAAAGGATTCGTGGCGTAGCGTCCAGTGAAAAAACCGACCTTTTCAGCAGTGGCAAGATCTTCCGCCTTCACCGAAGTCTGGCGCATCTGAGCGACCTTGGCTTGCGCGTCTTTTTCTTGCGGTGATCCGGCGATGAGCTTTTGCGTCAGCGGATGCGTGGGGGCAAGGATGATGGCGGTGGCGCCGTAGATAGTATCGATGCGGGTGGTGAAGACCTCGATTGGCTCGACACCGGCAACATCGGCCACGGGAAATTTCACGCGCGCGCCGATGGACTTGCCGATCCAGTTGCGCTGCATGGTGATGACCCGCTCGGGCCAGCCGCCTTCGAGCTCTTTCAGATCATCGAGCAGTTGCTCGGCGTAGTGCGTGGTCTTGAGGAACCACTGCTCGATTTCGCGGGACTCGACGAGCGTATCTTCGTGGCGCCAGCAATAGCCTCCGTTGATGACCTGCTCGTTGGCCAGCACGGTGCAGCACTTGGGACACCAGTTGACACGGCTCTTCTTGCGGTAAGCGAGGCCGCGCTCCAGCATGCGCAGGAAAAACCATTGGTTCCAGCGATAGTATTCCGGCTCGCAGGTGGAAATCTCGCGCCGCCAGTCGTAGCTGAAGCCGAAACGGCGCAGGACGCGCTGAAATTCGGCGATGTTGTTGTTGGTCCAGGTGCGCGGATGGGTCTTGTTGGTGATGGCGGCGTTCTCGGCGGGCAAGCCGAAAGCGTCCCAGCCCATGGGATGAAGCACATTGAAGCCGCGCATGCGCTTTACGCGCGCCACCACGTCGCCAATCGTGTAATTGCGCATGTGGCCCATGTGCAGCGTGCCGGAAGGATACGGCAGCATTTCCAGGACGTAATACTTGGGCTTGGCGGGATCGACTTCTGTCTCGAAAACGCGCGCATCGGCCCAGCGCTTTTGCCATTTGGTTTCGATTTGTTGTGGGTTGTATTCGGCCACGCCGGATTATCCTTTTTTACGGCGAGTCTTTGGCTTCGCGAGCGATTTCTTTGTGTGCGTCGAAAGGCGCCCGCGACGGTCCGCGGCCGCTACGTGTGCACGCATCTTGCGGCTTGCTGCTTGGCTCGATTTTACCTGCTGCGCTACTTTCTTTTTCGCGGCGGCGGTTAGCATCGAGAAGCCTTTTTCGGGCGTCGGCGCTTGGTCCTTCAGACCGGCGAATTCCCAGAGTGCGGCGACGTTGCGGCGGTCGTCGCCAGGATCATCGATGGGCGTTTCGGCGACGAACGCGCGGCCGGGCAGCCCTCCTGCCACAGCGGCGCTGAGGCGCGGATGGGTGAGCAAGCGCCGAAACGCTTCCGCTCCGATTTTGCCTTTGCCGATGTGTTCGTGACGATCCACGCGACCACCGAGCGGAATCTTGGAATCATTGATGTGGAAGACCGGGACGCGCTCGAGGCCAATGATGCGCTCGATGAGTTCAAGCGTGGAGGCGAGACCAGCTTCGCTCTTGATGTCATAGCCCGCGGCGAAAAGATGCGCGGTGTCGAGGCAGGCCCCGACGTGCAGGGCTTGCAGCGCGTTCAGCATTTCGCCGACGTCTTCGAGGCGCGCGCCGAGGGCAGTGCCCATACCGGCGGTGTTTTCCAGCAGAATGCGGAGCGAATTTGCCGGCAGATTCTTTGCGGCTTGCTTGACCGATTCCACAGCGAGCCGCACGGCTTGGTCGGGTTTGCACTCACCGCAGGCGCCGGGATGCACAACCACGAAATCAGCGCCGAGTGCGACACCGCGAACAAGTTCGTCGTGAAATGCCTGAATGGAGCGGGTGCGCAGCATGGGCTGTTGCGCGGCGAGATTGATCAAATAGTTTGCGTGAATGACGAGGGGGCCTAGGCCGACGGCTTCGCGGCGCGCGCGAAAAGCGGTGGCGTCCACTTCCGCAATGCGCGATGGACCGCCGGCCCACATGCGCGGACTGGCCGAAAAAATTTGCAGGGCGTTGCAGCCAAGCTTGCGCGCGGATTCGAGCGCGTTGATGTAGCCGCCGGCGATGGAAGTGTGGATGCCGATGCGCAGAGTGCCGTCCATCCAGGTCGGCGGTGCGGGTTCGGACTCAGGTTCGGGGCGGTATTCGTCTTCCGGGTCGAATTCGATGACGTTGGTGAGGGGTTGTTCAGGCATTCCCAATCAGAAATTCTGCTCCATGTTGAACTCGCTATTCTAACACAGGCGGCCACACGCGGGAATTTCGGCAACGCTGATGAAAAGCGCCCGCCACCCTTCGAGACTCAGGGCGAGCAGGCGGCGGCCGCTACGGGTGCTGCGCAGATCGGCGGTTGCAGACTTGCAAGATTCTTTGCGTACGTGCCTACGCTGTAACAGCGGCGGCCCTTCGAAGCTCACAAGACCGCGGCAGTCCAAAGTTTGCGGCGCTGCTTCGGCTGGCTTAGACTACACGTTTACCGAATCAGCTTAGGAGCAACTGATGCTGGTGGTGATGCAGTCGCATGCTTCGGAGGAGCAGGTGCGTGCAGTGTGCCGGCGCATCGAAAGCCTGGGGCTGAAGGCGCATCCGATTCCGGGGACCATTCGGACGGCGATTGGCATCACGGGCAACAAAGGGGCGGTAGACCTGGGCGTGCTGGAATCGCTGCCGGGCGTGGTCGAGTGCATTCCGGTCAGCAAGCCGTACAAGCTGGTGAGCCGCGACGCGAAGGAAGAAGACAGTATTCTGCGGATCCCGACGCCGTTGGGTGACGTGATTGTCGGTGGAGACAAAGTGGCGCTGGTGGCGGGTCCCTGCGCGGTGGAAAGCGAAGAACAGGCATTTGCGATTGCGGAGCGCGTGGCGAAGAGCGGAGTGCGGCTGTTTCGCGGCGGGGCGTATAAGCCGCGGACTTCCCCGTACAGTTTTCAGGGGCTGGGCGAGCCGGGGTTGAAGATTTTGGCGAAGGTGCGGCAGAAATTTGGATTTGGGATTGTCACGGAGGCCATTGACAATGAGAGTCTGGATCTGGTCGAAGAGTACGCGGATGTGATTCAGATCGGCGCCCGGAACATGCAGAATTTTTCGCTGCTGAAACGCGCAGGCCGGGCGAAGAAGCCGGTGCTGCTGAAGCGCGGGATGTCCGCGACGCTGGATGAATTTCTGATGGCCGCGGAATATGTGCTGTCCGAGGGAAATTACAACGTGATGCTGTGCGAGCGGGGCGTGCGCACGTTTGCGGACCATTCGCGGAACACGCTGGACTTGACGATTGTGCCGGCGGTGAAGAAGCGCAGCCATTTGCCGATTCTGGTGGACCCGAGCCACGGGACCGGGAAACGGCATAAAGTGCTGCCGCTTTCGAGGGCAGCGATTGCCGTCGGGGCGGATGGGTTGCTGGTGGAAGTGCATCACGAGCCGGATAAGGCGCTGTCGGATGGGATGCAGTCAATCTTGCCGGAGGAATTTGCGGAGCTTACGGAAGAAGTGCGGCAGATTGCGGCCGTGCTGCACCGGCAACTGAATTGATTCCTGGAAAATGAGGACAGCCGAAATGGCTGTCCCTACTGTCACTCCTTGTGAAAAACCCTTTGCGAAATGTGCGGGTGGTTGCGCTGACGGCGGTGCTGCTGGCGGGCGCGGGGATTTTGCTGCTACGCGAACAACGGGCATCGTTCCTGCGGCCGGGATTGCGGCTGAATGCGTATGTCAGCACGGACGATGGGAGCGTGGCGGTTGTGGATTTGGTGCGGCTGCGCGCGGTGGCGCGGGTTAGCGTGGGGCCGGGACTATCAGGAATGCGCGAGCATCCTACGCGGGCGGAGGTGTGGGGCGTCAGCTCGCAGGGCGGTTATGTGTGGGTGTTGAACGCGCGGGTAAATCAAGTGGCGTCACGCGTTGCAGTGGGGGCGATGCCGTACGCGTTGGATTTCTCGGTGGACGGCAATCGCGTGTACACCGCGGCGTCGGGGAGCGATGCCGTGGTGGCGATTGATTGCCAGACGCGCGCCGTTGTGGCGCGCGGGAGGACGGGGCACGAACCGGTGCTGGCGCGAGCGACTCCCGACGGGAAGAGCGTGCTGGTGGTGAACCGGCGCGATGCGTCGTTGGGAATTCACGACGCGGCTACGCTGGCGCTGCGCGGCAGTGTGCCGGTGGTGGCACAGCCGGAAGATGTCGCGGTGATGGCCGATAGCTCAGTGGCCTTTGTGCTGAGCCGGACGGAGCCGCGATTGTCGGTGGTGGATTTGCGCCGCGGCGTGCTGCTGACGAACCTGCAGTTGGCCGGGAGACCTTCCGAGATGTTGCTGAAACCGGATGGAGGGGAGCTGTACGTGATTTCGCCAGAATCACATGGGCTGCAGGCCATTAACACTTGGACGCACGAGGTTGGCGACTACGTGTTGCTGGGGTCCGCTCCAACGCATGGCGTGCTGCTTCCGGATGCCAGCGAGATGTTTGTCACGGATACGGCGGCGGGGCGCGTCGCGCCGGTGGATATCAATAATCGCCGCGTGGGACGGCCAATTTCGGCGGGACAGGCACCGCAGGCTTTGCGGTTCGATTCAAGCGATCCGGACGTGAAGCCAAGTTTGCTGCTGGTGGTGAACCAGGGGTCGGGCGATCTCGCGGTGATTGGTTTGCGCGCCGGGAGCCAGAGTTTGCTGACGATGATTCCGGTGGGGTCGCGGCCGCAAGATTTGGCGATCAAACTTTTTTAAGCTGGCGCCCCAGCGAGATGCTGCGGCGGGACGCGGCTCTAGTTTTCAATGGGCCAGGAGTGCTGCTCGTCGCCGAGCGGGATTTCAAGGAAACCCTCCGCGGGAAGCACGTCGACGGGCAAGCCGCCGTGCCACAGCGCGACGCCCAGGCGGAGGCTCTTCTGCCCTTTCAAGCTGATGTCGCTGCGATTTACGGAAACTTCCAGGATGCGGTCGAAAGCGGCCTGCGCCACGTTCTTGGGATTCAGCAAACAGACGTTGCCCTTCTCGACCGCAAATTCCTGCATGCGGCCGCGCGCGAGCTTGACCATCACCGTTAGTTCCTCAGCGGCGCCGATGGTGACGCGAAATTCTGGATCCTCCAGTTCCCCCAGTGCTTCGGGGAAAAGATCGACACGCACGCTGAAGCGATCGTCTTCAAAGGCGTAGCGTAGTTCACGCAAATGAAAAATGCGGCCGTGCATGGAACCGCCGCGGCGCTCGGGGGAGTACAAGCCAGAGCCGAGCCATTCGAAATAGGAAGAATCACGGCCATCGACCGTGACAGTGAGGAAGCCGGTCGGCGGGACTTGCAAGGCGTGCTCGGGCTTGCGCTTAATGGGCTTGGCTAACTCTTCAGGGGCCACTTGGCCGAGGGCTAGGTAAGCTCCAGTGAGATGCTTGCGGTAAAGCGCGTCGAATTCCGCATCGTTCGCGGTGCTGTGCTCCGGGCCGAACCACCAGCACCAGTCGCTGCCTTCCGCCGCGAGCAGCGACTCATAAGCTTCTTTCAGGCCGGTTTCCGTCGGGGCATCGTGGCGATCCTGCTTGCGCGCTTCGGCGGCGCGCGCATAGGTCTGGCGCGCGTCCCAGAGCAATTCCCAGGCGGCAACATCTTCGTCGTGCCCAATCCAGACGTCGAAATTGGCGTTGATCCACGAAGCGGGGAAAATTCCGGTGGTGGCGGGGATTTCCTTGGCGGCGGCGATGGCTTCGCTGGCGGTTAGCGCGCGAAAATCCTGATCGTTCTGGATGCGTTTGTAAAACTCACGCAGAAATTCGCGCCCGTTGCCGGGGTAATACTCCCAAGCATTTTCGCCGTCGAGAAACAGGCACACGGTAAGCGGCTGCTGGCTCGGCACGCGTTCGCCCAGAGAGCGCAAGCGGCCGTGCAGGTCGGCCGCGGCGGCTTTGCTATCCATACGGCTGTAGACGAAGCCGATCAGGTCGGACAAATGATGATCGCGGAATAATCCGGTAACAGAGCTTCCCGCTAACTGCACGCGATAGGGTTTGTACAGCCGATCGGAGTTAGCAGGCAGACCCGAGGCGTCACGAAAAAATCCGACGTTGAGTGTGCGGCCGAGCACTCCTTCATCCGTGCCGAACCACTGAAAGCCCTCCTCCATCGCGATGGTGAGCGCTTGATCGGAGACGGAACCTTCTGACGGCCACAACCCGGCTGGATTAGCGCCGAAGACGCGCTGGTGATACTCGCGCGCGCGGCGCAATTGCTCTCGCGCATCGTCCGGCTGGCGAAAGGCGCGGCGAGGCAGCGGCGTTCCGGGATTCGCAACGCGAGCAATGTCCGAATCGCACAGCAGCGGCAGAATGGGATGATAGAAGGGCGTGGTGCTGATTTCGATCTGCCCGCGTTGGGCGGCTTCGCGATAGGCCGGGAGCACCAAGCCGAGGAGTTCGAGCTGCTTTGCTTTCAGCGCGGACTTATCGCGCTCCGTGAAATCCTTGCCTTTGCTGGCCAGCCGGCTGACCACTTCGTCTTTGGCCAGCCAAATCTCGTCCATCCAGGCTAGTTGCGAAAGCACCTGCAGGTCGCGCCAGTCGCGCGGGGTGAAAGTCACTTGCGCCTGCGCGCCACCTGCCGGCCGCGACCACTCGAACAGCTCGACGAGGCGCGGCCAGCGCGACATCAATCGCTCATGGTTGAGTTGAAAGGCGCGCGCGAGAATCTCCGCCTTGTCTTCGCGGGTCAGCTCTTCGGTGGGCTTGAACGCGAGCGCAAACCACGGCTCAGTGAATTTGCCGCTGGCGTATTCCTCGAGCTGCATGCCCAGCGCCGGCACGACGTTGAATGTAGCGTGGAATCCAGGCGTTTCGCCAAGCACCTGCACCATACCCCAGTAATCCTTCACCGCATGGAGCCGCGTCCACGGCAAAACATACTGCCCGGTATCGGGGTCGCGATACTGCGGCTGGTGCATGTGCCACAACACCACCAAGTTCACACGATTCATCGGCCGCGCTCTTTCCGTCGCGAATCGGCGCTCGTGTTACACTCAGCGTTCTTGTCATGCGCATCCTGGACCGCTACATCGTCCGCGAAATTTTCCGTCATGCGTTCCTTGGACTCGTGGTTTTCACGTTTGTTTTCTTCGTACCGCAACTCGTGCGCCTGATGTCGTTGTTTGTCCGGCACAGCGGCTCCGGCAGCCAGATTCTGAAACTATTTCTCTGCATTTTCCCCGGGATCTTCACGTTCGCTATTCCGATGGCAGTGCTCATCGGCGTGCTGCTGGGCCTGGGCCGCATGTCCGCGGACAGCGAAATCATCGCACTGACGGCGCTGGGCATCGGACGCCGGCGCATCCTGCTGCCGGTCGGGGTCCTGGCGGTGACCGGCGCGATCGCGACCATGGTGATGACCCTGTGGCTTGGTCCCATCGCGCTGCGCACGTTTCGCACCATGGAGGCCGACCTTATCGCTTCACAAGTCAGCTTCCAGGTGCAGCCCCGCGTGTTTGACGAACGCTTCCCACGACTCGTGCTGTACATCAATGACGTTTCAGCCAGCGGCACGCAATGGCACGGCGTGTTTCTCGCGGAAGCCGGTGGAGAGAACGGCTCGCGTGTGACCCTGGCGGAGAATGCGATTGTAATTGCCGAGCCGAAGCAGGGCAAGCTGGAGATGCACCTGCAAGGCGGCAGCACGCACGAATTCGATCGCGCTGATGCCGATCATTACTCGGTCACGGCCTTTGGGCAGAGCGACATTCCCATCGAGGTCAGCGGACTTGTGCCGACGCGGCAACGGCAGCTTAGCAATCCGGAGCGGCCGCTGCACGAATTGGCGCAGGACAACACTCCCGGATGGCGCGAAGCTCGTGTCGAGATGCATCGCCGCTTCGCATTTCCGGTTGCGTGCCTTGCGTTTGCGTTGATCGCCGTGCCGCTAGGCGCGCAGCCGCGCCGTGGCGGGCGCGCTGGGGGCTCCCTGATCGCTGTGCTGCTGATCGCCTCGTACGACTTGTTGCTGATCACCGGCGCAGGGATGGCGCGTCAAGGCACGGTTTCGCCCGCCACAGGCATGTGGATTGCCGACGCCGTGCTCGCCCTGGCGGGTCTGGTGCTGCTCCCGCGGATGGAGCAATTCCGCGGCGAAACGCGCTGGCTCAAACCATTTGGGCGCTTCAAAACTTGGATGCGGCTGATTCGTGTGCGCACCCTGCGCGTCAGAACGGCAGCAGCACGCATAACCAACGGAACCCGTGCGCAGGGACACCCGGCGGCTCCTTCAGGCGGGAGCTTGCCCTTGCTGATGGATTTGTACCTGCTGCGGAGATTTTTCTCCTATTTCGCGACGCTGATGCTGGTGTTCGTTTTCTTGTTTGAGGCTTTTACGTTTTTCGAGCTGCTCGACGACATCGCGCGGCACCGCATCCCTTTTTTCGTGGTGGTGAACTATTTCCGCTATCTGACGCCGTACCTCGTATATCAGCTTGCGCCGCTCGCCGCCCTAGTGGCCATCCTGGTCACGCTCGGAGTAATGAGCAAAAACAATGAAATCGTCGCGTGTAAAGCGAGCGGGATCAGCCTCTACCGATTGGCGATTCCGTTGCTGTTTGCAGGACTTGCGCTCGCCGCGAGCATGTTCGTGCTCGACTATACGTTCCTTCCCTACGCCAACCAGCGTCAGGACGCGCTGCGCAATCAGATCAAGGGCAAACCGCCACAAACCTATCGTCAGCCGGAACGCTGGATTTTTGGCGAAAATTCGAAAATGTACAATTACGATCTATTCGATCCGACGCAAAACCTTTTTGGCGGCTTGACGGTGCTGGAAATTGACCCCGTGACATTCGAGATTCATCGCCGCGTCTTTGCTGCGCGCGCAAAATGGTCCGAGGCACAAAAACTTTGGCTGCTGGAATCCGGCTGGCTGCGCGAATTTTCGGCCGGCACGATTGTCCGCTACGAGCGCTTCAACGTGAAGGATTTGCCGGAGCTCACCGAGCCACCCAGCTATTTCAATCGCGAAGTGCTTCCGGCCATTCAAATGAGCTGGCCGCAATTGCGGCGTTACATCGACGACCTACATCGCGCGGGGTTTGACGTTTCCGCGCTGACGGTGCAATGGCACCGCAAGCTGGCCTTCCCGCTCATCGCTCCAGTCAGCATGCTGCTGGCGTTCCCGTTCGCGTTTTTGGTAGGCACGCGTGGCGCCATCGGCGGGGTCGCTATCGGCATAGCCATCGGGATTGTCTACTGGCTTGGCGCGGAACTGCTGGCCGCCATGGGTGGCGTCGGCCAACTGCCGCCGCTGCTGGCCGGCTGGTCGCCGGATATCATCTTCTTTTTCCTAGGCTTGTACTTCTTTTTCAAAATGCCGACGTGACGTGTCCGCTCTAAAGGCGCAGGATGCCGCGAACGCCGCGGCTAGTCACAACCTAAAGTAATACTTGAACTCCAAATCCCGGGCTAGCACTTGGAGGCTACTTCCGCTTCTTCTTGCTTTCAATTTTTTCCTCGATCACAGCCTGCGCTGCGGCTAAGCGAGAGATGGGGACTCGGAACGGCGACGCGCTGACGTAATCCATGCCGATGGCATGGCAGAACTTTACGCTGTCCGCATCGCCTCCGTGCTCTCCGCAGATGCCCACTTTGAGCTTTGCGCGCGTCTTTCTGCCCTTCTCGATGCCCCAGCGCATGAGCATGCCCACGCCTTTCGTATCGAGCGACTGAAACGGATCCGCGGCAAACACGCCGGCCTTCTTTTCGTCGACGTAATCCGGGAGGAAGCGGCCCGCATCGTCGCGCGATAGACCCATCGTTGTTTGCGTAAGGTCGTTCGTCCCGAAGGAGAAAAAGTCCGCCACCTCCGCGATCTCGTCGGCAAGCAGAGCCGCGCGAGGCAACTCAATCATCGTGCCAACAAGGTATGGCAGCTTGATACCAGCTTTCTTGATGAGATCATCCGCCACACGCCGCGTCGATTGCTCGAGTATCCACAGCTCCTTTCGATCCAAAGTCAGCGGAATCATGATCTCAGGTAATACTTTAACTCCGCTCTTCTGACACTCGATGGCCGCTTCGATGATGGCGCGCACCTGCATCTCGAGAATTTCCGGATACGTGATGCACAGACGGCAGCCACGATGGCCCAGCATCGGGTTAGCTTCATGTAATTGTTCGACACGACGAGCCACTTTTTCGACGTCGAGCTTTAGCTCTTTCGCCAACTCCTCCTGCTTGGCGCGCTCGTGAGGAACAAATTCGTGCAGAGGCGGATCGATCAGGCGGATGGTCACTGGGAAGCCATCCATGGCCTTAAAGATACCAATGAAGTCGCGGCGCTGAAACGGCAGCAGCTTGTCGAGCGCCGCCACGCGCGCATATTTCGAGTCCGCCAGGATCATCTCCTGGATGGCGCGCTGACGTTCGTGGCTGCGCTCCGGCTGCTCGAAGTCGGTGAAGAACATGTGCTCCGTGCGGCACAGGCCGATGCCTTCCGCGCCGAATTCGCGCGCTTTGCGAGCGTCTTGCGGCGTGTCCGCGTTGGTGCGCACGCCGAGGCTGCGCGTCTCATCGACCCACTTCATCAGCGTGTCGTAGGATTTCGGAAGCTGCGGCGTCACCAGCGGCATTTCGCCGGAATACACCACGCCCTCGCTGCCGTCCAGTGTGAGCCAGTCGCCTTCCTTAACCACCTTCCCGTTGGTACTCATTATGCTGGTCTTGTAGTCGATGTTCAGCGACTCGGCTCCGACGATGCAGCACTTGCCCCAGCCGCGCGCCACTACCGCGGCGTGGCTGGTCTTGCCGCCCGTCGCGGTGAGAATGCCTTGCGCGACGGCCATGCCGCCAACGTCTTCGGGGCTCGTTTCGCGGCGCACGAGAATTACTTTATCGCCCTTCGCGGCCCAATCCTCCGCCTTGTGCGCTGAGAAAACTACCTTGCCGACGGCCGAGCCGGGCACAGCATTGATGCCCTTCGCCAAAATTCTAGACTCCAGCGAACGCTTGTCCACCTTGCTGTCGATGATGGGATAGAACAAGCGCTCGATATCTTCGGGCTTGATGCGCTCGATGGCTTCTTCCTTGGAGATGAGCTTTTCATTCGCCATGTCCACCGCGATGCGAAACGCAGCAGCCGGCGTGCGTTTCCCGGTGCGCGTCTGCAGCATGTAGAGCGTACCGTCTTCGACGGTGAACTCCATGTCCTGCATGTCGCGATAATGTTTCTCAAGTTTTACTCGAACTTTCTCGAGCTGCGCGTACACCTTGGGCATGGCCCTCTTCATTTCACTCAGGTGCATCGGCGTGCGGATGCCGGCGACCACGTCTTCGCCCTGCGCGTTCACAAGATAATCGCCGTAGAAAATCTTCTCGCCGGAGCTGGGGTCGCGCGTGAAGCATACGCCGGTGCCCGAGTTGTCTCCCGTGTTGCCGAAGACCATTTGCACCACGTTGACGGCCGTGCCTAGCAGGCCCGTGATTTTCTCCACGCGCCGATAGGTGACGGCCTTCTCCGCCATCCACGAACCGAACACCGCACCAATCGCCCCCCACAATTGCTCGATGGGATCTTCCGGGAAATCCTTGCCAGTCTTCTCGCGAAAGTTGGCTTTGTATTCCCTGACGAGTTCCTTCCAGCCGGTGGCCGGCACATCGGTATCCTGCTTAACGCCGAGCTTTTCCTTCATCGTCCGCAAGCGATGCTCGAGGTCTTCCTTGGGCAACTCCATCACCACCGTGGAGTACATCTGCACGAAACGGCGATAGGCGTCGTAGGCGAAGCGTTCGTTCTTGGTGGACTGCGCTAGCCCTTGCACTGAGCGGTCGTTCAATCCGAGATTCAGAATCGTCTCCATCATGCCCGGCATGGAGCGCGCCGAGCCGGAACGCACGCTGACCAGCAGCGGATTCTTGGGATCGCCGAGCGTCTTGCGCGTCACCTTTTCCAGGCGCGCCACGTGCTCCGCTACCTGCTTCTTCAACTCCGCGGGGTACTTCTTGCCGTTCTTGTAGAAGTAGTCGCAAGCCTCGGTCGAGATGGTAAAACCCGCGGGCACCGGCAAGCCGATCTTGGTCATCTCGGCCAGGCCCGCGCCTTTGCCGCCGAGCAAGTCCCGCCACGTGCCATCGCCCTCTGCTTTACCTGCACCGAAAAAATAGACCCATTTCGTCACAGTATCCTCGCTTTGAGATTTATTCTGGTTTTCGTTGCGATTTCCCGAATAATGTCGGCGCGCCCGACTCGTCGCCGCCGACAAATACATACTTCAAGTAAAACTTGATATCACTCGCTTGCACCTAACTCCGAAAAGTCCGCCACGGTCGTGAACTCGCGCAGCAATTCCGCGAGCAGCGCCAGCCGATTCTTGCGCACCGCTTCATTCTCCGCCATCACCATTACTTCATCGAAAAAGCGATCGATCGATTTCCGCAGCCCGGCGATGCGCTCGAGCGCCTGCTCGTAGTGCCCGGCGCGTTTTTCCGTTTGCACCTTAGCGGCTGCGGCACGTCCCGCGGCGAACAGTTCCCTTTCGGCTTCGCTCTCGAAGAGTTCCGGCTGCGCGGCGAGGCCATCGCTCTTTACGTTGGACTTCTCCAGTATTTTGCGAATGCGTTTGAAGGAAACCGCCAGCGGCTCGAAGTTTTTGGACTTGCGAATCGAGCGCAAGGCGGCCAAACGCTTTTCCGCGTCCAGCAAGTCGTCGGCGCCGGCGCGGAATACGGCGCTGACTTCATCGTAGCCGTAGCCGGCACGCTCGCGAAACACGTAACGGGCACGATCCAGGATGAAGTCCAAGATTTGCGCTTCTTGCTTCGGGGTTACGCTCTTCTTTGGAGGGCCAGTCAGGAGCACCTTCGCGGCGGCGCCCACCGCCGAAGACAGCGACACCGGAAGCTTTTTGTCGAGAATGATTTTCACCACACCGAGAGCAGCACGGCGCAGCGCATACGGATCGCTGGAGCCGGTAGGCACGAGGCCTACGGCAAAGCAACCGACGATGGAGTCGAGCTTATCGGCCATGGCCACTGCGCAGCCAATTAGGTTGCGAGGGATGGGATCGTCGAGTCCCACGGGACGATAGTGGTCGTAGATGGCGTCGGCGACATCGTCAGCCTCACCCTGTGCTCGCGCGTAAAGTCCACCGACGATGCCCTGCAGCTCGGTGAACTCGCGAACCATTTCCGTCGCCAAGTCACACTTCGCAAGCTCCGCAGCGCGGTCGGCGTCGGCCACATGGGCTTGCATCATGCCGAGGTTGAACCATTGCTCCGTCAACCAACGGGCGATGGCCCGGATGCGCTCCACCTTGTCGCGATAGCTCCCGAGGCGGGATTCGTAGGTGATCTTTTCGAGCTTGGGGAGATAGTCGGCGAGCCGACATTTCTGGTCGGCGGCCCAGAAGAACTGCGCGTCGGCAAACCGGGCGCGCAGCACCCGCTCGTGTCCGGCACGCACCAAGCCCTTGGGATCCTTCGCTAGGTTGATCACCGCCAGAAACGCCGGCGCCAGTTCCCCGCCCCTCTTTTCGAGCGCGAAATATTTTTGGTGGCCGCGCATTACGGTGATCAGGATTTCGTCCGGCAGGGTCAAAAACGATGGGTCGAACTTTCCCTGAACCACCGTCGGAAATTCATTCAAGTATGTGACTAAATCCAGCAGGGTCGGATCGGCGTGAAGCCGGAGACCTGCCGCTTTGGTTTGTGCCGCCAGTTCCCTTTCAATTTTAGCGCGCCGCTCTGCAGGGCGCACGATGACTCCATTCGCGCGCAGTTTCTTCTCGTACTCCGCGAAGGTGCGTACGCGGATGGCTTGGGCGCCCAGGAAGCGGTGGCCGCGCGTCGTCTCTCCCGCGGCGATACCCGCGCAGGTGACCTTCAGCGGCTTGCCATCGAGCACCGCGACGATCCAGCGAATGGGGCGGATGAAGCGCGGACCGTCGAGGCCGGTCCAGGTCATCGAGCGCGGCCACGCCAGATCGTGGACAGCGCGCGGCAGGATGTCGGCGAGGATTTGCTCAGCGGTGCGGCCACGCTTGACCTGCTTCGCGGCGAGGTACTCACCCTTCGGGGTGCTGACGAGAAAGACTTCGTGAAGCGCAACGCCCTGCTTCTCGGCGAAGCTCACCGCCGCGCGTGTCGGCTCGCCGACAGAATCGTAGGCCACCGACTTCGGCGGGCCGGTCACCTCGTTGACCACATCCGCCTGCTTGCGCGGCAAGTTTTGCGCCCACACGGTCAGGCGCCGCGGGCCTCCAAATGTGTCCACGGTAACGCCAGTCCCAAGACTCTCCGCCGTCAGCACCTTCTCGATGTAGGCCTTGAGATCGTCGGCGGCCTTCGCAACCATCCCGGCGGGAATCTCTTCGCAGCCAATCTCGAAGAGTAGTTCCAATCCCTTTTCAGGCTGCGCCGGGGCAGGCCTCGCCACTCGCTGTTTTTTCTTCGCTGCCGGGCTCATGCGCGCACCTCGCGCCGCTGCCCCTGCAAATTCGGCCCGCCAATCTGTTCCAGGTAAGCCGCGGCGGTGCGACAGGCTAATCCTCTCACGCGGGCCATCAACGCCGCGCGCTCTGTCGTGGAGATCACACCTCGCGCGTCCATTAGATTGAACAGGTGCGAGCACTTCAAGCAGTGGTCGTAAGCCGCCAGGACCGGATAGCGACCCCGCTCCTGCCCTTCCACTCCCGCAAAACCTTCAAGCAATTCTTTAGCTTGCCGCTCGTGTAGCTCGAACTCCGCGCGAATCGCCGCTGCATCGCTGCGATCAAAGCTGTATACAGAAAGCTGCTGCTCCTCCGCCAGCCGAATGTCTCCATAGCTCTTGTCCTCCGACCAGCGGAGATCGTAGACACTCTCGACGCCCTGCAGGAATGCACAGATGCGCTCGAGGCCGTAAGTGAGCTCGACCGAGATCGGGTCCAGGTCAATTCCCCCGCTCTGCTGGAAATAGGTGAACTGGGTGATTTCCAACCCGTCGAGCAGAACCTGCCAACCGATTCCCCACGCACCGAGAGTCGGCGACTCCCAGTTGTCTTCCTCAAAGCGAATGTCATGCTCCTTCAAATCAATCCCGATCGCGGCGAGGCTTTTCAGGTAAACATCCTGTACATCGGCCGGCGAGGGTTTGAGGATGACTTGAAACTGTAAATGCTTGTACAGCCGGTTAGGATTTTCGCCATAGCGCCCGTCGGCGGGCCGACGGCTGGGCTGCGCGTACGCCACGCGATACGGGGCGGCGCCCAGCACGCGCAGGAACGTTTCCGGGTGCATCGTCCCTGCTCCGACTTCGACATCGTACGGCTGCTGCAGCACGCAACCCTGCCGCACCCAGAACTGCGACAATTTCAGAATCAAATCTTGAAACGTGATCCCGATTCTCTTCTCAAGTTTTACTTTAACTTTCAAGGCGTCTCCAAAAGCTCTCGCGTCTTCAGTTTCCGGTCGCTGTTGTGCTCGATCCAGTTCAGTGCCGCCTCGCGCAGTTCCTTCAATGCCGCACTCAAACCCTTCGCGTTCTCTATACGGTCGAGCCGTTCGCCCGTAAACCGCTCCGCAAGCTGACGAGCCTCCAAGTGCAACGGCTTCATTCCTGGGCGATGGCACTTCTCGCAAAGAAGCCCAGGCTCCCAGGGCGCGTGGTACGCTGCGGCAAGCCCAAACTCCGTTCCGCACGACGAACAGCGATCGAACCGCGGCAGCCATCCGCCGAGCCGTACCGTCCAGAACGCAAAGTAACTCAGCGGAAGCGCCCAATCCCCCGTTCGCTCAATCTCGCGGGCCGTTAGCAGGATGAGCCGGAACATCGGCTCGGCCGCTTCGTGGTCGGGAAGCACCAACTCCGCAGCCTCACTGATCACCGCAAGGCCGGTGCTCAGCTCATAGTTGCTCTGCGCCTTGTGAAATGACTCCAGCAGCTCGCATTGCTGGATGCGCACCAACTCCCGCGTTTCCTTCTCCACGTACCAGATCTGCACGTGAGAAAGAACTTCCAGCGTCGAGCCGTAGCGGTTCTTTACCCGCCGCGCGCCTGCGGCCACTCCACGAACCCGCCCGGACGCACGGCCAAGAAAGCTCACCAGGCGGTCGGCCTCGCCCAGAGGAAAAGTCTTCAAGATAATGGCTTCCGTTTCCCGGGCGGGCATTTCGCTGTCGGCGCGCCGACGCTGCGTCGAACTCTAAACTCAACGGTGAGGCTAACGTCCGAATCGCACGCACACGCAGAGCTAGTTTAATTACCACACGCGCTCGCCCCGCGCAAATTATTCCGCAGCGCTCTCCTGAAAAATCTAAGAAGACCCCCTGCAAGATGCGCGCCTTTCGCCCGATTCCGAACCTTCGTCTACACGATGACGCCGTCACGCTCTGCCGGCACCGAAGCAGCCCGAAGCACCCTCCGGACGGAACTCCGCCAGATGAACCCACGGCGCTGCGGAGAAAATCGCGTCCATTTCATGCTTCGCACGTTCATCCCGCGCCGTTTGAACGTGTTACGGCGATTCCTGATTCTGTTAACCAGCTTTCGGCGCCGCAAAGATTATCGGACGCACTGCGCTTCCTCCCCGGCATCTTGCAATTCGCCGCGATTCCGGTACTCTGCAATTCCCGTTCACGCCCATGTTCATCCCTCTCAAGGATCTGAATCCCCGCCGCAGCTATCCCATCGTCAACACCACTCTGATCCTCGTAAACGTCCTGGTCTTCCTCTATCAGTACACGCTGCCACCGCAAGCCTTCAAGATGTTCATGATCGCGAACGCCACCATTCCCGCGCGCTTCTCCACTTGGCTTTCCGGCTACACTCCCTTTGAGGCGGCTTTTCTTCCCCTGCTCACCAGCATGTTCCTGCACTCCGGCATCGCGCACATCGTCGGCAACATGCTTTTCCTGTGGATCTTCGGCGACAATGTGGAGGACTTCTACGGCCACTTCACCTATTTGGTGTTCTATCTGGGTTGTGGAATCGGCTCTGGCTTGCTGCATGTCCTCTTCAACCTTAATTCGGCGGTTCCAGCACTGGGCGCCAGTGGAGCAATTTCCGGCGTAATGGGCGCTTACGCAATCCTCTACCCGCGCTCGCGAATCCTCACCCTCGTCTTTATCTTTCTAGTTCCCATCCCCGCAGTGATAATCCTAGGTTACTGGTTTATCCTGCAATTTCTGTCAGGGATCAGTTCGCTCGGCGCCGTCGCTTCCGGAGGAGTCGCGTGGTGGGCCCACGTAGGAGGATTCTTGCTAGGGATGTTGATTACGACGATGTCGCGGGGCAAGCAGTCCACCCGCTGGCAGTGATCTTAAGGAATGTAAAGTAATGCTTTAGGATGCCAGCGACTTCGCCACGAAATCAGCCAGCCAGTCGCCCACCTCGCTCGTCTTCTTCGTCCCGCCGAGGTCGGGGGTCAAGTAATCCTTGAACAACGCCTGTTTCACTGCCGAATGAAGCGCGGCCGCTCCGGCCTTCCAGCCCAAAAATTCCAGCAGCATGCTCGCCGCCAGCACCGAGCCAAGCGGATTGGCTATGCCCTTACCCGCGATGTTCGGCGCCGACCCATGCACTGGCTCAAACAGCGAGGTCCGTCCCGGATGGATATTCCCCGAAGGCGCCAGCCCCAACCCGCCGGCCAATTGGGAGCCCAGGTCGCTGATAATGTCCCCGAATAGGTTGCAGGTCACGATCACGTCGAACTGCCCAGGGTCGCGCACAATCTCCATCGCGAGGGTGTCAATATAAAGGTGTCGCGACTCGATGTCCGCGTACTCCTGGCGCACTTCCTTGAATACGCGCTGCCACAAGTCGTGCGCAAAGGTCATGGCATTGGACTTGTCGCTCATGCACACGCGCTTCAGTGCATTCTTCCGCGCATGCTCAAACGCATAGCGGATGATGCGCTCCACTCCCTTGCGCGAGTTCACATCCTCTTGCATGGCGATCTCGTCCGCCGTGCCCTTCTTAAAGAACCCGCCGACGCCCACATACAATCCCTCGGTGTTCTCCCTGATGACCATGATCCGGACGTCCTTCTCGGTCCGGTTGCGCAAAGGCGTCAGCCGTTCATGGAGCAACTCGACAGGGCGCGCGTTCACGTACAGGTCCAGCTTGAAGCGCAAGCCCAGGAGGATATCCGCGGCGTGCTGGTTGGTAGGGACCCGCGGGTCGCCGAGGGCGCCAAACAGGATCGCGTCAAACTCATCCCGCAACATTTCGACGGCACCGGCAGGCAGCGACACGCTCTCGCGCAGGTACTTGTCCGCGCCCCAATCAAACTCTACAAATGCCACCGGGCGCTTCCCTGCAGCCGCAACCGCCCGAAGCACCTTCACGGCTTCCGGCGTGACTTCTTTCCCGATCCCATCGCCGGGGATGACCGCAATGCGCGCCGCCGCTCCGCCACTCCGCAGAGGCATATTCAAAGGAATGTTCGCCACGACGCTATTCTCCAGGAGGGTCTCCAGGCCGCTACGTTAGCACAACCGCGCCAAGCTACGGTTCCCGCCCGGACTCCACCCAGTACACTCCGCTCAGCGCCAAAGCCCCGCCAACAATCTGCATCGAAGAGCCGCGCTCACCCAGCCAGACAATACCCAGGAACATCGCCAGTACCGGCAGTAAATACGTGAACGCGCTCAACTGCGAAGCCGCCAAATAACGCAGCAACCAAAAATAAAAGATATATGCGAGGGCGGAACTGAAGACCGCCATGTACAGCAGCGCCACCCACCCTTGCCAGGGAATCGCGCGCCACCTCGAGAATAGTCCCAGCGCTCGAGCCTGGTGCAGCGCCACCGGCAAGATAATGATCGCCCCCGCGAAGTGATTGAAAGCCGCCATCGTCAGGGCGTCGTATCGTCCCGCAACACGCTTCCCAAGTACCGCGTACGTCGCGAAACCGATCGAGCCTGTCATGGTAATCGCATCGCCAAGGAGCGAGGGCGAATGCGGCGAGATTCCATTCTCGGACGCTAGCACGGCCACGCCCAGAAACGCTATCGCCATGCCGATCACCTTGTGCCACGTCGCTCGCTCCAGCCGGGACAAGACGGCCAACACCAGTGTGTACATCGGCCCCATCCCCACAATCACGGCCGCATGGCTCACCGACGTGTAGCGCAGGCCCATCGTGAAGCACATCTGATTGACCACCACGCCGAAAAAGCCCAAGTAGAAAAACGTCCAGAGGTCGCGGCGGGTAAATCCTTGCAACCGCGCGCGCCGCGCATCGGCAAAAGCCGGCAATCGTGAGCAGATCAAGTAGGCAGGCACCATGGACAATCCCGCGATGGCAACGCGAAAGGAGGCCATGGTGACAGCAGGAAGGTAATGCAGCCCGATCTTTGCGGCGATGAAGTTCACCGCCCAGACCACTACGACCAAGCCAATCGACGCGGCCATCACCACGCGATTGGGAGCGCGCCGCTCGGAAGTCTCGACGTACACCGAATCAGGCCAGCCGTTCTTTACGCACCGTCAACTGCTCGATGCGGTCCAGCCGCGGCGCAAAGCCAATCCCCGGCCCCGTCGGCACGCGAATCGTCCCCTGCGCCGACACGGTCACTTCCGGTTCGATGATGTCCTCATGCCAATAACGGCGGCTGGCGGTGACGTCGCCGGGCAAAATAAAATTCGGCAAAGTGGACAGCGCGATGTTGTGCGCCCGCCCGATGCCCGATTCCAGCATCCCGCCGCACCACACTGGAATGGCGCTCGCCTGGCAAAGGTCGTGGATCTGCTTTGCCACCGTGTAGCCACCCACGCGCCCGAGCTTGATGTTGATGATCTTACAGGCGCCCAGCGCGACCGCCGCCTGCGCATGCTCCAGCGTGTGAATGCATTCGTCCAGGCAAATCGGCGTTTGCAGCTTCTTTTGCAATTCCACGTGGCTGTACAAATCATCCCAGCCGAGCGGCTGCTCGATCATCATCAAGTGATAGGCCTCAAGCTGTTGCAGCAACGGCCAGTCCGAAGCGCGATACGCGGAATTGGCGTCCACCATCAGCTTGATACGCGGAAAATCCTGGCGCACCCGCTTCACCTGCTCCAGGTCCTTGCCCGGCTTGATTTTGACTTTGACGCGCTGGTAGCCCGCGGCAATCTCCTTCTTCACCGCTGCGGCGAGCTCGTCCAGCGAATCCTTGATTCCGATTGAAACGCCCGAAGCAATCTCTTCGCGCACCCCGCCCAGCAGCTTCGCCAGCGGCACGCCCTTTTGCTTGGCCTCGGCATCCCAGATGGCCGCTTCCAACGAGCCCTTGGCCATGTTGTGCCCGCGAACCGTCTCCAGCATTTCCCAAATCTTCGCGGCCTCGCAAAATTCCTTGCCCCGCACCAAGGACCAAAGATGATCGCGCAAAATGTGCCAAGCCGTCTCGGTCGTTTCCGGGCTGTATGCCGGCGTCTCTCCGGCCACGCACTCGCCCCATCCTGTCACGCCATCGACATTCGCCTCCACCAACACGATGCGCCGCTCATCCGTGCGCATCGTGCTGGTCTCGAACGGCGCGACCAGCTTCATCCTCAACTCTCGCAGCGTGATTTCTCGAATTCGCATCTCTCGCGACGTCCTCACTCGCTGACGGACCCTAAAAATCGCTCCACGGCGCCAGCAAATACGCTTTGCTCTTCTCCCCTGCGCGCACTCCTATCGCCGCGTACTCACGCGCAAACCATTTCGCAAACTCCTCGCGCACCCGCGTTTGCACCCCCTGTATCCGCTGCGAATCATCCTGCTTCCACTGCTCGAGCTCCGCGGGCAACTCGATTGCCGCCGGGGCAGTCGCCGGGCTTGGCGCCAAGTCCTGTATTGCAGCAATAACGCGCGGCGAGTCCAGCCACCATTCCGCCACCAATCGATCCGTCTCAATTCCCCTATGCAGGGGACTCGTCGTCACGCCGTAGAGGTTAGAGATATATCGTCGGCAGATCGCTCCCAGCCGGTTCAGATTGAAATGCGCGTTTTTAATCTCCAGCGGATCAAACGTCCATTCCACTAGCCGGATTCCCCGTGCCAGCGCTTCATCTCGCTGAAACAATTTCAGCATCCGCCCGACGCCACAGTCTCGATAGGAGGCACGTACTCCCGTCTGATGCGAGTGCAGATACACGAAGGCTTGCCGCAAGCCCACTACGGCCAGCGTGTATCCCACCATCTTGTCGCCGTCAAACGCTCCCAGCACCTGTCCACCGCTAAGCGACGCCACTACGAACATCGTCACTGGCTCAATTTCCAGGTCTGCTTCCCCCCAAATTTCGCGCTGCAACTCGACGCACGCGTGAAATTCCTTGAGCGCGCAACATTTCCTAACGACGATGGCCTGGCTTGGGCGCTCCGCCCGCGATTCCTGAGGTTGCGTCTTCGCTTCCCTGTTCATCGCTTTCCTACCGCCTCAATCTTTGCCCGATTTCTCTCGCCTCGCTTCGCTGCTTCCCACAGTTTTTCCTTATCCGCTCGCGGAACTTCCGGGAAAGCCCGCCCGTTACCAGCCGACAGCCGCTCCATCTCGCGGAATCGGCGCGCAAACTTTGCGTTGGCATTCTTCAAGGCAATTTCCGGATCGACGTGCAAGAAGCGCGCCAGGTTCACTGCGGCAAAGAGCAGATCACCCATCTCCTCTTCGACGCGTGCCGCATCTTTTGTTTCCGAGGCGTGGCGAAGCTCGGCGCATTCCTCGCGCAGCTTTTCGAAGATTCCCTGCGCGTTGTCCCAGTCAAAACCGGCGCGCGAGGCTTTTCGCGTCAACTGCAAGCCTTCCATCGTCGCCGGCAACGTGCGCGGCACGCCGTCCAACAGCGACTTGAGTCTCTCTTCCGTCTTTGCCGCCACGTTCCCCTGCCGCTCTTGCGCTTTGATCTGCTCCCAATTCCGCAAGACCTCCGCGGCGTCCTTGGCGCGCTTTTCCCCGAAAACGTGCGGGTGCCGCCGAACCATCTTCTCGTGCACTTCGCGAATCACGTCGGCCACCGTGAATCGCCCTTCTTCCGTCGCGATTTGCGAGTGAAACACAATTTGCAGCAGCAGGTCGCCCATCTCTTCGGCGAATTTCGCGTCGTCACGACTTTTCATAGCGTCCAAAACTTCGTACGCTTCTTCGATCAAGTAAGTGCGCAAGGTTGCGTGCGTCTGCTCGCGGTCCCACGGACAGCCATTTGGCGCGCGCAGCCGCGCTTGCAGCGCGACCAGCCGTTCGAACCACTCTCCGGCCGTCTCTCTCTGCCGCTTGGGCGCCTTGCGTGATGAGGTCGAGCGCGATTTGGTCTTATGCAACGGAGTCTTGCGGGAGGCCATCTTCCTCCAAAAAAATCGGGCGCTACAAACGTTTCACTTTACGTTGCCAGCAGGTATTTTGACAAGCACCTCGACACCCCTGGTAGTGGGCCAATTGTGTGTTGCTGATTTGGTGGGGCGCGAATGAATTTGGAAAGCCATTTGCTCACGCGGCGCATTCGACAAGCTCTTGAACGGTCCAGATATGGTCTGTGATTCCCGCTTCCATAGCAGGCGTGACGCGCAAAGTTTGATGGACGCGGCAGAAGTTGAAAAAGGTCATGTAGAGGTTTACGGCGGCTGTCAGATGGTCAACTGTTTTGCTGAATCCGAGACTCAGGCGCGTAAAGCGGCGCAGATGCGTCCGCACACTGAGATTGGCGCGCTCGACGTGCGACGTGCTGATTCGGGATTCGTCCGGGTCTCCGCTCACAACGACTGGAATGGTTGCTGTGACTTTCGATGGCTGATACCATTCTGGCCCTTCGCCGTCATTGCTTCCGTACAACTTGACGAGCTGCGCGAAGTCAACGTCGGCTCCAAAATATTCTTCGACGGCGGGAACGTAACTGCGGAGTCCGTCCGTCGTAAGCTGGAATCTTCCGGTGACTCGCTCACTCAAGTCTCGAATGAAATCGTAGGCGCTCGTCGCTTCGCGCTTGGCGACGAGATAGGACAGAACCATTTTCGTGTCGCTGTCAATCGCCATCCAAATGTAGGAATCGCCCCACTCGTCCGGCGAGCCAGGACGCATGTGTCGTTCTTTGGTGTGAACAAAGGTCCACAATTCGTCGGCTTGTACAAACTGCGGACGGATACCGCGCACTCGCTTATCGAACAGTGTTCGGCACTTGTCGCCAATTGTGAGGAGCAAAGAAAGAATCGTTCCCTTGTGAATGCCAGTCACGCGGGAGATGGCGCGAGCACTCATTCCTTCAAGCAAGAGCGTGGCGATCTGCGCTGCCTTCTCCGGGTCTGTGTAGTGTCGTCCAAGGGGCTTCTTGCGAGGCTCAGAAAACGTGGCGCTACAGCCGGGGCAGCGATACCGCTGGATTCGCTTGCGTCCGTAGAATCCGAATCGTTTTGCTTCGTAGTGCTTGCATCTCAGGCAGGTCATGTGGCTTCTCCTCTTGTTTTTCTGCGGGAGAAGCCCGAATATGAAGGTCTCGGGTTCAGGCTCGGACTATCTCCGCGCTTGGATTCTTCCCTGCCGCCAGCTCTAACTGGCGGTAGGGAGTTTTTATTTATTCCCTGTATATCTGCTTTTGTTGAGTCTGCCTACGTCAGCAAAGGGGACGCGCACTCGCTTAGTCCATGCCTTCTTTCCGTATTTAAAAGTTTCCTTTGCGCGGCCACTTTCGACGAGCCGACTAGCGATGGCGTGAATCGTTGCGAGCGGATTGCTATGCTCAACGAAAAGGCTGCCCAATTCTTTAAGTTCGTCTCTGATTTCGCTGGCCGTGAGTGGCTGCGCAGAAGCGGTCACAACGCGGAGAATATCGTCTGTGAGGCTGTTATCGACGAGTTGTCGAAGTCGTGCGCCAGCATAGTCCAAGAAGTCTGTGTCTTTTCCTTCGGACTGGCCGATGAGCGTCGCCAGAGCGTTCATCGTTTTTCTCAAGGAAAGAATGCGCTCCTCGACGGTCTCTTGCTTTTCGAGGAGGGACTCCAATTCCTTTGCGGCAGCTTCGTAGGCTTCTCTGAACGTCTGGTTTGCCATACACCAATCTTAAGCGAGGACTTAAGCAAATGTCAACACATAAATTAAGCAAATGTACAAGCGGTTGGGACAAGGCTATCGCGGAGGCTAAGAAGGGCATAGAGCGGCTGCAAACGGCCATCAACGTATTCGAGAAGAAGAAGGCAGCGGGCGAGCCTTGGCCAAAGAAGGCAGCAACACAGAATTAGCCCACTACC
>DATNMD010000035.1:0-128671 GCA_035602505.1 Candidatus Acidiferrum sp.
GTAGGCACAATCATCGGTGCCATCGCTGGACACGGAAAGGGCGCAGCCATAGGCGCTGCTGTCGGGGCCGCCGGTGGTGCGGGAGCCCAGGTGCTGACCAGGGGCAAGCAAGTGATCATTCCTGCTGAGACGGTCCTCAAATTCAGCCTGGATCAAGCCGTCACTCTCGCACCTGAACGCTAGACCGCGCATGCGAAAGTAGCGCCAGCCCCGTTCAGGAAATCTCTCGGCTCGAGGCTTCGAGCCTGGGACTCGGCCAAAGGGGAAATTTCAAAGTAACACCTTGAGCCGTTCAGGAAGGAGCAAACAATGCTTGGAACTATCTTGGTGGTCTTTTTGATCTTGGCACTCTTGGGTGCCTTGCCGCGCTGGTCGCACAGCCGACGGTGGGGCTATGTTCCGTCGGGAGGCGTAGGTCTCGCTCTGTTCATTGTCGTCATTCTCGTGCTTCTTGGGCGTATTTAGAATTTTCGCCAGCAGGTCGTGCGTTGCTTTTGCACCCTTTGGGATAACTCGAAAGTATGGATGGCTTACCGCCCCATCCGGCCGGAGGTGAGCGATGAACTTGTCGAAACGACGTGTGGTCAAGTTTCTCGAGAAAGAAATCAAGACGTACATGGCCTTGTCTCTATTTCTGTCGAAGAAGGACATCAAGGAACACTTACGGGTAGGAGGGAAAAAAGCCCTCACTAGCCCCACGTTTTACAAAGAGAGAGTGAAGGAAGCAAAAAAACTTGTCTATGAACTCACAAAATCAAATTAGTACGCAACTCCCTCGGAGTGCTGCTTCCGCTGGCCGGCGCCTATGGAGCACCCGCATCGCGGCGCTTCTTGTACTCCTGCTGTTGTGTAGCAGTGGCTCGTTCGCATACTCCGTGCTCACCCACGAGCAGATCGTAGACCTGGTGTGGACCGATGAGCTCAGCCCACTTCTTCTCAAGCGATTTCCAACACTCACGGAAGAGCAGCTCAAGGAGGCACACGGTTACGCCTATGGCGGCGCCGTTATCCAGGACCTAGGCTACTATCCCTTTGGCAGCGTGGAGTTCAGCAATTTGGTGCACTACGTTCGCAGCGGTGACTTCGTTCGCGAGCTGCTGTTGCAGAGTCAGGATGCGAACGAGTACGCCTTTGCCCTAGGCGCGCTCGCGCACTATGCCTCGGATATCACGGGCCATCCGGCCGTCAACCGGGCCGTTTCCATCCAATACCCTAAGCTGAGGGCAAAGTACGGTGATTCCGTCAGGTACGCGGAGGACCACACCGCGCATCTGAAGACGGAGTTCGGGTTCGACATGGTGCAAGTGGCGAAGAATCGTTACGCGTCGCAGCAGTATCACGATTTCATCGGATTCCAAGTGTCCAAGCCTTTGTTGGAGCGGACTTTTCCGGTCGTTTACGGAGTGGAGTTGAAAGACGTGCTGACACACGAGGATCTCGCGATCGGCTCCTATCGCTTCGCTGTCAGCCGGATGATTCCGGAGATGACGAAAATCGCGCTGCGAACGCACAAGAAAGACATGGTGCGGGAGACGCCCAACTTCGCAAAACGCAAATTCCTATACCGCCTTTCGCGCTCCGATTATGAAAAGGAGTGGGGAAAGGACTATAAGAAGGACGGATTCAAGACTCGGCTCTTTTCAATACTCCTGCGATATATGCCGAAAATTGGCCCCTTCAAGGCGCTGGCGTTCAACAGCCCTACGGCGCAGACGGAGGATATGTATTTCAAGAGCATCAACACTACCGTCGACCAATATCGAATATTTCTCGGACAAGTTCGTACCGACTCGCTACAGCTTGCCAACGTTGATTTTGACAGCGGCAAAGAAACCAAGGCAGCAGAATACTCGCTCACAGACGACACCTATGCAAAGTTGCTGGGTCAATTAGCGGACCGCAAGTTCGATCTAACATCATCCGACTTGCGTGACAATATTCTTCACTTCTATTCTGATCTCTCTCTTCCTCTTGAAACCAAGAAGGACTCTGCTCGCTGGCAAAGCGTATTGACTGCCCTCGATCAATTAAAATTGATCACGCCTCCAGCTCCGATTCTCGCGGCCAGCCCGGCAGAACGGCGCTGATTTATAGAGTCAGGACCGCGACGCAGCCTGGAGTGATTCATAACATTTACAGTAAGCCTGTCAGAGTGGGCGCAAACAAAATGCGAATCTGTCCCTAAGTGAACAGACTTCTTTGTAGGTTGTGCCTAAGATGTCGATGTAGGAAAAAAGCAAAAAAGACTTTCGCGCAGACCCCATCACCTCTTCGTCCGATCGTCTCGGCTTCGCCCTACGTAACTAGGGATCGGAAAAATCTTACAAGTCTTGGGAGGAAATTCGGATGAAAATTGTAAAAGTACTATTTTGCTTTCTCGCAATCATCCTGCTCAGCGCTACAGTGCTGTCCAGCGCTCGAGCGGATACATGGAACAAGAAAACCGTCGTCACCTTCAGTCAGGCCGTGGAAGTTCCCGGGAAAGTTCTTCCCGCCGGGACGTACACGTTTCAGCTGTTAGATTCTCCTTCTGACCGTCACATCGTTCAAATCTTTAGTGCCGATGGGAGTCAGATCATTACCACCATCCTCGCCATCAATAACTACCGTTTGGAACCGACCGGCGAAACCGTCATGAAGTTTAGCGAACGTCCGGGCGATTCTCCGGAAGCTCTCCGCGCTTGGTTCTATCCTGGCGACAATTTCGGACAGGAATTCGTCTATCCGAAGGTTCGTGCAATTCAGTTGGCACAGACGACCAAAGTAATCGTTCCGGCCGTTGCGGTCGACACTCTTGACGACAACACGATAAAGACTATTCCTATCGTCGCCGTCACGCCCGACCAGAAAGAAGTGGAAGTCGACAAGGTCATTCAGACCACTCCGGTCGCCCCGGAGGCTGCAGAATTGCCGCAGACAGCAAGCCTAATGCCGTTGTTTGCGATTCTTGGTGCGGCATTTATCGGCCTTGCTCTCGGTCTGAAGCTTGTCTTAAAGCTCGCTTCATAGACTTAGGTAAGCTCCTTCGCGTCGCGGACGTGATGTTCTACATCACGTCCCGCGTCACGAGAAAGTTTCTTCGTGAGCTTCACTTTGAATTCCTACAAGCATTCTCTGCTCGGGAGTCGCTTTTTCCTCGCGCCCCTTTTGCTCTTCCTCGGCATCGCCAGCTCCTCAGGTTCTCTCATGATGGAGTTTCCCGCTAGCGTGGACGGCCAGGCGAAAATTATCGTGACCGCCAACCTCGTCCTGCTGCCTGTGAAAGTGACCAACGCACGCGGAACATTCGTCTCCGGCCTCAGGTTACAGGACTTCCGCGTCTACGAAGACGGGAAGCTCCAAAACCTAACTGTATTCGAAGAGGGAGACACTCCAGTTACCGTTGGCCTTGTCGTTGACCACAGCAGAAGCATGGGTTCCAAGCTTCGGGATGTGGTTATCGCGGTGTCCTCCTTCGCACATTCCAGCAATCCACAAGATGAAATGTTCGTCGTAGACTTCAATGATGATGTGTCGATTGAACTCATGAGGGGGAAGGCATTTTCGAGCGACGCAAAGGACCTCGAGGAGGCCCTCACAGCCGTCACGGCGCGGGGACGAACCGCGCTCTACGACGCTGTGAGTCAGGGGCTCAACCATCTTCAGTACGGCCGCTGGGGGAAAAAGGCACTGATCGTCATTAGCGATGGCGGAGACAATGCCAGCCATCTCAAATATTCGCAGGTGCTGGCACAGGCTCGCCAATCACAGGCAATGATCTATTCCATCGCTCTATTGAGGGCGCCGGGCGAAGAAGAGAATCCCAGAGTCCTTATGCGGCTCTGCAAAGATACCGGTGGAGTCGCTTATTTCCCTAAGAGAGGGGAGCGCGTGGCAGACATCTCCAAAGAAATCGCCCGGGACCTTCGCGAGCAGTACACCCTCGGGTATGTGCCGCGAAAGATGGACGGGGCTGATTCCTTTCGGAAAATCGAAGTGAAGGTCACTGAGCCAGGCCATGGCAGGTTGCATGTGCGAACTCGGTCGGGCTACTCGCCTACGGCAGAGAAGCAGCCCGCAGTACAGCCGGGATCGGTAACGAGATGAATCTGCTCTCTCAAGAAACGAGAAGAATCTCGCCAACCCGAACCCGCATCCTCGGTGGCGCCTGTTACTTTTTCCTCGCGCTCGGCCTTCTCGCCCTGGGCTATGCCGGCTTCGTTTTCGCTGACTCACACGTCTATCAGGCCCTCGAAGGGAAGAAATTCCAGCAAGCGGGCCGCCTCTCGGAACCGCATATCTTGGTGGAAGGCGACGTGATTGGCGAAATTCAAGTGCCCCGCCTGGGGCTCAACGCCATCGTTGTTCAGGGTGACTCCCCCGCTAACTTGCGGCGAGCCGTAGGTCATATTTCAAAGTCGGCTTTGCCCGGTGAATGGGGCAACGTCGCTTTGGCCGGTCACCGGGACACTTTCTTCCGGCCGCTGCGCGATATTCGCCAGGGCGACGAAATTAGCTTCCAAACTTCGGAGCGTAGATTCGAGTACCTGGTCCAGTCGATTGAAGTCGTCGCACCCAATGATACTCGAGTATTGGAACCATCGACCGGTCACGACCTGACATTCATCACGTGCTTCCCATTTCATTTTGTAGGCCCGGCACCGAACCGCTTCATCGTGCATGCCCGTGAGGTTGACGGGATTTTGCGCGAGCAGGTTGTTAAGGAGTGAAGTGTGGTGCAAGGGTTTGCGAAATAAAACGGAAAAGTGTGCTCAAGTGAACAGACATACGATTGCGGGTCGGCTAGCATGAGCCACTAGGAAATTGAGAAGTCAATATGAAACCGATCATGTGGATTGGAATTCTCTTAGTTGTTCTGGGCGCGTTAGGTCTCGCCTATCAGGGATTTAATTACACGCACCGAGAAAAAATACTCGATCTCGGGCCGATCCATGCCACCGCGGAAGAACACGACCGAGTTTCTATTCCACCGGTACTCGGCGGGCTCGCGTTGGTGGGAGGAATCGTCTTGCTCGCGATTGGAGCAAAGAAGAATTCTTAGCTCGAAACTACGAAAGTGCCCCGCCTGAGAGTCGGGTAACGCATAGCCCTCTCTTAACTTGAACCCGGTTGAACGCTCTTCAGCCAGAGATTGTCAGAAGTACGGTCAGCAAGAGAAGTTTTGATCATGGAGGTCAGCAATGAAACGATATTTAGTAGGCGCGGTATGCCTTACCCTCGTAGCAGGTGCAGTGTATGCCAGGAAATTGAACAACGAACAAAAACGCCTGGAAAACTGCGGTGTTGTCATGCAAGAAGTGCTCAATATCCCGGACAACATTCCCAAGGAACTCTTGGACAAGGCCGAGTGCGTCATCGTGATCCCGTCCGTGCGCAAGCTTGCATTTGGCGTTGGCGCAAGCTACGGGCGCGGCGCGATGGTTTGCCGCAAGGGCGAGAAATTTAATGGATCTTGGGGAGCTCCCGCGATGTACGCGCTAGAAGGCGGTAGTATCGGCTTTCAAATCGGCGGAGAAGCTACTGACCTGATCCTGCTTGTGATGAATGACAGAGGCATGGAATCGATTCTCAGCAGCAAGGTTAAATTGGGAGCGGATGCTTCCGTTGCCGGTGGGCCCAAAGGACGTGATGCTTCCGCGAATACCGATGCTTGGATGCGAGCCGAGATCCTCAGCTACTCGCGTTCCCGTGGTGTATTTGCCGGCGTCTCCCTCGAAGGCTCTACGCTTCGCCCCGACGATGAGGCAAGCGAACAGGTGTACGGGCGTGCCATCAAGGCCAAGGACATCGTGAGAAGTCAAACGATGGGCGTGCCGGAAACCGGCCGTCACCTCGTCAATACGCTGCAAAAGAGCGCGCCGCACAACGAATCAGAACGCGCTGCGATCAAGTAATCGATTGGGCAGCTTGCCGGGATTCTTCTCAGCCCGGCGGGCTGCCAATCTTCAGAAAAGCGGAGCCACCTGCAAAGGAAAGGTCGCATGACCTGAATGATCCTTTGCAGTGTGGCTTCTAGCCTTGTCAGATTGGGTGCCAACCATCCGCCTTGCGTGTAACTAGGACCTTGTGGCCGTCCCGCAAAAGGAATCACTTGTGACGCCGGTCGCCACTGTGCTCCGAATGGCCGTTGGCGTCCAGCCAGCTCAAGAGAGACCGAATGCTGCCGTGCGCCAAAGCAATACTTGAATCGGCAGCGCCGTAATAAAGATTGATAGTGTCTCTATCCGCCGCCACGGTGTAGCCGCAAGGAAACACCACGTCTTGGACATCTCCATGACGCTCGTACTCCGCCTCGGGCGCAAACATCCAGGAATCCCCGCGGATTAGACATTTGTCCGGCTGTTCAAGGTCGAACAGAGCCAGACCCAGCCGATAGATGGAGCTCGAAGGCGTCCGTCGCACGCCGTGATAGATCATCAGCCAGCCTCTTGAAGTCTCAATCGGCGGCGGCGACATGCCGATCTTGTTTGCATCCCACCACGCGCCCCGGCGGGCTTCCAGCATGAGCTTGTGGCTTCCCCAGTGACGCAAATCGGGAGAGTAAGAGATCCACACGTGCGCTCCGAGAGGCGTCATCGGCCGATGGATTAATGCCCAGAAGCCATTGATCCTGCGGGGCAGCAGAGCGGCGTCCTTGTCGTCCGGCGGCATGATGACACCAATTCTTTCGAAGCTCCGAAAATCCTCTGTAAGGGCCAAGGATACTCCGGGCCCGCCGCGAGAATAGGATGTGTAAGCCACGGCAAATTTCTTGAGTTCCGGCACGTACGTAATGCGTGGATCCTCAATGCCCCATATCTCCTCGGGAAATTGGTCGGGACTGGGCAGGAGTGTCGGTTCACGATCGATTTGCCAATCATCAACCCCATTCACCGACCGGGCTGCGCACAGGTGCGAGAGACCACGACGATCCTCGACGCGGCAAAGCAGCAGGGTGGAACCATCCGGCAGAAGTGTTGCGCCGGCGTTAAAAACGCTGTTGATGGAATAGGGCCAATCCTTTCCCGTCAAAATTGGATTGGCAGCGTGCCGGCGAAACAGCGTTTCGTATTGTTGCATCACTGCCTTCATAGCGATTTTCACGGCACTCATTGAATTGATTTCTCCGGTTCTGCTCAGGCCAAAAGTAACGGCCTGCTTGTCAGAGCTTATTCCCAGTACCGTCGGCTTCTTCTAACTTACGCATTTCCAGGAGTGCCATCAGAAAGGACAATGTGGACTCCGCTCCCTGGTTCTCATTTGCCCGGTCGGGATGCAGGCCGTCTCGACAACCGCCGGTAGTCGGATCGTAAAGCGCGATTTGAAGATCGTTGTCTCCCAAAAACCAATTAAACGCGGACCACGCGTCTTTGCGCCAGCGGCCCTTTCCCGTAGCGCGATAGGCCTGCAAACAGGCTGAGACGACCGCACAGGCTTCGACCGGCTGTTGATCGAAGCGGGCCTTGTGCGTTTTTTTGGAATAGAAGCCCTGTGATCCGATTGGTACGAAATGGCCCTTCACCTCACAACGTTGAATCGTGACCAGCCAATCCAGCGCTTCGAGTCCTGCCGAAACCATCTCATCGTTAGCGGCGCGCATCCCCGCTCGAATGAGAGCTTGCGGCAATCGCGCATTTGAATACGCGAGGACATTCTCAAACCAATTCCAATCATCGGAATGGTTGGCTCGATAGGAATTCAACAATCGATTTGCCAAAACATCGGACGCGCTGAGAGCAGCGCGATCCCCGGGGAACGACTCCAGATACTCCTGCAGTCCCAGCAAGGCGAAAGCGCAGGCGCGGGGACTCTTAAATTCGATAGCCGCGGGAACAGCAAGTTCAAACATGCGCCCTGCAGCGCCTCTCCATCCCGCGTTCTTGGATCTGCCGAGAACAGTCCCCAATCCCCACAGAGCCCGCCCGTGACTGTCTTCCGAGCCCTCTGCCTCCTGCCATTGCCGTTCGTAACTCAGGCAGTTTCTGAACCGCGTAGTGGTTGGATCAAAAGCAAGCCACAGGAAGGCCAGGTACCGAGAGGCTAAATCGGCGGAGCCTGTTGGCACGCCGGCTCCCAGCTCTTCCAGAAGAATGGACACGATCAGCGCGCGGGCGTTGTCATCTGTTGTGTAGCCTTCCGGATAGTTCGGGATCACGAAAACCGCGTGCTCGACGATCCCCGTCTGATCTGTCATTCGATATAGGTGATCGAGCTTTATGACCGGAAGCCGGTCGAGGGCCTTTTCTGTGTTCAGGGCCGAAAATGTGGCGCGGGGATTTCGCAAGCGCTCGTTGTATATGCTTTCAAAACTCTTCATATATTTCTGCGCCACGCGACTCCACACCATGTCTCTTGCATAAAGATAAGCGCGTTTCCGCATGGCGTGCCTTGCGGTGTCGTTATCCAGGAGTTCGACCGTTTTTGCGGCGATGGCTTCCGGATCATCAAAAGGAACAAGTGTGCCGCGCCCGTCGTCCAAGAGTTCCATCGCGTGCAAGTAGGGCGTCGAAATGATTGCTTTGCCGGCGCTCAAGGCATACGCAAGCGTGCCGGAAACGACTTGCGCCTTATGTTTGTAAGGCGTGATGTAAATGTCCGCCGCCCCGATCAATTCAACCATCTCTTGGGGGCTCACGAAACGATTGCGAAAAATCACATTGGCCTTAACTCCGAGATCGTTCGCCAGGTTCTGCAAGTAAAGGCGGTATTTATCGCCATCACGCCGCAAGATATGCGGGTGGGTCGCGCCGGCAACCATGTAAATAACATTGCTGTGACGCGACAGAATTTTTGGCAGAGCTTGGATGACATTTTCTATGCCCTTATTTGGCGAGAGCAGGCCAAACGTGAGCAAAACATCCTTTCCTTCCGTTCCAAACCCGTCCTTGTAGAAATTGGGATCAGTGAAAGGCAAATCGGGGATGCCATGCGGAATCAGATCGATTTTCTCGATCGGAACGTGGAACACCTCCTGCAGGATCTCTGCGGAGTGCTGGCTCATGACAATCATGCGGTCCGAAAGCGTCGCAATTTCCTCCATCACCGCGCGTTGGTCAGGATTTGGATCGCGAAGTACCGTGTGCAACGTGGTTGCCACAGGCATTCGCAGGCGCCGCAGAAACTCCAGGATATGTCCGCCGGCTCGTCCTCCAAAGATTCCATATTCGTGCTGCAGGCAAACCAGATCGATGTTGCTGAAATTTAGAAAGTCGGCGGCCTGCCGGTAGGAAGCCAGGTTATCTTCGGACAGCTCGAATCGCACTCTGGCGGGATAGGTATAGCCTTCTTCCGTATCGTTAACCGGGAGTGCCAGCAGTTCCGTCGCACCGTATTCCGCATGGATGGCGTCACATAAATCTGTTGTGAACGTCGCGATTCCGCAACGCCTAGGAAGATAATTCCCCACGATTGCGATTCGATTGGGGAGTGCGGGGCACGGCGGTGTAGGTGTCAGCGAGCTTAGCTTCTGTTCCAATACGAGAGACTGCATTTCAATCAGCGCCACGGTCTCCGTGAAAGGCATTATCTTCGGCAGTGACAATCGTTTTCCCGTGAATCCATGACTTGCGGGAGAATCACCGCTTGAACCACCCAAGAAGCCATCCGCCTCGGATGTGTTTCGACTATCGGGCTTTTCTGGCCGAAGGGGAATCCGGCCCGGTTTCAGAAAATATTTGCGGCCTTACTCGTGTAAGACAACCGTCAACAATGACTTATTGACCTTGATTTTGCCGTTGTATTCGATGAAGCCCAGTTTTCTGAACTTGTTCATGAAGAAATTCACCCGTGAACGCGTGGTCCCGATCATCTTCGCTAGCGTTTCCTGGGAAACCTTAGCCAGGATCCGGTCCGGGTGCTCTTGTTTTCCATAACGAGCGAGCAGCAGGAGCGTGCGCGCCAGCCGCTTTTCACTCGAGTTGAAGAGTTGATCGATCAGATCCTCTTCGACTCGGATGTTGTGCGAAAGCATATAGGAAATGAAATAGTCGGATAACTCATGTTCTGCGTGAAGTACGCGCAGCAGTTCGTTTCTGTCGATGACGAGAATGGTGGTCGGCGTAACCGCTGTCGCCGTGCCCATCCGCACTGACTGGCCCGCCATGCATCCCTCGCCAAAAAAGTCATTCGGACCAAACATCGCGACCACAGCTTCTTTTCCCGACCCATTAACCACAGTGAATTTCACGCCGCCCTTCTGAACGTACATGACGCTGTCCGCCGTCTCGCCCTGGGAGTAGATCGATTCACCTCTCCGAAATTCCGCTATTTTTCTCGCCACTCCTGAAGTGTCGAGAAACACCTGCGGGTCGAAAGAATTTATCTTGTTCGATTTTGTAGAGTTTTTCATTTCATACTCAAGTGGAGACTACGGCTGTTCCAGCTCGCTCCACGGTCGTTGCTCACAATAACAAAAGTGTTCGCTCAGAACTGTCCAAAACAAGACATTCAATTTAAATTAGAGGTGTCCTTTAAGAGACAGACTCCAAATCGTCAAATCCGTATATTCCCGTACGTTCCCTTACACATCCCCGCCTTGGCGGGTAGAAGCATGGAACGCCTTGTCACTGGGTGAAGAGGAGAAGCTAATGCGCAAATTGATGGTTAGCAAAGTTTGGATCTCGGCGTTCCTGCTGGCCGTTCTTGTGGCCGGATGCAGCGACGCGGACAAGAATCCGGGGAATCCGGGCAGCCCCCTAACCCCGCCTACAGTGACCTCCGTAACACCGCCGAACGGCTCTACCCTTGTTTGTCCCAACATCGCGGTCATTACCGCAACATTCAGCAAGGCGATGGACCCTGCGACGATCAACACCACGACGTTTACTTTGACTAGGGCAAGCGGGAGCGTGTCTGGGAGCGTTACCTACGATCCGTCGACCAGTATTGCCACCTTTACACCCCCCGCAGCCAGTCTTACACCGAGCACCACTTTTACCGCCACGATTACTACCGGGGCGACGGACACGTTCGGCAATCATCTGGCGGCCAATTTCACGTGGACGTTCACGACCTCCGCTCCGTGTCTGCTGCCACCGCCCTCAGGGTTGGGAGCGGCCTGCGGTTTCGGAATTCTGGCCGCCACCCCCTCCGTTTCCAATGTCGGCCCCACCATCGTTACGGGAGACATTGGGATATTCCCAGCAGCTTCGATCACTGGATTTCCGCCGGGAGTAAATACTACGGGAGCGACCGGGCAACACCGGGCCGATGCGGTTGCCCAGACGGCCCAGGGTGACTTGACCACGGCGTATAACAACGCCAATAACGCAGGAGGAGGGCCATCGGTGGGGACCGTCCTCACAGCAGATATAGGAGGGCAAACCCTTCCCCCTGGTATTTATAAGGCCACGACCTCGTTGGGAATAACCGGGAATCTCACCCTCGACGGTAGCACCAATCCGAATGGTGTCTGGATCATCAAGGTTGGGTCCGCACTCACGACAGCAGCCGGTGGCGCGGGCCAGCCGCCAGCGAGCCAAGTCATCCTGATCGGCGGCGCCCAGGCTCATAACGTTTTCTGGGTGATCGGCAGTTCAGCGACCCTTGGAACCAACTCAATATTTGAAGGAACCATAATGGCTCAGGCATCGATCACGCTTACCACCGGCGCGAGGCTAGATGGCAGAGCGCTGGCGCGGACGGGCGCAATCGCTTTGGACAGCAATCCAGTTAATGTGCCTCCCTGTCCATGAGGTATTCGGTAGTGGACCAGCTTGAGGCTGGTCCACTGCCGGTCAGGCTGGAAAAACACGATTTCACGTTGGTGAAGTTCGGAGGAATATTCGCATGTCATCTCAATTAAAGAGCCATCCTGGTCGGGTCTTGGCAATGCTCCCGGCAATGATTGCTGCCCTGTTTACGTTTGCTACGCTCGCCGCAGCTCAGGACCAGACTCCGAAGTGGGAGCTTTACGGCGGATACTCCTTCTTTCATCCCGGCGGGGATGTGCACGGCCAACTTCCAGGGGCATTGTTCCCGATAAGCAGCCGCATGGAAGTGAATCCGCGAGGCGTGGGCCTCAGCGCTACCTATGATTTCAACCGCTGGCTGGGACTCACTCTCGATACCAGCACCCATTGGGGTAGCGGCGAAACCGGGCTCTTCTCTAGAATTGATGACGCCGCTTTTTCCAATCTCTCGATTGGACCAAAGGTTACGTTCCGCCACACCCATGTTTCCCCATTTCTTGAGGGGTTGGTGGGCATCCATCGTCTTATGCCGGATGCCTTCCACGATATCGACAAGTTTGGCTTCATGCTCGGTGGCGGTCTTGATGTCAACCTGTCTAATCACGTTGCCCTCCGGCTGATCCGGGCCGACTACGTACACTCGAATTACCAGTATGGTTCTGCGGCCGTAACGCCGCGCACCGAAATCCGAGGCCTAAGACTACAGGTTGGCCTCAATTTTATGTTCGGTGGCGGAGCGCCTCCGCCTCCCCCTTCCAACCGTTACCCCACGGCTTCCTGTTCCGTTGATAAGTCCATGGTTTACGCCGGCTCGGGCGACCTCGTGGTTGTGCGTGCGAACGCCAGCGATCCCGACAACGATCCTCTAACCTATTCTTGGACGGCAAACGGCGGCACCGTGGAAGGCAGCGGTCCCGAAGTCCGCTGGAACTCTTCCGGCGTGAATCCCGGGACTTACACCGCAAAAGTGCGCGTGGATGATGGGCGTGGCGGCACAGTCAGTTGCTCGGCGGATATTCGTGTGGAACCGCCACCCAATCGCCCGCCCACCATGAGCTGCTCGGTGGACCGTAATTCGGTGGTGATCGGCGAATCGGTGCAGGTCACTGCAACGGCCAGCGATCCCGACAACGACCCTCTAACCTACTCCTGGAATTCCAGCGGTGGACGGGTCCGCGGCACGGGAGCATCCGTGAGGTTCGACACCGCCGGCGTCACGGCTGGGGAGTACACCATAAGCGGCCGCGTCGACGATGGACGCGGCGGCACCGCCGATTGCTCGTTGCGTGTCGAAGTGCATGCGCCGCCGGAGGTAAAGGTACTCGAAGCGAGACTGGCCCTTCACAGCATCTATTTTCAGACGGCTCGGCCATTGGCCTCGAATCCCAACAGCGGCTTGCTCGACAGTCAGGCGGCGATCCTGAAAACCCTGGCCGAAGACTTCAGCAAATATCTGAAATACCGTCCTGACGCCCACTTGATCCTCAGTGGCCATGCAGACCCCCGCGGCTCGGAGGAATACAACAAGGGCCTTACGCAGCGACGCGTTGAACGCACCGAGAACTTCCTGGTGGAACACGGCGTCCCTGCGGACCACATTGAGACGCGGTCGTTTGGCAAAGAGAACCAACTGACTGTCGACCAGATAAAGGAGTTGATAGCCCAAGATCCGGACTTGACTCCGGCCGACAGGCAACAAATGCTGAATAATCTCCAGGTGATGGTCCTGGCCAACAATCGGCGCGTTGACGTCACCTTGAGTACCACCGGACAACAATCCACTCGCCTGTACCCGTTTAACGCCAAAGATTTCTTGGCGTTGATCAGCACCAAGGGCGGAGAAAAAAGGCCACCCGTCAAGCAAAAACCCAAAAACTAACAGCGGAACGCGGCCTAAATTGATAGCGCGTTAGTTTTACTTAGCAGCGGATAGTCGGGGGGCATCGAGGTGCCCCCCGATTTCTGTTTCGAGTCAGATGGTTATTCGCCCCAAATCCCTCGCGGAATCTGACATCTCTGTTTTCATCTCTGTCATCCGAAACAAGGTCTACCGCAGTCCCTTCTCACACCTCGTGGCGAATGCCCCACCAGGAATATTCCTCGCGGTTGTTCCAAAGAGAACAGTTAATCGCCTTGAGGAGGTCTACGATGTACTCCACGGCGAGGAAGAGTGACAGGCAGTATCCCTCCCAGCGCCGTTCTTCTCAGCTAAACACTGGAAAACGGCCTTCCGTTCGAAGCCGCGAGAGATAGAGGAATTTGTGTATCAGTTACGAGAAAGCCATCACGTGTCGCAATTCTCGGGGTTGCTCCTGGGACTCAGCCTGTCTTCCTACCACGTACGGGAGCTTCTGTTCTGCTGGCTATACTTCAGCTTGCTGTTTGTCGGCGTGGCGCTGTTACTTCTAAGCGGCGTACTCGCTGTTCGCGCAGGAGAATGCCTCACAGTTTGGGCGCGCACCGTGACGGGATTGACACCGGCCGTTGCGCTCGCCCATGCCGAACTTCCCTTGAAAAATATCTCGGACGCAAGAAAGCTCAAGTAAACTTTCATCGAGCAAGAAGATCCTTAACGCCAAAATGGCGGCCCCACTCATCCGAGGATACAGTCTTGGCGGCCGTTCGAGCGACTGGGTGGGCACAAAACTGCGCACACTGAATCCGCATCGGCCTAGTTTGCCCGTTGCGAATCAGGCCGAAAGCACAGTAAAGTGAATCAGTTAGAGACAGCGCGCCCGTAGCTCAGTTGGAAAGAGCGTCTGCCTTCTAAGCAGAGGGTCGGGAGTTCGAGTCTCCCCGGGCGCGCCACTCTTCCTTGGTTCACTTTCAAATCGAAGCCAAAAACTCGAATCGCGTGGGGCTTTTGCGTGCGCTTTTCAGGTCTAGTTCGAAGCTCATACCTGCACGGTCTTACGTTGGTTCCGCTACTTTGCTGAAAAGCGAAACACGGTCTGCGAGTGAAAAACCGCCTTCGGCTTCAGGAGTGTGCCGGGAAAATTGGGGTGATTCGGAGAATCTGGAAAATGCTGCGTCTCGAGGCAAAAAGCCGCCCGTTGCACGTAAGCCTTATTCCCTTTGCCCTTAACGGAGCCATCGAGAAAATTCCCGCTGTAGAACTGCACACCGGGCTCCGTCGTTAGCACGTCAAGCTTCCGCCCGCTCTTCGGATCATACGCCTCCGCCGCAAGCGTCAAGCGATTACCACTGCCGGAGTGAGCGAGCACCCAGTTATGGTCATAGCCCTTTCCGAAGACGAGCTGCTCGTAGTTTTCGTTGATGCGCTTCCCAATCGCTGTGGCGCTTGTGAAATCCAGCGGCGTGCCTGCGACGTCGCGCAGCTCGCCCGTGGGAATCAACGTTTTGTCCACCGGCGTGAACTGCTTAGCGTGCAGCGTCAGCACGTGATCCAAAATGTCGCCATTGCCTTCGCCCGCAAGATTGAAATAGGAGTGATTGCACAGATTGAGCACCGTATCCTCGTCCGTGCTCGCCGTGTAGTCGATCCTCAGTTCGTTCTGATTCGTCGGCAACGTGTATATAACCTTGGCCGAAAGATTTCCAGGAAATCCTTCCTCTCCATCCGCGCTTAAATACGACAACTCAAGGGATTCGCCGTCCTTGGAAGCAATCTCTCGCGCCTTCCAGACTTTCTTGTTAAATCCTACAATTCCGCCGTGCAGCGTATTGTTGCCGTCATTCTTCGGAAGCGTGTAAGTCTTACCTCCAATTGAGAATTTCCCGCCTGCGATTCGATTCGCGTATCTTCCGACCGTAGCGCCAAAATACGCCTTCCCGTTCTCATAGCCTTCCAGCGTGTCGAACCCCAGAACAATATCCGCCGCCTTCCCAGCCCGATCAGGAACACGCAGCGTGACCACCGTGGCGCCAAAATTGGTGATCGAAACCTCCATTCCTTTTTTGTTCGAAAGCGAATAAAGATCAATCTGTTCCCCACCAGCAGTCTTGCCAAACGATTGTTTTCGAATAGTTCCTCGCATTCCTTGCGAGCTCAGCGAGCCGGCAAGCGAAATTTCGCCGACCAGTATTAAAGCACACAGCAAAGTGCGCGCCTTTTGTTTCGCGGTCATGATCCTCTCCTGTGCCTAACTCTGCCACTGAAAGACCGAATAAGACCTCGGCGGAACCTCAATCATCGCGCGTCCCCCGCTGATGACCGGCTTGTCCGTCTCTTTCGGCGCCACGCGGGTGGGCGCGCCAAAGTCGTTCACCGCCTTCAGATCCGCCCCAGTCAGCACCAGCGAGGTGCTCAGCTTCGGCGCCCCTTTGCCCTCCCAGTTCACTTCCAATTGCCGCGGCTTCGCCAGATCGCGGTTTAGCACAAACAGCGACACCATTCCATCAGCGCTCTGGACTGTTCCCGCCACGTCCAGATAAGACGCCTTCTCCGTCGCCGAGACTTCATACACCGCCGCGTTCTCGACCGCCAGGTCCAGCACCTCGCCCTTGCCATATCGCAAAGCCCAGCTATAGGAATACAAAATTGTCTGTCGCACCAAGCCATTCGCATTGGTCATCAGTGGCGCAATCACATTCACCAGTTGCGCCAGGCAGCCGATGCGCACGCGGTCCGCCGTCCGTAGCAGCGTGTTGATGCACCCGCCGACCAGCAGCGCATCCTCCAGGTTGTAGACTTCCTCGAGCAGATGCGGCGCCTCCTGCCGATTCCCATCCACTGCCCGGCCGCTGCGCGCTCGGTACCACACATTCCATTCGTCAAAGGAAAGCCAAAGCTTTTTCGGGGACTTCAGCCGCGCGCGAACAAAATCGCAAACCGCTGCCACCTCGGCAATTTGTCGCTCCATGCTCAAGTTCAACGCCAGAAATTTCGCGCTGTCGCCACCGGTTTCCGCGCCCTCATTGCTAAAGTAGCGGTGCAACGAAATAGCATCCACATACGGGTAGCACTGCTCGAGCACCCCTCGATCCCATTCCAAGTACGTGCTCATTCCCGGACCGCTCGAACCGCAGGCCACCAGCGTCAGCCCGTGGTCCACGTAGCGCATCTGGCGTCCGGCGTCCGCGGCCTTCAATCCGTACTCCACCGCCGGCATGTGCCCGATCTGCCACGGCCCGTCCATCTCGTTTCCCAAGCACCAATGCTGCACGCGATGCGGCTCCGCAACGCCATGCTTCCTCCGCAAATCGCTCCAGCGGGTTCCCTTCTCCACATTGCAATATTCGACCAGCGCCGCGGCTTCCTCGGGCGTCCCAGTGCCGAGGTTGACCGCCAGCAGCGGCTGTGTGCTTGCCGCTTTGCACCACGCCAAGAATTCGTTCGTGCCAAACTGATTGCTGTTCGTCGCGTTCCACGCTTTGTCCAGCACCCGCGGCCGATCCTGCTTCGCGCCCACTCCATCGAGCCAGTTGTAGCCGGAAACAAAATTTCCGCCCGGGTAACGAATGATCGGAACATTCAGTTTGCGAATTTCCTCCAACACATCTTTGCGGTAGCCATTCGAATCGGAAAGCGTCGAACCAGGATCGTAGATTCCCTCATAAATCGCCCGTCCCAGATGCTCCAGAAACGACCCGAACACGTTGCGATCCAGCGTGGCGCGCGTTCGCCGCGTGTCAAGGTACAGCCGTGCCGGCCCACTCGCCTGTCCAGTCGCCGTTTGCGCTCTGACCAACCCGCCGAAAAGTTGGTCGGCCGAAACGGCTACACTCGCCGCGGCCGCCTCACGCAGGAAACGACGCCTCGAGCGCTGGGACATCAACTACCTCCATCACAAACTGCGTCCAGACCTTCGCGCTAACACCAAGCCGGAGCAGGATTTGAAATTGCCGCACCGAATCGCTTACTGCGTATACTATCAACCCGTCGCCCTTGCAAGGGCGTTTGTATCGAATTTTTCGCCGTTATCGCGCGATGAACATGGCTGCCACGTGATCCCGTTGCCGCAACTCTTCAACGTCGCCACATATTTCGTGGATCGCAACATTCTCGAAGGCCGCGCGCAAAACGTCGCCATCGAATGCCGCGACGAGCGCGTTACTTACCAACAACTCTTCGAGCGCACCAACCGCGCCGGAAACGCGCTTCGCAATCTCGGCGTCCGCCCGGAAGAGAGCGTGCTCCTCTTGCTTCTCGACTCTCCCGAATTTCTCTACTCCTTTTTCGGCGCCATCAAAATCGGCGCGGTGGCTGTTCCCGTCAACACGCAAGCCAAGCCGCACGAATACGAATATATCCTCGATGACTGCCGCGCTAGCGTGGCCATCGTCAGCGAAGCTCTTCTCCCGCAACTCCAAGCCATTCCGCGCAAAAATCTCCGCTATCTCCGCGAAATCATCCTCGTCGGCGACGCCAACCACACGAGCGCGAGCCCTCTTCCTCGCCTTCGCGACCTAATGGACGCCACCTCTCCCGACTTCACCGCCGAGCCTACTTCCAAGGACGACGCGGCTTTCTGGCTCTACTCTTCCGGCTCCACCGGCGTTCCCAAGGGTTGCGTGCACCTTCATCACGACATGGTTGTCAGCTCGCATCACTATGCTCATGCCATCCTCAAGATCAACGAACGCGACCGCTGCCTCAGCGTCGCTCGCCTCTTTTTCGCCTACGGTCTCGGCAACGCTGGCTATTTCCCTCTCTCCTGCGGCGCCACCACAATTCTTTCCCCTGCTCGGCCGACGCCCTCCAGCGTCTACGCCGATATCGAACGCTATCGCCCCACCCTCTTTTTCTCCGTGCCCACGAACTACGCTGCGCTGCTCGATCATCATCGCCCCGGCGGCCCCGACTTCGATCTCTCCAGCATTCGCCACGCTGTTTCCGCCGGCGAAGCACTCCCTGCGCCTCTGTTCGAACGCTTCCGTGAGCGCTTCCACGTCGAAATCCTTGATGCCCTCGGCTCCACCGAAAGCCTCCACATGGTCATCTCTAACCGGCCCGGCCAAGTAAAGCCCGGCTCCAGCGGCAAAATCCTTCCCGGCTTCGAAGCAAAAATCACCGACGAATCCGGCCGCCCCGCCGCTCCCAACGAAATTGGCGACCTCTGGGTTAAGTGCGATTCCCTATGCGCCGGCTATTGGAATCAACACGAAAAAACGGCAAGCACCTTCGTCGGCCAATGGTTCCGCACCGGCGATAAATATCGTCAAGATGAGGACGGATTTTTCTGGCACGCCGGCCGGTCCGACGATCTCTTCAAAGTGCACGGCCTTTGGCTCAGCCCCGCTGAGGTCGAAAGCGCGCTGATAGCGCACCCGGACGTGCTGGAGGCCGCCGTCATCGCGCGCGACGATGAAGCCGGCCTCGCCAAGCCTGCCGCCTACGTTGTCTTGAAAACGGAATGCTCCCCCAGCAAACAGTTAGCCCGCGAACTCCAAGATTTTGTCGCTGAGCGCGTCGGCAGTTACAAACGCCCGCGCTGGATCGAGTTTTTGCAGGCACTACCCAAGACCGCCACCGGAAAGCTGCAGCGCTTCAAGCTCCGCGAGCGCCAACTTCACCAAGCCGCTAGTGAGGGGGCATCAAAAGCGGACGCGTAGCGATTGTTTTTCTCTGTGGTTAATTCTACTTCGCCGCGTATTTCTTCGTTTCTCGCGTCCGCGAATTAAACACCGCAAAACTTCCGTCCGCCGACGCCGTCATCTTCAAATAGTTCCCAGCGTCCGGCCCCGAAAGATTTGCCAAGAAAGGCGCCGCCACGTTATGCGCGTCCCCTCCCTCCTCCGAATAATGCAACTGCCAAAGATCCTCCAGCCCCGGCGACTTCTCAATCACGTCCCACGCCACGGGCGATCCGCCCTTCTTCGCCCCGTTGTCCATGATCGCCACGCGCGGCGCGATCGCATGCACCAGCACCGCACTCCCGCTCGGCTGCGAGCCGTGATGCGACGCCACATAAATACCCACCGCGCCAATTTTGTTCATCGGGCACATCAACTCCATCTCTTTGTCCGAAGTCAAATCGCCCAAATCCAAAACCCGCAGCTTCCCAAACGTGATCAGCGTCCCCAGCGATCGCGGATTCTCCGTCACGTCAACCGGCGGCTTCGCGGCATTCGCGCAGCTCGCATTTTCCTTCCCGCCTCCCGGCAGCGGCCTCTCAATCAACTCGCCATCCGTGGTCACCACGCGCACTTGCATTCCCGCAATCGGAAGCACCTCTCCCGGTTTCGCCGTAATGTGCTTGTACTTTCCGCTCGAGAGCAATTGCTGATATGCGGCGAAAACTCGGCTGGCCCCCGCGTCACTTGTCTCCCGATTTTCCCCATGATCAATAAACGTCCCCACTGGAATCTTCGCCGCCAGCTGCGGCGCACCGCCAACATGGTCATCGTGATAGTGCGTAATCAGGACAAAATCAATTTTGCGGATGCCCGCATCCTTCGCCGCCGCCGCAATGCGATCCGCATCGCGCCCGCTATTCCCTGGCCATCCCGTATCGATGAGCAGCGACTTCCCTTCCGGAGTAACAAACAGCGTCGCTTGCCCGCCCTCCACGTCTACGAAATAAATCTGCAGCGCTTTGTGCGCCTCCGGATCCGGCGCGGCGCTGGCAAATAATCCCAGCGACAAACCCAACGCCGCAGCAAACATTCCCCTCGCCAGAAATCCTTGCAAAATTCACCTCCCGCGCCGCGTTTTGCCGCGCGAACTCGTCTTTTTTTCCTGCTTCGCACTTGAACTCGCCTGTTGCACCAGCGCTCGCATCGCCCCCGTGGAAATTCCTCCGTCCACTAGCAGCGTCTGTCCCGTCACATACCGGCTCGCTTCCGCCGCCAAGAAAACCACCGCCGCATCCAAATCCTCCGGCCGACCGGGCCGCTTCACCGGAATCCGATCGCAAAGATACTCCACCCACTCTTTATTTTCGTAGAGCACCTTGTTCTGTTCCGTGCGAAACCATCCCGGCGCCAGGCAATTCACCGTCACGCCGTGCTTGCCCCAATCGTCGGCCAAACTCATCGTCAATTGCCGAATTCCGCCGCGGCTCGCCCCATAAGGGCCCAGCCCCGCATAGCCCGCCACGCTCGTCACCGACCCAATGTTAATGATCCGGCCATACGCGCGCGCAATCATCCGCCGTGCCACCGCCTGCGCCAAAAAAAAGCTTCCGCGCAAATTCGTATCCAAAATCAGATTCCAATCGTCCCAAGTCACATCCAGCGCCGGCTTCCGAACATTGCACCCCGCATTGTTCACCAGCACATCGAGATGGCCAAACGCCTTCTCCGCCTCCGCCGTCATCCGCTCGATGCTTTCCAGATTCCTGACATCGAGCTCCAGCGAAACCGCCCGCCGCCCCAGCCCTTTGATCTCCGCTTCAAACGCACGCAAACTCTCGCGCGTCCGGCTGGTCAGCACCAAATCCGCGCCGGCCTTCGCCAGCGCCCGCGCCATGTACTGCCCCAATCCGCGGCTCGTGCCGGTAACAATCGCCACGCGTCCGGAAAGATCGAACAATCCGCCACTCACGAAACCGACCCCGGCGTAAGCACCACCTTCAGCAAATTCGGCTCGCGCGCATATAACCGCTCAAACCATTGCGGTCCCTCCGCCAACGGCGCAATCGCCGTAATCAGCGGCTTCACACGAATCGCTCCCCGCGCCATCAACTCGATCGCCTGGGGATATTCCCCCGCCGAAGCGCACGATCCCTGCAATCGGATCTGCCGCGTCACCACTTTCTGCAGCGGCAGCGTCACTTCCGGCGCAATATTCCCCACCAGCACCACCGTCCCGCCCTTGCGCACGCTCGCAATCGCCGCGTTCACCGTTTCATTCCGCCCGACTGCTTCCATCGCCACATCCACGCCAACTCCGCCAGTCCGCTGCAAGATCTGCGCGACAACATCCGCGTCTGCGCGTAAAACATCCGCCGCGCCCAATTCCTTCGCCATCTTCAATCGCGTAGCATCCACATCCGAAACAAACACCCGCTTGCAGCCCGCCGCCCGCAGCGCCTGCAAAATCAACACGCCGATCGTCCCCGCTCCCACCACCAGAACCGTGCTCGCCGCCGTAATCTCCGCCCCCATCTTGGCCAACGACACTGCATGAATCGCCACTGCCACCGCCTCCAGCATCGCCGCCTCCGCGAACGAAATGCTCTCGGGCAACTTGTAAACCACGCGCGACGGCACCGCCACAAATTCCGCAAACGCTCCCGCGCGGCTGTAATCGCCGCAAGAAACGCCCAGCACCTGCCGGTGATCGCAAAGGTTTACTTCGCCTCGCTTGCAATACCCGCAAGCCCCGCAATAAATCGTCGAATCAAAAGTAACGCGGTCGCCCTCCGCCAATCCCGTAATTCCCGCGCCCACCGCCGCAATTCGCCCCGCCGCCTCATGCCCCATCACAATCGGCGGAATCCGCCGTCCCGACGACCCGTCATACCCATGCACATCGCTACCGCAAATCCCGCAAGCCCCCACGCGAATCAGCACCTCGCCCGCACCCGCCGCCGGCGTCGGCACTTCCGCCAATTCAAGTTGCCTATATTTCGATAGCAACAGAGCTTTCATGAACGCCTTTGCGCACCTCAACCGAATTCTGTCGAGCGGGCCATACTCTAGCGCACATTCGTTCCCGCCGGAACAAGTTCAAGAAATGAACGCTTTAGAATTCCTGAGATTGAGGTTAAATTTTCCTGGCTGCGCGCAGCCGGTATCACTCCCATGACCACCCACATCGGCCTAATCGGCTCTGGCAACATCACGCAAACCCACGCCCGCGCCGCGAGTGCCATCCCCGGCGTCCAAGTCTCCGCCATCTACGGCAGCAATCCACAAGGCGTCGCCCGCCTCGCCACCGAGCACCGCGCGAGGCCCTACAACGATTTCGCGGCATTCCTCGCGCACAGGCCGCTGGACCTCGTAATCCTCGGCACTCCCTCCGGCCGTCACGCCGAGCAAGGCATCGCCGCCGCCCAGCGCGGCCTACACGTCCTCACCGAAAAACCCATCGACATCAACACAAAAAATGCCGACGCCTTAATCGCCGCCGCCGACAAATCCAACGTAAAGCTGGCCGTGATCTTCCAGGATCGCCTCAAGCCCAACGTCCAGCGCCTCAAGCAATGGCTCGACCGCGGCCTCCTCGGCAAGCCTCTCCTCGTCGACGCTCGCGTCAAGTGGTATCGCCCTCCCGACTATTACAGCAGCTCGAAATGGCGCGGCACCTTTGCCCTCGACGGCGGCGGCACGCTCATCAATCAAGCCATCCACACCGTCGACCTTCTCCTCTGGCTTCTCGGCGATGTAGCTCGCGTCCAAGCCCGCACCGCAACCGTCCTGCACAAAATCGAAGCCGAAGACACCGCCGTCGCCAACCTGGAATTCGCCAGCGGCGCCGTCGGCACGCTGCTCGCCACCACCGCCGCGTATCCCGGCTACCCCCGCCGCCTCGAAATCACCGGCACCGAAGGCACTGTAATCCTCGAGCACGACCGCATCATCGCCGCCGACCTGCGCAATCCTCCGCCCGACTTCCCCGCCATCACCACCGGCGACTCCAACCAAAGCGCCTCTTCCGCCGCCGTAACTGACATCAGCGGCCATAAAGCCATCCTCGAAGACTTCCTCCACACCATCGCCAACAATACGCAGCCAATCTGCAACGGCCGCGAAGGCCGCCGCAGCCTCGCCCTCGTAGAATCCATCTACAACTCCGCCCGCGCCCCTAAACTCTGACTCCGCCCCCACCGCCCACCGAATGGGAAATTTCTTGACACCCGCTTCCATCCATGCTTCCATCGATAGTCGATGGGAAACGACCTCCTACCTGGAACTCTCGACATGCTTATCCTCCGCTCCCTCACCCGCGGCGCGCGTCATGGTTACGGCATCGCACAACACCTCAAAAAAATCTCCGAAGACGTCCTCGACGTCGGCGAAAGCTCGCTCTACCCCGCCCTGCAGCGCCTCCTCCTCAACGGTTGGGTCACCGCGGAGTGGGGCGCATCGGAAAATAATCGCCGCGCCCGCTACTACAAGCTGACCACTGCTGGACGCAAACAACTCGCCGCCGAAAACCGTGAGTTCGATCGGATGATTGTCGCGATTCAAAAGGTGATGTCATGCGCCTGATTCGCCGAATTCTCTACTTCCTTCGCCGACGTCGCCAAGCGGCCGAACTGGCCGAGGAGATGGAGTTTCACCGCCAAATGCTCGAGCAAGAGTCCGGCGACCCCCACGCCGCCAACCGCCGCATGGGACCGGCCATGCTCGCCAGTGAAGACGCCCGCGGCGTTTGGCTCCCGCTGCGCTTCGACAGCGTACTGCAAGACCTCCGCGTCGGCTTCCGCATGCTCCGTCGCAGCCCGAGCTTTTCCATCCTGGCGATCCTTTGCCTCACCTTAGGAATCGGCGCCAATGCCGCGGTCTTCAGTTGGATCGAAGGAATCCTATTCCGTCCCTATCCGCTTGTAGCTCACCAGGAAAGGCTTCTCGCCGTCACTGGAACCGCTCGCGGCGAGGCTGGCCACACAGATACCTCCTGGCCCGACCTCCTCGATTTGCAAAAGAGCTGCACGCTCATCGACTCCTTCATCGTGAACAAGATCATGGGCACCACGCTCAGCCTTGGCGATCGCGCCGAGCGCACCATCGGAAGCATCGTATCCGCGAATTATTTTGACGCCATCGGAGTCCATCCGATTCTTGGCCGCGGTTTCGAGCCCGGCGAAGACACTGGACGCAACGCCCATCCCGTAACCGTGATCAGTTATCAGCTATGGCAGAGCCGCTTCAAACGTGATCCCGCAATTATCGGCAAGACGCAGCGCCTGAACGGCATAGAGCACACCATTGTTGGAGTCGCGCCAGAGGGATTTTTGGGAACCTTCGTGGGTTGGGGCATGCAGTTCTGGGTTCCAGCCTCCATGGAAGAAACGTTTGAGGGCGGCGGATACAAACTCGAAGATCGCGGCGCACGCTGGATTGAAGCGTACGTGCGACTCAAGCCTGGCGTGACTCTCGAGCAGGCCCAGCAAGAGATGTCCGCCGTTGCGAAACGATTGGAAATCGATTTCCCCGCAACAAACCGCGGCCGCGGCATCAAGCTGTGGCCGTTGTGGCAAACGCCATTCAACAACGCCGGTACCTTGCTCCCGACGCTCGGCATCATGCTCGCCGTGGTCGTTTTTGTTCTTCTGATCGCATGCGCCAACGTCGGCAATCTGCTTCTCGTGAGGTCCTTCGCGCGCCGCCATGAAATGACCGTCCGGGTCGCGGTCGGCGCCGACCGTAGCCGCCTGTTGCAGCAGCTTGTCGTCGAAGGCCTCATTCTGTCGGCCCTCGCCGCGACCGGTGGACTCCTCGTCGCGCACTGGTGCCGCCACGCGCTGGTTCTGCTTTTCCCCGCGCGCGCGGGAGTCGCAATGTACCTGCCCGGCGAAATCGATTTGCGCGTGCTCGCACTTAGTGCCGGCGTTTGTCTCATCTCCACTCTTCTGCTCGGGCTGGTTCCCGCGATTCAGACCAGGAAGATCGATCTTGCCAGCGCGCTGAAATCCGAAATGTCGGGTGTTGTCGGTGGCGGCCACGGAAAGTCGTGGATCCGCTCGGGTCTCGTTGTTGTCCAGGTGTCGCTCAGTTTTCTCTTGCTGGTCGGAGCAGGGCTACTCACGCAGAGCCTAAAGCGAGTTCGCTCCGCCAGCCCTGGTTTTTCGACGCAAGGTGTGTTGTTCACCGCTGTAGACTTGAGAAGCGCGGGGTACGATCCCCAACGCGCCAAAAATTTTCAGGATGATCTGCTCGAGCGCATCCAGGCGCTACTCGGTGTCGAATCGGCTGCGTTTGCACGCGGCACGCCGTTGAGCTATGGCAATTTTTCTTCCTCCCCGATTGCCGTCGATGGCTATCAACCCCCGCCCGACGAGCAGCCTACGGTGCAATACAACGAAGTCGGCCCCGGCTATTTCGCGACCGTCGGAATCCCGCTTCTGTCCGGCCGCGAATTCACCGTCGCCGATAACGAAGCCGCCGCTCCCGTCACCGTGGTCAATGACGTCATGGCGGCTCAGTATTGGCGCGGTGACGATCCCGTCGGCAAGCGCCTTCAGGTCAAGGGTCAGTGGAGGCAGATAGTCGGTGTGGCAAAGGTTTCCAAGTACCAAAGCGTTCGCGAAAACCCAAAGCCGTTTTTCTATGTCCCTCTGCGCCAGGATTTCTCAGTCGGAGCCGGTTTGAATATTCGAACACGCATGCCCGCGGAGACCATAGCCGCCGCGCTGGCCCACGAAGTGCACGCGCTCGACGCCAATCTCGCGCCCTACGAAGTGATCACCCTGCAGGAACAGATGGATCGCTCCACATCGCCTCAGCGCGTCGCGGTCACATTACTGGGAGTTCTCGGCGGCTTGGCCTTGCTGCTCGCCACCGTCGGCCTCTATGGCGTGATGTCCTACACCGTCTCGCAGAACGCGCGCGAGCTCGGGTTGCGCATGGCCCTCGGCGCCGGCGCATCCAATCTCTTGCGTCTCGTGATGTCGCATGGCCTTACCCTAACCGCAGCCGGCGTTGTTCTGGGCGCAGCAGCGGCGCTAGCATCGACTCGTCTGCTCGGCAACCTTCTGTACAAAGTAAGTCCACGCGACCCGTTAGCCTTCGGCTCAGCCTTGATCGTCATGACCATCGCCGCAGCAGCAGCCTGCTTTGTCCCCGCCTGGCGCGCCACACGCACCGACCCAGCCCGCATCCTCCGCGACTGATTCTTTCCGTCGCGCCGACGCCCCTGCGTCCTAGTGCTTCCTCTCGCCCAAATACTTCCCCAAAAATTCCTTCAAATCCGCCTCCCAGATCCGCCACCCTTCCACCGATGTGGAGCCTAAACGGAGCCGACTGCTTTACCTTTGCGGAATTTGGTGTCGGCAGCGAGGCCGAAACCTTCCAGCACGTTGGCTTGCACTTGCTTTGAGAGGGCATTGATCTCGTCGACACCGAAGTTCTGGGGGCTGACGAAATACCTCAACTGCCTCTCTCCCGCGGGAGTCTCGATAATCCGCAGAACGGCGTCCGCGACTTCCTGAGCATTGCCCGAGGTGGAGGAAAGTGCTGCCTGGACCTTCGCAGGGATCTCTTTGAGGGCGCCATACGTATCGGTGCGAGCCTCGTCGGCGCCAGTCACTACATTGCCGAACACAGCTGTCTCATATTGGCCGGGCTCGACAATCACGGATTCAATTCCTTGCCCCGCAAGTTCGTAGCTGTACGCCTCGGCTAAAGCCTCCAGTGCAAATTTACTGGCGCAATAGAAACCCATGGAGGGAGCAATGATGCGCCCGGCGGCGCTGCTGATGTGCATGAGCACGCCGCTGCGTTGGCGCCGCATGTGCGGAAGCACCGCGCGATTTACGCGAACTGAACCAAGGAAATTCGTGTCCATGAGACGCTGCGCTTGTTCCGTGGTGACAGCTTCCGCCAGCCCGGAGACGACGTAGCCGGCGTTGTTGATGGCGACGTCGATACGACCGGCTTTGGCGACGGTGGCATCCACGGCCCGCTGGACCGAGGCATCGTCGGTCACATCCATCTCAAGGACGTAAATCGGCAGTGAATCCTTTTCCGCAAGCGTACGGATTTCGGAGGCATTCTTTGCGTTGCGGCCTCCGGGGTCACGCATCGTCGCAAAAACCGTGTGCCCGTTGCGAGCCAGGGTATTGACGAACAGTCTGCCGAAGCCGGTGCTGGAACCGGTAATGAGAACCACTTGCTTGGAATTCATGAGTATTCCTCCTTGCGGCGCTACTGTGACCCAGTATGATGCCGGAAGTAAAGCGGCTGGGCACAAGGACGCGTCACCCACGCCGACTAATCCTGGCTCTAGCCCTGGCCGCCCTCCTTGTAGGGGCGTCGCTTTAGCGCGCCCAGGCCGAAGGCCGCATCCCGCTTGAATTTGACTTACGTAGCGGCCGCGGACCGTTGCGGGCGGCTTTTTCCTGCCCAATCATGCAAACTGTCATCGGCCGACAAATCGCGCGCCGAAGTGCAAGCAACCCGGGAACGCCATTCTCCCGAATGGCGCTTCGGCCGACGCGCCGGAGGCACAAGCCTGACGCCACTTACTCATATCCGCCCTCGCCCTTCTCGCGCTCGCACTCCTCGTGTTCTTCCCGACTCTTCGCCTTGACCCTGATGTGATCGCCTGGCTGCGGCGGCAAGGCCGGGGCTATCAGACCCGCGCAAATGCCCTGCTACAGGATGCCATGCTGGAGGATCTGAACCCGAAAAGAAGGAAGGAGGGTGGTTGGCCCCGCCCTAACAATCCGCGTCATAACGGCATTGCGCAGAGGCGGCGGGCCAGTTGAGGCGTCAAGCTTTCCTGCATAGACTGGATCAGGGATTACGCTGACATCGACCGTAGATTTGGTAGGGATACCGAGTGCGAAAGCGAAGACCCACATGTAACGCCGACACGTGGGGCACCCAAATTCATCTTCCGGCCTAACGTCCGGGCCACCCGCCTAGAAAGTCATGACGGAGTTAAGGCCCATCTGGGCAGCTGGCAATTTTTTCTTGTAAATCGCTTTGACCAGCGTGTCTAGCGCGCTCAATATTGCTTGAATCGCGCTGCGCACAGCAGTTTCAGTCACTGACGGAATCGCTTTGGCGTGTGTGAGCTCATTTCTGAGTTGTACTGCCGAAATAAGGTGTCCCCACCATGCCGCAGACTTATCCACGGGTTTTCCTGAAAGCTTGGCGTGCAGGAATTCAATACGGTCCTCAAGCCTCACCATCTTGAGGGTCTTTTGGACCTTAAATTCACCGTCCTCTAAGCGAACATCTCTTTCCAGAAGCAAACCCTTTTCGTGAGCAGACAGATCAGTCCGAATGGAAAACTCTTCCCCAATTAAGTTGATATGCGCCTCCAGAGCACAAAACGAGAGCATCAATGCCGCATGGAGGTTCGCCGCTTGAGCAGTTACATCAGAAGCCTGAGAGGCTTTCTCCAGGAATCGCTTCGCCTCTTCCAAAAGCTGGTTCGCGAAAATATCAAAATCGGCCACTACGACTCCTTCGCCTTATCTACGGCCTCTTTGACCTCCAATTGCCCCTGTTTGGCGTGATACTTTTTGATGCCTATGTCGATAGCAGATTTCGTAATCCCCTTGCCATCCTCTGCCTGAATAAAAAAGAGCTCCACAAACCTCCCTCTTTCTTGGGGATCGGTCCGGTAACCTAGCCCCCGATAGTTTGGGGGGTCTGTCCAATGTCGGCCACCCGCAAGCAGCGCCGCATTCAAGGGATCATGCGAGGTCCAGTCCTTAAGGGCGAAATGACGCTTCAACCTTGGCTGATTGTTATGTAGTACTCCTGCGACGTATGCCCAGGCAGCCATTATGGCCAAGTTCAGCGCCTTCTCGGGGTAGTCAGGCTTGGAGCGTTTCCCCTGTTTCTTAGCATTGAACGCTCCCCGCTGCGCCTGTATAAGAGAGGAGAACTCCTTCGCAGCGGTCAGGAGTCCCTGGTCAGTCCAAAGCTGGGGGTGATCAGCCTTTGTTGCTTCCCACTGTTCATCCGGCCCCCCGCTCTTGTAGACGACGGGCGCCGTCGCAACACTGCCAAAATTCTTTGAGTCGATTGCCTTACCGTTGAAGTAGTTCGTGATGAAGGTCGTTGCCATCCTGACGGAGATGGGACCGCCCCTTGCGTAGCTATCTGCAAAATCCTGCCCCTTTTGCAACAGTCGGACGTTTTGACACCAATCGCGCAATGCCGAACCTTTGGCGGTCTCTCGCAACCTGTCGATTAGGTCTCCGGAAATGTCGATGTTCGTATTGGAAATCAACTGCACGTCTAATCTCTGTGGCATGTCCAGAGCGAAATAAACTTTAACTCCGTGGTAGACGTCGACGGAGTTTTCCACCGCATGTCGAATCGCTTCAAATCTATGCTGACCACCTATGATCTTGAGAGGACTAGTTGAATCTGAATCCTTCTTCCACTCGGCCACGATGTTGCTGAACGATCGTTGTTGCTTGGCATCGTCCTTCATCTTCTGGAACGCCACGCTACCTTCCTCAATTTCGCGGTTAGCTCGATACTCAGACTGCTCATCAGGATCGAGAGGCACATCGGTAGTTCCAAGGGCGATAATCGCACTTCCCATGATGTGGCACTCACAGTAATACGCTCCTGTCTTTGCGTCGGACAGCAGCAGCAATTTGTCATGTTTTTCTAGCGGGTCGCATTCGCCAACGAACTGACTAACCAATCCTTTGATTTTGTCATTTCCGTTGTCGTTCTTCACAATGCTGATCCTCCGCCATTTAGTGGTAGGAGGATTAGACTGCAAATAGCCCTAACCGTTCAAGCCTGAGTGGCTCAGCGAGTGACCTGAGTACGGTTTTGCGCGGATGTCACGTGGGAGCCCATCGCGGCAGGTTGTTCGGACTCCCAGACTTTCAGAAATCTTCGAGTGCAGGTGTTTCATTTTTGTCCTTCAGGCCGGTTTCCCCTGCTGCATCGATTCAGTAAAATGAACCGTGATCATCGAATCTCCAGCCCGCTCCGTGCGCCGTTTCCGGCCGCCCTCCGATAATCCTCCGCTCTCCCGAAACCCGACCGTCACCAATCACGCGTATCTCATTCCCCCTTTATTTCCATACCCGCTTGTCACGATCTGCGAGGCGTACAAATCCCTCCTCCAGAAGTCTACGAACCGTTCACAAAATAATGCTTTTTTAGAGCCACCCTGCACGAACGAGCATTTCGTGCGCAACGTCGGTAACGGGTCGATTCTCGTTCAGCAGCGAAAAATCCTCCAAATGGGCACGGTCAAGGATGGCATTCAATTCCGCGACACGCGCGACAAAGCTGTCTTGCAATGTTCCTACTTCGCGGCTTTGAACGCGGTCTTGCATTGTTTTTATGCTGGCGGTCAAGCGGCAAATGACAACCTTCGATGCTGATACGGCCTCACGGCAGGACTCCAGTTCTGCCGGGTCTTCTATCGCACGCGCCAGCAGAAGCCGCCTCAAACCAACCTGAGCGTAGTTTTCCCACACGGATCGAAGATTGCGATACATCAACTGGTTGTCCTCAACCGAACTTGGAAGATGCGCCGTTCCGAGTGCGTCCAAGTCGATTGATGCGTGCGGGATGTTCCGAACAGCCAAAATGTCAGACGCTTCGGACAGCACGGTTGTCTTACCTGATCCCATTGAGCCCGTAATGATAAGTAGTGCGTCCGTTGGTGCCATAGCGAGCTTATTTTTATGCACCATCATAACCGGAGCAGGCATTCGCAAAAAAGCCTGTATCGATAAGCTCTACCGCGCATCTAACTTAGTGGGACCGTGATGGAGAACGGATCGATCACATCAGCGTTTTCCCACCAGCATTCAGGGCACAAGCCCCCGACCACACTACTCATTCTTTTTGAGATTATTTCCTTCGCCGTTCTTGCGCGTTTTTCTTGGCAGCGCCGGGGAACCAAACTTTTGTTTTGGGGATTGATGGCAGTGATTGCCATGATCGCTGCTATGTACTTTTTGATATTCAGGGATGTTTCTCTGCGTCCAGCCTAAAGGCTGCGCCTCCAGGATTATGCGATGGCTGTCATTGGATTAGCGGCGGTTGGTTTATTTGGTGGCGGGTTCATGCTCTACGTCCTGATTCAGTGGATGCGGGAAACGATTCGCAAACCCAAGGGGACCGCATTTTGGCGACGACGGTGTTGAGGCCGAGGGGTTACTCGTCGAATCAAGCAGAGGCGGGTGGGCCAGCCTCCACTTAGCCAAACGTATTCCCGGAAAACTGTCTCTCCCGACACACGTCCCGTCAAACCAGCTCGATCATCACCCGCCGTCCCACCATCGCCGCCGCGCGTTGCAGACTGGAAAGCGTGATGTCGCTTTTCGGATTCAGGAGCCGGTCCACCTGGGTGCGGCTGGTCTTGAGCAGTGTGGCCATCCTATTCTTAGATATTTTCTGTTTCTTCATGGCCTCGTCGAGTTGCCAAGCGACGACCTCCTTGACGGCCTGTGCTTGCGCCTCTTCAAAGATGCCCTCTTGCTTCAGGAAATCGTCAATGCTCGAACCCATATGCTTTCCGCGCCGCTTGTGCTTCTTACTCATCGCTTCAACTCCTTCTGGCGCTTGCGCGCCAAGGCCAAATCATCCTCCGGCGTGGCGCGGGTTTTCTTGATAAACCCGTGCAGCGCGACGAGGTGCTCCTCGTGAAGGCAGAGCAGCACACGCGCCGTCCGGCGGGTCGGCAGGTCCGTGCGGACCTCCCACAAACCGTTTCCCAACGGCCGGCACAGCGGCATCCCGGCCGGCCACCGCCATTGCGCACGCATCAGGTCTTTTCCAATGGCTTGGCGCTCGGCTTCCGGCAATCCCTTCAGCCACTCCCGCACGGGCTCACTTCCAGGCCGCAGGCGGTAAAAAATGAGCGGGATTTTTCGCGACTGTCGGTCTTCCGCCATCCTGCACCTTATATAGTGCTAGTGTACCTTAAAATGTGCAGCGAGGCAAGCTAGTTGGACAGCTTGTTTGACAAGCGTGACCGGGCAAAGGGTTGCCAAATGGTCATCGACCACTCGTCGATCAGAATGCGCATTTAGGGACGCGCGAGCAAAAGGTGTTTTGCTTCTTCGAGAGCAGCGACGGCCATCTCACGCGAGACGGTCGGAAACCCCTCCAGAAAGTCTTCGAGTGTCTCTCCGCCCTCCAGATAGTCGAACAGCGTTTGGATAGGCACGCGCGTACCGCGAAACACAGGAGTTCCGCCAAGAATATCCGGATCTTTGATAATGACTCCCATGGGGCGATTGTAAAACGCGAGTGGCCGCGAGGTGGGATGGCTCTGGGTGGCGCCGGGTGCATCAGACGTCGATTTTACGTCTGGGTCTTTCTTTGGCATTTACGGAATGTTTGGCGGGTGGCGCTGACATTCCGCTCTATCTCGTCCTCCCCTCGTTTCGCCCCGCAGTCTCAACCGCAACCTATTCAATCCACAGCCCCTAATTTATCACTTGACAAATGGACGAAGGTGCGATATTCTTTAGTTAAGGTTCTGCTGACAGTGTCCCCGTTTCCTCCCTTCCTTCTTCCGCAACCCCGTGTGTGTTCCCGTAAACACCTACTCCTCCCGTCATCTGCACGACGTGGCGCCAACATCTTTCCCGTTCTCAGCAGGTTGCGCATACTTCCTGTCGCCACGGGGGTGTACCGATTTACCCTGCTTGCCCTGCTTGCCCCGAGCTTCGAGGGGAGCCTTGAAGGGAGCGACCATCGGGAGCCGAAGGATCTCATTTGCTCCTCCATCTCCTTTAGAATCAACACTTGCAAAAGTGTATCAAAACAAACGACTTCAACTCCCTTTAGAATCACCACTTATGCAAAAACAGGAGGGGGGAGGGATTATTGTTAACTAGCCCCTCGTTTACCGTGATCTCCGAGGGCGACTGTTCCGAGCCGCCGAGCGCAATCCTGCAGAATCTCTCGTTCCCAATTGGGACGCTTCGGATTTCGTGGGTGCGGCAAGTCCGTCGGGATCCGTCCCGTCAGGTGCAGAAACGCTGCCGCCGAATGCTTGTACGCCGGAACCGGCTCGCGAAACGCCACATTCCCCAAATACTGCAGTGCATCCGACAATGCGTAATACCCCGGATCGCCCGCCCTCCACAGCCGGTCGCGCTCCGCAAACTTTTCCGGAGCAAACGTCGCCAGCCCCAGCAAATAGTCCGAGCCGTACTCGATCATGTTTATTCCCAAATCGTTGCCCGTATAAATCTGAAACTCCGGCCGGTGCGCGTCGCGCAACGCCAGCCGTCCCAGCTCCACCATGCGGTCAAGCGAAGAATGCTTCATCCCCGCAAGCTCCGGAATCTCCATCAGCCGCCGCACCGTCTCTTCATCGAAGATTTCCCCGTTCGGCGCAAACATCGGTCCCAGCTCAAATGCCAGCACGCTCGGAAATCCCTGGCAAATCGCCCGGTACGCCGCCGCCTTTTCCTCCGCGGACTTTCCGTGCAGCCGCGCCGTCTGAAACAAAATCGGAATTCCCCCGAGCGCAGCAATGCGTTCCATCTCGCGCCGGTACAGCGCAACAACATCGCCGGCCCCATGGACAAACTGATTCTCGATGTACGCGCCGGCAACAAACGCCACATCCGCTCCCAGCGCCTCGCGCGTCCAGCACAGCACCTCTTCTTTTTGCGAATGGTCCAGATAGTTCACGTAACCCGTATCCATGTTCACCGCGTTCATCAACCCCGCGCGTTGCGTCGCCACCAGGTGCCGCTGGAACGCCTCCACCGCAACGCGTCCATCAGATTCATACGGCAACAGCGCCGCAGCAATCCCCTGCACCTTGCGCCGCAATTTCCGCCGTTCCATCAGCGACTCAATTTTCATGGCCTCTCACAATTCATTCCGAATGCATCTGTAGCGCCCGCCTTCCGAGGCGGGCTGGTTTGCCTAAGCAACCCTCAACGCTTAGCCTTCAGTGCGCTCAATTTCACGGCCATCGAGGACGTTTTGTAATGACTGTCCAGCGGATAGCAACCCGAAGGCAATCCATTCCGCGGAGCCGTGGTGCAATCGCTGAACGTCCTGCAAATTCTTTTGTGCTGCACCGCGCGGCCCTGCGCGGCATCCAGAAAGATTTCCGGATATGTTAAAACCATCCGCCCCAATCCGACGGAATCCACCCAGCCCTCGCGCAACGCGGCCTGCGCCACATGCGGCAGAAAATCCTGCAAATAGCTGTACGCCGTGCCCACAAGAATCAAATTCGGAAACCGCCGCTTCAATTCTCGCGCCGCTTCCATCTGCCGCGCCACGCCCACCAGCGGATCTTCCGGCGGCGCGTATCCATCCGAAGGCGGATACAGCGCCGGCCGCTGAATATGCGGATTGTAGTAAGGACTCCCCGCCGTCAGGTTCACAAGAACAATATTCAGCGACTCCAGCAGAGACAAAAACTGAATGGTCTCCCCAAGATCCGACTGTGTCGGGTCGCTCGCGTTTACGCCGAATCCCCAGCGATACGGAATCAAATCCGCATGCGGCTCCGGAATTCCTGGACCCAATTTTCCATTGGCAGATTGCGCCGGATCGGGATAGAAAGGCACGGTGTCAAACGCGGAGACGCGCACGCCAATTTTCAAGCCCGGCGCAGCGGCCCGGATTCCCTGCACAACCTCGCGCAGGAATCGCGTGCGATTCTCAAAGCTTCCTCCATACTTCCCTTCCCGCGTGTGCGCGCTCAGAAATTCGTGCCCCAAATATCCGTGGCAATGCTTGATGTCGACAAAATCAAAACCAAGCTCCCACGCAATGCGCGCCGCGCGATGAAACTCTTCAATGATTCCGCCAATCTCTCCATCCGTGAGCACCGGAAAATCGCGCGACAAACCAAGCCGCCGATCCAGAATCGGATGCCGAAACAAAATCTTCGGCTCCGCGCGAGAATGCGAATTCGGTTTGCAGTACCGCCCCGAATGCGTAAGCTGCAAACCAATCAGCAATCCCTCGCCGGAACCTGCAGCTTGCCTGTGCTCCGCAATCAGCGCAGCGCGCAAGTCCGCCAACCCCGCGCGAGTATGCTCCGCAATCACAAGCTGATTAGGATTCGCACGCCCGCTATGCGAGACGGCGACGGCTTCGCCGCCCCAAATTAATTTCGCGCCGCTCTGGCCAAATCGCCGCCAGCGCCGCAACGTATTTTCCGTCGGATTGCCATCGGGAGTCCCGTCCCAGCCCTCCATGGGATTTATGGTGATGCGATTTCCGATTTTGATTTCGCCGCGCGCAAGCGGCGAAAAAAGCGGCGATTCCGCCGCGCGCAGAATTTCGCCGTCGCAAGGAATTTGCAATTGCAGCGCGCGCAAGTGTTCCGCGAAATGTGAAACATCTTTGACGCTGCCAAGGCGCAGAATCTTCGGAGCGGTCACGCCGCGTTGCCTCGCGAAATTATGGGAGCGGTCACGCCGCTCTTCTCTGGCAATTTGTGAAATTCATCACTCCGCTTTTCCTCGCAACATTGCGGACGCTTTACCTCGTGCAGCTTTCCGGGCGATCGTGCAGTTTTTCTTCATCTTTGCTTTGCGCTTTCCAGCTTGACAAACACAGCGATGCTAAAAGATTCTTTGTGCCGATGTCGAGGGCCTTCTGAGCAACGCAGGGTTCAAGTCAGAAACAATTACAATGCTCCGCGCCCGCGGAGGAGGTGACCATGTCCATGACGCGACGTGAAATGTGTTTGCTGCTGCCTGCGGCGATGCTTCCGCTTGCTGCTGCGCCGCTCGCGGAAGCGAGCGAGCAAGACAAGTCCCTGCCGTCGGCTAGCTATCCGTTCGAAAAGCTGACGCCACATGCTGCGCCGAGCGGGGCGCAAACACGCAGCATCTTCAAAGGCAAGCTGGCGACTGGCGAATCGATTGAAACGCATGCAACCACGCTGCCGCCGGGAGTCATGCCCCATGCGCCCCACCATCATGTGCATTCGGAAATGTTTTTCATGCGCGAAGGAACGCTGGAGCTGACTGTGAATGGCACTACGTATCCGTTGGGACCAGGTTCGGTTGGGTTTGTGCGTTCGAACGAGGAGCATGGGGTGAAGAATGTGGGGACTACCCCAGCGAATTATTTTGTAGTGGCGATCGGACCGGGCGTGGGCTAGGTTGACCGGTCTAAAGATCGGCCACTACAGCCGGTGTGGCGAGAGAGATATTTAAAGGGGAAACGATGATTCGAATGTCGAAGAGGGCGCTGCTTGTGTTGGCGCCAATATTGCTGGTTACTGCGCGCGCGAACGCACAAGGGGGCTACGATTTGCGGTCGCCGAACAATCGAGTCGAGGTCAGAATCCGCACGGCAAATGGCATTCACTACGACGTACTGCTGGGCGGCAGAGCGATCTTGCAGGACTGCACGATTTCTCTCGACGTCGATCACAAGAAACTGGGCGCGGAAGCCAAAGTTTTGAAGCACAAGGAAAGCAGCCACGACCAGGTGCTCGAGCCGGTAGTGAGGCAGAAATTCGCGAAGATTCGCGACAATTACAAAGAGCTGCACCTGGACATGGATGGCGGGTACGCAGTCACGTTTCGTGCGTACAACGAAGGACTGGGATATCGGCTGGAAACATCTCTGCCGCAATCGGAAGTGAAGATTTACGGCGAGGAGATGAATCTGAATTTTCCGAGCAACGACATCGTTTATTATCCCGAGGAGGAAGGCTTTCTTTCGCATAACGAGCGAAAGTATTTGCCGCGACGTTTGGCGGACATCCATCCTGAATTTATTGCGACGCTTCCCGCAGTGGTGGACGTAGGAGACGGAGCGAAGGTCGCGGTGGCCGAATCGGACGTGGAGGAATATCCGGGATTGTGGCTGCGCGGCACGAACGGCAACGGGTTGGCGGCGGTATTCCCTCCCTATCCGCTGAAAGAACACTTGGAACACGATCGCGATTTGCACGTGGTGGAGAGCGCGGATTACATCGCGGTCACGAAAGGCACGCGGACGTTGCCTTGGCGTGTAATTGGCATCGCTGAGAAGGACGGTGACCTGCTGACAAATCAACTGACCTACCTGCTGGCCAAGCCTTCGCAGGTGCAAGACACTTCATGGATCAAGCCGGGGAAAGTGGCGTGGGACTGGTGGAACGACTGGAATGTCTACGGCGTGGACTTCAAAGCCGGCGTGAACACGGAAACGTATAAGTACTACATTGATTTCGCGGCGAAGTATGGAATCCCCTACATCATTTTGGACGAGGGCTGGTACAGGAATGGTGATGTGCTGGATGTGGTGCCGGCCGTGAACATGGAGGAGCTGACCGGCTACGCAAAACAGAAAAATGTTGGCGTGATCTTGTGGGTGCTGTGGAACAAGCTCGACGATCAACTGGAGAAGGCGCTGGACCAATACGCGAAGTGGGGCATCAAGGGCGTCAAAGTGGATTTCATGCAGCGCAGCGATCAAAAGCTAATCAACTACTATCACAAAGTGAGCCAAGAGACGGCGAAGCGAAAGATGATGGTGGATTTTCACGGAAATCAGAAACCGGCGACTATGACGCGCACTTATCCGAACTTGATCAGCACAGAAGGGGTGCGCGGGATGGAGTGGAGCAAGTGGAGCGCGGAAACTGACCCGGACCACGATGTGACGCTGCCGTTCACGCGCATGTTCCTGGGGCCGATGGATTACACGCCGGGCGCCATGCTCAACGCGCAAAAGAACAGTTTTAAAGCGATTGGCAGTCGTCCGATGAGCCAGGGCACGCGTTGCCACCAGCTTGCTATGTACGTGGTATTCGAGAGCCCGCTGCAGATGCTGTCGGACAGCCCGTCGAATTATTTGCGTGAGCCGGAGGCAATGGAATTCTTGGCGCCGGTGCCTTCGGTGTGGGACGAAACCAAAGTGCTCGATGGCAAGATTGCGCAGTACGTTGCGGTGGCGCGGCGGAACGGCAAGGATTGGTATGTGGGAGCGATGACGAACTGGTCGCCGCGCGAGATGGAGATTGATTTTTCGTTCTTGCCGGAAGGCAATTTCACGCTGCAGGCGTATCAGGATGGCGTCAACGCGGATAGGATGGGCAGCGACTACAAGATGACCAAGACGCAGGTTGACCGCGGGACGAAGTTGAAGATTAGTTTGGCACCGGGTGGGGGTTGGGCTGGACGGATTACTCGGTAGAGTTTTGTCGATACGAAGAAAAAGCAGATTCCTCGGGCAAACACCGCCCTCGGAATGACAGTGTTGGTAGCGGTCAATCACATGACAAACGGATCGTGGCAGGTGATGTCGTGGGGCACAGGCTAAAGCCCCTGCCACTGGTGAGGTTTATGACGCATGCGCAATTGGATTTGAGTGGGAAGACGGCGGTGGTGATTGGGGGGACAAGCGGGATTGGTCTGGCGCTGAACAAGGGGTTGGCGATGGCTGGGGCTAATGTTGTGCCTACCGGGCGGCGGACGGAATTGGTGCGTAAGGCGGCGGAGGAGGTGAAGGCTCTTGGTCGACGGTCGCTGGTGCAAAGCTGCGATGTGACGAATGAAGGGAGCATCGAGGAGCTATTGAAGGCGGTGCTGGCGGAATTTGGCAGCGTGCAGATTCTGGTTAATTGCGCGGGGCGAACGAAGCGGATGCCTACGCTGGAGTTTCCGGATGCAGAGTGGAACGGCATCCTTGACACGAACTTGAATGGAACGCTGCGAGCTTGCCGTGTGTTTGGACGTCACATGATCGAGCGGCGCTACGGACGGATCATTAATATTGCGTCGATCGCTTCGTTTGTTGCGCTGCAGGAGGTTGCGGCGTATTCGGCGAGCAAGGCGGCGGTGGCTTCGCTGACGAAATCGCTGGCCATTGAGTGGGCCACGAAGGGAGTTTGCGTAAATGGGATCGCACCGGGCGTTTTTCGCACGGAGTTGAATGCGGTGCTGCTGGACGGGACGGAGCGCGGGAAGGAATTTCTGCTGCGCACGCCGATGCACCGTTTTGGGCAACTTGACGAGTTGGCGGGCGCGGCGGTGTTTTTGGCTTCAGACGCGGCGAGTTATGTGACCGGGCATGTTTTGGTGGTGGATGGGGGATTTTTGGCTAGCGGTGTGAATCAGTAAGCGCCCAGGAGTGAAATCCTCGACTCCAGACGTGGTCCTTGAATCACGGATAGACAGCCAATAGTATTCAAGGGACGTTTAATGCTTTATCGGGCCCGGGTCATTCGGGCGGCACATCGTGAGGCCGAATACCTTGAAAATACATAGGCTCTGGATATTTCCCGCTGTCCTGCTTGCAGTTTTCCTTATCGTGGATGAATCCACAATCACAATTGGTTCCGAGGAGCCGGTAGGGATCACGGAAGTAACGTCCAGCGTGCTCGTGCTTTCCACGAGCGCGGGCAACATCATCGCCTCGATTGGATCAGACGGCGCTCTGCTAGTCGGAGAGTTCTCGACAGTAAGTACGCCGCTCATCAGCAGCATTCTTGAGAAGCGGACTAAATCGCCCGTCAGGTACGTAGTTATCGGACCGCAAGAACCTTCCAATTCAGAGGGGGACGCTGGTTGGGGAAAACGGGGAGCTTTTGTCGCAATGCACGAAAATGCGCTTCAACGAATCGGGGGAGCGAAAATGGGGCCAGCCCAACCGTTGTCTCCGCAGTTTGTGAAGCTTGGAGTGGATCGGCCACATATTGCGTTCTCTGAAGTCCTGGCCTTTGACCTCAACGGAGACGCGATTCACGTTGTTCATCAAGGACCGGGTTACAGCAATGCCGACGCAATTGCACATTTTCACGCAGCCAATCTGGTCTATCTTGGCGAAGTGTTCCCGGGCGACGGCTATCCCACGATTGATTTTTCTCAAGGCGGCACCCTCGATGGTCTTCTAAAAACTCTGGGGGCATGGACAGGCAGCATTCGCGTCGTGCCGGCCCGAGGGAAAGTAACCGATGGAGCTAGCGTCGAAGCCTTTCGCAACATGATTGTGACCGTTCGCGATCGAGCGCAGCGTTTGATCGACCAAGGGCGCACGGAGGATGAGGTGATCGCCGCACGTCCGACAGCCGATTTCGATACGCGATGGAGCCACGGTCGAGTGCAGGCAGAAGCATTTGTGCGCGAGATCTATACTGCACTTAAAGGCCGTCCGCAGAAATAAAGTGAGGAGAATTCTGACAAGGTCTTTTATGTGGCTCCCGCGGAACTCGCCTTGGCACGGGCAGCGGCTACGACTTCCAGGAATTTGCGGGCGTTTTCCGTGATAATTTCGGGCTTCCCCGACTTGAGGGCTTCAGGGTGGATGAGTTCGCCGCCGATGCCGAGGGCGGCTGCGCCGGCTTCTATGAATTCGGCTGCGGTGGAGAGATTGACACCGCCCGTGGGAACGAGTGGGACCTGCGGTAGCGGGCCCTTCAGAGCTTTGATGTACTTTGCACCACCTACCTGACCGCATGGAAAAACTTTTACGAGGTCGGAACCGGCGGTCCATGCTTCGATGATTTCGGTGGGCGTCAGTGCGCCGGCCATGATCAATTTTGATTCGCGGGCGGCGAACTCGACCGTTGCGCGGTTGAAACCGGGGCTGACGAGGAATTGAGCGCCGGCGTCAAGACAGCGGCGTGCGTCGTCGACGTTCAGCACAGTTCCTGCGCCAACTAGAATCTCCGAACCGGCGCTTTTCACGAGTTCGCGAATGACATCGACGGCGCCGGGAACGGTCATGGTGATTTCCACGATGGGGATGCCGCCTTTGCAGACGGCTTCGGCGGCGATGCGCGCCTCGCGAGCAGAGGATGCGCGGACTACGGGAACAATTCCAATCTCTTCGATTCGACGGCGGACTTGTTGTTTATCCACTTCAGATTCCTCGCTTAAATCCGCCAAGTCCTAAAACCCGCAGGGCTCCGCGGACTCCGCCCTGCGCTACAGGTTCGGTTTCACCTTAGAAAAAATCGTTTCGTGTTTCAGCGGGCGATGCGTGCGCCGACGCCTTTCATTACCTGCACGACTTCTTGAAACGTGACCATCGACGTGTCCCCGGGAGTAGTCATGGCCAGGGCACCGTGGGCGGCGCCGCATTCTACGGACCACTGCGGGTCTTGGCCGGCGAGGAAACCATAGATTAGGCCGGAGGCGAAGGAATCGCCGCCGCCGACGCGGTCGAAGATCTCCAGGTTTTCGCGGTTCTTTGCTTGATAGAACTTGCCGTCGTAGTAGCAGACAGCGCCCCAATCGTTGAGCGTAGCGGTTTTGGCCTTGCGCAAAGTGGTAGCGACGACCTGGAACGGATAATCCTTTACAACTTTGGCGATCATTTGCTGAAAGCCGGCAACTTCGAAAGCGGAGTGATGCTCGTCCATGCCGGGAACTTCGTAGCCGAGCGCGGCGGAAAAATCTTCTTCGTTGCCGAGCATGACGTCGACGTGAGGAGCGATGCTACGGTTTACTTCCTGAGCTTGCTTCTTGCCGCCGAGGGATTTCCAGAGGGATGCGCGGTAATTCAGATCGTAGGAGACGATGACACCGTGGCGCTTCGCGGATTGCATGGCTTCGACGGCGACGTCGGGCGTGGTGGAGGAAAGCGCGCAGAAGATGCCGCCGGTGTGAAACCAACGCGCGCCTTGTTTGGCGAAGATTTGGTCCCAGTCGATGTCACCTTTTCTTAGCTGCGAGACGGCGGTGTGGCCGCGGTCGTAGGAGCCGAGAGCGGCGCGCACGCCGAAACCGCGCTCGGTGAAATTGAGGCCGTTGCGGGCGGCGCGGCCGACGCCGTCGTGCTCGACCCAGCGGATGAGCGATTGGTCGACGCCGCCTTGATAGACCAGATCCTGCAGCAGGCGGCCTACGGGATCGTCTGCGAACGCCGTGACGACCGCGGTGTCCAAGCCGAAGCAGCGTTTGAGTCCGCGCGCGACATTGTATTCGCCGCCACCTTCGCAGACTTCGAACGAGCGCGCAGTGGCGATGCGCTTTTCGCCGGGATCGAAACGAACCATGATTTCGCCGAGGCTGATCAAGTCCCAGCGGCATTGCTGTTTGGATTTGATGTGCAGCGTCACGCGTCCTCTCTCAAATAATGCCGGTCTCAGGTAATGCTTGTCTCAGGTGATTCTGGCCGGCTCCAGTTTAGGCGCCAAAATGTGAATCAAGAATAGCGCGATGAGGTAGGCGCTTCCGGCCATCAAGAATGGAATCATGTAACTGCCGGTCCACTGCAAGGTGTGGCCGACTACTTCGGCGATCAGCATGCCGCCGATGGCACCGGCCATGCCGCCGATGCCGACCACAGAGCCGACGGCGCGCGCGGGAAACATGTCTGAAGTCAGCGTGTAGAGATTCGCGGAGAATCCCTGATGCGCCGCGGCGGCCAGGCCGATCAGCAAGACTGCGCCCCACAGGCTTTCGATACGATACGCGAAAACAATGGGAGTGACACAGAGCGCGCAAATGAGCATGGTGATTTTGCGGGCTGCGTTGACGCTGCTGCCGTGACGAATCAGGCGAGAAGAGAGCCAGCCACCGGCGACGCTGCCGACGTCTGAAATCAGATAGATGACCATAATGGGCGGACCGATTTTCATCAGCACCAGACCGTGCTGGCGTTGCAGAAAATCGGGCACCCAGAAGAGATAGAACCACCAGATGGGATCGGTGAGAAATTTACCGACGACGAAAGTCCAGGTTTGGCGGTGCGGGATCAGCGCGGACCACTTGATTTTTCCGATCGGTTCGGAAGGATCGCAGCGTATGTAGTCCAGCTCGGCCTTGGAGACGCGCGGATGCTCGTCCGGTCTGCGATAAATCAAAAACCAAAAGATGAGCCACACAAATCCGAGCGCGCCGGTGAGAAGGAAGGCGGAGCGCCAGCCCCAGTGCGAAGCGATCCACGGCGCGACTAGCGGCGTGACGATGGCGCCGACGCTTGTGCCGGCGTTGAAAATTCCGGTGGCGAGCGAGCGCTCTTTTTTGGGGAACCATTCGGCGACGCACTTGATGCTGGCGGGGAAAACGCCGGCCTCGCCGAATCCGAGCGCGAGACGCGCGGCCGCAAAGCTGGCGAAGGAGCCTGCCGCGGCATGGGCCATCGACGCGACGCTCCAGAAGGTCATGGCCAGCGCGTAACCTACGCGCGTACCGAGGCGATCGATGAGGCGTCCGACGAGCAACATGCCGGCCGCATAAGCAATTTGAAAATAAGAAACGAGGTGGCCGTATTGGATGTCATTCCAGCCGAAGTCGTGCTGCAGAGTGGTCTTGAGCACACCGAGCAACTGGCGATCCATGTAGTTTTTCGTGACGCCGAAGAGAAGGAGCGCGCAGATCACCCAGCGGAAATAGCCGACACGCGTGGAAGCTGCCGGGCGCGCTAGCTCGTCCGCTTGCACTGACGTGAGATCCGCCGAGGCGGCGACGGCGCTGGGCGGAGAAATGGGGCGGGCGGGATCCATTGTCAGGATTGACGACTATTTCGCGCGGCCGGCTTCGAGCCCAGTGGGTCCTTGATTGAAGCCGGGCTGCACGTTCACGACGCCAAACTGGCGATCTTCGACTTCGTGATGTGCGGCCATGGCCCAGAGAAAACAGATGCGATGGCCGGGAACAGAAACATTGGGATGATAGCCGCTGGGGATGAGCACGGCGTCGCCATCGCGGACGACGGTGACGAGCTCGGGATTTTGCGTGTCGTTGTAGACGAGCTGAATGCCGTAGGCGGGCGCGGGCATGTCGAAATAAACGTAGATTTCTTCGAGCATGGCGGCGTGTTCGTGCGGCGGCCAACTGGTCCAGTTGCCGGGATCGGCTTGCGTGATGCCGGCGATGAGGCGGCCGGCTTGGATATTTTTCGCGAGTAGCATCTGCAGGTGGCGGGTGCAGCCGGGGCTCCCGGTGGTGAATTGCAAGCCGGCGTCCTTGGCGATTTCGGCTGCGCGGACGACCTGCAGTGGGTAGCGGTTAGCTACGTCGCAGGAAAATTCGGCGAGATCGGCGGATGTCTTGGTGGCGATTTTCACAGTGGAATCGCGGGGGATGTAGATGGCGTCGCGCTGCGCGAGAGTGATTTCCTTGGCGCCGACGGAAACGGTTGCTTCGCCGGAAAGGCAGATGAGGCCGGTTTCGCGGTCGCCGGTGGAAAAAGATTCGCTGGGCTTGGCGGAATTCAAAAGGATGCGGCTGTAGGCGAGATGGCGCATGGAGCTGTTCGCGGGCGTGATGCAAACGCGGCGGCCAGCGTGCGCGTTGGTCTTGCGGAAGACGTTTTTCTCGGTGGCGGCTAAGACTGTAGAACTCATCAAATACTCCTTCGCATTTTCATCGCAGACTATAGAAACGGGCTGGTGTTCTGTCAAACCCGAAAATCTGAAACAAAGATTGAGCCAGACCGCAACCTACCAACTGTGCATGGTGCCGTCGAGCTTGCGATTGATAGGCAAGTACGCGCGGCGGTACGGATAGCTGGATGCGAGCTGCTCGTCGATGTCCACGCCTAGGCCGGGAGCGTCGCCGGGATGCATCATTCCGTCGGCAAAAGTATAGGAGTGCGGGAAGACGCGATCGGTTTCCGCGGAGTGGTGCATGTATTCCTGAATGCCGAAATTGTGGACGCTGAGATCGAAATGCAGAGCGGCGGCCATGCAGACGGGGCTCATATCGGTGGCGCCGTGACAGCCGGTGCGGACCAGGTAAATCTCGGCAAGGCTGGCAATTTTTCGCAGATGGGAAATTCCACCGGCGTGCACGACGGCGGTGCGGATGTAATCGATGAGCTGCTCCTGAATGAGCTGCTGGCAGTCGTAGATGGAATTGAAAACTTCGCCGACGGCGAGCGGCGTGGTGGTGTGGCGGCGAATCAGGCGAAAACTTTCCTGCAGTTCGGCCGGGACGGGATCTTCGAGCCAGAAGAGATGGTAAGGCTCGAGTTCCTTGCCAAGGCGGGCGGCTTCGATGGGCGTAAGGCGGTGATGCGCATCATGGAGCAGGTGGAGCTCGGAGCCGAATTCCTTGCGCAGGCGTTCGAACAGGCCGGGGACGAAATTGAGGTAGAGCTCGGAGCTCCACAGATCTTCGACGGGCGCGTCTTTTTCTGCGGGCTCGTAAAACATTTTGCCGCGGCCGACGCCGTAGGTGCTTGCGAGACCGGGGATGCCGCTCTGCGCGCGAATGGCTTTGTAGCCGAGCTTGGCGTAGGCGGCGACGGCGGCGACGGTGTCGTCGATGTCCTTGCCGCTGGCGTGTCCGTAGACCAAGACGGCGTCGCGGGACGCGCCTCCGAGCAATTGATAGACGGGAACGTTTAGCGCTTTGCCCTTGATGTCCCAGAGCGCGGTGTCGACCGCGGAGATCGCCGCCATGGTGACGGGGCCGCGACGCCAGTACGCGCCTTTGTAGAGGTATTGCCAGAGATCTTCGATGCGGCGCGCGTCGCGGCCGATGAGAAGCGGAATGAGGTGGTCGGAGAGATAAGTAGCGACGGCGAGTTCGCGGCCGTTGAGCGTGGCGTCGCCAAGGCCGTATAGGCCGTCCTCTGTGGTGATTTTTAGCGTGACGAAGTTTCGGCCTGGGCTACAGATGATGACCTTGGCGTCGGTAATGCGCATGGCGGATTCGCACCTTTTTCTAAAATCGATCTTTTGAAACTGAAAGACGACGAAATCACACCGAATTGCGCGGACGTTCTCGGCGCACGAAATCGGTGTCCTGCAAGGGTTCGGACTCACACTCGATGGCGATGGTGGTGACCGGGTGATCCGGCGCTTCGTTGGGCAAGCCGGTGAAGCGCACGCGAAAGCGATCCTGCTGGAATTTGACCTGCTGACCGCTGGCTAGAAGGCGCGCCGATTTCACGCCGGTTTTTAATCCGGAGAGCGCGACGGTTTCTCCGGGCCAAAAATAAACGTGCATGTAAAGCGTGTTCCCCTTGCGCGTGAAAGCCGCGTAGTTCGATTGGTGTGGCTGGCAGCGGTCTTGAGTATGGATGGACTCGCCGTTGCGTGACGTCCAATGGCCGACCTCGGTCAGGATGCGTACAGACTCTTCGGGAATGGAGCCGTCCGGCTTGGGGCCGATATTCAGCAGATAGTTTCCTGCGTCGTGCGCGCAATAGACGAGGTTGCGCACGATCGTCTTAGGAGTCTTCCAGGCGTCATCCGCCTGGTGATATCCCCAACTTTCATTCAGCGTCATGCAGGATTCCCAGGCGCGACCGCGTTTGTCGGCGACAATCTCCTGTTCAGGCGTTGCGAAATCACCTGGGAGCGCGTTGCGATTGTTCACGATGATGTCGGGCTGAAGCTCGAAGACCATTTTGTTCATGCGCTCGGATTCCCAGCCACGGGCATCGAGCGGCCAGGAAACGTCGTACCAAAGCACGTCGACTTTTCCGTAATTGGTCAGCAACTCGCGGATTAAGCCGTGCGTGTATTCGACGAAGCGTTTGCGGGCGTCTTCGTTCGTGGCGCAACGCGCGCCGTCGGGATGGTGCCAATCCATTAAGGAATAGTAAAAGCCGAAGCGCAAACCTTCCGCGCGCGCGGCTTCGACGTATTCACGCACGAGGTCGTGGCCGGGTCCTTGTTTCGGAGCACAGTAGTTGGTGAGCTTGGTATCGAAGTTGCAGAAGCCTTCGTGATGTTTCGAAGTCATCACCATGTATTTCTGCCCGGCTTGCTTGGCGAGCTTGGCCCAGGCACGCGCAGCGTTCGGTTCCGGCTGGAAGCGCTTGGCGAGCTGCTCGTAATCGCTTACGGGAATGCCTTCGTTTTCCATCACCCATTCGTGGCGACCGAGCACGCTGTACAGACCCCAATGAATGAACATACCGAATCGCGCTTCGTGCCACCATTTCATGCGGCGAGCGCGATCGGCGTCTTCCGCGTCGGAGCTTTTCTGCGCTTGTGACTCTGCGGGAGCTCCGACTGTTTTAGCGGAGGCGGCCAGGGTGAGAAGAGACGCTCCGGTGCCAACCAGCCAATCGCGGCGCGGGATGCCGTTGGGTTTCATGAGCAGAAGTCCTCCTGTTGTTAATTCCTACGCTTACGGTTCGAGCTTGAAAATTCGTTCCATGAGCAGCCACTTTTCGCCCGGCTTTGCCTCTGGGAGGGGCCTCTGAAATTTCCACATCAATTCTTCCCATTCGCGCACTTTGGGATTTGCGCGGTCCGCTTTGGCTTTAGCGTCGAAGGAAAATCGCTCGTCCACTTCCATGACCATGAACATGCGTGTGCCGAGCAGATAAATTTCCATGGCGACGATGCCGGCATCTTTGATGCTGCGCGCGATTTCCGGCCAGATCTTTTGGTGCTGCCGGCGATACTCGGCGATCAGCGCCGGGTCATCTTTGAGGTCGAGAGTGAGGCAGTATCGTTTGTTCATCACAATTTCACAAATCAGCTTATACCGCCAGCCCTGTTCTTCACGTCAGGGCACGGTCGAGATGGACGTAGCCGCCATCGACCAGCACATGCTGGCCAGTTACGTGGCTGGCCTGCGCTGACATGAGAAACAGAACCATTGCGGCAATTTCGTCGGGCTCGGTCATGCGCTTGCCCAGCGGAATTTTCGCCGTGACGTCCCTAAGCTTTTCTTCAGGATCCGGAAAGGTGCCGAGCCATTGTTTGTAGAGCGGGGTCATGACTTCGGCGGGGAGCAGCGCGTTCACGCGAATGGCATAGGGGAGCAATTCGGCGGCCCACTCCCGCGTCAGAGCAAGAATCGCGCCCTTTGCCGCGGCATAGCCGGAGGTGCCGCCTTGTCCCGTGATGGCGACCTTAGAGGCGATATTGACGATGCAGCCCTGGGATTTCTTCAAAGCAGGCAGAGCGTAATGGGCCATGTTGTAGTAGTGCAGAAGGTTGAGCTCCAGCGAGCGTAGAAACTTTGCTGGGCTGCCGTGTTCAAGGCCAGCGTTGTCGTTAATCCCGGCATTATTGACCAGCGCGTCCAACCTTCCGAAATCGCGCAGCGTTCCTTCGATCGCGGCAGCGCAATTTGCGGCCGGCAACAAATCCGTGCAAATTAGCCCGCAGGACGCACCGGACTTCCGCAGGTCCATTTGCAATTGCTTTCCCGCTTCGCCATCCTTGTCCACCAAAACAGGAATGGCGCCTTCGCGCGCGCAGCCTCGCACGATTGCGGCGCCGATGCCCTTGGCACCTCCGGTGACCAGAACTACTTTGCCCTTAAGCTGCAAGTCCATGTTGTGCCGTTCTCAACGCGTAAAATCGAGCGGTGTTGCCGCCGAAAACCTTTTCTTTGTCGGAGCGGGAGAATCCATTGACATAGTCCTCGATTAGCTGTTTCACCTGACGATACGTCGCGGCCAGCAAACATACCGGCCAATCGGAACCAAACATCAACCGTTCCGCACCGAAGGCATCGAAGATCACATCGAGGTAAGGCTTGAAATCATCGGCTTTCCAATGCTTCCAATCAGCTTCCGTGACCAGGCCTGAAAGTTTGCAGAACACGTTTTTGTTTTGTGCAATTTCTTTCATTTGCACCGCCCAGGGTGTGACCTTCCCGGACTTGATCTTCGGCTTGGCAAGGTGATCGACCACAAAACGCTGCTCGGGGAGCCGAGCTACAAGTTCGATGGCCGCAGGCAATTGTTTCGGGTAGATGAGAATGTCATAGGTGAAACCGAACGGGCGCAACTGCGCGACACCTTTGACGAAGTCTTCCCGCGCCAGAAAGTCGTCCGGCTCAGCCTGGGCGATATGGCGAAAGCCGCGCAGTCTTGAAAAGTGCGAAAAATATTCGAGCCTTTCCCCGACGCGGGGCGACAGAAGATCCACCCAGCCGACAACGCCGGCGATACGCTCATTCTTTTCCGCAAGATCGAGCAGAAAAATCGTTTCGCTTTCCGACTGATCAGCTTGCACGGCGATGGAGGAGTCGATACCGTTCGCGGTGGTTTCCGCGGCGAGATGCTCGGGCAGGAAGTCGTGTTTCAACACGGTCATGGACTCGGTGATCCACGCATCGCGCACGGCATCATAGCGCCAAAAATGCTGGTGCGAATCAATCTTCATCTAAAGATTCCGGCCGCCCGGAAGAAACGCGCGCTTTCGTTTTATCCACGAAGATTGAAGAATCCTCCGTCGATCGGATAATCCGTTCCAGTGATGAACGCGGCCTCATCCGAGCAAAGGAAAAGGGCGAGCGCAGCAACTTCTTCAGGCTCCCCCATGCGGCCGATGGGCTGCGACGCCGAGAGTTTTTGAAACATTTCATGCTCGCGGCCCGGATAATTCTTTCGCAGGTAGCCGTCGACAAACGGGGTATGCACGCGCGCTGGAGAGATGCAGTTGCAACGGATTTTGTGCGCCAGATAATCCTTGGCCACGGAATATGTCATGGCCACCACAGCGCCTTTGCTCATGGAATACGCGAAGCGATCGGCAAGCGCCGCTGTTCCGGTGATGGACGCCATGTTCAGAATCACGCCGCCGCCCCGCGACTTCATGTGCCCTATCGCGGCATGCGTGCAGTTGTAGACACCCTTTACGTTGATGCGGAAGAGCCGGTCGAAATCGGCTTCGGTCGTGGTCTCGACGGTGCCGATGTGCGACACGCCCGCATTGTTCACGAGAATATCGAGGCGTGCTTGCCGCGCGAGTTTGTCGAACGCTTCCTTGGTACGCGCCTGATCGGAGACGTCGCACGCATAGGCCTTGGCATCGCCGCCCGATGCTGCAATTTCCTGAGCCGCAGCATTGCCGGCCGTTTCGTCTAGATCGAGGATGCGCACCGCCGCGCCTTGCTGCGCGAAGCGCTGCGCGATGGCGCGCCCGATTCCACTGGCGGCGCCGGTGATGACAGCGACTTTGCCGTCGAGCCGGAAAGCATCGCGACGTTGCGGGCCGCCGCTCAGAGAGAGACTCCTCGCTTCCACGGGATGAAGTCGTTTTGCGCCAGCAGCTCCGCCTTGGTGTGAAGCTCGCCGCTGGCCACTTGTATGACGCGCTCCAAAATGCTTTCGCCCATCTGCTCGATAGTGATTTCGCCGGAAATGATGCCACCGGTGTCGATATCGATGATGTCCGGCATACGCCGCGCTAAATCTGAGTTAGTGGATAATTTGATAACCGGCGCGATGGGATTGCCGGTGGGCGTGCCGAGCCCGGTGGTGAACAAGACCACGTTCGCGCCTGCGCCGACTTGCGCAGTGACACACTCCACGTCATTGCCGGGCGTGCATTGCAGATTCAGGCCGGGTTCCGAGGAATATTCCGGATAATCGAGCACTCCGGTAACCGGCGAAGTGCCGCCCTTCTTTGCGGCGCCCGCCGATTTCATGGCGTCGGTGAGCAGCCCGTCGCGAATATTTCCGGGCGAAGGGTTCATCTCGAATCCGGAGCGCACAGCTTTGGCGCGCGCCGCATAGTCGCTCATCAAGTGCATGAAGCGCTCCGAAACGCTGGCGCTCACGCAACGATTGATGAGTTCCTGTTCGACGCCACAAAGCTCGGGAAATTCCGAAAGAATTCCCCGACCGCCGAGCACGGCCAGGAGGTCCGCTACATGGCCGATAGCAGGATTGGCGGAAATTCCAGAAAACCCATCGGAGCCGCCGCACTTCAAGCCAACGGAGAGGTGCGATAAATGGGCCGCCCGGCGCTGGGCTTTGTCGACTTCGACCAAGCCAAGAAACGTCTCGCGAATCGCTTGCGAGATCATGGCCGCTTCGGAGGCGCTCTTTTGTTGCTCGAAAACAAGAAGCGGCTTGCGGAAGTTTGCGTCGCGGCGCTTGATTGCTTCCTGCAGGATGGTCACTTGCGCATGCTGGCATCCGAGGCTCAAAACCGTAGCGCCGGCAACGTTGGGATGATGAATGTAGCCGGCCAGCAGCCCGCACAGATTTGCAGAGTCCTCATGCGTGCCGCCGCAGCCGCCTTCGTGCATGAGAAATTTTATGCCGTCGATGTTGCGAAATACTCTCGCGGCAGCCGCTGGGGGTTTGTTTTCGGTGAACGAAACGCTGCGAAGGTCCTCGCTCTTGCCCTCTCGATACAGGCGCACCATTTCCGCCACCTGGCGGCGATAGATTTGCGGAGCGGCAAAGCCCAGCTCTTCCTCAAAAGCTTGCTTCAAGACGGCCAGGTTGCGGTTTTCGCAGAACACCAAGGGAAGCACGACCCAATAGTTCCGCGTGCCAACCTGCCCATCCGCTCTTTCGTACCCAAGAAATGTTTTTTCCCGCCAGCGAGAGACATCGGGCGGCGACCACCGTGGGGCTGCATCTCGATTGTGAAATGTAGCGGCAGCGTGGCGGAGATTGCGGGTTGAAAGGAGACCGCCGCGCTGCAACGGTTCGGCGGTGCGACCAACAAGCACGCCATACATGATGACTTCGCCGCCCGCTGCGAGAGCCTCGGTGACAAATTTATGTTTTGCGGGAACGTCAGAGAGCAACACATACTCGCTGCCCGCAAAACTGACAGTTTCGCCTTTGCGCAGGTCCGTCAAAGCTACGAGAGCGTTATCTCTCGGATCGAGCCGCAAGACGCGGCGTTGGCTTGCTCCGTTTTCCGACATGTGCGTCCGATTCTATACCACGCGGGTTCTTCGTACAGCGCCTCGGCCGTTTCGCAGGGCGCCGCTACAACTTGCGGACGGTATTCGTGAGCGTTCCGATTTTCTCGATGGTGATGCTCACTTCGTCGCCGTCCTTGAGCCACAGCGGCGGATTCTGCGCCATGCCTACTCCGTGCGGCGTGCCCGTAAAAATGGCGGTGCCCGGCAGCAGCGTTGTGCTCTGGCTCAAGAATTCGATGAGGGCAGGGACGTCGCGTACCATGTCACGAGTGTTGCCGTCCTGCATTACGCGGCCGTTCACCGTGGTCTGGATGGCCAGCCCGTTAGGATCGGCGATGGAATCCGGAGTCACCAGGCAAGGACCGATTGGCGCAAACGTGTCGAAGCTTTTCCCGCGGCACCACTGGCTGCCGCCTTTTTTCAACTGCCAGTCGCGGGCGCTCACGTCGTTGCCGCAGGTGTAACCTGCGACGTACTCGAGGGCATGCTCGCGGCCCACGTCTTTGCAAGCCTTCCCAATGATGACAACCAGCTCGCCTTCGTAGTCCAGCTCCTCAGTTCCCGCTCGCGTGGGAGTGGCAATTGGCGCACCTGGATCTTGCAACGCGTTGGGACCTTTCGCAAACACCACGGGGTAGTCGCCCGAGGTCATGCCCACTTCGTCCGCATGGCGGCGGTAGTTCTGCCCAATGCACCAAATCATGGCGGGGACCACAGGCGCGAGAATTTTTGCGATGCTTGCCAAGTCCTGGGTGACGCGGTTTTTGGCGAAGAGATCGCCTTCTATTCGCAGGTGCGCTCCGCCGGGCTGCTCCGCGGCATATTGAATTTTTCCAGAGTGATCCAGATATCGGATTAGCTTCATATTCTAAGGGTTGTCCTCAATGACCGGAGGAACGCGGAGATTGTGGAGCGTTTTCCGCTCGAGCGGCAGCGCGCGCACTGCGGCGGCTCAGCATAAACATCAGCGCGCCGAAAATCAGAAGGACAACTCCCCAATAGAGGTTAACGTTGATGCCGAGAGATTGCCGGTAGAGCGTGGGATCGCTCGCGGCGCCGTAGACGACCAGGATCGATCCCACCAGCAAAAAAAGAATTCCGAGCGGCAAGCGAATGTCGATTCCCACTTAACTCTCCTACCAGAAGATGATATTCAGCAAGACGGTGCCGGCGAGCACCATGATCGCGAGCGAAGCCGGCCTTCCATACCACGCGAGCGGCTCTTCTTCGGGTTTCGGCGTGAGCGAATAAACCAAGCCGACGAGCTTGCTCTCTTCCGGAGCGCGGGTCATCAGGCTCACAATGATCGTGACCACGAAGCAGGTGCTCCACGCATAAATCGCGGTCCAGAAATTCTGCGCCATCTCGCTCGGATAGGTGTGCGTTATGGCGAGCCATCCGCCCTTGATGCCGACGACAGCGCCGGCGGGAAGCGTCAGCCCGTGATGAATCGCCGCCGCGGCGGTCCCAGCAAGCAGCCCCGTGAAGGCTCCGTGGCCGGTCGTGCGTTTCCAGAACATGCCGAGCAAAAAGGTAGCAAAGAGCGGTGCGTTCACGAACGCGAAGACGAGCTGCAGCATGTCCATAATATTGTTGAAGCGATTGGCCATGTAAGCAGCGCCGATGGAAAATGCAATGCCAAAGACGGTGGCTGTGCGGCCCATCCAAAGATAGTGCGCGTCGGTGGCACCCGGCCGGATATACGACTGGTAGATGTCGTAGGTCCAGACGGTGTTGAAGGCGGTTACGTTGCCAGCCATGCCGGACATGAAGCTGGCGAGCAGCGCGGTGAGTCCGAGCCCGAGCATGCCTGGCGGAAAATAATGCAGCAGCATGTTGGGCACGGCGAGATCGTAGTCGAACTGCGGCTTGCCGTCCTTGTCGAGCATGGGCTGGCCGGAGCTTGCGTCGACCTTTAGAGGGATGATGCCTTTCCCAGGCGGCTCCGCGCTCACAACGACGCGCGCGTGCGGCGGAACTGCAGGCTGCGTGGGCAGCGCGATGGCAATCAACCCCGGCAGGATGACCAGAAACGGAAACAACATTTTTGGGAATGCGCCGATGAGCGGCGTACGGCGCGCCGCGCTCATGGACTTAGCGGCCATAGCGCGCTGCACAACGAGAAAATCCGTACACCAGTAACCGAAGGAAAGCACGAAGCCGAGGCCCATGACTAAACCGAACCATTCCACCCCGAGCCGGTTGGTGTTTGCGCGGCTCAATCCTGCCCACGAGTGCGTGTAGCTCGGGCCCAGCGTGGCTTTCAATCCCGACCAGCCGCCGACATTCTTCAGTCCCAAATAGCTGAGCGGCAGAAATCCGGCGACGATGAGAAAAAATTGCAGCACTTCGTTGTAGATGGCACTCGATAAGCCGCCGAGAAATGTGTAGACGAGCACAACGATGGCGGAGATTAGTATGGCGAAGTCGAAAATCCACGAGCTGTTGAGCCCCAACCGCTGAAACACGCCGTCAAAGACGTGCAGTGTCTGAATCAGCTTGGCGATGGCGTACATCGAGATGCCCGACGAGAAAATGGTCATGATGGCGAAGGAAATTGCGTTGAGGCCGCGCGTTTTTTCGTCGAAGCGCAAACGCAAATATTCGGGCACAGAGCGCGCGCGTGAGCCATAGTAAAACGGCATCATGAAGATGCCGACGAAGACCATCGCGGGAATCGCGCCGATCCAATAAAAATGCGAGGTGGCGATCCCGTACTTCGCTCCGGAAGCGCCCATGCCGATGACTTCCTGCGCGCCGAGGTTCGCGGACATGAACGCGAGTCCGCAGACCCATGCGGGAATGGCACGGCCGGCAAGAAAAAAATCCGCGCTCGTCTTCATGGAGCCTTTCAGCGCCACGCCGATGCCCAACACGAATGCGAAATATAAGCCCAGGATCAGCCAGTCGATTCCCGTCATTCTGAATGGCTCCTTCCATCCGCTTGCTCTGCGATTTCGATGGGGGACGCGTTTCTCGCAAAAATCGGCGCTTACGAAGCTCGGAGCGTACATGAGAGGAGAGGCTGCCGCAAGCATTTGTGCTTAATGCAGGTTTGCTGCTGTTCCAGTTAAGATTTTTTGGTTTGACAAGAGCGCTTGTCCCCTTTTATGTTCTGTGTTGTTCGGAGGCTCTGTATTAGCCCGGCTCTAACCACGCAGTGATTTTGCTTTCAGGATTCGACCATGCCATACAAACTGACTGTGAATGGACGGCCCGCGACGGTGGACGCTCCCGCTGATATGCCTCTCCTGTGGGTCATTCGCGATGTGTTAAATCTTCGCGGCACAAAATATGGCTGCGGTATCGGCCTGTGCGGCGCTTGCACCGTGCACATCGGCGGCCGTGCTGTGCGCTCGTGCCAGACGCCGGTGTCCTCCGCCGACAATGCCAAGATCACAACCATCGAAGGGCTCTCGCCCGATGGCTCGCATCCTGTCCAGGTTGCGTGGGCGGAGTTTGACGTGGCGCAGTGCGGCTACTGCCAGACCGGGCAGCTGATGTCCGCGGCGGCGCTGCTGGCGAAGACCCCCAAGCCTACCGATCAAGATATTGACTCGGCCATGAACGGCAACATCTGCCGCTGCGGAACCTACATCCGCATTCGTCAGGCAATTCACAAAGCCGCTTCATTGGTTGGGAGTAAGTCGGTGCGCGCAGCGCAGACTGTCAGCAACGGCAGCGCGGCGGGTCAGGACTAAGGAGGCGCTATGGCAACCGCAACTATTCCAAACATCATCGGGCGCCGCTCCTTTCTTCGCGTAAGTGCGATCGCAGGCGGGGGCTTGCTTCTCTCGACCTACATCGATCCAAAGGTTTTCGGGCAAGCGCCGCAAGGTCCGCCGCCCGCCAATCTCACGCCGAATGCGTTTATCCGCATCGCACCGGATGGCATCGTGACCATCACGGCCAAAAATCCTGAGATCGGCCAGGGCATCAAGACGATGCTGCCGATGCTCATCGCAGAAGAGCTCGATGTCGATTGGAAAGACGTGCGCACCGAACAGGCCGACGTCGATTACGTTAAATACGGCTTGCAAGTCGCGGGAGGCAGCACCGCCACACCAAACAATTGGGAACCGATGCGCCGCGTTGGCGCAGCGGGCCGCCAGATTCTGGTTGCAGCCGCCGCCCAGACGTGGAGCGTGCCAGAGTCGGAATGCGCTACCTCTTCGGGTCGCGTGCATCACGAGTCCACGAAGCGGTCGCTTGGCTATGGCGAGCTTGCCGCAAAGGCAGCGACATTGCCGCCGCCTGATCTGCAGACTGTGCACCTGAAGGATCCCAAGGATTACAAAATCATCGGCAAATCCACGCCGCAGGTGGACAATGCCGCAATTTTGACCGGCAAGCCTCTCTTTGGAATCGATTTCACAATGCCCGGGATGCTTTGGGCCGTGTTTGAGAAGTGTCCGGTGTTTGCCGGCAGGGTCGTTAGCGCAAACGTCGATGAGGTCAAAGCGATGCCGGGCGTGCGGCACGCGTTCGTCGTCGAAGGCGGCAGCGACCTGACCGGGTTGCTCTGCGGTGTTGCCATTGTCGCGGACAGCTGGTGGCAAGCGCGTACCGCACGGCAAAAACTGCAGGTGAAGTGGGACGAGGGCAAGACCGCGCAGCAGAGCAGCGAAGGATTCGCGCGCCGCGCCGAAGAGCTCTCGAAACAGCCGCCCATGCGTTCTCTTCGCAAGGACGGCGACGCCGAAGCCACCTTGCAAAACTCACCGAAGGTTCTCGAGGCGTACTACTCCTATCCCTTCATCGCGCACGCGCCGCTCGAGCCGCAAAACTGCACCGCGCATTATCAGGATGGCAAGCTAGAAATGTGGGTGCCGAGCCAGACACCGCAGCGCGGCCTGGGCCAAGTTGCTAAAACGCTCGGCATGAATGAGAGGGACATCACTATTCATCTCACGCGCATGGGCGGCGGTTTCGGACGGCGCCTCACGAACGACTACATGATTGAAGGTGCGTGGATCTCCAAGACCATCGGCGCCCCTGTAAAACTCCTGTGGACGCGTGAAGATGACATGCGCCACGATTTTTACCGGCCGGCGGGCTATCACTATCTGAAGGCGGCCGTTGATGGATCGGGCAACCTGGTCGCCTGGCGCAATCATTTCATCTCCTTTGGCGAAGGCGAACGATTCGCGCCCAGCGCCGGCATTTCTCCCGATGAATTCCCCGCGCGCTTCGTTCCCAATTTCGCGATGCACAATTCCCTGATGCCTACGGGTGTGCCGACTGGCGCGATGCGTGCTCCCGGCAGCAACGGCATCGCCTTCGTGATGCAATCGTTCATCGACGAACTCGCGCACGCCGCAGGCAAGGATCCCGTGCAATTCCGGCTGGCCCTGCTCAGCGCCGCGCCCCTTGCGTTCACGCCGCCGGAAGGCGCCGCGCCCGGCGCACCACCGCCTCCCTTGTTCGACGCCCTTCGCATGCGCGGCGTCCTCGAACTCGTCGCCGAAAAATCTGGCTGGGGCTCGCGTAAGCTGCCGAAAGACACCGCTCTAGGTGTGGCTTTCCATTTCAGCCACCGCGGACACTTTGCGGAAGTCGCGGAAGTGCACCTCGCGCCCGGCAACAAAATCCGTGTTAACAAAGTGTGGGTCGCTGGCGACGTCGGCAGCCAAATCATCAATCCCAGCGGCGCGCTTAACGAAGTGCAAGGCTCTGTGATCGAAGGGCTCAGCCACCTGATGGGCTACGAGATCACCATCGAGCGCGGCCGCGCGGTGCAGAGCAACTTCCACGAATACCCGCCGGTGCGTTTGACGCAAGCCCCGCCGGAAATCGAAGTCCATTTCCTCAAGACAGACAACTCGCCAACGGGATTAGGCGAGCCCGCACTGCCGCCGGTATTGCCTGCTGTCTGCAACGCTCTTTTCACCCTGACCGGAAAGCGCATCCGCACCCTGCCTCTCGCGAAGCAGGGCTATTCCTGGGCCTAAGCGCTTCCGCAGGTTCAGCAATTAGAGGTGCGGCCGCTTGCTGCCCCGTTCACAACTAAACTCATAGAGATCCCTCGCACTGCGGTGCGTTCGATGTCATCTTGTGGGATACTCGCGCTCCGAGATGACGCCAGCGCAGGTACAGGCAGCGGCTCAAGCACTGAAAGTGCCGCGCCGCCGATGGGGCATCGCCTTGCTCCTCGGCTTCGGCGTGTTGGTGAACTATTTCGACCGCGTAAACCTTTCCGTCTCCCGCGACGCGCTGCAGGAGGCATTCGGAATTTCCGCCGTGATGTTTGGGTATTTGTCCAGCGCTTACAATTGGACCTACGCGGCGCTCCAGCTTCCTTCCGGGCTGTTGCTTGACCGCTTTGGTGTTCGGCGCGTCGGAATAATCAGCACGATTATTTGGAGCGTGGCCTCGTTCGCCGCGGCCATTTCCAGCGGAATCGGCGGTTTGTTTGCGGCGCGGCTCCTTTTGGGGATCGGCGAGGCCCCGACGTTTCCAGCCTATGCCAAAGCCACCGGCTATTGGTTTCCCAAGGATGAACGCAGCCTGGCAACCGCGATGTTCGACGCCGCGGCGAAATTCTCTTCCGCTATCGGCATACCAGTGTTGGGTCTCGTGTTGCTGCATTTCGGATGGCGCTGGAACTTTGCGGCTACCGGCCTGATCAGTGTTCTCTTTTTCGCACTTTTCTACGCTTTCTATCGCAACCCCAGCGAAGACAAGCTGCTCTCCAGCCCCGAGCGCGAATATATCGCTCATGGCGGAGCGCAACCGGAAGATCGCGCGCGCGCCGCCAAGGGCGCTCCTCTCGCCTACTTGTTGCGGCAGCGTCGAGTTTGGGGACTGGCGTTGGGCTTTGCCTCCTATAACTACAGTTTCTATCTTTTGCTGACCTGGCTGCCGAGCTATCTTTCCACCACGCATCATGTCGATCTTCTTCATTCGGCTCTCTACACGAGCGTTCCTTGGATAATCGCCACGCTGCTCGATTTGGCAGTTGGTGGATGGCTCGTGGATTCGCTGATCCAGCGGGGAGCCAACCCGGTTCGCGTGCGTCAAGCCGTTCTGATCGGGGGAACAGCTCTCGGACTGGGAATTTTCGGCGCGGCAAACGCGCACACTACTACGTCCGCGCTCGTTTGGATCAGCCTGTCAATCGGAGGATTATCGGCCGCGTCGCCTGTAGGCTGGTCGATTCCTTCCCTGATCGCTCCCAAAGAAAGCGTCGGCACACTCGGAGGAATCTTGAATTTTGGCAATCAACTCGCGGGAATCGCGGCACCGATCGTGACCGGCTACGTGGTTCAGGCGACCCACTCGTTTTTTTGGGCCTTTGCCGTCGCTGGTGCGTTTCTTGTCGTCGGCATTGCCGGATATGTATTTCTCCTCGGTTCAATGGAACCTGTGCCAGAACCAGTCTGAAGCCGAAGCAATTGTTTTCCCGCAATATAGAAAAAAAGGGGAACCGCGTACGGCTCCCCTTTTCCTGCGTTCGGAGTTGGAGTGGACTAGAACGTTAGCCGCAACGCGAACTGCCCGAAGCGGCGCTCATCGTGGTTGGTGGCACTGACATTGTTAATCCCCAAGCCGCCCTTGAGAGCCGTAACCGTGAGTGGCCCTCCCGCAAAGTTGGCGGCGTCAAGGTTTGTCTGCAGGATGTAAAAGTTGTGGTGGTTGAAGATATCGAACCCTTCCGCGCGGAATTCCAGCCGGAATCGTTCGGTCAGCGCAAAGGACTTGGCAACCGCAGCGTCCAAATTCCAAGCGCCGGGGCCGCGGAAAATGTTTCTTCCGGTCATATCGGCAGGATATGGACCGAAGTCCGAAATGCCGTTCGGGTGAGAAGCACTGGTCAGGGTGGGATCGAACGGCGTGGAATTGGCCACCGGCAGAGTTAGTACCGTGTAATTGTTTGGTCCCACGTTCACCGGAGTCCCTGTGCTCATCCGCGGAACTTTGCCCGTCGACGGCACATACCTCACGATTCCGTTGCCCGCAGCGGCGTTCGCCGAATTCCTTGTATCGAATATCGAGAACGGTGTTCCCGTCCGAGCGGTGAAGATACCGACAAGGATCCACCCTCCCGCTACTTGTGACTTCCACCCTCTTCCGCTCTTAAACCACGGAAGCTCATAGATCGGCGACACCGTGATGCGATGCCGGACGTCATAGTCTGAGCTCCCCCAATCGAGCCGCGGATTTCGTGGATCCAGATAGCCGAGATTGCCGATGCCGTTGGAGGCTCCCTGCGTGCTGTCAGAGAAGGTCGAGCTCAGGTCGTCCGTGGAGTGTGCCCAGGTGTAATTTGCCGTCAGGCTCAGCCCCGAATTGTGCAGGTTCTGGGTTTGCAGCCTGATGTTCAGCGCGCTGTAGTGCGAAGCGCCCTTGCCACCGCGGGTGTTGATTCCGGTGTACTGGTTGTTGACGCGCGTCAGTATGGCACGGCTGTCGCCGAGGTACGCGTTGCCACCGCCTAGAGGGTTGGAAGCGGAGATGTCGTACAAATGGATCCCATGCGCGCCGCTATATTCCAGCGCAAGCACGCTATTGCGGGCAATTTGACGCTCTAGAGCCAAGCTGACGAACTGCGTCTGCGCCGTGGGAATGTTCTGATCCACGTGCCGCAAGCTCGAGGGTCGCAGTAGCACGGTTCCCGTCGAACCGGCGAACGGGCCTAGATTGTCCGTGGTAACTACAGGTGGCGGAACACCCGGAGTTGTCTCCGTGATCTGCACGCTGGCATAATTCGGCGGGTTCTGGATCACGTTGAACGTCACGTTCCCGAAGTTCCGCTCGTAGCTCATACCGTACCCGCCGCGAATGCTCGTCTTGCCGTCACCAAAAATGTCGTAGGCAAAACCGATGCGCGGCGCGATGGTGCCATAGTTCGGATTCCAGAGCCCGTGCACGGGGCTGTTCGGAGCGATCTGCACCGCGCCGTTGCGGACGCGATCAAAAAAGCTGGAGCCCGGACCCAAGTAGAAGTTCGAGTCCAGCCGCTGATTGTCATTGTGCTGCACGCCGAAATATTCGTAACGGAAACCATAGTTGAAGGTGAATTTAGGCGTGACTCTCCAACTGTCCTCTAGGTATACCGCCCAGTCATGATAACGATAGCTGCGCGCGAAACTTGGCTGGCCGGCCGGTAGGATAAGAGTGCAACTCGGATCAGCTATCAGTCCCACTCCAGGGACATTGTGGCAAGGGAACTTTCCTTGAGGATTCACGGCAACTTGGAACAGCGAGAGGTTGCCGCTCACGAAGTTCGCGAAAGCTGATGGCGCGTCGGTTCCCAATTGCTCGATAGCTTGCGCAAACGCTCCGAACGCGTTGTTGATCTGCTGGTAGTCATACATGGCGCCAAAGCGCACAGTATGCTTACCCTTGGTCCAAGACATGTCCTGGAACAATTGCAACACGTTCTGAGGACCGCCGAACGGCTCGCCGCCGGAACCGGCGAACTGCGCCCACAGGCCAGGAAGCTGAATGGGGATCGCTCCGATGTTAATCGGCGCCCCGTTCATAAGCAGCTCCGGCACGTTCAGGCTGGCAGGGTCAAAGGTCTGCTTGATATTCAGCCGGCTGAAGCTGATCTTCGAACTGCTGTAGAGCGTGGGCGCGAAGGAATGGTTCAGCGAGAACAGCCCGGTGTTGTTGTACTGAGAATCGCCGACATTGTATTGAGGATATGGACTGGCGAAGTCGCCTCCATTGAAGTCAACGAGATTCTCCAGCGCGTAGCGGAAAAACATCTGCGTGCTGTTGTTTAGATTGAAGTCAAGCCGCCCGATAATCCTGTGCGTGTTTTGGGGCAAGCCGCCGCCGGCGTCGGAAGGCGCGTTGAAATTGACAAGCCCAAACGCCGGCGTTCCAGATGCCACTCCCGGTATTCCCAAGGATCCCGCAGTGACGGTGCTTGCGAAATGAAAGCTGTTGGACCCGAAGGCATTGAAATACGCCTGAACATTTGGAGCAGCGGCTGCCCGAAGTTGCGGCGTCGGCACGTACGCCTGCAAGACCGCATTGCTGCGCACGCGGAGCCATTCCGTGCTTTGGAAGAAGAACAGTTTGTCCTTAATAATTGGCCCTCCAATGTCGTAGCCAAATTGATTGCGGGTGTATGTGCCTTTCGGCGCGCCGGTCACCGCATTCCCAAACGTGTTTGCCGTATAGGCCGATAGCCGGTTGAATTCCCACAACCCGCCATGGATGGAGTTCGTTCCCGATTTTGTCGTGACGTTTACGACTCCGCCAGATGCCCGTCCGTATTGCGCGTCAAAGTCGCTCGTGATCACACGGAACTCTTGCACGGAGTCCAGCGGCACTTGCATACCGAACGTCGCGGTGAACAGGTCCATATTCTCCACGCCGTCGAGCAGCACTTCCGTTCCCGAAGTGCGTTGCCCGTTTATGGCGAAACCCACTCCGCGATTCGTCGTGTTCTGGTCGAAGCCGCTGGCGGTGCGATCACCGCTGCTCACGTTGCCGGAGATGGCGACGAAGTCATACGGATTGCGCGTAAGGCTGGGCAGTTGCTCCATCTGCTGTGTGTTGATCACCTGCGACAGTTCTTGGTTCGTTGTATTCACTTCCACGCCGCCGGCGGCCACTACTTCAATCGTTGTCGTCTGATTTGAAACCGAAAGTTGTGGATCGACCGTTACCGTGGCGCCAACCGTTACCTCCACGCGTGCCGTGAATTTCGCAAAGCCGGCGCTTGTCACGGTCAGTTCATAGATCCCAGGCGCCAGGCCCGGAATTGTATATTGGCCGCTGTCTCCGGTTGTCGTTGAGCGCTCAGCCGAAGTGGCTGTGTTACGCGCCGTCACCGTCGCTCCCGCGACAGCAGCTCCCGATGTGTCGCGAACCGTGCCGGAAATCGTTCCCGTCTCTACTTGCCCCCATACGGGCGCGATCGTCAGGGCAAAAGTCATCAGCAGTAACATCGTTTTGCCTATAAATTTCATCCCCTTCTTCCTTTCTTGCGCGTCTTGCGCGTCTCTCGCAAATTCTCAATTTGCTGTGGAGAACATCGCCGACAGACGAAACGTTCCGAGGCCGGCCGGAACGCACCATGCATCGACGGATGTGCCCGACGTCTTATGACAAGGCTGGGAGTAGTTCCAAGCGGGCTGGGGAAAAGCGCTGCGATTTTGGGGCCGGGATGATTTTCAAGACTTACTGGGGCTGTTCTGAAAAAAGCCGCTTCGATTTCCGCTTGCGATCCGAATTCTTCCTAAACGAGAAAACTCGTCCGCGTGCAATCACGCTCTGCGTCGGCTGCACATCATTCGCCATTCCGTGCTGAAATTAAGATGTTGTGTTTCAGAGGCTTATGCAGACCACGAACTTGCTTTTTTATCGGCAATGCAGTTTTTTGAAAACTAATATGATTTAGCGTAAATGCTAAATGGTTGACACTTCGCAATGCCTCAGGGGCGCTCAAGGAATTCGCGTAGGAGCATGTGGAAATGGTGCACGCCGTTTTCCCTCCGCACTGAATACCGCCCGCGGTCATACGTCGCCGACCGCAGGCCCCGCTGCACGCTCTCGCACAGCCCGATGTCTTCCTGCTGTACCTGGTCGCTAAACTGCACCGCTTTTTTGACGCGCTCCTGCATTTTGGAGGAACTCGCGCCATGGAAAAACCACTCGAAGATAGTCAGCGTCTTTTCGTGGGAAATAGGCAGGATTAAGTTTGTCGAGACGTTATCCGGATAAATGTTCAGCATCAAATTGGGGAATACCCAGAAATAAAGCGCCTCTTGCAACCTCGTTCCTGGCGCATAAAACCGCTCGCCTGAATCCTCGCTCTTCATCGCGCGGATCGGCGCGAACTGTTGCGAATGGTAGCGAAACGTCTCCGTGCGATATTGCGCATAGTCGATCTCGCGCATCAAGCTGGGGTGCGCAATGGGAATGTGGTATCCCTCGAGATAGTTGTCGACATACACCTTCCAGTTGCAATCGATCACATAGTCGCGGCGCTCCGCCAATTGCAATCCTTCAAACTGAAATCCCCCCGATTGCTGCGGAATGTCTCCCAGAAATGCCGCAAGCGCCTCTGCCTGCGCATCGAAATTCACAAAAATGAACTGCTCCCAGGTCTCCAGCCGCAATGGCACCATGCCCATCGTGCTGCGATCGAAAAACTCCACGCCCTCTACATCCGGCGTGCCGATCAGCCGCCCGTCCAGCGTGTAGGTCCAGCCGTGGTACCCGCAGCGCAGCACATTCTTGCAGCCGCTGCCCTGCGCAATCGGCCCTGCGCGATGGCGGCACACGTTGCTGAACGCGCGCAGCGTTCCTTGTTTGTCGCGCACCACTATGATCGGCTCGCCCTCCAACTCCGCTGTAAAAAAAGTCTCGGGGTCGGCAATCGTCCGCTTCGCGCCGTTGGATTCCCCGCAAGCTTGACCCAGTGTTCCCACAAGCTGCCACGTGCGCCGGAAGATCTTGCTTCTTTCAATGTCCAGAATCGATGGATCAGTGTAAAAGCGCGATGCCAGCGTGTGCGCGCACTCAATCTGTTCGTTCACATCGAGGTGCAAGGACTTGTTCTGCATAAGAGGATTATCGCGCGAAGCGTCACGCGTTCAGAATTTTCGCGTTTCCTGCCGCGACCACCGCTCGATCACCACCTTCGATTCCGTATAAAACTCCACGGCGTCGCGCCCCTGCCCGTGCAGAATCCCGAAGAAGCTTTCCTTCCAGCCGCTGAACGGGAAATACGCCATCGGCGCCGCCACGCCAATATTGATCCCGATATTCCCCGCTGGCGCTTCATAGCGGAATCGCCGCGCCGCCGCACCGTTCGTGGTGAATAGCGACGCTTGGTTCCCGTACGGGCTTCGCGACAAAAACTCCATGGCTTCGTCCATCGAATTCGCGTGTACCAGGCTCAGCACCGGGCCAAAGATTTCCGTGTTCGCCAGTTGGCTGGAGGACGGCAGCCCGTCCAAAACCGTGGGCCTCAAGAAATTGCCGCCCTCATAGTTCGGAATTTTCGTGTTGCGGCCGTCCACGACCGGCTTGGCGCCCTCACCAACACCTTTGCCAATCAGTGATTCGATCCGCTGCTTGCTCTCACGTGTGATGACCGGGCCCATCTGCACGCCGGTTTCGAGTCCATTGCCGACGCGGATCGCCGAAGCCGCCTGTCCAATTGCGTCGCGAAACGCCTTCTGCGCTTCTCCAACCGTGACCGCGACGGAAACAGCTAGGCACCGCTGCCCCGCGCAGCCGAACGCGCTATCGCTGATAATCTGCGTGGCCAGCTCCATGTCCGCGTCCGGCAGCACGATCACGTGATTCTTCGCGCCGCCCTGGCACTGCATGCGCTTGCCGCTCGCCGCCGCCCTCGCATACACGTGCTTCGCCACCGGCGTCGAGCCCACAAAGCTGATCGCCCGAACCTTCGGATGATCGCACAGCGCATCCACAACCTCGCGCCCGCCGTTCACCAGGTTCACGACGCCTTTGGGAATCCCCGTTAGCTCGATCAACTCAATCGCTCGCCGCATCGTCAGCGGCACGCGCTCCGAAGGTTTCAGAACCAGCGTGTTCCCGCAAGCGATCGCGTACGGCAAAAACCAGAACGGAATCATCGCCGGAAAATTGAACGGCGTAATCGCCGCCACGACGCCCAGCGGCTGCCGGATCATCGTCTCATCGACACCAGGAGTCACGTCTTCCAGGTTGTAGCCCTGCATCATCAGCGGAATTCCGCAGGCTACTTCTACGTTCTCAATCCCGCGGCGTAATTCCGCCTTCGCTTCGCCGAACGTTTTTCCGTTCTCCAACGTGATCAGTCGCGCCAGCTCATCTATATGCTCCTCAAGCAAAGTTTTCAGCTTGAACAAATACTGGATACGCTCACCGGGAGGAGTCCGCCGCCACGAGGGAAACGCTTCTGCCGCGGTCTGCACCGCCCCATCGACATCGGCCGGCGTGGAAAGTGGGGTGCGCGTAAGCACTTCGGCCGTCGCCGGATTGATCACCTCCACAAACTCCGTTGCCGTCGATGCCTGCCACGCTCCATTGACATAGTTCTGGAGCTTCGGCTCCCGCATCGTGCTGATACTGCTCATGAAATGCTCCCTGGCCTGCTTGCTTGAGGATCGGATTTCGCGCGCGTACCCGTCGCCGCGAGTGTCAAAGCTGCCCTAGATTACCAAAAATATGTAAGGTTGAACACGAAGCACGAAGGGGTGACGAAGCTTCTCATCGAGCCGATACCATCGCGCGCGCACTTCCCTTTGCTCGCGCGCTCTGGTAAGTCCGCCACGCCAGCCATCCAACTACCGCAACCATTCCCATCCATCCCATCGTTCGCACGGCTCCGCCAATTTTCTGGTCCTGCGCCATCCATCCCCACTGCCCGAATAATATTGCCCAGTCGTGGTCGCCCGAACCCACCAGCGGCAAGTCCTGCGCCCGCGCATCCGCCATGTACGTGCCGATGTACGGAAAGTTCTCAAAGAACCAAAATGCGCAAAACGCGAACCCTGAAATCTCGCGCTGCCAGAAGAAATAGGCGGCGCACAGCAGCGGAACAATCAGCTCCGCCAGCGTCCCACCCAAAATCGTAATCGTGTAGCCAAACCAACTGAAAAAGAAGTGCCCGCCTTCATGAACAATCAAATTCACGTAGTCGAGAAAAAGGAACCCCGTTCGGTTTGCCGCGGCATACGCCAAAAACAAAAGATAAAAGCACAGCCAGCCGATTCCCGCATATCGCGAAATCGGCTTCCACTCTCCGAAATACTCTTCCAGGAAGGCCACTCAGGAAGCGTAACAAGCAGCGTAGAGTTTCGCTCGGCGATTGCACCTCGAAGTGCTGAAACAGTTCAGCCGCCTCAAGCGAAATCAGCTTTCTGCATCGCTGCCAGCGCCTCATAGGCCGCGCCCAGCAGCGGCGCGGACTCATTGAGCACCACGGAAACCGGAATGTTCGCCAACAAATTCTCAAAATGCCATTTGTCCTTGAACGCCCGGAAAAAAGTGCCATCCTTGATCTTCTCGATGATTTTCACGGCAATGCCGCCCGCCACGTAAACGCCGCCCAGCGCGAGTACCTTCAGCGCCAGATTCCCGGCCTCCGCGCCATAGATGGATGTCCACAAATCCAAAGTCTCCACGCAGACCGGGCAGGATTTCGCCAGTCCTTTTTGCGTGATCTCCGGCGCAGGGTCGGCATCCGGATCCTCAAACGCCGCATGCTTCACATTCGGCGCGAGGAACTCGTGCAGCGTGCGAAACCCGCGCCCTGACAAAATCAGCTCCCAGCTCACCTGCGGATACCGCCGCCGCATGAAGCGCAACAACTCGATCTGCTGCTCCGTGTGCGGCGCAAAATCGGAATGTCCGCCCTCCGAAGGCACAATGCGATAGCGCGCGCCGTCCCACACCAATATCGATTGCCCCAAGCCCGTTCCCGCCGCCAGCAGCGCGCGCGTCCCGCCAGGCTCCGGCTTCCCCGGATTCAGTACGCAGAATTCCTCCGCCGGCAAATGCTCGATGCTGTGACCCGTCGCGCCCAGGTCGTTCAGCAGCACAATTTTTGCCACGTCCAATTCCGATGACAGTGTCTGCGCATCCACGGTCCACGGCAGGTTCGTCGCGCGCACGTGATTGGCAATTACTGGTCCTGCCACGCCGAACCCCGCGGCGACCACCGGGTCAGACGCAAGGTGAGGCGCCGCCAGCCGCGAAAATTCCTTTACGATCAAATCGAACTGCGCGAATTCCTTGCTCGCAAATCGCTTGCGGAATACTGGCGTCAGCGTTCCGTTATTCTCTGAGAACAGGGCCAGATTACATTTTGTTCCGCCGACGTCACCCGCAAGGATCACCGTTCCCCCCTCTTTCTAATTTCGATTGCTGATCTTCACCGCCACCATGGCCAAATTACGGGTTGCACCACCGTCTTCCACCGCGTTCGAGCAAAAGCTCCGATTCCCGTGGCCCCCAGCTCCCCGCAGGATATATGGGCACGGTCGCCGTCTTCGCCGCGCTCCACACGTCCAGAATGGGATCGACCAGCGCCCACGCCGCCTCCACGCTGTCGCCACGGTCAAACAGCGTTGCGTCCCCTCGCACGCAATCCCCCAGCAGCGTAGCGTACGCGCTTCGCGTCCTTCCGTCGCCGAACGCCTCGCGGTAGCTAAAATTCATCGCCACGTGCCCGATTCCCATTTCCGTCCCCGGCCTCTTCGCTCCAAACGAAACAGAAATCCCTTCGTCCGGCTGTATGTTCAGCACCAGCCGGTTGTCTTCCACTTCGCGCTCGCGAAACACGATGTGCGGCGCACGCTTGAACGTAATCACGATCTCCGTGCTGCGCTTCGCCAGCCGCTTTCCTGTGCGCAAATAAAACGGCACTCCCGCCCATCTCCAGTTGTCGATCTGCAATTCCATCGCGACGAACGTTTCCGTTCGCGAATGCGGATTCACTCCCGGCTCCTGCCTGTATCCGGGAACAGGTTTGCCATCGATCATACCGGGCCCATATTGTCCGCGTACCACCGACTGCGCCACCATTCCCAAATCAAAGGGACGAATCGACTGCAATATCTTCAATTTCTCGTTGCGCACCGCCGTCGCGTCGAATCGCGCCGGAGGTTCCACCGCCACCAGCGACGTCAATTGCAAAACGTGGCTCTGTATCATGTCGCGCAGCGCGCCTGCCGTTTCGTAAAATCCGCCGCGCCGCTCCACGCCCAGCGTTTCCGCCGCTGTGATCTGTACATGGTCCACATAATTGCGGTTCCACAGCGGCTCGAATATCCCGTTGCTGAAGCGCAGCACCAACAGGTTCTGCACGGTATCTTTGCCCAGGTAATGATCGATTCGGTAGACCTGCTGCTCGTCAAACACGCTGAGCACGATTTTGTTCAGCTCTTTCGCCGAAGCCAAGTCGCGCCCAAACGGTTTCTCAATGATGATGCGCACCCACGCGTCCGGCGAAGGCGCCTTCGCCAGCCCCGCGCGCCCCAATTGCTCCACGATGTGCGGGTACACTTCCGGCGGCGTAGAAAGATAAAACAGCCGGTTTCCGCCGAGCTTTTTCTCCGCGCTCAAATCGTCAAGGCGCTTCGCCAACTTTTTGAAATCTTCCGGGTTCCCGTATTCGCCCGCCTGGTAGTAAAGGTTCGACGCGAATTCGCTCCATTCCTTCGGATCAATCGGTCCCGCTTCGGAGATGCTCTTCGCAGCTTCCGCCGTAGTGCTGCGAAAGCTTTCGTCGCTCAGCGCCGTTCGCGCGAATCCCACAATGGCGTACCGCGGCCCCGGCGAATTGTGGACCGCCAGGTCATACATCGCCGGAATCACCTTGCGCTTCGCGAGATCGCCAGAGGCCCCGAACAGCACCACGGTGCATGGCTCGCTGACGCTAGAGTTCTCGCTACCTGACGGACTCGCGTCCACCTCGATGTCTTCCAATGTTGCCGTCTTATTCATCCCATCACCGGGTGCACGACACTATACCTCAACACCGTAATTTTTCAGTTCCGTGCGCAATTGTTCCGCGTTCTGGTAGTGAATCGTTTTCATCCCCAGTTTCCGCGGATTCTCCAGGTTCAGCGGCCGGTCATCGATGAACACGCACTCCGCCGCCGGCCGCTGCGTTACTTCCAGCGCGATGCGGAATATCATCTCCTCCGGCTTCCGCGTGTGCAAATAACACGAGCTGAAGAACACCTCGAAATCCCGTCGCAGATGAAACGCCGCAATCCGGTATTCGTTCAGCTCCAGCGGCTCATTGTTGATCGCCCCGATGAAATACTTCCCCGACCGTGCTGCCTGATCCAGCACCGCCCGCGATTCCGGATACTCCTTTGACTGCGCAAACATGAATGCGATGAACTCTTCGCGCGTGAACGCCCGCGGCCGGTAAAACAGCGTCCGATCCAGGTATTCGTTCAGCGAAATATTTCCGGAATCGAACGCCGGAAACGAAAGGTCGTGCCGGTCCTGAAACTCTTCCCAGTCCAGGTGAAACACCTCCGCTGCCCGCCGGCGCGCCGCCGTGTCCCATCCATTCGTCAGAATGACTCCACCTATGTCCCAAAACAGCGTGGTGATGTCAGACAATGCGCCGCCTCCACTTCCGGTTATCATCAGATGCTTTCTTGCGACTGTACGTTAGAAGTGCGTTTGGCTCGTGCAGCAACGAACGTTGCGTAGGTTTCCTCAATCACGGAATGCGCCGCGATTCTACTATCCCGCTAACCCGATTCCTAATGGCTGCTCGGCCGCGCACTAGGAATTTCCCATCGCTTGCGGTATCGTCAAAAATGTACAGCTCACGAGGACACAACTATGGCGAATGATTCCTGCGGCCCCACACCGCCCGCAAATGAGCCGGTCAAGCCCGGCACCCGCATGGTGCACTGCGTAAAATTCGGCAGAGACATGCCCGGTCTCGACCGCCCGCCATGGAAAGGCGAGCTCGGCAAGCGCGTCTTCGAAAATGTTTCGAAAGATGCCTGGAAGCTGTGGATCGAGCACTCAAAAATGGTGATGAACGAATATCGCCTCAATCCGCTCGATCCCAGCTCGCAAAAAATCATGGAAGAACAAATGGAGCAATTCTTCTTCGGTGAGGGCGCCAAGCTCCCCGAAGGCTACGTAGCCCCCAAAGCCAAAGGCTAATTGGAGTGCGGCGGTCTTGTTTATCCTGAGCTTCGAAGGGCCGCCGCTTTCGCGGCTGTTCCCTCAATACGGCTCTAGCTGCGGCCACGAAATTCAGGTCGCCACGAGAATTTATAAGGTGTCATCCTGAGGCCCGGCGTCTTTTGCCGGGCCGAAGGATCTCAACTGTTCCGTCACTACAACTCAACATTGGTGCATCCGCATTTACCCCATCACTCGCCGCGTCGCCGGATGTTCCACCGCCAATCTCTCCCGAATCGCGAACCGCAACTCCCCATGCGCCACCCGCAACGCCCCTTTCACCTCTTCCGCTGTCTCTGCCCGCGCAAACAAAAATCCCAAATAACTCGAGCCCTCCGGCCAAGCCGCAATGTAATCATGCATCCGCGCCGTAATCTCCAGCCCAACTACGTGCCGAATTGCTCGCGCCTCCCCCTCGCCCTCCACGCTCTCCAACACGCCGCTAGCTGGCACCGGAATCATCATCACTCCCGAAGCCACTGCCTCGCGTTTCCAATCTCCAACCGGCATCTCCACAGCGTGCCGTAGCAACAATTCCTCCAACCCGATTACCTCATCAGTTTCATTTGTCCCAAACCGCAGCGCCTGCGCGCACAATCCCCCAATCGGCCGCGGCGCAATCTCCAGCGGCCACACTCCCTCGTCGTTGATCCGAAACTCCGCATGCACCGGCCCGTGCGAGAGCCCCAGCGCCCGCACAGCATCCGCCGCGCACCGCTCAATCTCCTGCTGCTGCACGTCAGGCAATCGCGAAGGCGTAACGTAAATCGTCTCCTCAAAAAACGGCCCCTCCAACGGATCCGCCTTATCAAACATCGCCAGCACGCGAAACTCTCCGTCCGTCAGCAACCCTTCAACCGCCACTTCCCTTCCAGGAATGTATCCCTCCACTATCATCTGTTCCAGATTCGCTTCCCGGCTCGCCAAAATCTCCGGCGACTCCAGCACGCGCCGCACACGCGCCGCGGCTCGCAAAAACTCCTCGCGATTGTTCGCGCGAACCACTCCTGTGCTTGCCGAAAGCGAAAGCGGTTTCAGAACGCATGGATACGAAATCCCCAGCAGCGCCGGCTCTGGCGCAGGTTGTAGCGCCACGATGCGAAACCACGGTACGCGCAGCCCCGCATCGCGAAACACTTCGCGCATCCGCAATTTGCTTCGGCAAGCTTCCACCGACGCCGCATGGTTGTACGCCAGCCCCAATCCCCGCGCCACGTATGCCGCCGCAACCGCCGGTCTGTCGCCCAGTGCCAAAATCCCGTCAACGCGTTCGCCAGCACGCGCTGCTTCCAAGACGGTGTAAGCAGCAACCTCCGGCGACTCAAAATGCACCGCGATCGCGCGATCTCCCCACGGATCATCCAACTGGTGACACCGGTCCGTAACAAACGCCAACTCGACGCCCAACTTCTGCGCCGCCGCATCAAAGCTCCGCGTCTGATACCCCAGCTTCCCCGCAAACACCAATACCTTTTTCGCGTCCATCTACATCCTTCAAATTGCCATCTCTAGTAAGGCACGCAGTACACGATTTTTGGGAGTGCGGCGGTCTTGTTTATCCCTGAGCCTCGAAGGGCCGCCGCTTTTCACGGTCGACACTTGTTTTAAACAAAATCATCAGCCATTACCACGTGCTCACGCTGCGCTTTCGTAGCTGCGCCTCCAATCGCCACTAACTGATCTCGCGTGGGCTCCGCGCAGCAATACCATGGCTCGCTTAAGAATGGCACCTCTCGCCCCGCCGTCACTCGCAGCTCCCGCGCCTCCACTCCCACCGCCGCATGAGCCGCCTTCCAAATCCGCGCAAACGCCGCCGCCCGCGATTCCTTCTTCCGGTCCGCCTCCGCCGCAATCGACTGCACCGTTTCGCTCAAAGCATCCACCCGCGAATCCGCGTTCCTCCACGGATATACCAGCGACTCCGCATCAAACGCGCCCACCGTCTGCCGCACTTCCTCCAATTCCAGCAATCGCGAGCCCTCCGGAATCAGCAGCCGAATCCCAAGTTGAATCGCCGCCACATTCTCAACAAGTTGTTCCGCGACCAAGACCCGCAGCAAATCCAAATAGCCCTCCATCGTCGTCCACGGCGTAAACGGCACAAACGTCGGATGCAGCGTGATCCCTAGCTCGCGAAACTTTCGCGCCACATAAAGAAAATCTTCCCGCGTATGCCCCTTATCGAGCCGCTCCAAGATTCCGTCGTCCACCGACTCCACCGCACTGATCACAAACAAGCAACCTGTATCCCGCAGGCGCGCCAGGTGCTGCTCCTGCTTCCGCAAATGCTCAATCTTGATGGTCACGTCGTACGTCACATCCGGAAACTCGCGGTGAAATGCCTCCACCAACTCCATTGCATGCCGAATCCCATTGAAAAAATCCGGATCGCCAAACGAAATATGCTGCGCCCCCGCCGCCACCTGCTGACGAACATCCGCCAGCACCACGTCGCGCTCCACAATCCGAAACACGCCGTTGTAAACCGGCACAATCGGGCAATGCCGGCAAACGTGTTTGCAGCCCCGGCTAGCCTCCGTCGACCCCACTACGCGATACCCATCACCAGGCACCACCAGGTGCGCGTACTTCGCAATAGGCGCGAGTCCCGCCCGGTCCGGCACCTCAAACTTAAGCCGTTCCATAGAAATCATCGGCTCTGACTGAGTCGCTGAAAAAGTTGTAGGGGCGTGCTTTAGCGCATCCCAGTCCCTGTAGCACGGGGCGGAGTCTTCGCAGCCCTGCGGCTTTTCGGGCCCCTGCAGCTTCTTGCCGTCCTCCACCCTCGCCGTTTCCCCGTTTCGGGATCGCGTCGCCGTCAACCCCTCCGCCAATCGCACCAACCCACCCTCAAACTCGCCACCCAAAATCGTCCCCATACCCAGGGACCGCAAATACTCCGCATTCATCGGCGCATACAATCCGTAACAGCAAAGATGCGCCTGCGGATTCTGCTCCCGCAGCGAAGGAATCAACTTGCAAGCCAGTCGCGTCGCCGTATGCATCGGTAAATAAATCGCAATCAACTCCGCCCCGCGCACCGCTCCCGCGTCCAGCTCCTGCCGCGTCAAATCAAAACACGCCACCTCATGCCCGCGCTTCCGCAGCCAAGCCGCTGGCGACACCAACCCAAACGGCTGCCGCCCCAACTCATACGTCGAAATCAAAACAATCTTCATCGTCTACCAGTATAGTCGCCCGCGCTGGGTTTCGTTTTCAGTTATGATATAAGGCTGCGCTACCCCGTGAAAGGAAGCCAGGATGGCCATCCCCGCAGGCAATTCTTTCGGCACGCGCGACAAGCTCAACGTCGGCGCGCAATCCTTTGAAATTCATCGCCTCGAAAAACTGGAACAACAAAGCCTCACCACTCTCGCGAAGCTCCCTTTCTCTCTCCGCATCCTGTTGGAAAATCTTTTGCGCTTTGAAGATGGCCACTCCGTCCATCCCGAAGACATTCGCGCTCTAGCCGGCTGGACTCCCAACGGCGCGCAAAAAGAAATCGCCTTCATGCCCGCACGCGTTTTGCTGCAAGATTTCACCGGCGTCCCCGCCATCGTCGATCTCGCCACCATGCGCGAAGCCGTTCAGCGCATGGGCGGCAATCCCGCGCGCATCAATCCGCTCTTCCCCGCCGAGCTGGTCATCGACCATTCCGTGCAAGTCGACAAATTCGGCGACGCCAACGCTTTCGGCCTTAACGCCGAGCTCGAATTCCAGCGCAACGTCGAGCGCTACGCCTTTCTCCGCTGGGGCCAAACCGCGTTCAAAAATTTCAAAGTCGTTCCTCCGGACACCGGCATTTGCCATCAGGTAAATCTCGAATATCTCGCGCGCGTCGTCTGCGCGATGCCGTCCGGCAGCCGCGTCGAGGCATATCCCGATTCCGTAGTAGGTACGGATTCCCACACCACCATGGTGAACGCCCTCGGCGTTTTCGGCTGGGGGGTTGGCGGCATCGAAGCCGAAGCTGCCATGCTCGGCCAGCCGTCCTCGATGCTCATTCCCGAAGTCGTGGGCTTCCGCCTTCACGGCAAACTCCGCGAAGGCGCCACGGCCACCGACCTCGTCCTCACTGTCACCGAAATGCTGCGCAAAAGAGGCGTCGTCGGCAAATTTGTCGAATTCTATGGCACCGGCCTTTCCAGCCTGAGCGTTCCCGATCGCGCCACCATCGCCAACATGGCTCCCGAATATGGCGCGACCATGGGGTTCTTTCCGGTTGATTCCGAAACGCTCGCCTATCTCCAATTCACCGGACGCGCGCACGAACAAGTCGCGCTTGTCGAAGCCTACTGCAAGGAACAATCTCTCTTCCGCACCGACTCCACGCCTGATCCAATTTTCAGCGACAAGCTCGAACTCGATCTCGGCACTGTCGAGCCCACTGTCGCCGGACCCAAGCGCCCGCAAGATCGCGTCGCGCTGCGCAACGCAAAATCTTCCTTCACCAAAGTTGTCGAAGGCGCGCCGCAAAAACATATTCAAGTCCGCAACAATGGGGACTCATTTGATTTTTCCAGCGGCGCCGTCGTCATCGCCGCGATCACCAGTTGCACCAACACTTCGAATCCATCCCTGATGCTCGGCGCAGGCCTGCTCGCAAAAAAGGCCGTAGAGCGCGGCCTGCAAGTGAAACCCTGGGTTAAAACCAGCCTCGCTCCCGGTTCCAAAGTCGTTACCGATTATCTCGCCGCCGCTGGCCTTACACCGTTCCTCGAAAAATTAAAATTCCATCTTGTCGGTTACGGCTGCACCACCTGCATCGGCAACAGCGGCCCGCTATCCGATCCCATCAGCGCCGCCATCAAAGAAAATAATCTCGTCGCCGTCGCCGTCCTTAGCGGTAATCGCAATTTCGAAGGACGCATCCATCCGCTGGTGCGCGCAAATTACCTGGCTTCGCCGCCGCTGGTAGTCGCCTACGCGCTCGCCGGCCGCATGGATATCGATCTCACCACCGAGCCGCTCGGCTCCGATAAATCTGGCAAGCCTGTGTTCCTCAGCGATATTTGGCCCACGCCTCTGGAAATCGAAACCACGGTGCGCGCCGCCGTTACCACCGGGATGTACCAGAAGCAATACAGCCAAGTTTTCGAGGGCGACGCGCACTGGAAAGGCATGCACATTCCGCAGGGCGATCTTTATCAGTGGGATCCGAAATCCACGTACATCAAGCTTCCGCCGTATTTCGAAAATATGCCGAAGACTCCGCCGCCGCTCGCTGATGTTCACGCCGCGCGCGTCCTCGCCATTCTCGGCGACAGCGTTACTACCGATCACATTTCTCCCGCCGGCTCGATTCCCGTCGATTCTCCCGCTGGAAAATATCTCATCGCCAACGGCGTCAAACCCCACGAATTCAATTCCTACGGCGCGCGCCGCGGCAATCACGAAGTCATGGTGCGCGGAACCTTCGCCAACATTCGCTTGCGCAATCAGCTCGCGCCCGGCACGGAAGGCGGCTGGACTCTGTATCTTCCCGGCGGCGAAAAAATGTCCATCTACGACGCCGCCGTGAAATATCGCGAAGCCGGCGTTCCGCTCGTGGTCGTCGCCGGACAAGAATACGGCTCCGGCTCTTCGCGCGACTGGGCCGCGAAAGGCACGCGCCTCCTGGGTGTGCGCGCCGTCATTGCCGAAAGCTACGAGCGCATCCACCGCAGCAACTTGATCGGCATGGGAGTGATGCCGCTCGAATTTCAAAATGGCGAAAATCGCGAATCCCTCGGTCTGACCGGCCACGAACTTTTCGACTTCGAAGGCATCGCCTCACTAGCGCCCGCAAAATCCATCAGCGTGCGCGCAAAATCCGAAGATGGCAAAACCAAACAATTCTCTGTAATCGCCCGCGCCGACACTCCCGAGGAAGTCTCCTACTACCATCACGGCGGCATTTTGCAGTACGTCCTCCGTCAAATGCTCTAACTTTCCTCTGTGTGTTCCCTCGCGTTTCTCTTTTCTGCGACTCCTCTGCGCTTTCCGCCTACTGTTTGTAAATTTTGCCTTCCTTCATTACGAAGGAGACATGCTCCAGAACGCGAATGTCGGCCATTGGATCGCCCGAAATGGCGATGATGTCAGCGTACTTGCCAGGCTTTAGCGAGCCAAGGAGATCAGATTTGCCGAGAAGATCGGCGGCGTTGCTCGTGGCGGACTGAATCGCTTGCATCGGCGTCATGCCGTACTTGACCATGAACGCAAACTGCCGCGCAGCAACATCGTAGGGGCAGACGCCGGCGTCGGTGCCGAAAGACATTTTCACTCCGGCGCGCAGAGCTTTGGTGAAGCGCTGGCGCTGCGCTTCGCCGAGATTGCGATCGTGCTCCAGAAAATCCGCTGGCATCTTGCCTTTGCGGCCCGCTTCCTGGATGCACTCCTCGTCATAGATGTCCATGTCGAGATAAGTCCCGCGCTCTTTCGCCAGTGCGATTCCTTCGTCATCAATCAGCGTAGCGTGCTCGATGGAAGCGACTCCAGCGCGAATCGCATTCTTAATTCCTTCGGGAGCGTGCGCATGCGCTTCCACGCGGAGACCAAAATTTGCCGCTTCGCTCACCGCAGCTTGCAATTCTTCGGGCGTGAACTCCGAAGAATTGGGATTGCTGCCATGCGTGAGCACCGCGCCAGTGGAAAGGACTTTGATGTGGTCAACGCCGTCATGCGCGAGCTGTCGAATTTTTTGGCGCACTTCCCAGGGGCTGTTGGCTTCGCCGTAACGGAGATCCCAAGGGAGCGTAATATCCGGAGCGGAACCTGTCATCGCACCGGCGCCTCCGGTAATGGTGATGTAGGCTCCGGCAACGAACATTCGCGGGCCGATCACGTAGCCGCGATTGATTGCATCGCGTAGAGCGACGTCGTTGAGAGCCCGATAGACGCCGACATCGCGCACGGTGGTGAAGCCGGATTCGAGGGTGACGCGCGCATTGGGAATGGATTCGAGAACGACTTGGGATGCGGTGCGTTTGAGCTGAGACATGGGGTCGCCGTTGCCATCATGGGCGCCGTCAGCAAGGTGCGTGTGGCAATCGATCAGGCCCGGAAGGACCGTCATTCTTGAAAGATCAACGATGGTCGCGCCAGCGGGAATCGGTAGATTTTCGCCGATGGACTCGATTTTGCCATTGCGGATGATGATCGTTTGATTCGAGAGGGCGCGGCCGGCGTCGACGTCGATGAATTTGCCGGCACGGATTACTGTGACATCGGCGTGCGATTGTTGCGCGCAAGTAACAGTAGCGGACGCTAAAATCAACAGGACGCAAGCAAGCTTTTTTGGCATGGCGAATGATATCCCGGGCTGTTCAAGCCATTCAACATTTTGGCGAACGCTTCGCAATGCAAGAAAATCTTAGGCAGAGACGCTGAGTTCACAGAGAATCCGTAGAAAAGAGCTGGTTTCATTTTCTGCCTTCGCGCTTTTGGGCTACTACCAAGCCTCGCGGGGTGGGCAGCAGCACCACAGAAATCAATCCCTCTTGCTCCATCTGCAGCGCGGCTTCGCGCACCGTTTTCATTGAGGAGCTTGCATCGTGCATTAAGATCAATCCGTAGGGATTTATCTGCGGCAAAAAATGGCGGACTTCCTGTCCGCGAATCGGCGTGTCGCTGTCGCAAAACAGCAAGTCGATGCGTCCATCCACTTTCATCTGCAGGCTCGACTCATTCCGCGCGTCGATCCACTCAATCAGGCCGGATGCAGCGAACCGTTCTTTCGCTGCGGCAAATACTTTTGCGTCGTACTCGCATGTGATTACGCGACCGAATCCATTGGCTTTCAGGCCTTCCGCGATGCGCAGTGTGCTTAGGCCGGAAAACGTACCGGTTTCCACCACGAGTTCGGGCTTGATGGTGGTGACGATGGTTTTCAGAAAATCGAGAACTTCGACTTCGGCGGTCATGGAGTCATACATGTGCCAACGCTCCGGGTGCGGGCATTCAGGCGTGGGCTTGTGATATTCCGGCTGCAAGACGTCGCCACGCGCGGCGATGTGCTCTACGATGCGGTGCTCTTTTTTGAGCGCATGAAATTGGCTTTTGATACGCCAAAGTAACACCGCGCCAACCAGGATGGACAGCAAACTCGCCGCCTGCGCGTTCGACAATCCGAAAAACGAGCGAGGATTGATGCGGAGGAACTCGATGAGAAAGCGCGCAAGGCCAGTCAGAATCAGATAATTGGCAAAAATTTCGCCGCGGGCTTTCGGGCCGCGCAGCGATTTTGTTCCCATGTGCCAAAGAAACGCGGCAATGGCGAGCCAGATGAAAAACTCGTAGAGCGGCGTGGGATGCACGCGCTGCATCGTGGGCACAACGCCATTGGGAAAGCTCATGCCCCAAGGCAGCGAAGTCGGCACGCCGTAATCGCCGTCGCCGGAAAGCAAGCAGCCGATGCGTCCGATGGCGTAACCCACGCACGCCGCGGGTGAGCAAGTATCCAGAAACAACAGCAGAGGGATTTTCAGGCGCCGCGCCATCAGCACAAGTGCCAGGAATCCGCCGAGGAATCCGCCGAACCACGCAAACCCAAACCGGCTGAACAGCAAATTCCACGGGTCCGCAAAAAACTCGCTGGGGCTTTCCAGGACGTGATAGAGGCGCGCGCCAATCAGGCCGGCAATTCCAGCGATGCCAATGATGAGAAAGCCTTCGTCGCGCTGTCCCTTGTATCCGGGAATACGCTCGAGGTCCGCGCGCCGGCGGTTGAAATCGGCTTGTAGCACGTACGCGGAGACCAGGAGCGCCGCGGCCACCATCAAGCCGAAGGTGGGAATCGTAATCGGCCCAAGATGCAGAAAAGGAATCATACATTGGACACCCGAGTATACACGGCGGCGAGCGCAAGCCCGTAAGCAGCCGCCGCAGCGGGAGACTGCGCTGGGATGGGGTGCATGGTCATGTGCGCAAATCGGCGTATGTGGGCTCCGGTAGGGGGACTCTTTCGCGTTCCGGGCCGGGGATGTCGCAGATGATCTGCGTCTCGTCTTCGTTCTCCTTGTTCATGATGGAAACGGTGCGGAGGAGTTGATTGGTGATGTACGCGAGGACCGCCGCGCGCCGGACGGAGATGCGATTCTGCACCACGAGGATGAGTAGCTTGCCGAGGAAGTCGTTGATCTGCTCGGCGGATTTAAGCTCGGCGAGCTGCGCGGCGAAATCCCCCGAAAGATCGATGTCCATCGGCTGCTTGACCTGGGATTGCAAGCTGGCGTGACGGAAGCACAAGCCACCAGGACTAAGAGGGCGCAAGCGGCATTGATGGCCGTGGCGTGTGCGGCGATGGCAGCGAGCTTCAGGAACTGGAGCGGATTGCGAAGCGTCTACTTCGTTGATGCCGTTAGGGTTGGATGTTTGCGGATTCATTTTTTTCGTCCTTTAGTTGTTTGAAATCATCGTCCGACGGCTACTGGGAGCGGTGATGGTGGAGCAGCTAAGGGGGTACACCCCCGTGGCGACGGGAAGTATGCGGAACAAGCTGAGAGCAAAGGGGTTGCAGCGCGCACGTGGAGCAGATGACGGGGTAGTGACAAGACTCTGGGCGGAGAAGGCCGGTTGGGGATGGAGGGTAGAGGGAAGAACGTGCCAAATCGGGACTGCCACGGGCTGGGGGGCTGATTTCACGGCTTAGGGTAGCATGAAAATAGTAGCTTGTCAAGTATTTTACCATTTGGGCATCAGTTCGAACGGCCGCGGCTGGGTTAGTGCTTGAAGATGAGGGATTTAGCAGAACAGTTGCTCCAAAGCGATGTAACTGGGGAGAACTGGAATGTCATGCAAACTAGTTCAATTGTTTGAAGTAGCCCTCACCGAGCCAATAGGCGGGCGGGCCGCCAGCATCCACCGCCATTCTTTGCTGACAATCCTTATGTGGACAGCGGAAATTGCCAAGATTGGTGCAGGGATCGAATGACTCGAGGAACATCGAATACTTGTGGCGGTAACAGATGACCTGTGTTGCGCTGCGGTTTATTCGCAGGGCAGCGGAGCCCGTGGCGTCCCGGTGTGCAAGGTTTGGTTCGAGAGTAAAGTAACCGCAGCCCGGCGAATAGTGGTTCGGACATCCACTTATGGGGCACTCGCAATCATGACCATCCAAACTGTCCCATGTGTCCGGTAGAGTGACCTGGCCCAATACATTAGGACTGATGAGCATGACTCCGCGGTGTGTTGGGCACAACGGGCGGAAGTAGTCGGGCTGTGGAACAGTCATACAACTACGATTTTGCGCTGCCGAGTTGTCGAGTATATACCGCTGTGGAACACGGCCGTCCAGGTTTATTTCTTGCCACGAAGATGGAGGGAGGCACCGAGGGCGAGCCAGATGGCAAGGGCGAGCCATTCGGCTTGAGTGAAATGGCCGGGGAAGGCAGGGACAAGTTTCATGATCAAGAGGAGGGCGGCGACGAGGATGCCGAGCGTGGTGAGAGCGCGGGAGCGGAGGTTGCGCTCGACTAGGAAGAAGGAGACGCAGGTGGCTAGCCAACCGAAGGCGGAGGCCATGGAGCCGACTTCGGTGACAGGGACGAGGAGGGCGTCGCCCAGGAGCAGGCCGGCAATGGTGGCGGCGGCGATGCCCAGGATGGCGATCGAAGGGGTCTGAAATTTTTCGTGGATGCGGCCGAATGCGGCGGGAATGGTTTGGCGGCGGCCGTAGGCGAAAAGCAAGCGGCTGGAGGCCACGAAGTTGCCGTTGAAGCACTGAAAGAGGCCGAAGAAGGCCATGACCAGAATGAGGCGAACCGGCCAGCGCGCGCCGAGGGCTTGCTCGAAGGCGATGGCGGTGGCGAAGCGCTTGCCGAGGAGATTTTGCCACGGCGCGATGTAGCCAACCGCGATTATGGAGAGTGCGTAGAAACCAGCGCCGACCAAGAGGGCCAGCGCGATCGCGCGCATGTAGCCAGTGCGCTTAAATTCGGGATTCGCTTCCTCCGCGCATTTGGGAGCGGACTCAAAGCCGGTGAGAAAGTATGGAACGATTTGCAGCGTGAGAATGATGGAGACGAACGGACTGGCGCGGAAGAGCGGCTGAAAATTGGCGGGAGAGCCGCGCCACGCGCTGATGGCGAGCAGCAGGAGAAAGAGAAGAATAACGGTGGATGCGGTCCAGTTCTGAAAAGTGGCGCTGAGCCGAATGCCGCGGTAATTCAGAATGGCGAGAAAGGCGGTCATGGCTACGCCGAGCAGAAGGCGCGGAAGAAACACTGGCTGGCCGGCGACGCTGTACAGCGCGAAGGAATTCAGCGACGGAAAAATATAGGCCGCAACTTTTCCGATCGCTACTGCTTCCCACGGGCAAACGATGAAGTATGCGAGCAGCATCACCCAGCCAGTGAAAAAACTGACGATGGGCGGAAAGACCTGCGCCGTGTAGGCGGCTTCGCTGGCCGCGTCTGGCAAACGCTGCACCCATTGGCCGTAGACATAGCCTACCGGGAGCAGAAGGAGTCCGCCCAGAGCGAAACCGAGTGCGGCGCCTAACGGGCCGCCGCGGCCGAGCCAGTCGTCCATGAGGACGAGCCAGCCGACGCCGACCATGGTGCCGAAGGCGAGGGTGAAGTAGTCCGTGACGCGGAGCTTGCGGGCTAGAGTGGGCATTTTTTGGCTGGCTTTTGTCTGTCGTGCTGACTTAGTGAAAGCGGCAGTGAGTCTGCCGCACTCCAAGGTGCGATTCGCGCACGATGGCGCACAGCCAGAAATGGCTGTGGTATTTGGTGCGGCGCGATTTTACACGGCTTGGACGTGAGTAGGACAGTTTTGACGGGGCGTTCATCTGGCGCTAACACGGGCGGCTTAAAACCTTAGGCCGCGGGCGGATTCCCACCACGCTCGCCGGATGTGTCCCGTCCGCGAAGTCCACTTTCACCGGCGTGAAGATCGCAAGAATCTAAGGAGATAACTTTATGCATTATTGTCTTACCAAGGCATTGGCAACGGTGACCGCCGCGGCGATTACCTTGCTGCCAGCAGCTCCGGTGTTCGGCGGCGACAGAGATGACTTCAAGACCGCTACGCCTATCAAACATGTGGTCGTAATTTTCCAAGAGAACGTGTCGTTTGACCATTATTTTGGAACGTACCCGCACGCGTTCAACTTGACGGGCGAGACGCCGTTTCATGCCAAGGAAGATACGCCGGAAGGCAACACGCTGCTGTCTTCGGGACTGCTGACGAATAATCCGAACAAGAAGAATCCATTCCGCATCCCGCCGAGTGTCCCCGTGACTTGCGATGAAGATCACAATTACAACGACGAACAGGCGGCGGCTCATGGCGGGCTGATGGACTTGTTCGTGGAGAAGCTGAGCTGCAATGAGCCGAAGCTGGGCGAGAACGCTGCGGCGAGCGCGATGGGCTATTACGACGGGAATACGGTTACGGCGATGTGGAATTATGCGCAGTACTTTGCGATGAGCGACAACTCGTGGGGCACAACGTTTGGGCCGTCGACGCCGGGCGCGCTGAATTTGGTGGCCGGAAACACGTTTCCCGGAACTTTGGCGCCATTTCGCCCCAACGGGAAACCCGCTTCGGCGAACGGAAATATCGCTGGTGGCGCAACGACCGGCGCGGTGATCGGCGATCCGCGGCCGCTGCTGGATGATTGCGTGGCGTCGAATCCGAAGTTCGCTGGCGTGAACCAGATCACTGTGTCTGGGAAGAATGTTGGCGATTTGCTGAACGCCAAGGGCATCACCTGGGGCTGGTTCCAAGGCGGGTTTGCACCGACGGGCGTGGACGCGAAAGGGCGCGCAGTTTGCGGGCAGCACCACACTGGCCTTGCCGGCGATGACGCGGTGGTGAACGCCGGAGATTACATTCCGCACCACGAACCTTTCATGTATTACCCGCAAACCACGAATGTGCACCACTTGCGACCCAGCAGTGAGGCGAAGATCGGTCAGAGTGACCAGGCCAACCATCAGTACGACATCACCGACTTTTTCGCGGCATTGAAGGCTGGGAATCTGCCGGCGGTCAGCTACTTGAAGGCCGGCGCATACCAGGATGGGCATGCGGCGTACTCCGATCCCATCGATGAGCAACTCTTCGTGGTGGGCGTGATCAATGCGCTGATGCAAAGCCCGGAATGGAAGGAGACGGCGGTGATCATCGCTTGGGATGATTCCGACGGCTGGTATGACCACCAGATGGGCACGATTGTGATGCAATCGAACGTTCCCGACGACCAGTTGCTGGGCCCGGGGAATTGCGGTTCGCCAAAAGCAACTGACGTGGCCGGAGGAATGCAGAATGGGCGCTGCGGCTTCGGCCCGCGGCTGCCATTGCTAGTGGTTTCGCCATGGGCGAAGCGGAACTTCATCGACGATACGATCACCGACCAATCTTCGATTCTGCGGTTCATCGAAGACAACTGGAACCTCGGCAGAATCGGAGGCGGCTCTGTGGATGCGATCGCGGGCACGCTCGACAACATGTTCGACTTCGACCGGGGCGAGCGGCAAAGCCGGCACGCACGAACGCTGATTCTCGATCCGCAGACCGGGACGGTCGTGGAGTCTGATTCGGAGTGAATCGCGCATAAGCAGCCGCAGGTGCTGAAGAGCCCGCCGCATGTTGCGGCGGGCTTTTTGTTTGCAGGGACAACCCGGCGGGAGGTGGCGCCATCCGTTCAGGCATCGGTCCTTGGTGCAGAGGAGCGATGCTAAGACGCTGGATTATTGCGGCTGCGGTCGTGGTGTCACTTGCCGGGGCGGCGGTCCTGCGCGCGCAGAACGAGCCCTTTCGACAAAATCTGCCGGAGGCTGGGGCGACGGTTGGAGGAACGGTCGGGGCAGGCGGCAGCGCGATCGTGGGCGAAATCACGTTTACGGGGCTTCAGCGGATTTCTCCGGAGACACTGAAGAGGCAAATGGTATCGCGCGCGGGAGAGTTGCTGGACGCGGCGAAAATTGAACATGATGTGCGGGTGTTGGCGCGAACGGGATGGTTCGAAACGGTGCGCGCGGAAGTCCAGACGGCAGCTCCTGCTGATAGTTCTGGAAATTCCACACAAGATTTGCAGCTCATGATTTATGTGCCGGAGCTGCCTTTTCTGACCAAAGTGGAATATCGCGGATCGCAGTTGCTTTCACGGGCGCAAATCGAAGAATTGCTGGCAGAGAAAAAACTGACTCCCAAATTGGGTGAGCCGGAAAATCTGGTGAAGCTCGATCAGGCGGGCAAAGTTATTGAATACGCTCTCTCGGATTTGGCCCATCCACGAGGGCGCGTGCAGATGATGCGAGAAGAATCGGCGCAAGCGACGGTGCAGGTGCGATTCGAAATCAGCGATGGACCGCACGTTCCGGTGGGGCGCGTAACTTTCGAAGGGAATCCGGCGGTCTCGGAGAAATTGTTGAAGGGGCAGATGCGGCGGGTGTCACCCGGCTCATTTTTTGCCGGCGTGCGCGGAAAGGACGCGTACAGTCCCGGCGCGTTCGAAGAAGACCGGGGGCGACTGCTGGCGTACTACCAAAATCACGGTTATCCGGAGGTGCGGATCGGCGTGGCGAAGATTCAGGAATACGAGCGTGTCCCGCGGCGCTGGCTTCCCTGGCCAAATAGGATCAAGGACATACGCTTGGCAGTGGCGATCCCAATAGAGGCAGGGGCGTTCTATCGAATCGCCTCGGTAACAACGAGTGCGGCTCTCGATCAAGCAGCCGGGATTGACCGAGCGGCGCAGGCTGCGCCCGTGAAGATTGCGGTGGAGCAGGCGTACACGGTGCAGAGTGTGGAGAATTTGCGGCGCGCCTGGGGAGCGCGCGTGCGAGCCCAGGTGAAACGGGAAAATGCGGTCGCGATTCGCGATGTGGAAGTGATTCGGACGATGGACACAGCGGCGCAGAAGGTTCGAATCAGGTTGGATCTAAGTGCGGAGGCGCCGTACACGGTTCGACGACTCGAGTTTCGCGGCATTCATCGTTTTCCGGATCGCTATTTCCGCAAGCGCATTGGCGTGAAGGAGGGAGCGCCTCTGGATGAACACGCGCTAGAAGCAGGATTGCGTCGATTGACTCGCACAGGTTATTTCAAGCCGATCAAAAAGGAAGATGTTCAGATTTTGGCGGACGATGCGGCGCAAACGATAGACGTCAAGATACACGTCGAAGAGCTGGGTCAGCAGCGCTTTTCGATGGTCGGCGGGCGAGGCCAGTTCGGCAGCACTTTGGGCATTGCATATTCTTTGTTCAACATTTTGGATCGTGAGGAGCTGCTTACGTCAAAAATCGAGGGCGGGCCAGAAAGCATGGAGCTGGCGCTGGGTTTTGCGAAGGAAGGATTTCTGGGTTCGCGGGGAGCGCTGGCGCTCTCGGTGTTCAATACATTTCTGCGTCCGCGCTTAGCGGGGAGCGTGCAAGGCCCCTTCTTCAAGCAACACACTCAAGGCGTCACCGCGGACTGGAGCTATTCGCTCTCCAACGTGGATACGTTGAGCGTGAATTATAGTTTGTCGCATTCGCTCACGACGTACTCACTGGCGCCGCCCACGGGACTGACGGCGAGCGACGTGCGCGCGGAATCTTCGAGCCATGCGGCGGGAGTGGGATGGACGCGCGATAGCGGGAATGAACGAATCGTTTTTGCCAATTCGGTTTCAGGAGGATGGCTGGGTGGAGGCGAAAATGTGGTGCGTTCGAAGGCGGAGTACGCGCGCATAGTTCGCGACCCGATACTGAATCGGCACAATGCGTGGGCATTTCGTACGGTGCTTATGGGAGCGGGCAGCTATTCCGGAGATATGCCGCTGGCTTCGCGGCTGTTTGCCGGAGATGGATTCGTGCGGGGGTTGCGTGATGGCGAGCTGGGTCCTGCGGCAATCGTTTCTTCGACATCATCGACGGGCATAACACAGTATTCCACATCTCCTGCAGGCGCAAATTTGATTGGTGCGATGAATGCGGAGTATCGCGTGCGGATTAGCAGCGGGGCTGAAGCCGCAGGCTTCTTCGACCTGGGCTCGGGATTGATGCTGCCAAACTGGCTGGGAACATCGCGGCCCTGGCTTATCGAGTCAACAAATGGGATTGTTCATGGGTCGACCGGACTCGAGCTGCGGTGGACGTTGCCAGGAATTGGAGTTCCGGTGCGCGCGTACTATGCACTGAATATTTTACGGCTGAATCGGCCGGTGCTGATGCCGGGCGGGGCGCTGTTTCGTGCGAGCAACCGATTTGCGGCGTTTGGCTGGGGGTTGGGTTCGCTGTTCTAAGGAGAAAGGTGGCCGGCGCGGGCGGGACGCTTATTTGACGGGGACACACGCTGGCCGGGCTGAAGCCCGGCCTCTACAGTTCTACGCGGATGTTGCGGCCGGGCGGTGTGCGCTACACTGCGGGCACTATGAAACCTCGCAAATTTGTTAAGGAAGCGGAACGGATCGCCTCGCAGTATTGCATTACAGATGGGAAGAAATTCCGGCTGAAGGATTTTGATCCCAACGACACCGACGGAGTGAAATCGAAGAAGGTGGCGGAGAGCATGCTCGAGCAGAGCAGCTCGATGCTTGCCGAGATGCAGGAGATGCTGTACGCGCAGGATCTGTGGGCGCTGTTGCTGATTTTTCAGGGCATGGATGCGGCAGGCAAGGACGGCGCGATCAAGCATGTGATGTCCGGGGTGAACCCGCAGGGCTGCGACGTGCATGCGTTCAAGGCGCCGACGAGCGATGAATTGGACCATGATTTTCTGTGGCGCGAACACAAGGTGATGCCCAGCCGGGGGAAGATTGGCATTTTCAACCGGTCGTATTACGAAGAGGTGCTGGTGGTACGCGTGCATCCGCAACTTCTCAAGTCGGAGAAATTGCCGGACGAATTGGTGACCAAGCACATCTGGGAAGAGCGGTATGAGGACGTCAACGCATTCGAGCGGTATCTGGCGCGGAACGGCGTGGTGATCAGGAAATTCTTTCTGCATATCTCGAAAGAGGAGCAGAAGAAGCGATTTTTGGAACGGCTGCAGGATTCGAAGAAGAATTGGAAGTTTTCGATGGACGATATTAAGGAGCGTAAATTCTGGGACGACTACCAGGAGGCGTATGAAGAGATGGTGCAGAACACGGCGACCAAACGGGCGCCGTGGCACATGATTCCAGCGGACAACAAGTGGTACGCACGGCTGGTGATTGCTTCCGCGATTATCGAGGCCCTGGACGGTTTGGACTTGGCGTTTCCGGACGTGGACAAGGAGAAGAAGAAGGAGTTGGAGGAGATACGGGAGGCGCTGTTGAAGGGGAAAGATTGAGGCTTTCGTGTTACCGGCGTTGCAGAATGCGTTTCGAAACGGGAATTGGCTGAGGTCCTTCGGCACGGCTGAAATGCGCCGGGCCTCAGGATGACCGTTGTTTTTGCTGCTAGTGATTCGCGGGAATGGGAGGTGCGGGCTGCTGCGTAAAAGCGGCGGCAAGACCGCCGCACTCCAAGAGTGGCGCAGCATGCTGCGCCACTACAAGAGGACGCGCGTTGGTTAGTTTGTCGGCTTGTATTGATAGCGCAGCGTTGATGGCATGCGGTCGGAGCGCTGACGGGTGTTGTATTCGAGCTGATACCGCAGGTGCTCGGCGTCGTCTGGGTAGGCTTTGCCTTCCGGATACGGATAGGGGAGCAGCGTGTGACGCGGTAGCGGTTCGACCGTGAACGCATGGGCGGCGTAGAAATCGAGATCCTTCTCAAATCCATTGGCGTAGAAGAAATAGTCGCGGACCCAGCCTGCGGGAAGGGCGTGCAATTTGCGCGGATCGAAATCGAGCTTCACGCCCTCGCCAGAACTGAAGACGACGAAGCGATCGTCGGGCTTTTGCAATAACTGACGGACATCGCCATAACGGGTGTAATTGCCGGCGGCGCGCGCGTAAGGGCCACTCATGCTGCGGTGCGCGTAGGAATATGTCGTGTCGCTCGCGGGTGTGAGGCGAATTTCACGGGGGTAGCCGAGGAAATCGAGCGCGGCATCGGCTAGGGGGACTTCGGCGACGCGGACGTCAGGCTGGTCCGGAGTCTGGTCGATGCGAATCGCGTCCCAATAGATTTTCAGGTTGTTGACAATACGAATGCGGCGCGTGCCCTGCGGCAGCTTGCCGGTAAGATCGGCGACCATGGTGCGCTCGAGGCCGGCGGGAAAGCCCATGTCGTCGACGACGCGCACCCACTTACCCTGCACGTCGAGAGCTTCGACGTACGGCGCAATCACTTTGATGCCAGCCTGATCGGCGGCGTACATGGAGGTGGCGGTGAAATAGTCGGTGTAGCCATCGATGATCAGGCGCAGCGGCTTCGCTGCATCCCATGTCCCGAGATCGAGCTCGAGCCAGTGCAATTTTGCGAAACCGGCGAATGGAAGCTCTTGAAGGTTGGTGACGTATTTGCGGTCGGTCTTGGCGATCAGCGAAAGCACGTCATTGCCGTGATCGTCCCAAGCACCCAAAGGCGGATGCGCGTCGCGGCTGGCGATTACGCCAAATTCAGGGAATGGCGGGCCGCCGACGAATCGCTCGTTAGGATAGACGTCGTACGCGGCTGGATGATCGATGGCCAGCAGACGCACTTGATCGAGGTAAACGGTTTCTTCCATCGGCTCCATGAAGCGGAAGCTCAGCAAGCCGTTGCGCGGACGCACACTGCGTGCGTTGACCTTTAGATATTCGTCGGGATCGGGAACGTCGCGTTCACCGGGGGCAACCCAGTGGCCGACAACCCCGGGACCAATCATGTCGGCGATGAATTCGTACTCGCGGCCGTTCCAGGCAAACAAAACTGGGCAGGAACTGCCGCGGCGATCGAGTTCACCGATGGTGTGTTCTTTATTGGCGGCGAGATTGATTTCGTCTTGCGGCACGCCGGTGGGCCAGAGCAGACGCACGACTTCGATGTTGTGCACGGCGCCGAGACCGGCGAGGATGGTCGGAGCATTTTGCCCCAGATAGCCGGATGCGCCCTGCACTTCCCATTTTTGATACAGCGGGCCGGCGTAAAGCTCGACCTTGGTGCCGATGGCGCTCTTGTTGTCGTTCAGCGCTTTGAGGTCGATGCGTATCCAATTGTGCTGATTGCCGCCCTCGTTGCGGAGTAGAAGCGGCGGGGCGCCCAGTTGCGTGACGACTAAATCGGGGACGCCATTGCCTGCGACGTCGGCTACGGCAATTGCGCGCGGCTGCGAAAGCTTGACGGCGTCGAGGTGAACCTGGCGGGTGACGTCCGCAAAGCCGGGCGCGCCGAGATTGCGGAGCAGGCGCAGCTCGCCGCCGGAGCCGGATTCGCCGACAGCAACAAGATCGAGCCAGCCGTCATTGTCGTAGTCGATGGCGGAAAGTCCCCAGCCGCGTTGCCAGCCGAAATCGGGCAACTTGACGCGTTCGAGACGCTTGCCTTCGATGTTACGCCACAGGCTGATGCCTGGTGCGCCGGCGTGGGTAAAGGCGAGGTCCATCCAGCCGTCTTTATCGAAATCGAATGCGATGACACCGACCGCGGGTGGAAGATTTTCTTTTGTGAAATCGATGCCGGGCAGCGGAGAAAACTTCCCTTCGCGCGGATTTAGGTAAATCGCCGCGCCTTGGCTGCCGCCGGCAAAAATGAAATCGATGGCGCGATCGTTGTTGAAATCGGAAGTGACGAGGCCGGCGCCGGTGGCGTCGATGCCTAGTCCGGTTTCGGCGGAAATGTCAGTGAAGGTACTGTTGCCGTTGTTGCGCCAGAGAATGTTGTGCGGCTTGGCGGCGGGCGGCGTGGCGCTAGGCGACATGGTGATGTAAAGATCCAGGTCGCCGTCGTGATCGTAATCGACAAAGGTGACGCCGACGCAGCCTGGCTCGCGGCGAATGCCCACGGTTTGTGTAACGTCTTCAAAGTTTCCAGCGCCCTTGTTGCGCAGCAGGTGCACACCATCGGTCAGGCAAACGGCGAGGTCGGTGTGGCCGTCATTGTCGAAGTCACCCGCGGCGCAGCCAAAGCCGCTACCTTTTAGGGCGAGGCCGGCTTCATCGGTCGCGTCGACGAAACGGCCATCGCCAGCGTTGTGGAGCAAGCGGCTGGTGCCATCGTTTACTGCGCTAACCAAAAACAGATCTGGCTTGCCGTCTCCATCGTAATCGAGAAAACACGCGCCGGTGCTAGGCCCGGGGAGTTTGGGACGGCCGCCTGTGGGAGCGACAACAACAGGCTGCTCCTTATAGCTCACCGAGATCGCGGGCGGCGCCGTCACCACGCCGCTGCGCCCAAGTTCTGCAAGGGAGAAGCGGCCCTGATCGCCGTAACCTGCTCCGAACGGCGCTCCAAGATGCTCTGTTGTGATTTTCTGAAAGCGCGCGAGGTGCTGCCGCGCGGAATCAGAATCGCCTTTGCGCTGATACGCGCGCGCAATGCCAAACTCCGCAGAGGCATGATAGGGAAATGCGGCAAGAGCCTTCTGAAATTCGGCGATGGCTTCGTCGTAACGCTGGAGCTGCGTGTAAAGGTAGCCGAGAAAATAATGCGCGTCGGCTTCGGGCGAAAGCTGCGCGACGTGCTGAAATGCGTCGATGGCCTTTTCGGTTTCGCCGGTATCTTTGTAGACGAGGCCAAGGTTGTACCACGCGTAGGGGTCGTTCGGCAGGAGGCGCACAGCTTCCTCGAGAGCGGCGCGGGCGGCCTCGAGCTTTTGCTGGCTGAGCAGCGCGATGCCGAGGTTCAGGCGGGCAATGGCAGATTTCGGATCTGCGGCGAGGGCCTTCTCGAAATATTTTTGGGCTTCGGCGAATTTCTGCTGGTTCATGTAGGCGACGCCCAGCGTGTTGTAGCGGAAAGATTCGGCCTCATTGCCTTTTGTTTCGGCTTTCGGGGCGGCTTGCGGCTTTTGCTGAGCATTGCTGGCTCGCGAGCGCAGCGATGGAATGGCAATGGTAAAGAAAATGGCCGCGCAAACTATGAGCAGCATTCCGAGCCTGTGCACACGTAGCATTGAATTGTTGGTCCTGTACGAGTCGTCTGGGGCGCGGCACAGACCGCCACGCTGCGAAACCATATCGATTTTCACGGCTGGCAGAGGCAGCGTCAAGCCGCGTTTTCGCGGCTAGGTCGGCGCTGCATTGAATTCGCGACTGTGCGGAAACTTGACGGGTTCAAGAGAGCCACATACGCTCGCTGGTTCGCACATGAAGGCCCTACATTACGCAAGCATCGCAGAGATTAGCGAGAGCGTCCGGACGAAGAAACTTTCCTCAGTAGAAGTTGTCGAGGCGCACCTGGAACGTGCCGAGGCAGTGCAGCCGAAGGTCAATGCGTTTGTGCATCTCGATGCAGAGGCAGCGCAGGCGCAAGCTCGCTGCGCAGACGACGCGGTACAACGAGGAGACGCGCTCGGGCCGCTGCTGGGCGTTCCCGTCACCTTGAAGAGCTGCATTGATGTGGCTGGGTGGCCCAGCCCGGCGGGGTCCTCGCTGCGCAAAGATTACGTTGCGGAGGCAGACGCCACGCTTGCCGCACGTCTGAGGGCGGCAGGCGCGATTCTTCTGGGCAACACGAACACGCCGGAATTTCTGATGGCGTACGAAACCGATAATTTAATCAGCGGAAAAACGAGCAACCCATGGGATTTGTCGCGCAGCGCGGGCGGCTCAAGCGGCGGCGAAGCGGCGGCCATTGCATCGGGATGCTCGGCAGGCGGCGTGGGTAGCGATGGCGGCGGCTCGATTCGCGTGCCGGCGCACTTCTGCGGCATATGCGGTTTGAAGCCGACGCCGGGAAGAATTCCGGCGACCGGGCACTTTCCCCCAGGCATCGGCGCGTTTTCTTGGATTGGCGTGGTCGGGCCGATGGCGCGGACGATTGCCGATGTGCGCGCCTTGTTTGAAGTGTTGGCGGGACCGGACCCCGGGGACGCTTTGTCGGCGCCAGTGCCGCTTCGCACGGTGAATGATGCGCAATTAAAAGGTTTGCGTGTTGGCATTCTGGAATGCGATGCACTGGGCAAAGTGGATGCGGAAACCCATGCGGCTTTGCAGAAGGCGGGGAACGATTTGGCAGCGCAGGAATTTGTAGTCGAGCCGATGCAACTGCAAGGTTTCGAGCGCCCATCGAGCTTTGGTGGTTCTTCTTCGGGCCTGCAATCGCACATCTGTTTCAGCCGAGCGTCGCGGGTCAGGAAGATAAACTGAGCCGCATTTTTCGCGAGTATCTGCAGTTTGCGGCGGCGACGGTAACACTCGACGCATTGCTGAGCGCGTGCGCAGAACGCGATCTGCTGCGCGCAAAGATTTTGCAGCAGATGCGCGATGTGCCCATTTTATTGTCGCCAGTGGCCACCACCACGGCCTTTCGGCACGGCGAAGGCACGTGGCGGCCGGGCGCGAAGCAGTGCTATCGCGACACGATGCGTTTTTCGCAGTGGCTTAACTTGACTGGGTTTCCGGGGGCGTCCGTGCCTGTGAGCGTTTCATCGGAGGGACTGCCGATCGGCGTGCAAGTGATCGGGCGGCCGCATGAGGAGGAGTTGGTCCTCTCGGTTGCCGAGCGGATCGAGAACGGGCGTGGACCGTGGCAGGCGCCCGATGTACAAGCGCGACGCACAGATGCTTGATCGCTGGACCTATTGTGGCGGCTGCGCGAGTTCCGGGTTTGGTATGCGCTCGTCGCTGAGTGCCTCGCGGCGCTTGCTGAGGTCGGCGTTGACGATTTTTCTCGCGGCGGCAAATTCCGCTTGCGCTTCCTGTGGGCGTCCGAGACGCGCGAGCACCTGGCCGCGCACGAAGTGCACACTCTGATTGTCGGGCGCGAGGCGGACCGCAGAATCGATCGCCAGTAGCGCTTCCCGGTATTTTTCCTGCCGCATATGAATTTTGGCGAGACCGAAGAGTGACCCCGGCATTTTCGGGCTGCGCTTCAGAGCTTCGCGAAAGAAATTCGCGGCTTCATCATTGTTCCCGGCGCGTTGATAAAGCTGTCCGAGCTGCTCGTAGGTATCGGGCAGGTCCGGCTCGACAGCCAGATCGCTGCGAAATTCGGCCTCAGCTTCTTCCTTGTGGTCGAGGCGCAGATGCGCAACTCCCAGGCTGAAATGCACGTAAGGCAAATTCGGATTCGCAGCGGCCGCGCGTTCCAGCTCGACGACAGCTTTTTCCGGCTCTTCGCGGTTGAGATATGCCTTGCCAAGAATCAAATGGAACTCGGGGGTGTCGCGGGCAATTTCCACCAATCGGCCTAGAGCTCTTTCGTCAAGTTCTTTCTGGCCGGCGTTGTGAGCTGCGATCCCCAAAACATAGAGGTACATGAAGTCATTAGATTGCTTGGTCCAAAGAGGCTCCAGCGCGCCAATCGCATCGGCATAATGCTCCGTGAATACGTTGCACAGCCCCAGAAGATAGCGGGCTTGCTGTGAATCAGGCTGATCGCGGACTACAGACGACAGTGGGACAATCGCCCCGACGTAATCGCCACGCCGATATTTGACTAAGCCGATGTTGAGACGGACGCCAGCCATTTTTGGCTCGAGCCTCTGCGCTCTTTGCAACAGCGACAGCGCGTGGTCCCAATCCTTGCGGCGCATAGCGATGACGCCGAGATTGGCGTAAGCGGCTCCCGCGCGGGGATCGGCGGCGAGCACTTTGCGAAATGCCGCTTCGGCAGCGTCCAGTTCGCCGCGTTGCAGTGCGGCCTCTCCTTCGGCGAAAGTCTCTTGGAGATTGGCCGCGGTGGCGTTGCTCGCTGCCAGGGTACCGGCTTGGGAGGCGCCGGACGAGCGCAGTGTAATTCCGGCCAAACCAAATGCAGGTAAACCCGCAACGAGCAGCGAAGCGCAGAAATTGGCCGCCACGATGAGTACCAGAACCCTTCGATTCATGACGCCTGTAGTCTCCGGCAGCCCTGGACGGAATTCAAGCGGCGGCTGCGCAATATCGGTATTTCAGCGGTATTCGGCTTAGAGTGAGTGCGAGGACGGGCGTAATGCGTGACGGCCGGTAAAGAAGTCGGGGCAGGTAGGGCAAAATGAAGCAAAAATCCCGCTTGACACCGGCGCGATTATGCCTTATTAACTCGATTTAATAAGTCCCGGTGCAATCTTACGCTGGTCGAGTGGTGGGGGCTGTGGCCGAATGAGTTGTCTCCGGCGAATCACGGACCTGTCGTGCCCGTCTTGTCGGGCGCATTGCCCCTCACAATCCTGCAATTCAAGTCTGAAAATCTCGGAGGTACTACTGTGAAGGGACATTCACGTTGTTTTCGCGCTCGTAAGTCCGCGAGCATTCTCGCCAATGCCGCGACTGCCCTCGGCCCATTGTGCGCGCTGGCCATGACACTCCTCCTGCCATGCGCTTCGTATTCGCAGGACACCGGCTACATCAGCGGCACGGTGATGGACAAATCAGGTGCGGCGGTTGTAGGCGCGGAGATGACTCTGACCAACACTGCCGGCAGCCTGACGCGCACAACGACCAGCAACGGCGACGGCGCCTATACCATCGCGGGCTTGCCAGGCGATACCTACAACCTCAGCGTGACTGCCAAAGGGTTTCAAAAGTACACCGCGCAGAATGTGAAACTGAACGTGGCAGAGAAGGCGCGCATTGACGTGACCCTTACGGTCGGCGCGATGAGCGAAGAGATTACCGTAACGGGCGAGAGTGTCGCGCAGGTCGAGACGCAATCCTCCGCCCTCACCTCGACCATAACCGGCAGGCAGGTCGAACAGCTCGAGCTCAACGGCCGCCAATTCACCCAGCTCGCCGCCCTCAGCCCGGGCGTCGCCAACCAGACGTTCGGGGCAACAGGCACGGATGATGGTGTGGTTGGCGTCACCAACATCCAGTTCAGCATTAACGGCGGCCGTTACGAGTACAACAACTGGGAGCTCGACGGCGGCGACAACATGGATAACGGCAGCAATGCTACCCTGAACGTATATCCGAATATCGAAGCCATCGCCGAATTTAAAGTGCTGACTTCAAACTACGGTGCGCAGTATGGCCGCAATGGCTCTGGCACAGTCGAAGTCGAGACCAAGTCGGGTGGCGCTTCCTTCCACGGTAGCGCGTTTTACTACAACCGTAATGAATTCTTCAAGGCGAGATCATGGGCGGAAGGCGCGGACCCGACCGCGAAGAAGGCGCCCTATAAGAAACACGATTACGGGTACACCATCGGCGGCCCTGTCTACATCCCGCATCATTACAATTCAGATAAGAAAAAGACTTTTTTCTTCTGGTCTCAAGAATGGCGTCGCGAAAATGTCTCGACCACCATTCTTCACAACGTTCCTTCCGATGCGGAGCGCGGCGGAGACTTCAGCGACCTCTGCCCGGGCGCCGACTGCCCGACAGGTCCGCAAGTCGTTGCCAATAAAGTGGTGCCGAGCACGGTTGGCACCGCTCTTCTGGCCATCATCCCCTCGGCCAATACGACCAATGGCGGCTTCCCAGCCGTCACGCAGACGATTGCAAGTCCGACTACCTGGCGCGAACAGCTGATTCGCATCGATCACAACCTCACCGACAACTACCGCCTGACGTTCCGTTACATACATGATTCCTGGCAAACCGTAGTGCCGACTCCGCTCTGGGGCAACGGAACCAGTTTCCAGAACGTCACCACGAACTTCCTGGGCCCAGGGACGAGTTTTGTGGCCCGCCTAAATGCCAACCTTTCGCCAACTTTGCTGAATGAGTTCGTCGCCAGCTACACCGGTGACCACATCTTTCTCACGACCGGCGGGCCCGTGGGGCTACCCTCAGGCTTTGCGATGGGTTCCATATTCAACAATGGTTTTGGCGGAAAGCTGCCTTCCATTTCGGTAGGCAGCAACAATGCGTACGGCGGGACATTTACGTCAGATACTGGGTATTTCCCATGGCACAACGCCAATCCCACGTACACCTATCGTGACAATATGACCAAGGTTCTTGGCACGCATACACTCCAGTTCGGTGCTTACTTGGTGTTCGCGCAAAAGAATGAAGCAAATTCGCCCTACGTCCAAGGCATTCTCAACTTTGACTCCGGTGACGCGGCCGTCTCGACGGGCAACGCCTTCGCCGATCTGCTCCTGGGAAATGTAGCTTCTTACCAGCAGACAACTAGAGAGACGCAATATTACAACCGCTACAGGATCCTCGAGCCGTACTTCCAGGACGACTGGCGCGTCAGCAAACGCCTCACCCTGAATCTTGGCTTGCGCGTGAGCTTGTTTGGGACTTATCGCGAACGCTACAGGCAGGCTTTCAACTTTGATCCCAGCAGCTTCAATCCGGCCAATGAGCCCACGTTCAACTCTGATGGCTCTCTGGCGCAGAACGCCGCGAACACCGCCAATCCGCTGAACGGCTTCGTGCAGTGTGGAGGACCGGGAGGCAGTTTTTCTGTCGTCCCAGGATCCGCATTCCCGACGGCTACCGTCGGCTCTTCCTCAAATGCTGGCTGCCTGAAGGGACATCTCTTTAATCCCGCTCCGCGTATCGGTTTCGCGTTTGACCCCAAGGGCGATGGCAAGATGGCCATCCGCGGCGGTTATGGCGTCTTCTTCGAGCACACGAACGGAAATGAAGGCAACACCGAATCGCTCGAAGGTTCTGCGCCACTCGTGCTAACTGCGACACAGTCCAACATTATCGGTTACCAAAATATAGGTGCAGCGGGAGGCGGAACAATTCCGTTGTTCCCCATTTCGACCGGTGCAAACGGAGCTGATTCTATACCGAACAAGGCTGTATGGCCTTATATCCAGCAGTGGAACCTAAGCGTACAGAGAGAAATGCCCTCGCACATCGTGTTTTCCTTGGCGTATGTTGGGAGCAAAGGTACGCATTTGACGTTGCTCAGCAACGCCAATCAGCTTTTCCCGGTCTCTACGAATCCCTACACCGCAGGGGAGCCAATCGTTACGGCGGGAGACCCCAACAATACAGGTCGACCGGTTAACACCGTCTGTCCCGCGGCTGATCTTACGGGCGGCTCGGTAAATGGCAATGCGGTTTCCGGCCAAGTGGCCCTGAATCTCGCTGTTGCTTGCGGAACGGTCTCCAGTGTGAATGCGGTACGCACCGCATTCCCAGGCTACGGCAATATCGGCACACTTAGGGACGTCGCGAATTCGATCTATCACTCCCTCCAGGCCTCCGCTATCCGCACCGTCGGCGATCTGACGCTGAGCCTCGCCTACACCTGTAGTCACTCCATTGACGATTCTTCATCCCGTGGAGATAACAACTTCGTTAATGCCTACGACTTTGCCGCCAATCGAGCCAGCTCCAATTTCGACATGCGCCACAACGTCTCGATCAGCTACGTCTACAGCTTGCCTTTTTTTCGCGGTAGTGGATTCGCCCATTCCGTGCTCGGCGGCTGGCACGTTTCCGGCATCACCGTTGCCCAGAGCGGCACACCATTCAACGTGACCAACGGTTTGTCGAACTTCGGCGACAATGCCGGCGTTGCGAATGGCACCGCGTCCGCCGGTTCCCGTCCCGATCTGGTCGGTAATCCCGGTTCAGGTTTCTCCGCTAACCAGGACCCTGCCAATCGAGGGCCGCTTGCTTACAATCCGGCAGCTTACGCTGCTCCCACGGGACTCACGTTCGGCAACGTCGGCCGCAACGCTCTAACCCTGCCCAGACGCATCAACTTCGACTTCGGCCTCTTTAAACGTTTTGCCATCACCGAGGGGGCGGGGTTCGAGTTCCGCTGGGAGACTTTTAATCTCTTTAACCACACGCAGTACAGTGGCATTGACTCAGCCTTTGGGCCGAGCACCTTCCTACACTTGAACGCTACGCATGATCCGCGGCGCATGCAGTTCGGCTTGCGGTTTTACTTCTGACCCTCACCACCCTGGAAAGGCGGCGTTCTTCGGAACGCCGCCTTTTTTTTGCGGTCGCCGTTCCTGGGCCGCGATTGAAGTGTGTTTCCTCGTTTCGTTGCTTCTCGCTTTGCGGTTTGAACTTTTGACTGCCAACTTTCCCGGAAAGGAGTACACTACGCGCCATGAATCGACGAACTTTTATCGGAACGTCCATCGCTGCTGCCGTAGCCGCCTCACGCCCTGCGTGGACGGCTGAAACTCATCACATCGACCGCGTCGGCCTTCAGCTTTATACCGTGCGCGATCTCATGAAGCAGGATTTCGAGGGCACGATAGCGAAAGTTGCGCAGGTTGGTTACAAAGAGGTCGAGTTCGCGGGGTACTTCGGTAAGACGCCGCAGGAAGTCCGCAAAATTCTCGACAGCAACAAGCTCACGTCACCATCGGAACACGTTCCTTACGACACGGTCGAAAAGAAATGGCCGGAGACGCTCGAAGCGGCGCACACCGTTGGGCAAAAGTTTATCGTGTGTCCGTGGGTTGATGTTTCGCAGCGCAAAGAGGGCGACGGATGGAAACACGCCGCCGAAACGTTCAATCGTGCCGGCGAAGCGGCGCAAAAGGCCGGCATCCAGTTCGCGTACCACAATCACGCGTTCGAGTTCGAGCCATCGGAAGCGCTGGGCGGGAAGCTGCCCTACGATTTTTTGCTGGCGGAAACCGATCCCAAGCTGGTCAAGATGGAAATGGACCTCTGCTGGACTACCGTGGGCGGGCAAGATCCCGTGAAGTATTTTGACCGCTACCCCGGTCGCTTCCCGCTCGTACATGTGAAGGACTGGACCACGAAGGGACCAGGCGGCAACGACTATGGCGGCGCGACGGGCGCGTCCAAGAAGCCCGGCCACATGACCGACGTCGGCGAAGGCGAAATCGACTTCAAGCGCATCTTCGCGCAGTCCGGCAAGGCCGGAATCCAGCATTATTTTGTTGAAAACGACGAGCCAAAGTCGCCGCTGGAAGACCTGAAGATCAGCTACGACTATCTGGCGAAGCTGAAGTTCTAATTCTCCTGGAACGTAGTTGAAGCTGACGCTGAGATTCTTCGGACATCCTCATCGGATGCTCTGAGAATGACAAAATGAGTGCGTTTACGCTTTAAGGTCAGGCACCGGTGGGCAACCGGAAAATTCGCGCAGCGAAGTGTTGCCCATGTACTGCAAGTCGGCGATGCCGATTTTGCTGGTGTAGAAGCCGTCGCAGGTCATCTTGCGGAGAAACGCAAAGAAGGCGACGCCCTGGCTGAGGGACGCGTCTTTTTTTGCGTTCTTGCGATAAGCAATCAGGTCCAGCACCTCGTTGCGCTGCTCCGGAGCGCATTCCATAAAAGACTTCGCGTAACGGTCCGCGCAGAAGCTATCGAGCCATGCCAATCCGCCGCCCAGCCGCAACTGGTACGATTCGTTCTCGCTGGTGAGCAGGTCGATAAATTCCGGCGCGCCGGCCTCCACTGCTCCGCCGGAGTGATCGTCCTTGGGAATGATGGCGTCGCACAGCGAGTTCAGCATCTCGTATTGGTGCGCGGAAAAATATTTTGGAGTGTACTTCCCCGCCGGCGAAGCGGCCTTTTCTTTCCGCACCGCCTGGTGCACGAATTCCGCGGCTTTGGCGGGAATCACTTGCAGCACTGAGCCGCCGACGGCGCCCATCGCAAGGGTCTTTAAAATGTCGCGTCGCGTCAGACCTTGCGCACTCATAGCTCCTCACAATTTCTGACGTTGAGTTCCTTCGCCGCGTCGTTTGGTTGTTCGCTAGGCATTAGAGGTTTCCTTTTTGCGCTTCAGTCAATAGGTACTCCGAAGCGCGCCAAGACAGCGCCATGATCGTCAGCGTCGGATTTTTATCCGGGTTGGTCACCAGCGGCGCACCGTCGGTAACAAAAAGATTCTTCACGTCGTGCGCCTGGCAGTAACCGTTCAACACGGAAGTCTTCGGGTCCGCGCCCATTCGCGCCGTCCCCACCTCGTGAATGATTTTTCCGCCCGCTTCAATGCCAAACGGATATTTCCCGTCAATCGCTGTCTTCGTGCGGTATTCCCCGCCCGCCGCCTCGACAATCGCGCGGAAGGTTTGCTGCATGTCCTGCGCCTGCCGCAACTCGTAATCCGTCCACTTGAAATGGAAGCGCAGCACCGGAATGCCCCATTGGTCGACGACGTCGGGATCGATTTCGCAATACGTGTCCGGATTCGGAATCATTTCGCCGCGACCGGAAAATCCAATGGTCGTGCCGTAGACCTTCCGTGCTCTCTGTTTTAGCCCTGCGCCGTAGCCTTCTTCGCGGTGGCACAACCCGTCGAACATTCCAACTCCGGGCATGTTGCGCCCGCCCCAAATCTCGATGTGATAACCGCGCGGGAAATCGTTCTTGCGGTCGAATTTCCACCACGGAATGTACATGTGCATTCCGCCGACGCCATCGTGATTGTGCGGAGGCATCTTGTCGAGGTAGGGAAATTCGCCCCAGCCGTCGCTGCCTGTCGAATCCGTCAGATACTTGCCGACCGTTCCCGAAGAATTGGCCAGACCGTCTGGGAACAGGGAAGACTTCGAATTGAGCAGCAGCCGCGCCGACTCGCACGCGCTCGCTGCGAGGACCACAGCGCGCGCGCTAATGCGCTTCTCCGTGCGCGTGGCTTTGTCGATGTAAGATACGCCCTCAGCTTTTCCGTCCTTACCTACGAGAACCTCACGCGCCATCGCCCCCGTGATCAGTGTCAGCTTGCCCGTAGCCATCGCGGGAGGAAGCAGAACCTGGCTCGAGCTGAAATTGGAAGCCGTCACGCACCCGCGCCCGCACTGCCCGCAGTAGTGGCATGGCAAGCGCCCATTGACTGACCGCGTGAGAATCGCAAGACGCGACGGGATGCAAATGATACCCAGCCGGTCGCACGCCTTCTTGACGATCAGTTCGTGACAGCGCGGCTTAGGCGGTGGCAGGAAAACGCCATCCGGCGCGCTGGAAACATTCTCTTTCGTGCCGAACACGCCGATATACGACTCCACCTTGTCGTAAAACGGCGCAAGATCTTCGTAGCTGATGGGCCAGTCGGCTCCGAGCGAGTCTCGCGTGTAGGAACGAAAATCCACTGGAGCAAACCGCAGCGCAATGCGCCCCCAATGATTGGTGCGCCCGCCCACGATGCGCGAGCGAAACCACTGAAAATCCGCTCCGGGCGCCGAAGTGTACGGCTCACCGGCGATATCCCACGATCCATTGGGCGCCAGAAATTCGCTAAAGTTTTTTAGCGCAGCTCCGCCCACTCCCGCGCCGCGATGCGGCAGTTCGTACGGCCACATCAGCATCTTGAAATCTTTTTCGGGATAAACCTGCGGACCGGCCTCCAGCAACGCAACGCCCAGGCCGCCCTCGGTTAGAATCTTCGCCGCCATGCCGCCGCCCGCGCCGGAGCCAATTACACACACATCATAAGTTTTCGGCGATCGCGTCACTTGAGCCATTCTGTTTCTCTCCGTGATCTCTTTGCTCTATGAGCCGGGCAGTTCGTTGCGCACATTCTTCAAACCCCAAGCAGCGCGCTCGACGCTCACTGGTCCCAACAAAGGCGGATTTTCATTCTCAATGCTCAAAGTTTTCGTGGCCGATGTCCATGATGCCGTTGCTTCGTCCGCCGCGCGGCATTATACGACGCTTTTTGCAGCGGGAACTATGTCATTCGCAGAGGCTTGAGGGCAGTAAGAGCAGGAATCGAGGTAGGCACGGTCAACACGCGCTCCGGAGGCGGCTTTCTCTGCTGAATTGCTTGCACGAACATCTCGATGGCTTGACCGGTGTTGGGAGGAACAAAAACGGTCGCAGCCAGCAACCCGCTGCGCACCCATGCCTGGCCTGTCTTCGGCAGGCCGTCGCAACCAGTGAACGGCAGCTTCAGCCAGCGCTCCCGATCGCCCTCGTTGGGCAATTCCTCGAAGGCCTTGCGCGCGCCTATGGCCATCGAATCATCTTGCGCCGCGATCAGGTCCACCGTAGCCTTTTGTGTAGTGGTCAGCTTCAGCCACGAACGAACCGCTCGCTGCGAACTTTCTTCCGTCCACTGGCCTCGCAGCGCAATGATTTGGATGTTCGCCGGCTTGGTCTCTTGCATCCCCAGGGTGCGTTCCTTCGCCGCAGAGTTTTCCGATGGACCCTGGATGTACAGAACAGTGCCGCCGCGTGGCAGCATCGCAGCAAATTGACGTCCCTGAATGCGCCCAATCTCCACATGATCGGAGCTGATGGCGAAAATTGCCGCAGTCGAGGTCTTGCGCAGATCCTCTATGTAATTCGCATCGCGATTGAGCACGGCCCATCCAATGTCCGCAGCGGCCGCGGCGCGCGCCACCTGCGGCAATGCTGTCCCGCCGACGGGCTCGAACACGATCGCGCTCGGCCGGTCTTGCGGCGATGCCTGGATTGCGCGCAAGATTTGTGTGCTCTGATTGATGGCGTCGTTGTTCGCGTAAATAATTTCCGCGCTCACGCCCAACTTGCTCGCGGCCTGCTCGGCAGACTGTGCCTGCTCGATTTGGTAATCGTTGTCTTTGGTGGTCAGCGAAACGAGAATTCGTATCTTCGCCATCGTTCCGGCTCGCGCTCCTTGAGCCCTACCATACACCGGCTCGTTTCGTGACGGAGCGAAATCATCTTTTCCGCTGTCATCGTGACATTACCCAGGAACGTAATATCCAAAGCTAGGCGGCAATTCCGCACACCTCATCTGATTGCCGAAACATCTGCTTCACGATAAGATAGGAACACTCCGGCGCTATCGTCTAGAGGTCTAGGACGCTGCCCTCTCAAGGCGTCTCCGCCGACCAGAAACACAGCACTTACACTGAAAACTCAGGACTTAATCTGGGATGGAGTAGGCTGGAATGGGATGGATTCGGACCCCGTCAATGCAATTCTCAATGCAATTTGCATAATTTTTGTGCAGTAGTCCTTGCCGAGTTAAAATCAGAAATCAGCGGGTGTGAACGGCCGCATCGCGGACAGCGGAGACTAGTGAATCTTTAACATCACCGTGACCTTCTATCCCGATCTGAGGCCGCCAAATCCAAGAGTAGTCTTCGCCTTTGGGGACTCCTGGCCAATCTTGTTAGCGGTCCTGATCCAACTGCCTCCAGGGTACAAAAGTATGCAGAAAAAGGTTTGCCGGGAAGTATCTCTTTGAATGCTCCTCGTGGAATCGCTCTCGATGCTGTAATCGACTATCGAGAGCCAAGACACAAGCCACCCGCGTCTCCAAAAATCATCCTTACAACTTATGTGCGGCTCTCTAGAAGGAGATCTTCACGGCACCCTGCAGCAAGCGCGGGGGCGCTGCGCTCACGATTTGTCCGAAGGTTGAGCTCTGCAGGTTTCCGTCTACAGCGTTCGGGCCAAAGTAATTCGCGTGATTGAATACGTTGAAAGCTTCGACGCGAAACTGCATCGTCACTGATTCTTTTATCGGAATGTTCTTGAGGACCGCCATATCAAAATTGATTTGCCCCGGCCCGCTGAAGAAACGCCGGGGAACATTTCCAGGCGTGCCGAGTGGCTGGACGCTGAACAGCGAAGCATCGAAGTAGGGCCGACCGTTGAACGGATTGCCATTAAGATTCAATGGCCCTGGCGCCTTCTGCGCAAGATCCGCGCCGTATCCGTTGACGCCATTTTGCTGCGTGCCGAGCAGCGAATTGTCACTCTTGTTCTGAAACGTGATGGGGAATCCCGAGTTGACCCGCGTAATTCCGGAAACCACCCAGCCGCCGGTCAGGCGGTTCCGCACATGGAACGCCCGATCGAAGGGCAACTCGTAGCGGTAGCTGATCACAAAGTTTTGCCGGATGTCGAACGCGGACAGGCCGTAAGTAAGCCGCTCGTTACCGGGAATCAGTTGGTCAGAAATGCTGGAAGCGTTGTCGAGCGACTTTCCATAAGTGTAGCCCGCGAGGAATTCCGCGCGGCGGCCCACGAGGCGGTATGTTAATTCCATTGCGTTGTAATTCGAATGTCCGTTGGTGATCAGCCAGGTTACGCCGCCAAAATTCGACCCGAACGGACCACGAGTCCCGTTGATGGTCTGGCCGGAAGCCGTCACGTAAGTATCGCCCTCGCCGTACTGCTGGCAAGTGGGCGAGCCTGGGGCCACAGCGCCCGTATCGTGGAGACTCAGGCACAGAGCAGGATTGCCTGGATTCGCTTGAAGCAGCGTCAAAAGATGATGCGACTGGCTGCCCACGTAGGCGATCGTGAAGAGCGAACGGGTGCCCAGTTGCCGCTGGAACGAAAGCGTGTACTGCTCCGTGTAGGGGCTGACGTTCCCGGAATAGTAGCCCGGAAGCCCCGAGATCGGCAGGAAGTTCGCCCAGTCAACGTTCGGATTCGGGTTGCTGGCGGTAGCGTTGAGCGGCGGATACTGCAGCGGGAAGCGCTGTCCGTTGTCGTGTCCATTGGACGCGTTGACGAATGGATTCGTGAAAAGCGGAGGCGCAGGGCTCACGTACGTCTGCCCGTAAGGCGCGTCTCCAGCCATGACGCCGGCGGAAACGCCTTCCACCGCGGAGAAGAAACGCCCTGCTCCGGCGCGAATGCTGCTCTTGCCGGAATCGCCGAACAACCAATGCAGGAGGCCGCCGCTCGGAGCGGGCATGTAGGCAATGCCGAGGCGTGGGGAGACGTTGTTCCAGCGCGTTGGTGCAAGCGAGCGCGAAATTCCCGGATCCGTTGGAAACACCAACCCCGTTGGTGCGCCAGGAAAAACAACCGAGTGCTGGCCGGGAACCAGCGTCTGAATCTGGTTGTATTTTTCATACCACGGCATGATGACGTCCCAGCGCAGGCCGTAGTTCAGCGTCAGGTGCGGCTTTACGCGCCAGCTGTCCTGTGCGAAGAGGGCGCCATATTTGTTGCGCATGTAGAAGGCTTGTGCATCGCCTTGTACGTAGCGGCTCGGAATTCCCAAGAGGAAGTCGGCAAAATCGATTCCCGTCTCCGTGCCAACAAAGCTGAATGTGCCGTTCGACTGCACGTCCGCGAGCGCATTCACCTGGCTGTAGAGAAACTCGCCGCCTGCCTTGAAGGTGTGCGTCCCAATCACGCGCGAAAGATTGTCGCGAAACTCAAACGTATTGTCGTATTGATTGAGGCCGGTGATGTCGACGCCGATGGTATAGCTGTTGAAATTCACGTTGACGACGCCTTCGATGTTCGGCCGGTTGGGGATGATGCTGGGCCCACCCTGTGAGGTCACGAATCCCTGCCCCGTGAGCTTCGGCCCGACTCCGCTCGAGGGATTGCCCAGAATGTTAACGTCACGAACGAAAGAAAAGTGGAATTCGTTGACAGTGCGCGACCCGAAAGGCTTCACGTCTCCGAGGGTGAGCAACTGCGACCGGCCGACGTTGGACGCAGCGAAGCCGGGAACGTTTGCGCCACCCTGCTGCGTCGGATAGGGATTGCTCAAGGCATAATCGTCCAAGAAGTAGTAAGCCGAAAGCAGACCCCAGCGCGTATTGCCATCGAGGCGCACGGACGTCTTGTCGTCGCGCAGCGTCAAATTTTGCGCTGAGGTTCCGAACTGGTTGCCGGTCAAGTTGGGCTGCGGAATGTACGAAACTAGAAATTGAGCGGGTGCTGACCACGCGCTCTGCGGAATGGCGGCATTTGGCAGCACGCATTGCGCGGAACTCGTGCAACCGGGAACGTAGTAAGGCTCGCCGGGGTTCACTTGATATCCCAGCCGCTGCGACAAGATGTTGGCCCAGTTCTGGCCATTCACGGATCCATTAAGTCGACCAGCCAGGTCCGACAGATTGCCCGTGCGGTCCTGCAGCGACGGCACCTGAATCAAAGGCATCGCGACTCCCTGCTTCAGCCGGGTGCCCTGATAGTCCGCGAAGAAAAATGCGTGGTTGCGAACGACGGGCCCGCCGGCCGTTCCTCCAAACTGGTTTTGCTGGAAGACGCCGCGCGCGGGTGAAAAAAAGTCGCGCGCATCGAGCACCGTGTTGCGCAAGAAGTCGAACGCGCTGCCGTGGAAGTAATTGGCGCCGGATTTAGTGACAACGTTAATGCGGCCGCCGCTGTAGTTTCCGTACTCCGCGTCGAAATTTCCCGTGAGGATGCGGAACTCGTCGATCGAATCCAGATTGGGAATCACGGCCGCGCCCATCGTGAACCGCTCGACCACGTCCGCGTCATTCACGGTAAATCCATTGGCGTATTCGCGCTGGCCGTTGATGGAGATTGTTCCGGGGTCCAGATAGCCCGCCGTAGAAAAGGAGCTTGCTCCGGCGGCCTGGATGGATTGGCCGGTGATGGTGGTTGTAGGAGCGACTCCCGGCTGCAACGCGAGGAGATCCGTGAAGCTGCGCCCGTTCAGCGGTACGGCGGCGATGTTCTGGCCGGAGATGACTTCTCCAATTTGCGTGTTTTGGGTGTCGACGGAAACTTCGGACTGCTTCACCGTCACGGTGTCGGTGCGCTGGCCAAGAACCATAACCACGTCAATCAGCAGCGCGCTGTTTGCATCGAGTGCAATGCTGGTGCGCCGGTGCGGCTTGAAACCCGCCGCTTCCACCTCGAGGTCATATTGTCCCACCGGAAGTTCACGGAACGAGTAGATTCCCTTCGCGTCAGTGACCGCTATCTGCGCGACGTTCGTTTCAAGATTACGCACGGTTACCCGCGCGCCGGCGATCACCGCGCTTTGCGGGTCCAGCACAGTTCCTGAGATGCTTCCGCCGGTTCCGGCCCGGACTGGAACGAGCGCCAGGATGGCGAGAAGAAGAACGGCAACGATTCGCAAAATCCACAGCGCGCTGGCACAAAAGCCGCCCTGTGCCAAATCCACCTGTGGACAGACTCCGCTCGGTTCAATTGCTCCGCCCGGTTTAGTCGTCAAGAACATGCGGTCCTCCGCGGGACAGAGTTTTCTCTTATCCACATCCTCCCAGCCACTCAGAAGCTGAAGCGAAGGGCCATCTGCAACTGCCTTGCGGGTCTTGCTGACAGAATCCTGCCAAAGAGCGATCCGGGCCCAAAGCTGACAGCGGGCTGCGGCAGATCGAAATTGCTCCGATTGAATAGATTGAATGCTTGCGCTTGAAAGGTTAACTGTGTTCCCTCCCAAAGGTTAAAACGCCTCTGCAAGGAGAGGTCAAAGGAAGCGAACCCCGATCCTCGCAATATATTTCGACCCGCATTTCCAAAGGTATATTGAGGAGCGATGGCAAAGGCGCTTGTATTGAACCAGCAATTCGGCGTGCCCACCGGGATGGCACTTCCGCCGGTTGGATTCAGACAGCTGCCGGCATTGGCATCTCCAACGATGTTCGGGCGATCAGAGCCTGACGAACCGCCCGTATTCCCGGTGTTGCTGTTGTCGAAGGTCAGTATAGGAGTGAAGGGTTGGCCTGACTGCACCGTCAAAATTTGTTGAACTTGCGTATTCCGCGTCCACCGGTTTCCGCGTGGCAATTCGATCACCGCTGCCGCCACCAGCCGCTGCCGAATGTCAAAGCTGGAGCTTCCCCACTCAGCATTGAGATTATGACTGTTCTGGGGGAAATTCGGATCGGCCACTGTCGACTGGAATGCCGACGCATTGTCCAGCGAATGCGAATAAGTGTAAGCAAGCCACAAGTTTAGATAGGAACCCATGGGCCGGTTGAACGTAGCCTGCAGCGAATTGAAGCTGGAGTTTGCCCCGCTCTGCACAAAAAAGATGTTTCCGTAAGCGGGATACTGCCGGCGGGACTGCAGGTCACCCGCGGCAGGCGGAGGCTGATTCAAATCAAATTCCCGGACCAGCTTTGTACCTTTCGATCCCACGTATGAAAGGCTCAGCGTTCCCACGGAATTGAATGATTTTTCCACGGTGAAGTTCCACTGCTGCATGTACGGCGTGCGCATGTTGGGATCGAGCATGTTCAATGAAGGCGGTGGAGTGAAACCGCCGTTCGATGGGAATGGATCATTGACCGTAATGAGCCCGGACGCGGAGGGGAAATAGACAAACAAGTTGAATTCCGGGGGATTGAAATACTGTGCCGAGTTCACAATGAACATGCCGGAGTCGTAAAACATACCGTAACCGAAGCGCACAACCAGTGAGGATGTCGGACTCCAAGCCAAGCCGAGGCGCGGCGCAAAATTATTAAAGTCGGACTGGATGCCAGAGCGCGAAATCCCATTCTTGCCAAGCGCCACAATCTTTCCGGTCTTCAGATCAAGGGTGGACATGCGATTCGTAGGATCGTAGGCCGGAACGTCATATTCGTAACGAAGACCGAGATTCAAAGTGAGGCCAGGCCTGATCCGCCAGTCATCCTGGAAGTACAGATTGTAGACTTGCGACCGCAGGGTCAGCGGGTTATCGGCTACGGCCTGGATCGTAAACGTGGGGTAGCCTAAAAGAAGATCACTGATTCCCGAGCCACTGAGAGCCCCAGTGAAGTTCAGCGAGCCGCGCGTCAATAAATCCAACTGCCCGTTCAATTGGATTTCGCGACCTTCCCCTCCCAGATGAAACAGGTGGGACCCGCGTTCCCAAGAGACATTATCGGCAACTTGGTAGGTATTCGTGTGCCTCAAGATCGGCAATGCAAAGTTGTCGCCGGCGCTGGAAAACCCATTTACATTGAGTCCGGGGTAGCCGAACTGCTGTGGCGGGACATTCAACCAGTTGATACCCCAAAGTTTTCCAACATCCACGTTGTAGTTTTGAGGGAGCAAATCACGGGAGAAACGGTTGAAACCGAGCAAAACGCTGTTGATCAAGTGACTGGAAACAATTCGTCGGTATTGGACGGTTGCATTTTGCAGATGATCTTTAACGTAGTCCCCGTAACCATTCAAATTATTGGAACCTTCCGGGAAAGGCTCGAAAGAATCCACGATTCCAAAACTGTAACGAAAGTTCAATTGGTCCCTAGGAGTCAGCCGATGATCGACTCGGTAGCTGCCTTGGGAATTGTTGTCGGTTTGCATCGGATGGCCAAGGTAATTACCTGGGCCGCTCGTCATGTTGGGCTGCGGGTACATGCTGAGGACATTCTGAACCAGAGGCGTAATGCTGCCGGAGGGGATTTGGTTTCCACGGAAAGGCTGCTGCGTCAGCGGATCGAAAATTTGTACAGAACTCAGGCCGGATCCCGGAGGCGCCGGATTACACAGCCCGTTGCTAAACCCTGTTTGGCACAAGGCAGAAAGATCTCCCTGACGCTCCGCGACTGTAGGAACACTGGCATACCGGCTCAATCCCTGCTTACCGCGCAGAAAATCTGTCGCAGCAAAGAAGTAGGTTTTGCCGTGAATAATCGGTCCGCCAAGAGCGAATCCAAATTGATTACGGATCAGTGTGGGTTTGTTGGTTCCATCAAAAAAGTTGCGGGCGTCCAGCACGCTGTTACGCAAATATTCATAAAGGGAGCCGTGGAATTCGTTCGTTCCCTGGCGAGTGATGACGTTCACCTGCCCAGCGGCGCTCCGGCCATATTCGGCGCTGTAACTGCTCGTCGCTACCTTGAACTCCTGGATGCTGTCCACAGGAGGTTCCACATCATACCGGTTCACGTAGGGGTCGTTGTTATCGACTCCATCGAGCAGAAAGTTGTTATATTCCTCGCGTCCGCCGTTAACGTGCATCGAAAAAGAACCCCGAGTGGAAAGCTCGGAACCTTCGACTGGCGGCATGACTCCTGCTGTGAGTAGTGCCAACTGAAGGAAGTCCCGCCGATTCAGAGGCAAGGCATCAATCCGGACCTGGTTCAAGACTGTGCCAAGCTCACCAGACTCCATTTGAATCGCTTGGACTGTTGCAGTTACCTCGATACTGCTCTTCTCACTCGCAATCGGCAGGTGGAAATCAATTCGCTTCTGCGTGTCGACGGTCAGTGCTACATCTGGCTCGGTGATCTCGGCGAAATTTGCAGCCGCTGCAGAGACCATGTAGACAGCCGGAATCAGCCCGGAAACAACATAGGCTCCCACAGAATTCGTTGTAGTCGTTCGCACACCGGAGTGACGAGCATCCGAGACGGTGACAGAGGCATGGGAAACGGGCGCGCCGCTGGGATCGTAGACGTAGCCCAGAATTGAGCCGGTAGTCACTTGTGCTGTCATTGGCTGATTTACGGAGATAACAAACAAGGCTATGCAAACGCCGAGCAGCTTGCAGTGGGTAGGGAGCCAAGGTCTGAATCGGTCCGAGAGGTGAATGTTGAAAATCCTTAAGGTTGACCAGACATAAGACATAGTCAGAGGGCCTTTCCGACCAATGTTTACCCTGCCAAACATCACGTCACCAGTGGTTCTGGTAATCCTACGGGTAAGGATCAACGCCACCAGAAGACTTGGAGCTATACAGATTCCTGCCCCGCTCAGATCGGCAACGCCGCTGCAAAATTCAGTTCGACGACTGCGCTGTGGGCGCGATGTTGAGCGGCGCCGGCTTAAAAGTCCAGGTGCTGCCCTGATCCGATTCGAGGCGCGTTTTCGGATGAGCGTAAGCTGACGTCGTGAACATATACGTCATTCTGACCTTCAGTCTTGTTTCCGGAGATGGAGTCGCCAGGGCTTCCGTCATCAGGCGCAGGAATTGAGCGGCGGTCAGGTTCAGGCCGTCGATCGTGACGCGCGAGGGAATTGCATTTTTCGGGATGGGACTCCAAGTGTAATCATGAAGGCGATCCGTCAATCCCGCGCAAACTCGAGCCACAGACGCAACAGTAGTCTCTCCGGTGGTCGGTCCATGATCGTCCGGCATTTCGACTGGTCCAAAGACCTTCGCCACACGCACAGACTGCGGGAGCTTCCCAGCACGGTTTAATTGTGCCAGGACGTCCGTCATCACTTGGAACATATCGGCCAGAGAGAGATACCGGCCCTCCGCCAGTAGATAGTTGGGTGGGATTGTATTGTCGTCCCAAATTTTGAGAAGGTCCGGGAGTGCAGCGCGCAGTCCGTCCACAGATAAACTGTAGCCTGTGCCGGGCGGCGTCATGCGCTGAAGGTCGGTGCTGGAAAGAAAACGGGCCCCAGGATTCGCCGGGGCGAAATCGTCGACCAACCATTTGATGATCGCGTCCTCCTTTGCATAGGCGGCGTCCATATCATCCACGCTCCGCAACGCATCGGCAGGCAACTTCGCTTGGTCCGGGTGGTCGTACGCCAGTTTCATGGGGGAGGACAAGGCACTCACGGTGTAAGGCGCTTGCAAATAGATGCGCTCGTTAGCCAGTTCCACGTGAACGATGCGGACCTTGGAGCGTTCTACCTTGCTGAGAACAGCTTTCAGCGCGTCCAGCCCTTCGTAACCGTAGACGACGCGGATAGCCGAGTCGCTGGTTTCAGAAGAACGCAAAACATTGTCCTGCCAGTACAATTCCGGTGACGAGTCGGGGATCGGGCTCATCTCTTTGCCGAACTCAGCCGCTGAGCCTCGATAGCCGGGAATGTTGCGGGTAGGGTTGGGATCCGGGATTCCAAACATGATGGCCTTATTATTGTAACGACCAAGGTGCTGGACGACTTCCGAGTCACCCCCCAAGTCCTCCGTCACACCGGTTATGCACACGGCCTCGCCAAAGACCTCCTGCATCTTCTTCAGTCCGCCGGTCGCACCGGGCTGCGGGACTCCCGTCAAAGGATCCCGGCCTTCTGTCAAAAACTTCTCTGCAGCCTCACCACGCGCGAGCCAGCGATCCGCGGGGCTCTTGGCGCCTGCAAAAACTGGAACGGGCCGGCGCTGATACGTCGGCTCGTCGGTCCCATCGTACCCGAGCTCGATCACTCCACGGCGAGCATAATCCAGCACAAGATCCTTGATACCAGTTTGCGCATTTCTTTCTGCCAGGGCTTGGCTCACAGCGCCGGAAAACAGAATTGTGGCCGATACGTGCGCGTCAGGATGCGCTTTGCGGTACCTTTCGAGCATCGGCAGGATTCGGCGGATTCGGTCCTCGGTCAGTTCGATGTTGACGTGGTCGCCTATGCGTGAGTAGAGATAGATAAAGACTGGTTGGCGCGCAGCTTGCGCCGGGAGCATCCCCTCCAGCAGCAGCACGAATAGCAGCACCCACAGAGAAATAACCCGTTTCACCGTATCCTCCAAGTCACCCCATAACCCGTCATAAAGAGCACCCACCTGGCCACAAACTCTTCGAATCGCTGGGCCCTACGAACTTACAAGAAGAAGGCCCCCCGGGTAGCGACCATAGAGGGTCACCCGAAGGGCCTGGAGGTCCTAGTCAGCGCGATTCAAACGAGTAACGAGTTAGCGGCCCGTCGCCGGGATCGTAACCTTCGCCTCATTTGACTCGCAGATGGTCGTGCCGTTGGCTCCGGAACTGACTGGTTGGAGCACGTAGAAATAAGTCTGGCCGTTCACCAGGCCACTCTTGTCGGAGAAAGCAGTTACTGTGGTATTCCCGACAGGTGCGTAGGGCCCGCCAGACACAGTGCCGCGGAGCACGTTGTAAGAAGCGGCGCTAGGAATTCCGGTCCACGTGAGATCAATTCTGGCCGGACTTCGGCCCGATGGCGTTCCTTTTCCGATCAGATTGTTCACGCAGGAAACGAACACCGTTCTGCGCAACATGATGATTGACCACGCAGTCTCAAACGGAAAGTGGTTGCCTGCATAGCTGTGCCCGTACCACCAGCCATTCGTTGGAACAGCCGCCGTTGGAGGGTAGCCACCATTCAATCCCTGCCTGTCCACGAGCGATCTGGCTACTCCGTCACACTGACCTACCACGCCAGATGGATCGTACGGCGCCGCTTCAGCTTTATACCAGTCGATTCCCGGTGGCGGGGTCGGATTCACGGAGTCCTGCAATACGGTAATCGGCGACAGCACTCCTCCCGGATCGTGCAACAGCATGGACTTCGTAAAGGAGAACAGTCCATACGTGTAGGCCTTGGGGGCGCCACCCGGACCGAAAGTGGCGGGGTTATTGCAGAAACTATCCCGATAGAAAGCTTCCGCCCTATCCCAACGGGAATCGCCGCGGCCCACGCCATCCATAGACAATTGAACCAGTCCCGAGGGAGTGACGGCAAATGGCCCCCAAGCCGGGGAGGTGCTCTGGTATCCAAACGTCCCGTTCGCATTCTGGCTGTTCGCCAGCCAGACCTGGTTACCATCTGTCACGAACTTCGGGATGGCGACTCCAAACGCCCGGCTCGCTCCGATCAGCCCGATGGCGGCCCACTGAGACGTCGAATTGTCGTCGTATGACTGGCATTGGTAGATCCACGCCCCGCCAGGACTCAATGGATATTGGCAAAAAGCGTGGGCGTCGACCATATCTTGGATAATAGTGTGGTACGTCTGGTTGATAACATTGGCGCCCCCAGTGGCTGCCACTGCGGTTGGCGTACCCGTCGCCACAATGGCATCCATGATCTGCCCACCCTCGTAATACGCCCTGCCTGTATTCATTCCGACGTTAAAAATGCCCAGACCGTTTCCATTTGAATCCGGATTGAAGACGCACGGCGGTGTAGGGCATGACGCGTTAACGTAGCTCTGCGTCACGTTGCCGATCGGTAGCGCCGTCAAGAACGAGATGATGCGTTTCAAACCGCGTGCTACATCATCCGTATACGGGTCCGAGGCTGGTCCGGTCTCGAAATGGTTATTAACTTCGAAAGCCTGCACGCTATCGGAATCGACGGCGGGAGAACCGTTAATATTATCGCAGCTGAATGCGCCTCCGTTCGCGGAGATACACCCTGGCGAGCCCGCAGCGATGTCCCAGCCTCCGACTGGGGTAAGCCCCGCTGACCCCGGTGTCGGCCCACTGCTGAATCGTTGCTCGGTGATATGCAGGTACCACAAGCCTTCGTCGATCGCCACGTTTGTTTTGGACACCAAACTGGCAGCTTCCTGCAGAATAAGATAGTTAGCGCTGGCATTCTCACCGGTGCTCGTGTCGGTGATGGTCAATATCGCCGTCCAAGCCGTCCCTACCGCGCCGACGTAACCGTGTGTGGTGGAAACGTCCCACATGTTTGTTACCGTAAAGATGGCGTGAGGCGACCCATCGCCGAAGTTCCAATCCGCCTGAATAGTGGCACCCTGCACACTTGAAGTACCCTTCAGGTGAATGGTTGCTCCAGGATAACTGGTATGGGTTGCTGCTGGATTCGACGGATCCCACGGCACGGTCTTCACCACAGGCACGACGCCAGAGGCTAGTTGCGGCAGGGCAAGGACCACCAACAATGCTACGCCCAGAGAACAGACTCGCCAGCTATTCGAAATCAGCTTCATATCCCCCTCCAAAACTCGCTTAGCACCTTATGAAGTCGAGCCCTAGGTCACCCGTCCCCTCGAATGGGGGCAGCCTTCCACCCACTGTTTAGGTAGTCGAGAATTTGGACCGAAGCTTCTTGAAAACGAGCGCAAACGGCGTGCTGCCCAGCAGAAGAATCAAAGAGGTCGGCTCGGGAACCGGTGCCACGTTAATTGGCTGGGTGACAGCACTGCCATTGAAGAAAATATTTACGGGGGTCGCGTTAGCAGCATCCTGGGGATGGATTCCTTGCAGTGTGAATCCTCCAGGATCTGTGTGCGACACGGCCAGGGTGATCAGTTCCTGTTGGTTGGCACCCAGGGTGAATGCGAAGCCCATGGCCATGGCAAGGTCGCCGTTGCAGGCGGCACCGACGCATAAGGTATCGAAGTTGGGGAGCGTTCCGGGGAGCGTGTTGGTATTGGGTAGCGCACCGCCAGCTTGTACATCGGTGTAGATGCTGGAAGCAAACGAGGCTCCTATTTCATAGGTCTGCCCCGCTGCCAGTGCGCCGTTAACCGTACCGTACTCGTTGAAGAACGGCAAACTGAGTTGGTGATCGAAGAACACGTCGACGGAGTAGGTCCCGGGTCCCGGGTTGTATGTGAAAGTTATCGTCCCCAATCCTGTCGTCTGGTCGAAACCTCCAACATTCATCCCCACTGCCGAATAATCAGTGAACTGCGTTCCGTTGACATTAAACAGAACCGACTGAAGGCTGGTTGAGTCAGCAAGGGCTATCGGCGCGGCGGCAAAACATAACACCAATAGGCCCAGTAGCGCGGTCGTCAATTTTCTCATGATGGTCTCCTAAGCGCGACTCAGACGTATACCGGATGGATTGGCGGGGAGCATAGAACGCAGAGGGGCTTGCGCGTCCTGCACTCAGACAACCCCCTCTACTTCTCTGTCTGGGCAATTTAGTTACCAATTCCGTTAGCGGTCTATCTTCAAGATTCGAAAAGCCGCGACCAACTAGCGCAAAACGGTGTGTGCATCTTTTTTCCTTAACTTGGCCTGTGCATGCCCTTGTTCACAGTTGTTTGTAAGAATCTTGCGAGTGAGAATCCGGCGTCTGCCTTCCACTCCTCAGGGCTCACGAACCTCAAGCACTTGGTCGGCAGGGATATTGGCTAGTACTTGTATCCTACCGCTCGGCCATCGAATCCGAACACGTTTGGCCATGGTTCCCGCTCCCATTCCAAAGCGCACCGGGAGTTCACTCGACGATGCGTATCCCACGCTCGTCGTCACCTGATTGTAAAGAGTCTTGCCGTTTGGGAGTTCGACGCTCACGGTGGCGCCTATCCCGTCTCGATTACTTTTCGTTCCAGTTAACTTAAAGGCAAGCCAATGGGCTTTGCCAGGGGTGATGTTCCTGTAGATCCGCGCCAGCCCGTCAAGTACTGTTACAATCACATCCACCCGGCCGTCTCCGTCAAGATCGGCAAACGCGGCTCCTCTGTATTGGCCGGGAATCTGGAAGTCTCGCCCTGCTCGCGCAGAAACATCCCTGAAAACACCGTTTCCTAGGTTTCGAAAGACGGAATTAGGCAGTGCGGAGGGCACGGCCAAATACTCTTGTAATCCCGGGAAATGGGCATTGGCGCTGAAAATGTCCTTAAGCCCATCATTATCAAAGTCGTAGATGCCGATTCCCCACCCGGTTAGCCTTCCGGTTGCCACGCTGAATCCGAAAGCTGTTGTGACATCATCGAAGAAAGGCGATCCGCCCGAATTTCTAAAAAGAAGATAAGAATCGTTAATCATGTCTGTGACCGCGACATCAGGTCTGCCGTCGTTGTCAAAGTCCCGAAAATCAACCCCCATCCCGGCCACCGGCCGCCCGTCTTCATTCAGCGCAATCCCCGCCATCAAACCCACTTCCTCAAACCTCCCGCCACCGAGGTTGTGAAACAGAAAGTTTCTCATCGAATCATTGGCTACGAAGATGTCCGTTCTGCCGTCGCCGTCGTAATCGGCGACAGCAACACCCATGCCTTTGCCTACGCTCTTGGCGATACCCGATTGTTCCGAGATGTCCGTGAACGTGCCATTTCCATTGTTGCGAAAGAGCTGATTCGGGCGTCCCGGATAGGCGCTGGGATGACAATAAAGGCGATGCTCCCTTGAGCCACACGTGGGCTCGGTCAACGGATCCCAGCCAACATAATTCGTCACAAAGAGATCGAGGAGACCATCGTTATCCACATCGATCCAAGCAGCAGCGATCGCCCACATCTTTCCGTAGGTCGGGTGGACTCCAGTCAAGCCTACTTTTTCGGTAACATCCTCAAAAGTTCCGTCACCCTTGTTGCGGTAAAGAAAGTTTCGGTTCACACCGGTGACAAACAGATCGACAAAGCCGTCGTTATCGTAGTCTGCGGCGGCCGCGCCCATGGAATAGCCCTCGCCGGCCAAACCTGCTTGTTCGGTGACGTCCGTGAAGGAACCATCGCAATTATTTCGGAAAAGCCGGTTGTAGTATTTGGGCGAATCTTTTTTTAAAGAAGGAAGTGCTGCGCCATTCGTGAAAAAGATATCGGTGCAGCCGTCGTTGTTGTAATCAAAAGCCGCGACTCCACCAACCATCAGTTCCACCTGATGAAAGTCACCTGCTGCGCCGTTTTCTAGTTTGAAATGAATGCTGGCGCGTTGCGCAATTTCTTCAAATTGAATTTGCGCCCTTACGAAGGGAGGGCAAAGCAGCAGAAGTAGCAGCAAAATGTGATTAAGCCTCATTTGGCAGAAACCCGTGTCAGACCTTTCGGCGGCTCGTCTTTTGGGGGCGAGGAGGACGAGTCACTCGCTTTTGGGCTAGTGCGGTGTTCCCAAGTTTCGGTGTTCCTCATAGGCATGGAGCCACTCGGCTTGCTCGGCGGCTTTGTCTGTGCGGCCCTGCGCTTGATAGATTTTGAGGAGTAAACTTCGTGGGTAGGGGAATTCGGGTATCATGTGCAGAGCTTTTTCCTCTGCAGTTGCCGCCTCGTGCAAGCGTCCTAGCCTGTAGAGGACCTTTCCTCTCCAGAAATATCCCATTGCCAAATCCGGCCTAGCAAGAATGGCCTGATCAATTCTTTGGAGAGCCATGCCGGGCCGGTTTGTCTCGTAAAGAAGTTGTGCGAACACCAGGAGCAGGTCAGGGTCTTTCTGGGCGCTTGGATCCTTCGCCAGCGTCGTCATCAGAGCTTCGGCTTCCTTCGTTCTTCCCAGGTGCACCCAACAGACGGCCCGATATATCGAGAGTTTGGTTGTGCGCCCAGCATCGGTCGAAGAAGGGTCTATGGATTTCTCAAGATCAGCATCTGCGGAACCGAAGTACCCGTTCTGATACATGAGAACGCCGAGATAATACCAACTCTCTTTATCGCGGTCGTCAGCAGCCAGAAGCGTCTTCAATAAATGTTCGGCGGGGGAAAACTGATTCAAATCAACGAGCGCATGGGCAAGGTCGAGATTTGCCTGTCGATCCTTGCCCTTTCGTCTCACCAGTTCGCTGAATACTCGAACGGCATCGCTAGCCCGACCCATCGTCATGTAACATCTTCCAAGTCCTGTAAGGGCTTCCGTGAAATCAGGGAAAGCAACAAGTAGTCTTTTGTAGGTGCTTTCAGCTTCTTGAAATTGCTTGAGCATGCACTGTGAATCCGCAATCTGCAATTGCTCAACTCTATCTGTAGCGGCCGAAGCTTGTGCCTTGGGCGTTAGGCTCCAGAGAACGAGGGCAAATAGCGCGATGAGCATGAATAGTCCGGCGAGAAGTATAGAAGAGCAACCAGGGCGGAACAATGGCAGCCGCGAATGCGACATACATACCGCCAGCCGAAGACTCATCAACGCATCTGGGCGATGATTTTCTCAAGCCTACCGTAAAAGATACTCTGTCACACGAAACGCACCGTCACTCTCATGGCCTTACGAGGTAATAAGAGTTTAAGCGGACCTTTAGAGCTGCGAACTAATTCTCTCCTCCTGCTGCAAATCCGTTATCGTTCTGAAACAATGGCGCCAAGTCCAGCGCCTGCAGCCTGCAAATTCAACTTGAAAACATGTTGAATCCATGCTTCTACTTCAAGTGGATTTTGGAATACAAATCAGCGATCAAGGGGCGAACCGAGTTATCGACGTTTGTAGGATGGTTTGAGAGCCAACCGATGAGCACGCGAGTGATTAAAGAAAGACTGACTTTGGTGCTGGTTTCAGCGATTGCCCTCCGGGAGCCATCGGGGTTCGCCCAACCTTCCCTCGCCATGGGTCACATCAGTTCCGTCCGGACCGTCGCCTTTGATCAAGGGCCACTCTCCGAGATTACCTCTGATAGAGTTGCAGAGACGATGGTCGTCGTCGACGATAGCCTTTGGATTTCAAACACCAATTACAACCGGATCGTCCGGGTAGCCCTTTCCGACGGCAAAATTCTGGGAAGTCTGTCTGTCGCGGATAAGCCGCTCGGCTTGGCCTTTGATGGTCGATACCTGTGGGTGACGAACAGCGGGAGCAACCATATAACAAAAATCAGCCCAGACGATGAGCAAGTTATGGGCACTTTCGATGTCGGTGCAAACCCTACAGCAGTTCTTTTCGAAAAGAACACAAACACGATCTGGGTAGCGAATAGCGGCGCAAACTCGGTTACCAAGCTGCGGGCGGCCGACGGAAAGTCGTTGGGAACTTTCAGCGTTGGTGGCGGACCTTCGGCGTTTGCTGTGGAGGGAAAAAACCTATGGGTAGCGAATCAGAAAACTGGAACTGTCACAAAGCTGAAAATCAGTGACGGGACCGTGGAGGGAACGTGTATCGCAGGGTCTTCTCCCATCGCTATCGCGTTTGATGGAACAAACCTATGGGTCGCGGACAGCGAAAACAATACCCTCAGCAAATTGCGCGCCTCTGACGGAGAGATCCTAGGCAAACTCGAATTGGGTAACGGTCTTTCTGCTCTCCTTTTTGATAAACACGATCTATGGGTTGCCAGCAGCCGCGACTCTGCGCTTTTCAGAGTTCATCCGGCCGATGGCGTTGTTGAGGGTCCCTTCCAGGCAGGAGGCCAGCCCACTGCGATCGCCTTCGATGGCAGCAATCTATGGGTTGCAAATTATGGCAGCGGCTACCTGAGCAAACTGGATCTTCATACGGGCAGAACGGTCGGTGCGTATGGCTTAGCTCCGCCGCCCCCACCCGTTGTCCCGCCGACCGGAAACTAGTGCGGGTCGAGACGCTATATACACAACTCTGAAGCAGAAATCGGTACGAATCATCATCCTCCGCGGACGTCTGTTCTAGACTCTCTCTTCGCTTGGTACAAATTCTCGGGCTGATCAATTAATACGCCATTCGAGACAAGGGGGCGGAAGTTGGCGAAAACATCGGCAAGGGCGTTCCTCATTTGTGCAGCGGTTTGGTTAAGTGCATGCTCATTTGTCATTAACGCGTTTATTTGCAACCCAGAATATTGGCACTTCATCTGCCGTAGGTTTCCAGTACGTGGAGCGGACCCTGTCTTGGGTGAGAGCGGAGCCGCTTTTGGGGAGCACATGCGCTCGATGGTGCGGCGAACACTGTGGGTGGTTCTATTACTTGGGCTGTTTTCGACAAGCGCAAACGCTGACGCGATCCCCGTAGGTGTCCTCTCCTTCGACAATCTGAATCCAACAGGATTAGCAGCGGCCACATTCGGGCTCGATGTGCTCAATGCCACGCAGCCATTCGGGGGCAGTTTAATAGCAACGCAACTGACCCTTTCTAATCTTTCCCTCATTGCGCAGCTTGCAAACGGAACGAGTCAGCTGGTTCCACTACTAGCGACCGATGGTTTAGGGGACTTCTCGTCCGGACAGGCGTTTGCTGCGGGCGATGTGTTGTCTGCCACCTTAACGGGAACCTTCGCTCCATTGGGAGTAACGCTTGCGGATGGTTCGACCGCGACCATTCTGTCGACGTTCTCCACAACTCTTATTGGTGCCTCGAGTGGGCCACTTCAGGATGGGGATCTCGTACTATTTAATGCAAACACCGTCCCAGCCAACGCTGTGCCTGAACCGAGGACCTTGGTCTTGCTGATCCTTTCATTGGCAGGTTTACTTCTCTTCGACCGAAAGCGCTGACAACGAACCGTAGGATCAAAAGGCTCAATTCGGCGAATCCTCAGCTGATTTCTTTTGGTGAGAGAGAAGCTTACGGACGGGGGCCGGCCCATGCTAGCGCACAACCGTGGTTCAATCCGCGAGTTTGCAAGAGTTTTTGTCAGCATCCTCCTCGTCAGTCTCCTCTCGCCTGGTCCGGACTGGCAGGCCCAGGCCAAAGCCGGTCCGGTCTCGCGGCCGCCGGTCCACGCGGCGCTGGCCGGGGCATTCCCGGCCGTCTCTATACCCATCCAGTTAACGGCGTCGACAGTTCCGAGTCAGGGCGAGGCCGGCGTTAACCTTGTGTACGTGACCGGTTCCGGCTTTCCGAGTGGCACGATTCCACCGATAAACGTGACGGTTTCGTTTGCTGCCACTTGCGGTGGCGCGCCCTTGGCGAACGCAACGGCGACGGGCGTCCAGACCCTGCTGGGAACTACCCGCCGGGTGCAGGTTCAAATTCCTTCCGGCCTCACTCCGAATACTTACGCTGTATCGTTGAACGGAACGACGTCAACCGGCACGAGTTTTTCGAGTGTCAATTGCTCGAGCGTTCAAGTCATCCCTCTTGCCACGCTCACCTTGACTCCTAACTCCGGGAACCCGGGAAGTACGGTCGCTGTAACCATCAGCAGATCCAATCCGGGGTTTGTGCAGGGGTCAACCGTGGCTAGTTTTGGGGCAGGTACTTCGGTTGGGGGAGCGGCAGATGGAGCCCTCGGACCTGTGACGGTGGTGAGCCCGACGAGTGCAACGGCCCAAGTGACAATCAATGGCAACGCCGCTGGAGGCGTTCGGACGACGCTCGTAGCTACCGGTTCAGAACAGCTGCTTTCCAGCTTCACAATCACCTCCACAGCGAATCCGCCGGTGCTGCAGACGGTAAATCCCAACACCGGGCAACAGGGGCAGACGAACGAGAGCGTGAACCTGACGGGGCAGTTCACACACTGGGTGCAGGGGACGAGCACGGCCAGCTTCGGCGCGGGCATCACGGTAGCCTCGCTGACGGTGAACACGGCGACCACCGCCACGGCGGTGGTGAACATCGATGCGGCGGCGGCAGCAGGCGCGCGCAACGTGTCGGTGACGACCGGCGCGGAGACGGTGTCTCTGGCGAATGCCTTCACGGTGACGCAACCGGTCGGCGGGCCCGCAATCCTTTCGCTAACGCCGAATTCGGCCCTTCCAGGTCAAGCCATCCAAGTCTTGATTACAGCTCAGAACACGCATTTTGTGCAGGGAATAACCCAGTTTAACTTTGGCCCTCAGATTTCGGTTGGCGGGGGCCCTGCAAGCGGTTATGGGCCAGTGCAAGTCACTAGTGCGACCACAGCAACGGCGCAGGTAAGTGTGCCCAACAATGCTGTCGTGGGCTCGCGGACGGTAGTGGTTCAGACGGGATCAGAGCAAGCAAACCTCGTCAGCGGCTTTGTCGTTCACGGCACGCCAGTCCTTTCGTCTCTCACTCCAAGTTCGGCTCAAAAAGGGCAGACGCTTGTCGTGACTATTCATGGGACGGCCACGAATTTCCAGCAAGGGGTTTCGCAGGCTAACTTTGGAGCAGGAATCTCTGTGGGAGGGGCTTTAGCAGGTGGATTTGGACCCATCAGCGTGACAGGACCCACAACGGCCACGGCGCAGATCGCCATAGACGCTGCGGCGGCAGTGGGCTTGCGCACCCCCGTTACGGTGCAAACCGGTGTTGAGCAGGCCTCATTGTCGAACAGTGGGTTCCTTGTACTAGGTCCGGTCATCGGTTCGGCGCCGGTTGTGACCATCACCAGCCCGACGGAGGGCGCTGAAGTCACCGCTCCGACGACGGTCACGGGCACAGTCACCAGCCCCAATCTGTCCAACTGGATCCTCGAGTACCAAGCCAGCGCGTCAACCATTTTCACGCAGTTTGCCGCCGGGACAAGTGCAACAGTAAGTGGCACGTTGGACCCGAGCCTGCTTCTGAACGGCATCGCCCAAATCCGCCTAACTGGCGTGGATCAGTCCGGCCAAACCGCCACCATCATCGTCAACGTCGTGGTCACAAGAAATGTGAAGGTAGGCAACTTCACCCTGTCATTCAACGACTTGACCGTTCCGGTCGCGGGCATCCCTATCCAGGTTATCCGCACCTACGACAGCCGCGTCAAGAGCAGCGGAGACTTCGGCTTCGGCTGGTCACTCAGCATCAAGACAACCAAAGTCGACGTGAATGGAGTTCTGGGACAGAACTGGACTGGAACCAAAAGCAGCGGATTCCTCCCGACCTACTGTATTGTTCCAGCACAAAACTATGTTGTCAGCATAAGGCTTCAGGGCGGAACGATTTACCAATTCCAGCCGACTCTGACGTCAGCGACGCAGTGCTCCCTGCTGACTCCGCCTACCTTCGTGGACATGGCTTTTACGCCGATCGGCGCCACTCCAGCCAATGCGACTCTGACGGCCCCGATCGCCACGGGCCTATTTGTGCTCGGCTCTTTCCCGGGCCCCGTACAACTACTCGATTTCGACACGGTCATGCCCGTGGATCCGGATCAGTTCATTTTGACGCTGCCGACCGGACAGCAGCTTACGGTCAGCCGCACGTTCGGCATACAAAGCATAAAGGACACGAACGCAAATACGTTGACGTTCAGCTCCACTGGCATCACGTCTTCGACTGGGAAAGGCGTCATCTTTGCGCGAGATGCTCAAAACCGCATCACCACCATCACCGATCCCATGGCCCATGTTCTGACCTACAACTATAATGCGAGCGGCGACCTCACCACGTTCACCGACCAAATCAGCAACGTTTCAACGTTTACCTACGACGGGAACCACAATTTGCTCTCTTTTAAGGATCCGAGCGGCAACCAGCCGGTTCGCAGCGTCTACGACGATTCCGGTCGGCTCATACAGGAAATCGATGCGTTCGGCCATGTCATCAACCTCACGAACACACCTGGGTCCAGTAGTGAGACGGTCACTGATGCTCTCGGGAACCCGACTACGTTTGTCTACGATGCCCACGGCAACGTGCTGTCCAAAACGGACGCTCTGGGGAATCTCACTACCTTCACTTACAACGCGAACGACCACCTTACCAGCAGGACAAACGCGCTCGGCAAGACCTACAACTACACCTACGATGCCAACGGCAATCGGCTGACGGAAGCCGATCCTTTGGGTAACATCAGCACCTACACCTACAATTCGCTTAGCCAGATCGCTACGTTTAAGGATGCGAACGGAAACTTCGCTACTTCAAATACGTTCGATGCAAGCGGCAACCAGCTGACGGCAACCGACCCACTCGGCCATACAAAGACCATCGCCTACGGAGCAAACGGCCGGATTAACTCGTCGGTTGACTTGAATGGCAAGACGGTCTCATTTACTTACGACGCTGGCGGCAACTTGGCCAGTCAAACGGATACGGCAGGCACCGTCACAAATTACACGGTCGATGCGAACGGGAACCGCTTGAGCCAAACGATCACAAGGACCACGCCCTCGGGGCCGCAGGTTCTCACGACCCAATACCAATACGATTCTATGAATCGAGTTGTGAAAATCACGTCCCCCGATGGCTCGACCTCTCAGACGAGCTACAATCCAATCGGCAAGAAGGCCTCAACAACCGACGGACTGGGTCGCGTGACAACGTTCCAATATGATGCCTCGGGTCAGCTCATCCAGACCAACTACCCGGACGGAACAAGAGAATTGACCAACTATGACGCCAACGGTCGCCGGATCCAATTTACTTCTCGCTCAAACGCCACAACTTCCTTCACTTATGACGCCCTGGGCCGCATGATCTCCACGACCGACGCCCTTGGCAACACTACAAGCAAGACTTACGACGCCATCGGACAAGTGATCTCGACAACCGACCCACTAGGGAATGTCACGAGCACAACGTATGACGTCGCCGGGAGAGCCCTGACGGTGACGGACGCGAAGGGTGGAGTCACAACCTACACCTACGATGCCGTTGGCAACCGGCTCACAGCAACCGACCCGAATGGCCACACCACTTCATACCAGTATGACGTCGCGAATGACGTTACCAAGGTGACCTACCCAGACGGTACCTTCCAAACGACTGTATACGACAACCTGGGTAAGGTTCTCTCCAAGACGGATGCCGCGGGCAAGACGACCCAGTACAGTTACGATGCCTTGGGGCGTCTGGTCTCCGTAACCGACGCTTTGGCTCAAGTGACGAAGCATGCTTACGACGAGGTGGGTAACCTTATTAGCCAGACGGATGCGAACAATCACACAACCACCTTCGCGTACGACCAGCGCGGTCACCGGATCAGCCGCACACTCCCCGGTGGGCAATCCGAAAACTTTGCTTACGATAATTCTGGAAACATGACTTCTCACACAGACTTCAACGGGAAAATCACGACCTATACGTATGACACGTTGAACCATCTCCTGTCCAAGACACCAGATGCAAGCTTTCATGCATCGCCAGTGACATTTACCTACACGACTTCCGGCCTGCGGGCCACGATGACCGATCCAAGCGGGACATCAACTTACCAGTATGATTCCGCCAACCGTCTCGTTCAGGTCGTTAAGCCGAACGGGACACTTTCCTACTCCTATGACCCCGCAGGTAATCTGATCTCGCTCAACAGTGGCGCGCTAGTCGCCTACACCTACGACCAGCTCAACAGGTTGGCTTCCGTTTCGGATCCCACCACAGGCATTACTAGCTACAGCTACGACGCCGTGGGTAATTTGACCAGCGTTGCATATCCCAACGGCGTCGTACACGCCTATGCTTACAACACCAAAAACCAGTTGACTAATCTGGGCATCAACAAAGGCGCTTTGCACCTTGCGAGCTACGCCTCTACGCTGGATGCAGTCGGACACCGTCTGACGGTGGCAGAACTCAGTGGCCGCACAGTAAACTATGCCTACGACAACAGCTATCGCCTGACTTCGGAAGGGATTTCCGGCGATCCGAATGGTCAGAACGGCACTGTTAGCTACACGTTTGACTCCGTGAGCAACCGGTTGCAGAGGAGTTCCACGCTAGCGGCGATTCCGGCCGGTCTGCTTTCCTATGATGCGAACGACCGGCTGAGTACTGACACCTATGATCCGAACGGCAACACCCTTTCTTCTGCTGGCTTGAACAACATATATGACTTTGAGAACCGTCTGATCTCGCATACCACTACCGCGGGCACGGTGACGATAGTTTACGACGGCGATGGCAACCGTGTTTCGAAGACCGTGGGCGGCGTGACCACCAAGTATCTCGTAGATGACCTGAATCCAACTGGTTTACCACAAGTCGTCCGAGAGACCATCTCCGGTAACAACACCCGGACATTCGTCTACGGTTTGGACCGAATCAGCCAAACCCAGTTCCTCGCGAGTTCCGGCACGACGGTTACCAGTTTCTACGTCTATGATGGCCACGGCTCCGTCCGGGCGCTAGCCGATGCAACCGGCGCAGCTACGGATGCGTACGACTACGACGCCTTCGGGAATCTCATCCATTCCGTCGGAACAACGCAGAACGAATTCCTGTTCGCCGGGGAACAGTTTGACACCGACCTCGGTTACTTCTATTCGCGGGCACGCTACTACAACGCATTCACAGGGCGATTCATCACGACGGATCCCTTGGATGGTGATCCCGAATCGCCGATCTCGTTGCACCGCTATTTGTACGCGAACGCCGACCCGATTAATAACTCTGACCCAACCGGTTTGCAGGACCTCATAGATATCAGCATCAGCCTCGCCATTGACAGTACCCTGACTTCAATATCGGCGGGACTAACGACAGTTGGAGTCCTGAGTTTCGTCGCAGGCGTGTTTGGGGGTATTACATACCAGCAACTCCCGCCCGGCGCGTTTTTGAAGCTTCCCGACGCGGCTCTCGTCGGCTACACGGTCTTAGCCAACGTCGGGAAAATCGCGGGCAAGTTTGCTACATCACCCGTGGCCAAAGGAATTGCAGCTGGGCTGTCGCTCCTCAATTTTGGCGGCGGCGTCGACATCCTATATCCATTCCACTGGCCCAATCAGTTGTGGATTTACGGATACGTCGGGGTAAACATTAGTTGGTGCATTGGGTGCGGAGACAAGGCCACCAACAAATTCAAAGCTCCTTCTGGGTTCGGTGATACGATTACCGGCAGCGCCTATGTCGGCGCGGCTTACGAGACGCCAACCGCCGGAAGCTATGCAGGGCCGTTCTTCTGTTTTGGAGCCTTCGGTAGTTTTGCGAAATTTCTCCCGAGATTCCCGCTCACTCCCGATGTAACTGTTTGCAGTTCGGCGCCAAGTGGAACTTCGCCCGGCGCTTACACCTGGACGAAGAGCGTCAACCCCACTAATGGCCCTAGCTTTGGCTTCACCGCGTCTTACACCTATTACACCGAACCTTATGTCACACCCAATTTCTAGGGGGACTCTTGATTGGGCTGAAGGCGATCCTGCGGGACCTGATCCCCTTGGTCTTTTTAGGCGCCTTCGGCCTGGTCATTTGGCTGATCGTTAGGTCTGGGGAGAAATGGTGGAAGCATGCCAGGACGTTGGTATTTCTGGCTCTCTTCCTGTTTCTGGGGTACACCTTTTTGAGCAGCCTCGTGGCTGGGGTGCGCGGCTTTTATTTCCTCAGAACGCTGCAGCCCGAAAGTGTTGAGTCAATCTCACTCGATAGCGTCGTAATATCCGAAGAGTCCGCCAAGACGAATCTTGTTTCCACACTGCACCAGGTTCAATGGTTTACCTCTAGCCACGGCGGATGGGCTAGTGAAGTCCCGCTGCGCGTTCGCCTCAAGAACGGCCGGGAGAGAGCCTTCATGACCGCCTTTTACTTGCGCCAGCGCGGTGCAGTGATACGGGGTACTTTTCGAACCCCGTGGTCTCACAGAGCATACGATTGTGGATTCAGCGCGGAGCTGCCGGACGTGCTGGCTCGGCTGAACGTGCCTCTGCCCACAAGCAGATAGATATCTCGCCTTACATTTGAAATGTAGCTTTTGCTTCTGTCCGCTCCCGAACGCGGCAAATATCATACCTTTACGGTTGTCGCAGTAACCTGCGCTTAGCTTATATTCCGACTATCAACATTGGTTATGGATTCACCTTAAGTGCGGCTGGCGTCAGCTTGGAGTCGCTTTCGATTGATTGAAGATACTTCTGAGAAATATTTCGGAACGCTCTATCACTTGCACATTCTTTGCTGACGATGTGCGCTATCGGGCAGAACGTTGCGGCTTCAGCACGGCCTTCCGCGCTCTGCATTCAGCACGTCGCATCTCAAACAAGCCGATATTTTCGCTCATCGTCGCTGACAGGCACGACGCAAAACAAACCTGCAAACGACTCATTGGTGATTCGCAGGTTCCTGTCAAGGCGTATATCTTGCCTTCGACGGACCTTCGACGTTAAAGCAGTCGGTGACTTGGGTTATCTGGAAGTCGAGGTTTCGTTGGATATACGTACTTTGCGGACAAACTTTTGGCCCATGTTTTGCGAATTTGTGCCCCTCTTCTGCCGATCCAAGCTCTTTTAGCACCTCAAATACGTCGTCCAAAGGCGCCGGAGTGCCTGCTTCGGCTGCTTCAATGAGCTTCTTGAAGCCTAGGACATCCACAAAATCCACGAACTTTTCTTTGAATTTCGCATTGGCCATGAAGCGACATTTGGTAGCCCGGACGGGAGTCGAACCCGTAATCTTCACCTTGAGAGGGTGACGAGTTAACCGATTACTCTACCGGGCCACTTGAAACAGTTTAGCGTGCGGTCGATTTTTCAGCAATCTGGGTAACTGTGCCCGCCCCTTTGTATCGTCCCACCTTCAGAAGCGCTGCTTTCACATCGTCGGTTGTCTTGATGTTGTAGCGTTCGAAGATCGCCTCGGTCTTGTGGCCGGTGATCTTCATCGCTGTACGACGGTCCACACCGGACTTGACGAGATTGCGGGCCGCCGAGCGACGGAAGTCACGGGTTCGAGTCCCGTTAGCGATACCAAGCAAACCCGGGTCCGGCCCGGACACATAGGTAACAGAACGTACCGGCTACATGGGTAACACTTTGGGGCCAAACGGATTGTCGAGAGGCTGCAGGGTTTTTTCCTCCAGGTCAACGTAGCCGAGATCGTAATCCATAAAGCTGACCA
>DATNMD010000039.1:0-73011 GCA_035602505.1 Candidatus Acidiferrum sp.
CGCGCATTATCGGCGTGGCCGACACGCTCGACGCTATGACCACCAATCGCCCGTATCAATCCGCGATGGACCTCGACTACGCCCTTGGCAAAATCAAAGCGCTCGCGGGCAGTAAGTTCGACACCGTGGTCGTCAACGCGCTCGATGCCGCCGTCGACGCCGGCAAGCTCCGCCTCAGCGCCGTCGAAGTCCAGGTGTAAACGAACGCAGCTCCCAAGCTAAGCGGTGTCATCCTGAGGCCACCCGATGAGGATGGCCGAAGGACCCCGACGTAAGACAATTCTAGAACGTCCAATGGGCACGTCTGGTTCAGAATGCCCAGACTGCTCTTCTGTTACAATTTTGTTTGGCGCTTCACGTAAGCGCGCCACAAATGATTTCTCTCTTCGGCAAACCGGAACCGACGCTGGCGGAGCGGCTTAAGGCCAGCGTCAGCAAGACCAAGGCGGCGCTGTCTGAGACCGTCGACACGATTTTCCTGGGCGAAAAGAAGGTCGATCCGGCGCTTCTGAAACAGCTGGAAAACGCGCTGCTTTCGGCCGATTTGGGCGTCGGCACGACGCGCGAAATTCTCGATGCCGTGCGCGAAAAACTGGACCGCAACGCGCTCTCCGACGCTTCGCAGCTAAAAACTGAAATCAAGTCGCACATCGTGCGCATCCTCGACGCCGCCTCGAAACCGAAGCTGCCCGCCGTTGTGGCTGGCTCGTCCAACGGCAAAGGCCCGCGCGTTATCTTTATTGTCGGCGTCAACGGCGCCGGAAAAACCACCAGCATTGGCAAGCTTGCGAATCGCTTGCGCAAGGAAGGCTCCAGCGTGATTCTTTGCGCCGCGGACACTTTCCGCGCCGCGGCCGTGGAGCAGCTCGAAATCTGGGCGCAGCGCAATGGCATCGAAGTGATCAAGCAGAAGTCCGGCGCCGATCCCGCCGCGGTCGTCTTTGACGCGGTAACCGCCGCGAAAGCGCGCTCGTCCGACGCGGTCATCGTGGACACCGCCGGCCGCTTGCACACAAAGTCCAATCTCATGGCCGAGCTGGAAAAAATGAAGCGCACCGCCGCTAAAGTGATTCCTGGCGCACCGCACGATGTCCTGCTCGTTCTCGACGCCACCACGGGCCAGAACGGCCTCGCGCAGGCTCGCGAGTTCACCTCCACGGTCGGCGTCACCGGTATCATCCTGACCAAGCTCGACGGCACCGCCAAAGGCGGCATCGTGGTGGCGATTTCGCGCGAGCTCGCCCTCCCCATCCGCTTCGTCGGCACCGGCGAGCAAATTAACGACCTCGTCCCCTTCGACGCGGAAATCTACGTCAACTCGCTCTTCGACTGATTCGTGGACGCACACGACATTCGTTTCATGGAACACGCGCTGAACCTGGCGCGCAAGGGCATCGGCTTGGCCAGTCCCAATCCGCACGTCGGTTGCGTGATTGTTCGTGAGGGCCAAATCGTAGGCGAAGGCTTTCACCAATATGAGTGGCGCGATCATGCGGAGATCGTTGCGCTGAAGTTCGCAGGAGAGAAAGCGCGAGGCGCGACGCTGTACGTCAACCTTGAGCCTTGCAATCACACGGGCCGCACCGGCCCGTGCACCGATGCCATCATCGCCGCAGGCATTCGCCGCGTGGCCGCCGCGATGCAGGATCCCAATCCGGCAACGTCTGGCCGCGGCTTCGAGCGCCTCCGCGCCGCAAATATCGAAACTGTTTGCGGCGTGCTCGAAGACGACGCGCGCCGCCTCAACGAGGCGTTCGCCTGCTGGATTCGCACGAAAAAGCCGTTCGTCACGCTGAAATCGGCGCTAACGCTCGACGGCCAGTTGGCTCTTCCGAAGGCGCAGCAGAAAAAAAAGAGAACCTGGATTACCTCCGAAGAATCCCGCGCCGAAGTGCAGCGCATGCGCCACGCCTCGGACGCGCTGCTCACCGGTATCGGCACCATCCTCGCGGACGATCCGCTGCTGACCGACCGCAGCGGCCTTCCGCGCCGCAAACGCCTGCTGCGCGTCGTACTCGATTCCAAGCTGCGCCTGCCGCTTAGCTCGCGCATCGTCAAAACCGCAGATGACGATCTCCTCGTCTTCACTGCGGCCCCGCTCAAGTCAGCAAGAGCGCGCCGCCTTCAAAACCAAGGCGTCGAGGTGGTGCGCGCTCGCGTAATCCGGGGGCGCATCGATCTCAATGCCGTGCTCACCGAATTGGGCAAGCGCGACATTCTGAGCACGCAGCTCGAAGCCGGCCCCACCCTGAACGGTGCCGCGCTTTCCGCAGGCGCTGTTCACAAACTAATGCTTTTCTACGCCCCGAAATTCGCCGGCGAAACAGGCGTGCCGTTCGCGCACATGCCAGCGCTGGGTGAAGCGCCGTTGCCAAATATCCACGTCCAGCAATTCGGTCCCGACGTGGCGATCGAAGCCTCTCTCCAAGACGTCTATCGCGAATGAAACGTGGGACAGCCATTTCTGGCTGTCCCACCGAACGCCCCTATGACTGTCGAATTTCGCATACGAGATGCTATTCTCGGATATCAATGTTCACCGGAATCATCGAGCACCTCGGAACCATCGAGGCTCTCTCGCTGCAAAACGACGGCGGCCGCGTCACCATTCACGCGCCAACGCTCGCTACAAAGCTCGCTGCGTCCAACAGCATCGCCGTGAATGGCTGCTGCCTCACCATCACCTCGGTCGACAAAGACCGCTTCTCCGCCGATCTTTCCGGCGAGACCATTCGCAAGACTTCCTTCGGTGCGAGCGGCGGCGCCCTGAAAAAAGGCGCGCGCGTAAATCTCGAGCAGCCCCTGACCGCCGGAAAAGAATTCGGCGGCCACTTTGTCCTGGGTCATGTCGATGGAACCGGCCGCGTCGCGCATCTGCGGCCCGAGGGCGACAACTGGTGGTATGCGGTGCGACTCCCCGAGGATTTCGCGCGCTACATCGTGCCAAAAGGCTCCATCACCATCGATGGCATCAGCCTCACGGTCGCAAATTGGCGCGAGCACATCGCGGAGATCGCGGTCATCCCGTTCACCTACGAGCACACCAACATCCGCGGCCGCAAACCCGGTGACGCCGTCAACCTGGAAGGCGACATCCTCGGCAAATACGTCGAGCGCTACCTGGAAGCGCGAAAAGAGGCGTCAACTTCACGACTGACCGCAGCTAGCCTTGTGGAGCAAGGCTTTTAGCCCGAACGGGATTTCGAAACATGTCTTATCTAACCGGAGTCCTCGAAACGGCCATTTATGTCGATGACCTCGATCGAGCCGCTCGTTTTTACGAGGAACTGTTCACTCTCACACGGATCGAAGGCGACGAACGCTTCCGCGCCTATAGCGTTGGAGGCCGCAGCGTGCTGCTCCTTTTCAAGCGCGGCGCATCGAATCAAGTCACGCAATTGCCGTTCGGAAAAATGGGCCCCCACGACGGCAGCGGCCCTCTTCATCTTGCCTTCTCAATTTCTACGGAAGACCTGCCCGGGTGGGAAAAGCGACTCGCCGAAAAAGGAATCTCGATCGAGAGCCGTGTTCGCTGGCCGCGTGGCGGAACCAGCCTTTATTTTCGCGATGCGGACAACCACCTCGTCGAGCTCGCCACGCCCGGAGTTTGGTCCATTTATTAGGCCCGGGACGCCTCGGCCCTCTTCTGTCTCACGCCGCGATAGTACAGCGTCAGTCCGAGTGCCAGCGCACCCAGCGTAGAACCCACGACCTTAATCAGGAACAGGGCGCGATTCGCTGAATCACCCGGCGGCAAGACCGAGACGATAATCGAGAGCAGCGTCACAACAAACGCGATGCCGCTCGCGATCCATACGCCCGGCTTTCCGCCTGGAATCAGCACCGCCTGCGGATTTTCCAGCCGGTCCTTGCGGCCGGCCAGCTTGATCGCCGCAGCGTACATATAAAGAAACGGAATGAAGTAGAGGATGATGGCGACGTCGACCAGGCCTTGATACGCGCCGCGCGTCGTTTCGCTCACTTGGCTGAGCAGCAGGATCGCGCCGGAGGCCACCGCCTGCACAATGATCGATACGTACGGCGTTTTCCAGCGCGGATGAATTTTCCCGAAGGCCTTCGGCAGATACTGGTCAATCCCCACGACGAAGGGCACGCGTGCGATTCCCGCCACCGTGCTGCCGACGCCGCCTGCATTTCCCACGGTGACGAGAATCGCCGCGAGAATGCCCACAAAACCGATTTTCAGCGCGATCGCGCCGACGGTGATCGCATGAAACACGCCCGAGGTCGGGGAGACTTCCGGCGCCGGCACCAACACCAGCACCGAGACCGTACCGACGATGTACATCAACACGATCAGCGCTCCGGCCGCGAACACCGCGCGCGGGAGCGTGCGTCGCGGATCGCGAACCTCCGCGCTCATCGCGGAAACGAGCTCCAGTCCGGTGAATGCAAACGCAATCTGCGACCAAAAGTTGACCGTGTCCCAATTCCAATGCGGCAGCATGTTGGAAACCGTGAAATGCGTCACCGATCCTTGCCGCAGCCACACGATTCCTGCAAGGCTCGCGAGAATCAGCAACGGCACGTAGGTGGAAACCCCGCCGGCATTCTGCAGCCACTTGCCGACATTCAACCCAATAATGTTCAAGATCACGGCGACGAGCAGGTATCCCAACGAAACCACCAGCAAAAACGTGCGATCCTGCGCCAGCGCCCCACCTCCTTCACCGACGATGTACGCGCTCATCGCCGCGCTGGCCAGTAGCAGCCCCGGAAAATAAAAGACCGTGTAAATCCAATAATTCCAGCCGGCCACAAAGCCGTGAAAATCGCCAAATGCTTCCTTGGCCCAAACGTACAGCCCGCCCTCTTCCGGAAACCGCGATGACAGCTCGTTAATCACCATCGCGGTAGGCACAAAAAAGAAAACCGCGGCAATCAGCCACAAGCTGATCGACGACGTGCCGTTGTGCGCCGCCGCCGCGATCCATCGTGGACCCAGCACGGTCGCAATGTTGAACAGCAGCACATCCCAAAACCCCATTTCCTTGCGCAATTGCGCAATAGGATTAGCAGCGCTCGACGATACTGTTCCGGTTATATCGGAGCCCTGCTGGCTCACAGAGTCACGTCCAGCTCGGGGATGAGTTCGTCTTGCTTGAGGAAGTTTTGGAGGAAAGGATCGTCGGAATTTTCAAAGTCATGCCAAGATCCAAAGAACGTAACTCTGCCGTCCTGCAAGAAAACCACGTTGTCGGCAAGGCGCTTGGCCAGATGCGTATCGTGGGTCACGACGACCGAAGTTCTGTGAAAGGCGTTTTTCAGCCGCAAAATGAGGCTGCCCATGTGCCCGGCCATGATGGGATCGACCATGGTCGTCGGCTCGTCGTACAAAATCGCCTCCGGATTCTGTGCCAGCGCTCGCGCAATGGCCACCGCCCGCCGCATGCCCGTCGATAGCTCGCCAGGCAATTTGTCCAGCACGTGATCGACTTCCAGCAAATGCGCAAGCTTCTGCACGTTCGCATCGATGTCGTCCGCGGTCAAACCCGGCTGCGCCTCCATTGGAAACGCGATGTTGTCGGCGACTGTCAGGGAATCGAAAAGGGCGCCCGACTGAAACACCATGGTGACCTTGCGCCGAATCGCCGCAAATTGTTTCTCGCTGAAGTCGGTGACGTCCTGGCCATCAATGAAAATCCGCCCGGAGTCCGGCTTGAGAAATCCCATGATGTGCTTCAGCGAAACAGATTTGCCCACGCCACTGCGTCCCATAATCACGCAGGTTTCGGCGCGCTTCACGGTGAAGCTCACGTGATCCAGCACCAGCCGCTCGTCAAAACCTTTGCACACGTCGCGAAATTCAAAATAGTTCGGGGACTGACCGCCACCGACGGGTGCTTCATTGCTCGCAAGAATCTCGCTCACGCGCGCTGCCCCTCCAAGATCCGTTTCGCCTCGTCGTAGTCCGTGGCCGTATTCATGTTCCAGAAAAGCCGCCCAGCCGTATCAAATCGCTTCCAGTCCGCTTCGTCAACAATTTCCATCTCTAGGCGCTTCATCGCCTCGGTGATTTTGCGAGTGCCGCCCTCAAACGTTTTTTGCAGCTTAGCCGCCGCGCTCGTCCGCCAGCACGAGCACAGGGGTTCCAGCCCCTGCGCCGATTGCGGCGTAACGACCTCCGCGCCGCTCGAGAGCGCCCGCTGTACAAGATACGTCAGCCACTCCCGGGTAAGAAACGGCATGTCGCATCCAGCAATCAAATTCCACTCCGCCCCTCCGCCGGTTTCCTTCGTCGTGAGAAGCGCGGTGATGATTCCGGCCAGCGGGCCTTGCCCCTCCCAGCGGTCAGGCACGCTCGTAATGCCAAGCGGCACATATTTGTGCGGAGCCGCTATTACATTTACTTCTCTCGTGATATCGCCAAGCAGCGCCCGCATGCGCAAAAGCATTGGCGTTCCGTCAATCTCGACCAAAGCCTTGTCGCGCCCAAAACGCGTGCTCCCGCCGCCAGCCAACACGTACCCCAGCGCCATTCTTCCTCTTGTGTTCTCGACCCGCACTCTGCGCCTCTGCCTTATCAGCTAAAAACTCAGGCTATCTACTCTTCCTCGATCGGCTCTCGCCCCGGCCGCCGAATCCCGAGCTCCCGCAGCTTCTCCTGCAAGCTCTGCCGGTGCAGGCCAATCGTCGCCGCCGTCCGCGAAACATTCCATCGATGATCCGCAAGCTGTTTGGTCAAATACGCCACCTCAAACCTGCGCTTTGCCTCCCGAAAATCCTTTTCGCCCAACCCGTTGTCGTGCGCACCTGCGGAACGTTTTTGCACGAGCGCCTCGCCCCGCGCCACTTCCTCCGGCAAATCGGCCACGCCGATCTCTTCTGCGCGGCAAAGCACGAGGCTGCGTTCAAGCGCGTTCTTCAATTCGCGCACATTCCCCGGCCAGTCGTAACGTTCAATCGCCGCGATGGCCTCGCGTGTCAGTCGCGCCGTGCGTCCCAGCCGCGCCGCATGCATCTGTAAAAAAGATTCGGCTAGAACAGGAATATCCTGCTTGTGCGCGCGCAGCGGCGGCAATTCAACGGTCACCACGCGCAGCCGATAAAACAAATCCTCGCGAAACTCTCCCGCGCGAATCTCCGCCGGCAAATTCCGGTGCGTCGCGCTGATGACCCGCACATCCACAGGAATCGACTGCGTCCCACCCAGCCGCTCAATCGTCCGATTCTCCAGTGCCCGCAAGACCTTCGCCTGGGTAACCGGATTCATGTCTCCGATTTCATCCAAAAAGAGAGTCCCGCCCGACGCGAGCTCGAATTTCCCCTTCTTCTGCTGCGCCGCGCCGGTAAACGCGCCGCGCTCGTACCCAAACAGCTCCGATTCAATCAAAGTTTCGGGCAGCGCCGCGCAATTCACCGCCACAAACGCCTTCCCCGCCCGAGGCGAGCGCGCGTGAATTTCCTGCGCGAGCAAATCCTTCCCCGTACCACTTTCGCCAAGAATCAGCACCGTGGAATCCGTGGGCGCAACGCGCTCCGCTATTTCAAACGCACGCCGCATCTCCACCGTGCGACCAATCATCTGCCCAAACTGTCCTTCGCTCGTCAGCCGCCGCCGCAGCGCGTCATTCTCTTTTTCCAGCGACGCCAGCTTCAAAAGGTTCGCCACGCGCCGGCGCAACTCTTCCAGCTCAAATCCCTTCACCAGGTAATCCGCGGCTCCGAGCTGCAGCGCCTCCACTGCCGTCTTCGCCGTATCCAGCGCCGACACCATCAGCACCGGAATTTCGCTCCCCTGCTCGCGCATCCACCGCAAAAACTCAATTCCGCTTTGCCCCGGCAGCACCACATCCAGCAGCACCAATTCCGGCCGCTCGCGCGTCAGCGCCTCGCGCGCCGCCTCCGCTGAATCGGCTTCCGCCACGCGGTACTTGGCCTCCAGCGCCCGCCGCAATCCGTACCGCGCCGCCGGTTCATCATCCACAATCAGAATTGTTTTCATCTTGTGTCTCAATCTGATCAGCATCGCAGATCATTTACGCCGTTACTTGTTTTCTTCGTTCCTTCCCTCTTCCATCGGCAACGTCACTTCAAATCTTGTTCCCCGCCCCGCGCTCACCGGACTCTCCCATTTCATCTCGCCGCCAAACTCCGCCACACGCCGCGCCACGATCGCTAACCCCAGCCCAGTCCCGTGGGTCTTGGTTGTAAAAAACGGCTGCAAGAGTTTCTCCCGCGCTTCTCCCGCAATTCCCGGCCCGCTGTCTTCAATCGTCAAAACGCACGAACCATTCTTTGTCGCCGCCCCCACACTCACGCGTCCCCCGCGCGGCGTCGCTTCCAGCGCGTTCACGACAAGATTCGACACAATATCGCTGATTGCATCCGCCGCCGCAGCGGATCTAACGCCGTTAGTGCAAAGCAGCTCCAGCGAAACTCCTCGCCGCTCTGCTTCATGCCGCAGCACAGCCGCCACTTCTTCAACTACCGCCGCCGCATCGCAGCTTGCCGCGACGCTTCCGCCGCGCACCGTCGGCCTGCTGAATCGCAACAACTGATTCAGCTTACCCGACAGGCGCCCAATTTCATCCAGCACGATTTGCGTCTCCCCGCGCAACGATTCCGGAAGCTCCGGATTCTCCATCTGCACTTGCAAAATCGTCTTGATGGAGCCCAGCGGATTCTTCAAATTGTGAGAAATGCTCGCGGCCAACTGCCCCAGCAATGCCAGCCGCTCGCGTTCCGCCAGTTCCCTCTCCAGCCGCACTTTTTCCTCAATCAGCCGGCACAAATCCAATGCACCCGCGAGCTGTTCGCACAAAGACTCCAACGCCGCCCGCGTCTCCCCTGAAATCATCGCGCCGTGCGGCCCAATCCCCAGTGTTCCGATCAGGCGTTTGCCTTGCCGGATCGGAAAGCTTTCCTTGAGCTGCTTCACCGCCGCCCTGTCTCGCACCTCTGTCTCAGCGTCGTGCAAGATCAGTCCAGCATCAGCAAACTCAAACTGTTCCTTCAACCGGTCCTCAATCACGCGCACCAGTTGCGGCATATCACCCAACCGGGCCACCTGTTGCACTTCCGCCATCAGCCGCTGCACACGATCCATTTCCTGCTGCGCCGTTTCCTGGAGTTGCCTCCCCAGCGCCCGCTGCAACGGTTCGATAAAAATAACCAAGACAAACAAGAGGATCGACGCCGAAGCCTCCGGCGGAATCTCCGGCGCCAGCCAGGTGCTCACACGGCGAACGAGGGCCAAATACAACAACGCCAGAAACGTAGCGGAAACCGCGTACAACAGATTCTTTTGCCGCCCGATCTGCAAAAAGTTATTCCGCTGCACCAGGTAGATCAGCACCGCCGACGGCAAAATCGCGAGCAGCGCCAGCGACGTACTTAGCGCGTCGGACAAGTCGCGGGACATCGGCCCGGCCACCACATGCAGTTGCACCACGAGCGCCGCGCCAATAACAAAGACTCCCGCCAGCGAGCTGTGAAAGAAAGACTGTGATCGCTCCGGCGCCCGCGAACTAAGGCGTATTTCCCACACTCCGCTGATCAACATCGCGAGCATCAGCCAAACTCCGTAACCGCGCCCCAGTACCTTGCCCGGGGCGAGAAAATCAAACTCCGGCGAACCCGCCACCAATGGATAGACATGCAAAGCAAAATAGAGCACCGGAGCGTATGCCGCGAGCAGCACGATCCGCTTCAGCGTCCGGCTCCCTAACATCCCTCGCGTGTCGGCGTACTCGAAGTGCAGATGAATCAGCAATGCAGGCAGGAAGCACAAGCCCGCGCAGAGCAGCGTCTTGGCGAACGCCGTGAGCAGCGCCGGCGGCTCGAGGTAATAGATCCGCGCGTTCAGCGCGAGCAGCGACCCCGCGTAAAAGAAAAACAGCGCCAGCGATAGAAGGAAAAACACGCGCTCGAAATTGCGCTGCCGGCGGTAACCGAGAATCACTACCATCCAGAAGAGTTGCAGCAGCGTGCCCGCCGTGAACCCGATCAGCCGAACATAGACAAGTGAGGGCATAACAGCCGTGCAGAGTGCCAGCTATGGAATCCGTTTTTCGATTCTACGTCTGTACGGTCAGCACAACAATAGCCGAGTGCCAGATTTTCCTTGCACCTGGTAACCCGCTGCAATAACAGGCTTTACAGAGAGACCTGCTTTGAGCGTGAAACGCTCAATTTGCCACCCTTTCGCTTGACATGTCAGGTGAACCTGCTATATTAGCACTCGGCTACGAGGAGTGCTAAATCCCTTAGCTTGCCCGAGCCAGTCAAATCGCACCACAAATCCACGGAGGTTCTTTCAAGATGGCAGTGAATCTCACCCCGCTCCACGACCGCGTCGTTGTGAAGCGCATTGAAGAGAAGGAAAGCGTCAAGGGTGGCATCATCATCCCTGACACAGCCAAGGAAAAGCAGCAGGAAGGCGAAGTAATCGCTGTCGGCTCCGGCAAGCGCGAAAAGGGCGAGCTCATCCCCCTCGACGTGAAACCCGGCGACCGCGTGCTCTTCGGCAAATACAGCGGCACGGAAATCACCATCGACGACCAAGAGTTGCTGATCCTTCGCGAAGAAGAGATTCTCGCGAAGTTCGGCGGCACCGCAAAAGCCGCAGGCGGCAGGAAGTAAGGTTTCTGCAGGGTGTCGGCCCTCATCAGTTGGTGGCGGGCCAGAGTTGTAGAGGCCGGGGTTCAGCCCGGCTAGCAATGAAGAAATCCAGAAGTCGCAACGAATCTCAGGAGGAAATACCAGTATGGCGAAGCAGATCGTAACAGGTGAGAATTCGCGCCAAGCGATTTTACGCGGCGTGAATGCTCTTGCCGATGCAGTGAAGATTACCCTCGGCCCCAAGGGCCGCAACGCGGTGATCGAAAAGAAGTTCGGCGCGCCGATCATCACCAAGGACGGCGTGACCGTTGCCAAGGAAATCGAACTCCGCGATCCCCTTGAGAACATGGGCGCGCAGATGGTTCGCGAAGTGGCCTCCAAGACCAGCGACGTTGCTGGCGATGGCACCACCACCGCGACCGTGCTCGCGCAGGCCATCTTCCGCGAAGGCGTCAAGACCGTAGCGGCAGGCGCCAGCCCGACCGCTCTCAAGCGCGGCATCGAGCGCGCCGTGGAAGTCGCCGTGGAAGAGATCAAGAAGCTCTCCCGCGACGTCAAGGGCGACATGATCGCGCAGGTCGGCACCATTTCCGCCAATAACGACAAGCAGATCGGCGGCATCATCGCCGAAGCCATGAAGAAGGTCGGCAAGGACGGCGTCATCACTGTGGAAGAGTCCAAGACCATGGAGACAACGCTGGAAGTAGTGGAAGGTATGCAGTTCGACCGCGGCTACCTCTCCCCCTACTTCGTCACCGATCCGGAGCGCATGGAATGCGTTCTTGAGGACGCGCGCATCCTGATCCATGAGAAGAAGATCAGCTCGATGAAGGACCTGCTTCCCCTGCTCGAGCAGATCGCCAAGATGGGCAAGCCGCTGCTGATTATCGCGGAAGATGTCGAGGGCGAAGCGCTCGCGACACTCGTGGTGAACAAGCTACGCGGCACGCTGCAGACCTGCGCTGTTAAGGCGCCAGGCTTCGGCGATCGCCGCAAGGCGATGCTCGAAGACATCGCTACCCTCACCGGCGGCAAGGCCGTCACCGAAGATCTCGGTATCAAACTCGAGAACGTGAAGATCGAAGATCTCGGCCGCGCCAAGAAAATCGTCGTTGACAAGGACAACACCACCATCGTGGAAGGCGCGGGCAAGCCCAGCGAGATCGAGGGCCGCGTCAAGCAGATCCGCCAGCAGATCGAAAACACCACCTCCGACTACGACAAGGAAAAGCTGCAGGAGCGCCTTGCCAAGTTGGTTGGCGGCGTTGCGGTCATCAAGGTTGGCGCTGCTACCGAGACCGAGCTGAAGGAAAAGAAAGCTCGCGTCGAGGACGCCATGCATGCGACCCGCGCAGCCGTTGAGGAAGGCATCGTTGCCGGCGGCGGCACGGCGCTCCTTCGCTGCCTCAACGCAGTCGAGAAGCTCAAACTGCATGATGACGAAGCTGTTGGCGCCGGCATCGTGAAGCGCGCTCTCGAAGAGCCTGCTCGTCAGATCGCGCTGAACGCCGGCTTTGAAGGCGCTGTGGTGGTCGGCAAAATCCGCGAGTCCAAGGACGAAAACTTCGGCTTCAACGCGGACACCGGCGAGTACGGCGACATGGTCAAGATGGGCGTCATCGACCCCGCCAAGGTCACTCGCTTGGCGCTGCAAAACGCAGCGTCGATTGCAGGCCTGATGCTCACCACGGAAGCCCTCGTCGCCGAACTCAAGGAAGACGACAAGAAGAGCGCGGCGGCCGGCGGTCCCGGAGGCCCGGGCGGCATGGGCGGCATGTACTAAACTCGATTCGCGAACGCGAATCTTTACGGCGGGCCGATTCCAATCGGCCCGCTTTTTCTTGCGCGCACCTTATCGTGGTCGATTAGGCTCGCGCTGATTTCTTGCGCTCAAGCCACTTAGCCGCAGCGTCCAATACCTGAAAGACAAACGCGAGCACGTCCGTGAACGGCGCAGGTGCGGCTAAATCGCCAAACCGCCCTGGATCGTTTATTCCGCGGTTTGCCTCTCCTGCAAGAAGCCGAAGCTGGCCCTGCAACTCATCCATCTCGTTTGGCAGGCGTTTGGCAAGCGCTCGCAGCTCGTTCCTGTATCCGACCGCCGACGCAAATCCGGAGTTCAACGCGATCTGCTGCGCCAGATTGCGAGCGCGGTACGACTGGGACACGGGAAAACGTCGTGCCGTCGATTCCGCTTCCCCCACAAGTTGCCGCAGGTATTCCTCAAGTTCAAATCCCGCTACGCAAAGCTGATTGGCCGTTTCCAGCAGCGCCCGTGCTTCGATATTCTCACGCACTCCACGCAGCAGTCGCACGTGCCCCAGCAATCCCTGAATCTGCCTTTCTATCTGGTTCAACTTTCTAACCGTTTCGGCTATTTGATATTCCCCTCCCATGTGGACCTCCTCTTTCGATCCCGCCTCGAGTCGCGCGCATTATAACCACTTCTGAAGGAGACATGTTGAGCTGGCGCGGCCACCCCGAGAATCCCGAATCTCAGACAATGTATGCAAGCCCTTTGGTCTTCTTGCCTCGCCTACCCGCATTTGTTATCGTCTCCCTGCCCTACCGCGACTCTTCAGGGGAGAGTCATCAATGCCAGGACTTTTGCAGCGCCTTTTACCGCGCGAAGAGGATTTCTTCGTCCTCTTCAGCAAGCAAGCCGATAACATCCAACTGGGTGCCAAGGCCTTGCTGCAAATGCTCGAGCATTACACTGGCGTTCCCGAGCAAGTGCAGAGCATCAAGGCTATCGAGCACGATGGCGACGAACTCACCCATAGCATTTTCACCAAGCTGAACCAAAGCTTCGTCACGCCGTTCGATCGCGAAGATATTCATGAGCTCACCAGCCGGCTCGACGATGTCATCGACTTGATTGACGCCGCTGCCAGCCGCTTTGTGCTCTACCGCGTGGCAGGCATTCGCCTCGGAACCGTGGACCTGGTCAGGGTGCTGGTCTCCGCCACGGCAGAGGTTTCCGCAGCCATCCGCGCGCTGCCTACGCCCGAAAAGGCACTAAAGCACTGCATCGAAATTAACCGCTACGAAAACGAAAGTGACCGCCTCTGTCGCACGCTCATCGCCCAACTTTTCGATGAAGAAACTGATTCCGTACAGATCATCAAGTGGAAAGAAATCTTCGAAGTCATCGAAACCGCCGTCGACAAATGTGAAGATGTAGCTAATGTAATTGAAGGCGTCATCCTCAAAAACGCCTGATGCGTATGCCCACACCAAAAATGCGCCCGAAGGCTCTCTCTGTTGCCTCCTTTGCGTCCCTTTCCTCCTTTTTCAGGATCGCCTGTGACTAGCTTCCATCTCCTCATTCTTGTCGTCGCCCTCACGTTGACCTTCGAGTTTTCCAATGGCTGGCACGACGCGGCCAACTCGATTGCCACCGTCGTTTCCACTCGCGTACTCACGCCGTTCCGCGCCGTCGCCTGGGCTGCTTTCTGGAATTTCGTCGCCGCCTTCGTCTTCGGTACCGCCGTCGCCAAGACCATCGGTAAAGGCATGGTTCACATCGAAATGGTGAACCAGCAAGTCCTCCTCGCCGGGCTTCTCGGAGCGATCACCTGGAATCTCATCACACTCATTCTTGGCCTGCCCACCAGTTCGTCGCACGCTTTGATGGGCGGCTACGGTGGCGCGGCAGTAGCGAACGCCGGCTTTCAGGCCATCATCGTCAGCGGCTGGACCAAACCTGTCCTGTTCATTTTTCTGTCTCCGATCATTGGCTTGGTCGTCGCCACCACGGTCACCATCGCTACCAGTTGGATCGTTCGCAAGCAGCGCCCGCTGAAAGTTGACCGCTGGTTTCGCCGCCTGCAACTCGTTTCCGCGGCCGCTTACAGCCTGGGCCACGGCACCAACGACGCGCAAAAAGGCATGGGCATCATCACCACCGCGCTTGCCGCAGGCGGCTTGCTCAAGACCTTCGAGGTCCCATACTGGGTCATCATCTGCTGCCACCTCGCCATGGGCGGCGGCACCATGGCTGGCGGATGGCGCATCATCAAGACCATGGGGCAGCGCATTACCAAACTCACTCCCTTCGGGGGTTTCGCTGCCGAAACCGCCGGAGCGCTCACCCTCGCGGGCACCGCGCACTTCGGCATTCCCGTCAGCACCACGCACACGATCACTGGCGCAATTGTGGGCGTCGGAGCCACGCGACGCCTCACCGCCGTTCGCTGGGGCGTCACCCGCCGCATCGTCTGGGCTTGGGTACTGACCATCCCCGGCGCCGCCCTGATCGGTGCCGGGCTCTTCCGTCTTCTCCATCTCGTGCTTCCTTAATCGGCCGCTGCTGCCCTGCGTGAGTCGTTTTTCCTTCCGCTTCGTCAAAGAGCCTGGTGAGCTGCCTATACTCGCCGAGGGATGGATCGATGAAACCCGCAAAATTTCTCCTGGTCGCTCTTTTCATAGCTGTTTTAAACTCCATTGCGGCGGCGCAAGGCGATGCGCGACAGGCGCAACAAATTCCGCCCGACGACTCCCGTCTCGCCGGCGATTGGCGCGGCGACTCGATCTGTGTGGTGCGGGAAGGCGCGTGCCACGACGAAGATTCTCTGTATCACGTCACCAAGCTGGCCGAAAAACCCGGCTGGTTTTCCATGAAGCTTGACAAAATTGTCGAGGGCAAGCCCGTAACCATGGGCACGACGGACTGCACCTATGACCCCGCAAAGCAGTCACTCATCTGCGAGTTCCCCAGAGGCATTTTGCGCTTCATCGTCCAGGACGAAAAAATGTCGGGAACCATGAACCTCAAAGACGGCACACTCTGGCGCAAAATCACCCTCAAGAAATCCTCCGCACCTTAGCGGCGGTTCGCTCCTCAGCGGGCGCTCTGGGCGCGAGACGCTCCAGGCGCTTTTTCCGCCAAGATAGTGAGCCTGTGAATCTCAGGCTCTCTTGAAAATAGTTCCTGAGCTCGGGCAAAAAGTGCTTTGGCAATTTCGCCGTTCAAGTGTGCCTCCCGCCCCTTCTCATCCGCGAACGTATCAAAAATTCCGAAATTGGCTGGTCCTATCTTTACCGCATACCAGGACGTAGTTCCTTCTTCCTTCTCCGCAAGAGGCTGCGCGGACTTCAAGAAGTCCTCCACCTCCCGCTCTTTACCCGGCTTAGCTTCCAGTTGCGCCCAAATTGCAAAATTGTTCATGGTAGCCCTCCAGAGATAAGATGCCGCCCGCTCGCGCAAGGTGAACCACCGATGGAGCCACTAAGCTAGTTTCTTGCGCAGCAGGTCTTCCACGTCGTTGATTTTGTCCCCGAGCAGGTTCAACTTACTTGCCAGCCCCTGTATTTCCGATTCCGCGCGGCGGTTCACGTCAAAATCGAGTTCGCTGCGCAGGCGGTCCTTCGTGTCCTGGCGATTTTGGCTCATCATGATCACCGGCGCCTGAATCGCCGCGAGCATCGAGAGAAATAAATTTAGAAGAATGAAGGGATATGGATCCCAGGCGGATCTGCCCAAAATGATATTCACCGCGGCGTAGATCACCAGGACGGTCAGAAACATTGTGATGAACGCCCAGGAGCCGCCGAAGCCGGCAACTCTGTCGGCGAGGCGCTGGCCGAACGTGGCTTCTTCTTGAATCACTTCGTTCGGATTGCGATTCGCGCGCACCCGCACCAACTGCTGCGACGCGTGAAACTGTTTGCCCAGCACGGTCAGCATGTCCATGCCCGCCATCGGCTTGCGCTGCAGCAGCACCGAGATATCGTGGCGGTCCACTTCGATACACTCCGATTCTTCAAGTGCAATCGCCGTGGTCTGGTGCGGCGTCTGCTCCAGCATGGAGGCGAAGCCAAAGAATTCGCCGTGCGCCGGCTCGTCGATCACCACTTCCTGATGATCCTCATCGAGTGTGGTTACGCGCACCCGGCCGGACACCATTACGTAGGCCTGTCCAGCCGCGTCTCCCATTTTGTAGATACGCTGCCGCGGCGCAAACTTCTTTAGCTCGACTTGCCCAGCCAGCACCGCGGTTTCTTCATCATCAAGCAGCGCAAACAGCGGAACATGCTTCAACGCTTCCGGATTGCACGACATGGGTCACCTCTCCTGTGAGCCAAATCGTGCCGAATCCGGCGCACCATTTCAAGGGCGCGAAGCGCGCGTTCTCAGGCGGCGCGAGGCTGCGCCTTGAAGTAGGCGATGACGAACAGAACGCCGAGCAGCAAGTCCGTGGCGGCGAAGAGCAGGTCCGAGCTGCGCATCCGCGCTTGCAGGACCAGAATGACGACCGCGGCGCCGTAGCTGAATTTTTCAAACATCGAAGGAATCATCAGCGGTCGATAGCGCACGGGATCGCTCGCGATGAAGAAAAACGCAATTTGCCAGGCCAGCGCTGCTCCCACGAACCCATAGAAAAATGCCGGATGCGTGATTGGGGGCGGATCCTTGCGGCCGATCAAATCAAACATGAAGTACAGCGGCGTGATAACCAGGACGCCCCAGATCGCCGCTACTCGGAACACGACCTTGGCGAATTTCATGGTGCTCATTGTATTACACCCCGCAATACTCTTCGTTTGGATATGTAGCAGACGAATCCAAGCTCGCGACGATACGTTCGAAATGCGCCGCGCGAGAAATGGCACCTCTACATTGACGCGCTGCGAATGAACTCATAAACTCGCCGCGGCAGAGTCGCAGACAAACCTCAGACATGAAGCTCGCAGCCATCGGCGTTCGAATGCATTCTGGATGGGGAGCGCTGGTGGCGGTCTCAAACAGCGCGGGCACAGTCGAGGTCATTGAACGGCGGCGCGTGGCCGCCACTACCCCCGGCGCGCCCGGAGCGAACCAGCCCTATCACTTTGCCAAAAATCTCGAGCTAGCAGAGGCGGAGAAGTTTCTTGGGAACTGTTTTGCGATTTCAAAGCGCCTCGCCTTGGCGGCTGTCCGAGGTGTGGTAGGCGAACTGCGCGATCGCCAATATCGTGTCGTAGGTTCCGCCGTCCTCCTGGCCTCGGGCCGGCCGCTGCCGCCTCTTGCAAAAGTCCTAGCGTCACACGCGCTGATTCACACGGCAGAAGGTGAATTCTTTCGCGAAGCCTTTTCGAAAGCATGCGAGGGTCTAGACCTGTCTGTCACAGGATTTCGAGAGCGTGACCTCGACGAATGTGTCCAGACAACGTTCGGCAAGGCCGCGGCTCGGATGCGGCAACAAGTTTCCACGCTTGGCCGTTCTCTCGGACCGCCCTGGACCGCGGATCAGAAAACAGCGGCACTTGCGGCGTTAGTAGTTCTGGCAAACAAGCAAAGGTGATTCCCGCCGCTTACCGGCGAACGCGCGGCTATGTGAACCAGCCTCAGCGATGGACAGTGAGGCTGATGGTGGTTGTGTGCGCCAAGGTCCCGAAAGTGCCACGGACTCGTACCGAGAATGTTCCCGTTGACGCGGTGCTGTTGGCGGACAGGGTCAGCGTGCTGGTGCCTGTGGTGCTGCTGGGGTTAAAGGATGCGGTGACGCCGCGCGGCAAGCCAGAGGCAGACAAGCTGACGCTGTTGGCGAAGCCGTTCTGCGGAGTGACGGTAATGGTGGATGTGACTTGAGCTCCCCGCGCAAGACTCAACGAGTTCGGCGAGGCGGAAAGGGCAAAGTTCGGCGGAGGCGTTACGGTGACGGAGACCGTAGTGCCATGCGACAAGCCGCCAGACGTACCAGTGATGGTTATGGTGACGGTTCCGAGAGCCGCGGTGCTGCTGGCCGTAAGCGTGAGAGTGCTCGTGGCGGTTGTGCCACTGGGGTTAAATGTCGCAGTTACACCACTGGGCAGGCCGGAAGCGGAAAGGCTTACGCTGCTGGTAAATCCATTCAGTGGATTGACAGTGATGGTGCTCGTGCCTTTCGCTCCTCGGGTAACGCTTAGACTGCTCGGAGAGGCGGAGAGAGTGTAGTCGCCGGCAGGATTCACCGTGAGGACGATTGTGACTTGGCTGCTTAGACCTGAAGTGCCCGTGACGGTCACAGGGAAGGTGCCGATACTTGCAGTGCTGCTCGCGGACAAAGTCAACAGGCTGGTGGCCGTCGCAGGATTCGTGTCGAAGACGGCGCTGACACCACTCGGCACGCCGGACGCGGCTAAATTCACAGTGCCGCTGAATCCATTCAAAGGATTGATCGTGATGGTGGTCGAGCCGCCGGCCCCTTGGACGAAGGTCACGTTAGTGGATGACGCCGAGAGCGTGAAGCTGGGCCGTGACGAAGCGGGCCAGTTGTTGACCAAGTTGGCGGCGTTGACCGTGCCGATGCCGGTGGCGAAGTCCCAGCCGGTGCTGGTGCCATAGGCGGGGGCGAAAGCGGTATTGGAAGTCGAAAGCACGCCCACCGCGCCATTGGCGAGGTAGCAGTTCGGGCCGACGCAGTCCACATCGATGTCACCCGATGTCACATCATAGAAAATGCAGTTGCCGGCGACCGCGTTGCCATTGTTCGCGTTGCAAGAACTGTTGCCGCTCGAACCGTACTCGGCAGCGGCGAGCTGATAGTAAACGGGAGCGGGGTTGCCCTGCGGCCCACCGGCCTTCTGATTGATGAGCGCCTGGATGCCAGCCATGATCGGAGCCGCAAAGGAGGTGCCGCCTGCGCCGGACCAGGCGCTTGGATTGCTTCCGCACGCAGCTCCGCCATGCGCTGCATCCGACCAGCAAAATACGTAGAAGTGACTCCACAAGCCGTCCGCGGCGAAGAGCGAGACGTCCGGAGTGTCGCGCACTGCATCGTTCGGGTTGCCCAGAACCGTCTGCCACGAAGGCTTTGGCCATCCCGCACAGGAACCACCCACAACGCCAGCAGTGGACGGCGAGCCGCTGGCGCATTGGCTGGGTCCACCCCCGCCCGCTACCGTAGTCATGAAGAAGAGACCGAAGAGCGGGTCGTTGCAGAGACTGGTCGAGCCATAGGTCGGGCTGTAGGCTAAATAGGCGGAGAGCAGCGCGCCGGCGCAAGAGTCATTCCATGGGATCTCAGGAATGTAAGAAATAGCCGAACCGAACGCCGAGGTGTTGCTGGAGTTCCAATAGCTGGCGTTGGTCCCGGAGTAGGTGTCGCTGAAATCGGTGCCGCCGACGGCGACGTTGTTGGGAGTGGAAGCGAAAGCGTTGACGGCGATGCCGTGAGTTGCTTCGGCAACGCTGTTGTCGCAGCCTGCCGCACCGCTGTCACCCGCGGCGACAAAAACGGAGACGCCCTCTGCTACCGCCTGCTGATAAGCGGAGTTGTAGGCGGCGTTGGCGGCTGCACCGTTGACAGCTTCGCACTGGCCGTAACTGATGCTCATGATCGAGGGGGGCGGAGTGCTGGCGTTGATGAGGTTTTGGATGGCGATCAGGCCGCCGAAGGTGGTGCTGGTATCAGCGCAGGCGGCCATCTCGATGGCGGCGCTGGGGGCGGATGCGCTGGCCCATTCGGCGTCGAGGATGGCTTCCGCGTCATTGGGAGCGACCACGCCGGGAGCGGCGCAGTTATTTCCAGGCTGCGAAGGAGGTGCCGGTGGGTGGACTTGCGCGAAGGAAGCAGAGGTGTAGCCGGAGAGGCCGAAAGTCTGGCGGAAATTATTCCAGTCCGCAGCGCTGAAGACATCGGTGTCTTCAACAAGTACGATGGTCTGTCCTTGGCCAGAAATGCCTGTGTTGAAAACTGGATTCAAGTTGTAAATCGTGGCTAGGTCCGCGGGCACAACCGCGTAAGTGACGCTGCCCAGGACGTCTGTAAATGTGAATTCCGTGTTGGCCTTGCGCAGATGGTGCATCGCATGTGGGCGGAAGTCGTGGAGAGAGACAACGCCGGCTACGACGGGAGCGAGAGCGGCGGGAATTCGCGGATCGCTGATGTTGCCAACATGCCTCTCACCTTTGACTTCCAGGTGGTGAATTTCCGTTTGGAAGGCCTTGCGCACGTGGGCGGCGGTGCCGGAGAAATCAATGAGCATGCCGCTGGGATAGACCACGTTGACGTGGAAACCATGGGATTCGAGCCAACCGGTTACGGCGTCGAGGTCGGGCTTCGCCAAGCCGAAGCGTTCGCCGAATTCCTGCGCGGTCAGCCAGTGATGGAAGTTTGGCGAACCTTGCGTGTGGAGCGCGTCGAGAAATTGCTGGAGCGCGAGTTCTTGCTCGGGAGAGCGCTTCAGTTGGAGCAACATGTGGTCCATAGCGAAATCGTTCACCACGGCGCCGCGATCGTTCGCGGGCCGCGCTTCGGGACGGGTGTTGCCGGCGACTGCAACACGATTTGTTTCATCGATGCCTTGGGTAATTCTTGGGCGAGCATGCAGGCCGGATTCAATTTGCGCGCAGACCGGAGGCGCGCAGACGACAGCGGCGAGGGCAACTACGGAGAAGAGCCCCAATTTGCGAGACATGGGTTTCCTTTCTCAAACGAAGGACTGCCGCAAACAAAACTCGGAGTGAGGGACAGCAGCGCCCAAGCGCGCCAGCACGAATGAGCAGTTGGAATGGTCGATGGCCGGGTACCCATGGCTGAGAACTCCTAACAACGACGTGGCTGATCCCAGCTCGAAAACGAAAAACAGATGGGCCTATTGATGTTCAACTTAATAGCGGAATCGGGAATTAAAAGCAACGGCCGAAGGGACAGTTTTCGGCCAGGGGGCCCGCGAGTTCACTCACGTCCAACCACGTTCACATTAACGTTAACGCTCTCGCCAACTGGTGCTAATCTTTATTTCTCGCGAGGACGACACCTCACATGAGACATCAAATCGCAAGATCCGACGTCCGGGCTCCCTATAAGACTATCTGCTCGCATCTATTCTGCTGCTGTTCGTACTGCCGGTGACTAGCGATGCTCAGTCTGAACTGCGTGCGGATAAGCAAATTCTCCTTCAAACCCCGCACGGGCACGCAGACCATAAAAAAGGGACCTGGAGACAAACTTTACGTCCTCACTCGATCCGTGGTGCCGCGCAGCTCGCTATGGATGTCGGATTACTCCGGGTCGTTCATGCGCCAGATTCTCAGCGGCGGATCGGGGCCTACAGAGCTGCGCTTCCCAAAGGACTTTGCGGTGGATCGAGATGGAAACGCCATTGTCGTGGACGGTTTGATTAAGATTTTTTCCAGCGATGGAAAGCTGCTTAGCTCCTTTCCGTCCGATAGGCCGGAATCCGTGAGCGTATTGAGCGATGGCAGGATTCTTGTCAGCGGGTTACCGAAAGACGGCTTGATCTCTGTTTATGATCGTCAAGGAAGCCTGCTGGGGCAGATCGGCGAGCCCGTAAGGGTTGACGATGCCCCCGATCCTTTCTTTAACGCAGTCCTTAATGCCGGGAATATCGTTGTGGATGACGAGGACAACATTTATTACATCTTTCGCTCTTTGCTCACACCGACGGTCCGGAAGTACACGCGTGAGGGAAAACTCGCAGCCGAATGGCATCCGAAAAGTACCTACTTGGATCAAACCGTGGCGTGGGCCCGAAAGAAATACGAAGAGAACAAAGAAAAGGGAAATTACGGAGGGACTCGCGTGTTGACCGCTGGAGCGTTTGACACCGAAACGAAGACACTTTGGGTAGCTTCAGGGCCTCAGGTCTTGCAGCTCGATAGTTCAGGCGAGACGATTAGGAATTTCGAGCTATTCCTCCCGGAAGGAGGGCCGCCACTTCAAGCGGAAGGGCTTCTCGTGGATCGAGATTTCATTCGCGCCGCGGGCACCCTTCACGGAACCTTCGAATTCTTCAAGCCGCACTGACCCGGTGCAGCGTTCGCGCCGACGAAAGATAGATTCCTCATCTGGGACACAGTGCCCCGACCTGGTCGGGGCACCGTTTTGCTTGCGAATCCGTCTACTATGGTGGCAGGCGTGTAGGCTCGTCTCCATTGCCGACGTGCAGCGGAGACTCCCAGCAGGCGTCCTCTCCGGATCGCTAGGCTGGCTGAGGAGGTAACGCGAACATGCGAACTCTTTCTCTCCTAGAGAGTCTCGGAGCAGACGTACGATTGGCGACGCGCAGCCTGCTGAAGAGCCCCGGCTTTCTCGTGGTTGTTGTTCTCTCCCTCGCTTTGGGCATCGCCGCCAACAGCACGATCTTCAGTGTCCTGGACACTTTTCTCTACCGCCCGCTGCCTTATCCTCATCCGGAAAAGTTAGTGGTGGTTTGGGAGACAGAATCAGCGCACCCGGATCGACGCATCCCTCCTCCCATAGCAGAATTGGTCGACTGGCAGAAACAGAATCACGTCTTTGAAGATATTGCCCTGATCAGTTTCAACGATACGGCCAGCGTTTCCGGCCTCGGCGAGCCGCGGCCGCTGCGCGTGGAATATGTGACTCCGAATTTGTTCAGCTTGCTGGGCGCGAAACCTATTTTGGGACGAATTTTTCTTCCCACGGAAGCACAAGATCGTGCTCAGACTGTCGTTATCAGCGACGAGTTCTGGAAGCGAGAGCTCAACAGCGATCCGCAGGTATTGGGAAAAAGTTTCGCCATCGAAGGCGTGGTCTCGACCATAGTCGGAGTCATGCAGCCGCGATTCGCTCCTTTCTACGGCGGCCGCCTCGACGTGTGGATTCCTATCAATGCCGCGAGCAGCCGTTACTCAGCGCGCATCGACCATTGGCTGATGCCGGTGGCGCGAGTGAAACCCGGCGTGACCATGAGGCAAGCGCAAACGGAGATGGACGTGGTGGCGCGCAGGCTGGAGCAGGAGTATCCGGCGACGAATAAGGGTGTAAGCACCAAAGTTCTTCCATTGCACGAGGATCTTTATCGCTTTGCCGGACAAGCGCTCTATCCGCTGTTTGGCGCAGTCGCGTTTGTTCTGCTGATTGCGTGCGTGAACGTCGCCAACCTCTTGCAGTTTCGCACTGAGACGCGCCGCAAAGAGTACGCGCTGCGTGTTTCACTCGGGGCTGCGCGACGCCGCTTGATCCAGCAATTGCTGGCGGAGAGCGGGATACTGGCCCTTTCCGGAGGCTTACTGGGCGTAGGCTTGACCTTTGGCGGAATCAAATTGCTCGTTGCGCTCGCCGGAGAGTTTCCCAACGCAACCGAAATCACAGTCGATGCCAGAGTGCTGGTGTTTACGCTTGGCGTTTCGCTTCTGACCGCGGTCTTGTTTGGATTGGCTCCTGCGATCCAGGCTTCGCGTCCCGATCTGAATGTTGTGCTTAGGGACGGCGAACGGAAGACGACAACCGCTTCAGGGCGGCTGGCGCGGCACTCGCTGGCGATAGCCGAGGTAGCCTTGGCGATGGTGCTTCTCGTGGGCGCCGGCTTGATGATCAATACGATTTTCCACTTGCAGCGAGTCAACCCTGGATTCGATGTCAAACACGTTTTGAGCATGGATTTGCAACTCCCGGAAGGAGGCAAGTATCTGGAACGCGTGCCGGGCGGTGACATGGAAAAGACGCTGCCCACGGTTACCGCTTTCTATCAGCGCCTTCTCGAAAAAACTACCGTCTTGGCGGGTGTGGAGTCCGCCGCGCTGATCGGTGCGTTGCCGACGCGTTGCTGCCCGGAATTCTATTCGTTTGCGATTCTCGGGCATCCTGCTCCGCCGTCGGAGAATCGGCCGCGAGCCGGATACAGCGAAGTCAGCCCCGGAATATTCAGCACGTTAAAGATTCCGCTGGTCAAAGGACGCTACCTGGATGAGCACGACACGGACGCCGCACCCTGGGTCATTGCCGTAAACCAAGCTTTTGCGCGCAGGTTTTTCCCCAACGAAGATCCCATCGGACAGCAAATACTTCTGCGCTACGACCCGTACCCCGTGGACGAGGCGCGGCCGCGGCAAATCGTCGGGATTGTGGGCGACGTCAAACATTTTGGCTTGGGAGAAGAAACACCTCCATTTGTGTACGCGCCCTTCACACAACAGCCGGCCGTCTTTCCGGGCGGCGCAGCGAGGGCCCACTTGCATAAGGCTTTGGTGTTGCGAACACCTTCGGGCCGGATGAACGGAGGGACAAACTTGGCTGTGAGTGTGAAGCAAGCTTTGGCGGAGATCGATCCGAATGAGCCGGTTACAAACATCATGACGATGGAGGACGTGTTGGCAGCGTCCCTCGGTGACTACCGCTTCTACATGGAGCTGCTCGGAATTTTTGCAGGCGTGGCCGTGTTGCTGGCCGCCGTGGGCATCTATGGCGTCATGTCCTATTCGGTGAGCGAGCGCACGCATGAAATCGGCATCCGCATGGCGCTCGGCGCGCGTCAGGGCGACGTCCTCGGCTTGGTCGCCAAACTCGGGCTGAAGCTCACCTCCATCGGCGTCGCCATCGGGGTCGCCTTGGCCCTCGGCGTCACCCGCTTGATCTCCACTTTTCTCTTCGGGGTCAAGCCAACCGATCCGCTCACGTACGCCGCAGTCGCGCTAGGATTGGCCGCCATCGCACTGCTGGCCTGCTATATTCCAGCCCGCCGCGCCATCAAAGTTGACCCTCTCGTCGCGCTGCGCTACGAGTGAGATTTAGGTTCGCCGATCGCGGCTTGCGGACAGATGGACCCGTGTTTCCGGTTAACGTGCCGTGGCTTCCTTGACCCGGCCCGACAAAAACCGCAGCAGGATTGTCAGTGTTTCCGCTATTCGCCAGGGCCACACGACACGGGATGGCCGCGCCAACGACTGTAGACACCAACGGTCGCATCACTTCTCTACACTCGTAGGAATGTTCCATAGTTCGTAGCCTGTACTACGGGAGGAAAGAAGTGTCACCTTACGTGAGCCGACCTTCAAATCGACGATGTGGACGGCGCGACCCGTTAGCCGTTTGTCTGATTGACTCGTCTAGGGCTGCAACCTAAGATGTGCGTCTAATGGCGGAGTCGCAGTCACTCGTCGAGAAAAACGGCCTCCCATTACCGCATCCTCGAAAAGCTTGGCGGTAGCGAAGCATGATTCCCATACGCGACACGATTCCGACAAGGAACCCACCTATTGCCACGTGGCTCGTCATTCTGGCCAACTGCTTGGTATTCCTGCTTGAGCTTTCACTGCCCGAGCATGCGCTCGCGCATTTCTTCTACCAGTACGGCCTCGTGCCAGCCAGGTACACCCACCCTGCTTGGGCCCTTTGGGTCGGGCTCCCCGTTGACGATTACTTCCCGTTTCTGACCAGCATGTTTCTCCATGGCGGCTGGTTGCACATCATCGGGAACATGTGGGCGCTTTGGATCTTCGGCGACAACGTAGAAGACCGGATGGGTCCGATCCGCTTCGTGTTTTTTTATCTTTTGTGCGGCTTTGCCGCCGGATTGGTGCATTGGCTCACCAATCCGCATTCGACGGTCCCGACTGTAGGCGCCTCCGGGGCCATCGCCGGAGTTATGGGCGCCTACTTGTTCCTGTTCCCCCGTGCGCGATTGATCGTTCTCCTGCCTATATTTTTCTTTCCATTTTTCTTTGAGCTACCCGCTGTAACATACCTGGGGTTCTGGGCGCTCACTCAGGTGTTCAGCGGCACTCTTTCTTTGGCAAGTCCGGCCGATGTGGGGGGCGTCGCCTGGTGGGGGCATGTTGGCGGATTCGGGGCCGGGATCTTGCTGCAATTCCTGTTTGTGAAGCGTGCAGACGCGTACCGGCGGCCTTCGCGCGATGAGTACGGCATTGAGAATGCCTGGGTTCCGGTCCGATATTGGAGGGATTATCCATGACACCTGGCGACGTCCTTTGGATGTTCTTCCTCTTTTCCTCACTCCAGCCGGTGCTGAAGCAACAGCTTCTGGAAGCCTCGCGACAGCGGCTGATCGCCAGAATCGAACGTCAGCGTAAGTCTCGCGTCATCTTGCTAGTGCACCGGCAGGAGATGATGAGCTTCTTAGGCTTTCCCGTGTTTCGATACATTGACGTGAACGATTCTGAGGAAGTGCTGCGAGCCATCCGCCTGACCGACCGGGCTGTTCCACTCGATATCGTTTTGCATACTCCGGGCGGATTGGTGCTGGCAGCGCTGCAGATCGCTCGTGCCATCCGCAGACACCCGGGTAAAGTGACGGTATTCGTTCCGCATTACGCCATGTCAGGAGGGACGCTGATTGCCCTCGCTGCCAATGAGATCGTCATGAGCGAAGATGCCGTACTGGGACCTGTGGATCCACAGCTTGGCCAATACCCGGGTGCGTCCATCCTCAAGGCTGTGGCGAAGAAGCCGGTCGCGGAAATCGACGACAATACCCTGATTCTTGCGGACCAAGCGGAAAAAGCCATCTCGCAACTACGTGAGAGCGCTCGAGAGTTGCTGGCCGGCAAATTCCCGGACGGAAAGGCTGAAGAGTTGGCGCGGTTGTTATCTGAAGGCACCTGGACCCACGACCACCCGATCACATATGAGGCAGCAAAGAGCTTCGGTCTGCCGGTACGGTCTGATATCCCATCGGAGTTCCTCGATCTGATGAGCCTGTATCCGCAGCCTGTACGTCGTCACCCGACAGTCGAGTACCTCCCGGTACCGAGGCGCACTGAGGATTTCCGAGGAAACCGGGACTGAGGGGTGGCAGGCGACGTCGGTTTGGGCACCACGTCCGCATCCAGCGGGCCGATTAACTCCGCCTTTGGGTCCCCCAACGCGGCTGCGTTCGCCTGCAACTATCTGTCGGTCACAATCCCGGCAAGCATCGAATCATCTCTTGCTTCGGATCTACCACGAAGGACGGATGTATAATCGACGGGCAATTGGGCCGGTTGGAGGTCTGCATGCGGCGGCCACTTTGTACGGTCCTTGTTTCGTTCTTGCTCTTCGCCAAGCTCTTAGAAGCCCAAGAGAGTAAATCCCAATCTTCCGAATCTGGCCTCGACAACACGACCGCCATTAGCCTCCTGCAGCAGAGCCATGACATAGGTCAGCAGTTGCCGGTGCCGATGCGTCTGATGAATTTGCTACCTCGCCAAGCGGAAATGGTTTCGCGGTTGCGCCCAGACTTGGGCCGAGAGTGGGCCAATGAACTGCTCACATTGTCCTCTCAAGCGAAAGGATCGTTGCGCACTTCCACTCAGAACGCCGCTATCGGCATGTTGATCCGATTCGATCGCGATTCCGGCCGAGCCTTGGCACTGCTTCACAGCCTGAACATAGAAGAGCCTGTGCCAAAGTGGGCCACCTCGCCGCCGGAGATGCAATTAGTGCACCAATTATTCCAGATGGTGGTTCAGCACGACGGACCGAGCGCGCTGCCCCTACTGCAGCAAGAAGCAGAGCATCTGGGCGCGCAAGGACACTATCCCTATGCTGCGCTTGGGTATGCCGCGATGCAGGCGACCTTGAAGGACTGGGGCAGCGATAATCAACATGCAATTCGTGTTCTTCAATCAGTTTTCGAGCCGGCATTCGCGAGATATAGTCAAAACCCTCACAGCTACTACGATGATTTCGATTTTGGGAGGATGCTCCAGGTGCTTGCTGGCGCCTTGCCATTTGATTCAGTGCAGCCCGCATTGCGCCTGCTGGTAAAAAATCTGCTTGCTACGGACACAAGCAAGTACCAGTTTGAATTGGACGGGTATACCAGCGACGGCAAAATTATAAAGGCTCACAATGCGATTGACGCCACGATTTTGTTTTTGGGAACGCTAGTCAGCCGCGATCCCGAACTCGTTCAACAGTTGCAATCCACCAGGCCGGAATTGCAAACGTCCCTGGAATACGCTAAGAGTGGCCCGCCGCGCTCGATGAGCCTCGGCTCTCCTCGGTCGTCCCCCACGCCCGAACAACAAACGCGCACGGACGCGGTGCACCTTTCGACTCTGAACCCCGAAGCGGCAATCGCCCAGGCGCAACAGTTGCCGGAGGACCAGCGTGCCAGCACCATGCTCGATATCGCGCGCAATTTCTCGGGCGATTATCCGGAGCGCGCGGCGGAATTGATTGCGGAAATCCAAGCCGGGAACAAGCCAATTAATGATGAAACCTCCGTGAACCTGATTTCCGCTCAGGCCTTCGTTGCCGCCGCACAAAAGAAGAGGGATCAATTGCGCGAACTCCTACAGCGCGGGTTTGAGTTAGCCAACCGCGTCATTTTAGAGCAGCAGAGAACCGGCGACATTCATTTCTTCACAGGCTTAGGACCTCTGGTCCAGGTCGGCGTCGATAACGATCCAGACGTGACGATCCCTTTCATCGAGAGCCTTTCACCGTCGTACGTGAAAGCACAGCTCCTGTTAATAGCAGGTTCGGATTTGAGCATGGGAACGCGAGTGCCGCTCAGGTTCCATCCGCAACAAAAAGTAGAAAAACCCGCTCAGTAGCTTCAGGTTCTGGGAATACTTGTGCGCGCGTCAGCGTCACGAACATCCCTGTAACTCTGATAGATAATTATTTGCGAAGAGCACTCAGGAACTGCCCCCGTATCGAGGCGTCTAGAAGCTGAATGGTGTGCAGCACAGGAATTCTCTTCCCCGCCCGCTCCAGCGAAGCTTGCAATTGCAGAATGCAGCCGGGATTTCCGGTCACCACCACGTCCGCTTCTAGCGCCGCGATCAGCCCGGCCTTGCGGTCCCCCAGCGCGTTCGCTGCGTTCGGCTGCACCAGATTGTAGATCCCCGCAGAGCCGCAGCAGATTGCCGCTTCAGGAATCTCCAGAAGCTCCAGCTCGGGAATCGCCGCAAGCAGATTTCTCGGCTGCGCCCGTACTCCTTGTGCGTGCTGCAAATGGCATGAATCATGAAACGCCACGCGCAGCCCCAGCGCATTTCGTTTTGCTCGCGGCCCCATGTACGCCAGCACTTCGCTGATGTCCTGGCACTTCGCGGAAAATTCCTTCGCCCGCGCGGCGTATTGCGGGTCATCGCGCAGCAGATGTCCGTATTCCTTCACATTCGACCCGCAACCTGCCGCGTTCGTGATAATTGCATCGACCCCGGCTCTTTCAAACACGTTGATCAGATGCCGAGCCAGCGCTAACGCGCCGTTTTCTTCCCCCGCGTGTACCAGCAGCGCCCCGCAGCAAGGCTGCTCCGCCGGGCTGATCACCTCGCATCCCTCCGCCGCCAGCACTCGCGCCGTCGCCGCGTTCACCTGAGGGAAAAATTCCCGCTGCACGCAACCGAGTAGCAACCCAACTCGCCGGCGCTGCTCACCCACCGCCGGCGTGACTTCCGCGACCGCTTCTGCCGCCGGCACTTCCGGAAGCAGCGCTTCCATCGCCTGCAAGCGTTTCGGCAATAGCTGCAGCGCACCGCTGCGCCGCACCAATCTCCGCAGCCCCGACTTCTGATACAAAAGCAGCGGCACTCGCATCATGCGCAAGCGATCCGGCCGCGTAAACAACCCGAAAGTCAATTGCCGGTAAAGCATATCGATCCATCCGCGGTCATACTTCCGTTCTATCTGCGCCCGCGTCGCCTCAATCAATTTTCCGTAATCCACGCCAGAAGGGCACGCCGTCATGCACGCCATGCACCCCAGGCAAGTATCGAAGTGCCCCACCCATTGCGAATTAATCGCCGCTTGCCCGTCCGCCGCCAGCTTCATCAAGTAAATTCGTCCGCGCGGCGAATCCATCTCTTCGTTCCACAAAGCGTACGTCGGGCACACCGGCAGGCAAAATCCGCAGTGCACGCACTGGTCGATGATCTCCCGCGAAGGCGGATGGTGCGCATCAAAAGCGCCCGCATCGGCTGGCGTCCGGCGCGTTGCATCATGCGCCATTAAATTCCTCCCACGAATCTTCCGGGATTCAGCGTCCGGTCGGGATCGAATTGCCACTTTACTGCGCTCATCAGCGGCAACGCGTCGCCCGCACTCCCCCACGCGTCGAGAGCGGTCATGCCCGCAGGGCGATGCGCAACCATTGACGAGCCCCCGTTACGTTCCAAAGCTGAACGAAACTCTCGCAGAACGGAATCCATCGCTGAGACTTCGCCTTCCAGTCGCGCCCATCCAATCCCGGTCGCCTGCACAACAACTTTCCACCGCACGTCAGCAATCGACAAGCTCGCAATCGTTTCGATTGTCTCCGCTATTTGCGCCGGCAACGTGGCAAACTTTACGACCGAAAATTCGGCACTGCCCTTTTTCCCTGTCGAATAAATCTCCTGCCGCGCGTTCCATACATCTCTGCCCGCATCGGTAATCGTGGCCAAGCCCATCATCGACTTCACTTGTTCCACTTGCGCTGTCAAGCCTGCTTCCGTGCCTTCGAACAAAACGTCCACACGCGGCTGCATCTCTGCTTCACAGCAAATCTGCAGCGCCGAATGCGCCAGCTTCGAATTCTGAATCGCCAGCACCAGCCGTTGCGCTTCAAGCACATTTGACGCGACACATGAAATCGTCAGCGTCTCCTTTGGCAACGGATGGAGTCGAAAAATGGCGCGCGTAATGATGCCCAGTGTCCCGAACGCTCCCGTAACCAGCTTCGGCAAATCGTAACCCGCCACATTCTTCACGACTTTGCCGCCGCTGCTCGCCACTGTCCCGTCCGCCAGGGCCAACGTCGCGCCAATAACCAAATCCCGCAGCGAGCCAAATCGCAAACGCAGTGCCCCGCTGTCATTCGTCGACAGCACTCCGCCCACCGTCGCGCGTTCCGGCCATAACGCATCCAGCGCCAGTCGCTGCCCATGCTTCGCCAGCGTTTCCTGCAATTTCCCAATCGTGCAGCCTGCTTCCACGCTCACCGTCAAGTCCGCCCAGGCATGCTCGATCACGCGATTCAACCGCGCGGTCGACAAAATCACATCGGCACGCGCCGGCTGGTTTCCCCACTCCAGCTTAGTTCCCCCACCCCGCGGAATCACCGCCAGCCCCGCTGCGTTCGCTCCTTTCAACGCTTTCGCCAGCTCCTGCTCGCTTCCCGGCTCAATAACAATGGTCGGCTTCGCGCCGGCGACGGCATCGCTCTCCGCCGCCGTTCGAACGTACTTCGCCGTCACAATCTCTCGAACATCGGCTTCAAATGTGTTGATCGTCGCCTTCGAAGAAACACTCGCGTCCATTCAGAATCGCTCCGCGATTCCCGCCGTTTCCAAAGGATGCGCCACATATTCGCCCGGCTTTTCACCGCACAAGCGCGGACGCGGAAACACCTTCGTCGGATTCGAAAGCTGCAACGGATCGAACGCGCAGCGCACCCGCTGCATCGTTTCCAAATCCGGCTCGCTGAACATTTTCGACATCATCTTCTTTTTGTCTTCGCCAACCCCATGCTCGCCGGTAATCGATCCGCCCGCCGCGATGCACAGCTCGAGAATCCGGCTCGAAAGCGCTTCTGCCGTCTCTTCTTGCCCCGGAATTCTGCGGTCATACAAAACCAGCGGATGCAAATTCCCGTCCCCGGCGTGAAACACATTCGCCACGCGCAATCCCGCTTCCTTGCTCAGCCTCCCGATTTCCCGCATCACATTCGGCAGCTCCGTGCGCGGAATCACGCCATCTTGCACGATATAATTCGGCGAAATTCGCCCCATTGCGGCGAACGCCGCCTTGCGCCCCTTCCACACCAGCGCGCGTTCCGCATCCGACTGCGCGACGCGAATTTCCCACGCTTTATTTTTCCTGCAAATTTCATCCACGTGCGTCATCAGCGCGGCAACTTCCACCATCGGTCCGTCCAATTCCACCAGCAGCAGCGCGCCACAATTGGGATAATTCGCATGCACCGCCGCTTCCGCTGCCTGAATCGCGAGATTGTCCATCATTTCGATCGCGGCTGGCAGCATGCCCGCCGCAATCATGTCGCTCACCGCCGCGCCCGCTTCATTCGTGGAAGGAAACGCCGCCAGCAGCGTCTGCACGCATTCCGGCCGCTTCACGATGCGAAGAATAATTTTCGTGGCAATCCCCAGCGTTCCTTCCGATCCGACAAAAACTCCCATCAAATCGTATCCGGGAGCATCCAAGGTTTTGCCGCCAAGATGCACCAGCGAGCCGTCCGCGAGCACGACTTCCAATCCCAGAACGTGCGTGGTAGTAAATCCATACTTCAGGCAGTGCGCGCCTCCGGAATTTTCCGCCACGTTTCCGCCAATGCTGCAAATCGATTGCGAAGAAGGGTCCGGTGCGTAAAAATATTCCTGCGGCGCGACGCGGCCGGTCACATCCAAATTAATCACGCCTGGTTCCACCACCACGCGCGCGTTGGCCAGATCCACTTCCAGAATTTTGTTCATGCGCGTCAGGCTGATCACCACGCCGTTTTCCACGGGCAGCGCGCCGCCGCTCAGACCTGTTCCGGAGCCGCGCGCGACAAATGGAATTCGCTCGCGGTGGCACACGCGTACAATTCTTTGCACTTCTTCGGTGGAATTTGGCAGCAGCACCGCGCGCGGCAGCACGCGAAAATTTGTCAGGCCGTCGCACTCATAGGTGTGCAGTTCTTCGCGCGAAGTGATCAGGCCGTGCGGGCCGACAATTTCGCGCAGCTCGTCGAAAATCCTGCTATCCACGGCGCAAGGCCTCGAAGAGAAGCTTGCCCCATCAGTGCATGAAGGTCAAACCGTGGGGAACCAGATACGGGAAGACGTACGCGTATAGCATCACGATTATGCCGACAATCGCGCCTAGCGCGATCGAGTGCCAAAACACGAAGCGAAAAATCATGCCTTCGTTGCCGAGCTGGTTCGTCGCGGCTGTAGCGACGCAGATGGACTGCGCGTCCACCATTTTGCCCATGACGCCGCCGGCGCTGTTCGCGGAGGTCATAAGAATTGGATCCAAGTGAAGTTGTTCGGCGGTGATGCGCTGCAAACTGCCGAACAACGCGTTTGACGAGGTGTCGCTGCCGGTCAGCGCGACTCCGAGCCATCCGAGGAAGGTTCCAAAGAACGGGAAGAACCATCCGGTATGCGTGAACGCCAGGCCCAAGACGGCATCGGTCCCTGAGTATCGCGTGACGAAACCGAGGCCGAGCATGGCGGAAATTGCCAGCACCGCGAAGCGCATGCGGAACAGCGTGTGGCCGAAAATTTGTATTAGTTTTATTGGCCGGACGCCGCGAATCAGTCCGCCGACGATGGCCGCGAGGAAGCAGCCCGTCCCCGTGGCCGAGAACCAGATGAACGGGAACTTGGCGCCTTCCGGAGTTGGCTTGGGGACCACCGGCTTGTCGCGGGAAATTTTGCGATGCAGCGGCGTGTTCCATCCACCATTGGGTTTTCCCTCGGCGGTGAGCCACGCGGGAGTGGTGTGCACGTTCATGTAGTCTTTTACCGGCTTGTAACCCCAGAGAAAAACGAAGACGGAAAGAATCAGGAACGGGGTCCACGCTTTGAAAATCTGGCCGGTGGTGTACGAACTGCTGGAGGTGAGCGCGGGCTGCGCGGAGTACATGGCCCGCGCGGTTGCAGCCGCAGGCACGGCCACTCCAGCCACCGGTGGCTCGGTATCTTCGGCGAAGCGCCAGATGCGCTTGGGCTTCCAGAAGAGCAGGAAGATTATGGTACACAGGAGCGAGAAAAGGCCGGCGGTGATGTCCACCAGATTGCTGTCCATGTGGTTGGACCAGAAAAATTGCATGGAGGCGAAGGAGATTCCTACGACGAGGATTGCTGGCAGAACCTCGAATGTCTCCTTCCATGGGACCATGGCGCGGACCAGCCAGAAGGGGACGATGATGGCGGTGATGGGGAGAATGCGTCCGATCATGGCGTTCATGTCGGCTTCGGGCAACAACGTAACCGCGGCCAGCATATGTACCGGAGTTCCGATGGCGCCCCAAGCCACTGGCGCTGTATTGGCGATGAGGTTCAGCGCGGCGGCGTGGAAGGGCTTGAATCCCAAACCAATCATAAAGGCGCCGGCGATGGCCACTGGAGAACCGAATCCCGCGCAACCTTCGATGAAGGCGCCGAAGCAGAAGGCAACCAGCAGTAGTTGCAGACGACGATCCGAGGAGATGCCTCCTACAGAGGCCTTCATGATCTCGAAGTCCCCGGTGCTTACCGAGATGTCGTAGAGATAGACGGCAGCGACTACGATCCAGACGATGTTCATCAGGCCGGTAGCGACACCATACAGAAAGCTTTCGCCGGCCAGGGAGGCCGGCATATGGAGAACGAGGATGGCGACGAGGATAGCGGTGGCGGCTCCGGCCAGAGCGGACCAGTGCGGCTTCACGCGGAGCCCGGCCAGCAAAGTGAAAAGAACAATGATGGGGAGCGCCGCGACGAGCGCGGAAAGCCACCAATGGCCGAGGGGGTCGTAAACTTGTGTCCAGGTAACAGGCGTCAAGGGCAGGCCTCCAGCGAAGGGAGCTGTGGGCGATACGGGTGATTCGCAGTGCTGCAATACTTTCTTTGGAGGGCAAAGTCAAGGGCGAAGAAGAGAGTCGACAGTCGACAGTTGAAAGTCGAGAGCGTCTGGGGGAGTTGCTTTGCGTCAGCGGGCACTCGGAAAGAGTTCGACCGAGACAGGAATGGATTCGAGCGGTTCTCGGGCTGGAGGGGTACCACGCCCCGTGGTGACGGGAAGTATGGGCAATCGATTGAGACCACAGGGGATAGAGGTGCCACGTGGTGCACATGACGGCGGATGCGAAGCGTGGCGCGGATGTGCGGAGGTACCCCAACCCGAGTGATTTGCAAAAAGAGGCTGGATTTGCTTGATTCCAAAGGAGATGACTTTTTTGGAGACGACAAGTAGGCTGCAAGAGATTGAAAGGCCGAGAGTTAAGGCTGAAGTGATGGGAGGGGTAGGACAGGTTTGTTCGAGATAACACGCGAAAGGGTATAACAGACCTGGACGTATGTCAATAGTAAACTTGAAAGTGCAAGAGTGCGAATGGATTAGCGCAGAATCTTTGTTTGAGCGAAAAGTCAAAACCCTCGCGATGGAAGCGTGAAGAGGGGGACGGGTGCGTGGGGGTCCTTGGAGACTTGGCACCCGTCCGTCGGCGAGCTCGCGCGCTCGCCGTAAACGCTTTGACACATTGCGGCATGCTACAGACCCGGAGCATTGCGTGACAAGCGGGTCTCTACCCGACATCCGCCTCGGGTCTTTCTTGTATTGCATTGGGCAGACAGCATGTAAGAATCTTGTCAGAATGCTGAGTTGCCTCCACCCTCTGAACGACCGAGCGTCAGGGCCCCTAATGCCCAATAGGGACGGCGCTCCAGATCCGCAAGACGCCTCAGAAGTCAGGACCATCCTGATAGTTGACGACCACCAGTTCGAGCGCACCATCATCCGCTCGGCCGTAGAGGGGCTCACGAAGTTCGACGTGTGCGGCGAGGCCTCGGACGGCGTGGAAGCCATCGAGAAGGCGAAGGAGCTCAGGCCGGACCTGGTGATCATGGACCTGGCCATGCCGCGGATGAGCGGAGCGGAAGCGGCGATGGTGCTGAGGAACACGATGCCTAGGGTTCCCGTCGTTCTGTTCACGCTCTACGCCGAGCAGCTCCGGGGAGCGATATCCCCGGGGTTTGGCGTCACGATCATCCTCTCCAAGGCCGACGGCTTGGCTCCGCTGCTGAAGTGTCTCGAAAGGCTGCTCGGCCCGTAGCCCAAAACAGGCGAGGAGGACGGGTCGACCGCCGCAGAACCTCCTTGTTTACTACCCGTCGACTCCTGCTCTTAATGCAGGTCCTTACCTGATTTACTGCATTTCCCGTGTTCGGTAACTTCGCTCAAGAGAAGGGGTGCCGATGCAAGGACTGTCGTATGACATTGTACGAAGCGACGCTCGGGGCACTCCCGTTTGGATTGAAGCGGTAGCAAACCTTGAAATAGCGAAGGCTCGAGTTTTGGACCTTGCAGAGCGATTCCCAGGCAGCGGAGAGGCGTCAAGTTCGCCTCCAATGCCGCAATCTGCGCAGCCCGATGAGTCCACGTCCACGCCAATCGCTGCGTCCGGGCCGAACAAGGTTTTACTCATAGACGATGGCGAGGCTGTTCGGGACGTCATGCGCATTTTTCTTGAGAAGAAGGGTTTTCAGATTTGCGGGGAAGCTGCTGATGGAGTAGAGGCAATCGAAAAAGCCACAACACTGAGGCCTGACCTGATTATTATGGACTTGGCCATGCCGCGAATGAACGGCGTAGAAGCCGCATCCATTCTCAGTCGTATTATGCCGAGTGTTCCGATCGTTCTCCTTACGATCTACGGAGATTTTGTCGGATCTTCGGTGGCGGCGATCACAGGAATTAAGGCAGTCGTTTCCAAAACTGATGGCTTGGACAAGGTGGCTGCCTGTGTTCACTCTTTGCTACAAACGGGAGGTCGATGAACGCGTGAAACGTAGGGGAAATTTTCTAGTCCGAGGCCCGATGCCGTTAGACCCCACATCTTCGAAGCAAAGGCTCCCTGCCCAAGACGCGCGGTTAGAAGCGCGGATCTCGGCGATGGAACCGGTACAGTTGTCCAGCTTGGACCAGCCGTCAGTTAGCGAACCCACTAGCACGCAAAACATTAGTTCTCGCGGTGCCCGCGTGATGACGCAGCGGATTTGGGAGCCGGGAAGCCGCCTGCTTATCAGGTCTCTCCGAAGCGACTTCTGGGCTCAGGCGCGTGTGGTTTACTGGAGGTCTTTCTCAAGCAGCAGATTTGCGATTGGGCTGGAGTTCGTTGCCCGGGCAGGCCAGTGGCCAGCATAAAATTGATTACGGGGTATTTTATATTTTCGCCGTAACCCGTAACCATCATGCTTCAAATTCAAAAAGCCAGTCATTTGCATGGGGTGCCACGGGGCGAGTGCGGCTGACAAACCTTTGCTCAGTTCACTGGCAGGGGCGGGCCGACCACCTTGGCGAGTGTGGATGTTGCCGGCGCGGACTAGCGCCGAAACTACAGGGCGGCTGGCGCTCCTACCGCCTGCAGGATGGGCGTGAAACGTGGCGAAATGCGCAGCGGATCGAATTCAGGATACTGATGGAGGAACAGCAACCTTCCATTGCGCTGCTGCAAAGCCCCCTCCAGCAGAGTCAGAGCTTTTTCATGATCGCCGAGGGCGGTGTAGACCCCAGCCAAATCCACAGGCGAAACATAACGGCGCTTCGCTTCAGATTCCAAGCGGCGCAAAATTAAAAGTCCTTCTTTCTTCTCGCCGCCTTCTATGAGTGCCCGAGACAGGTCTGCTTGCCCCTCCAGCGTTTCGCCTGCGAGGCTCACGCCCTTCTTAAATGCAGTAATCGCCTCCGGAAACATCTTGCGCGACTCATACGCTAAGCCCAGGTGCACGTACACGCGCATATAATTCGGATCGAGCGCGATGGTCTTCTTGAACTGCGCCAGCGCTTCGTCAAAACGCCCCGCCCGCAAGTACGCCAATCCGAGGTGCGAGTTCATGTGCGAGGAGAGCGGATCCAATCGCAACAAGAGTTGGGACTCCGCGATGGCTTCCTCGTGACGTCCCGCCAACGTGAGGTAATGCGAGTAAGAGTGATGGGCTTCCTCGTACGTGGGCTTCAACTCCAGCGCGCGCTTATATTCGCGGTCCGCGTCGGCCCACTTCCATTCGCTATAGAACAGCGCGTTGGCGAGGGAGACATGGGCCTCCGCCAAGTCCGGATTGATGCTGAGTGCCCGCAACGCAGCCTGCTTCGACAGGGCGAACGCCTTTTCAGGGGCCAGATCAGCGTCGGTCTGTTCGGCGTACCCGTCCGCCAGGCCGGAGTAGGCTAGCGCGAAATTGGGGTCGAGTTCGATGGCACGCTGAAAGTACTGCAGGGCCACTGCGATGGTGGCATCGGTCTTGTTGTCGAGTAGCAGGTGACGACCTTTGAGATAAGCGGAGTAGGCCTCCCAGCTAACCTGCGTGGCGGGCTGAGGCGCTGCGCGACGCTGGCCCAGCCCGACGTCGATACGTCGCGCGATCGCCTGGGCCACATCCGACTGCAGGTCGACGAGGTCTTTGAAGCCGCGGTCGAAGCTCTCGGACCAGACGTGCATCTGGTCGTTCACGCGGATAAGCTGCGCGGTCACGCGCACACGCGAGCCGGCCTCGCGCACGCTGCCTTCCAGCACATAGTCGACACCCAGTTCGTGCCCGATCTGGTCGATGCCCTTGCCGCTGTTCTTGTACTTCACCGCCGACGTACGGGCGATGACGCCGAGCTGCTCCGGATCCATGGTGCCGAGCTGTGAGATCATCTCCTCCGTCATGCCATCAGCGAAAAACTCCTGGCTCGGATCGCCAGTCAGGTTCTGGAAGGGCAAAACGACGATGCGCATCTGTGCCGCCGGACGCTTTGGCGTCGCGAAGCAATAGGCGATCACCGCGGCAATCAGCAGCACCACAGCGCTCAGCGCCATCCATGGTCGCGCGCGCGAAGTCTGAGGGACCGAAGGCTTACTTACCGCCGGACCGTTCGTGCCTGCTTCCTGCCCTTCGCCTGAACCCTGCGGTAATGGGGCTTCCGCTGCTGCCGCCGGCGCAGTCTTCGCAATGAACCGATACCCGCGCCGTGGCAGGGTCGCGATGACCCGTGGACGCTCTGCGTCGTCGTTGAGGACCGCCCGGATCTGCTTAATAGCCTGGTTGATGGCCAGATCGAAATCGACGAAAGTGTCGCCCGGCCAAACATGGTCGCGCAGCTCCTGCCGGGAGATCAGCTCGCCAGGACGGCTTGCGAGGTATGCCAAGATTTTGAATGGTTGAGGCTGCAGCTTTAGAGAGGAGCCCTGTTTCCGTAGTTCCTCGGCAGCGAGGTCGAGTTCGTAGTTCTCGAACCGGATGACGCTCGGATTTTGCGTCCCCAGACGCATCGGATGATCACACTGAGCCCGGATTATAGCCCAAAAATCCCTTTGGCTTGTGTGGCTTACCTCATCACGTCTCCATCACTCATAAAGCATCGGCTGAACATTGCATTGCGGAAGACCTCGGCGCACCGTGGCCGCTAGGAGGACATCATGCGTAACATCCAAAATCGCCTGGCACGGCCCACTCTGACTTTTGGCGCTTTGCTGGCCATCGGCATCAGCATCTTGCTGCCGGTTCAGGCCGACTGCCCGGCAACCCCAAACATCTTTCAAGCCAGCTTGCTCGAACCGCCCCAGCCCGGAAAAGAGTTAAGCACCGAACAGCTTCAGAAGATTTTAGCTTCCGGTCAAATGCCGGTGTTCGACGTGCGCTTCGAGCTGGAATACGCGATCTCGCACATCCCCGGCGCCGTCAACATCCCTCCCGTCAACAACACTTTGGTTGACCGCGAAGTGAGCCAGATCTCCGCGAGGTTCCCCAACGAGCCGCACGCCGAATTCGTCCTCACCTGCAATGGGCCTTTCTGCGGCAAAAGCAAACGCGTGGCAGCCGCATTGGCTTCCTCGGCCACGCGCTATGACCGTTTTTACCGATATCAGCTCGGCTTACCGGTGTGGCGCGCACTGGGCAACACCGTGCAAACGGACTTCGACGGCTTCGCCTACATCTTTAATCGCGATAAGACCGCGGTCTTCGTCGATGCCCGCTCGCCACAGGACTTCAGCGCCGATACAGTCGCCTGCGCCGTAAACATCCAACCCGGCGAAGCGACTACAGCCAATGACGATGGCCGCCTGCCCCTCTTGGACAAGGGTGCGCGCGTGGTCGTCTTTGCCGATGACCCTCAGCTTGCAAGGAAAGTTGCCTCCGAAATTGCCAAGAAAGCTTATTGGAGCAGCAGCTATTTCAGCGGGACCTTCGCGGACCTGGAACACAGCCACCTGCGCATCCATAGCTGGCGCCGCTGCCGCAACGGCATGCATCGTGCCGAAACTGATGACGAATAAACGTCAACGGATTCGGTCGATTCTTGGTATGCCGATTTCAGGATAAGGTCATGCTAGCCTCAGGACGACACCGGAAGACGGTGGTTGGAAGCAGCGTCGAGAAGACCCAAGAGAACCCAAGCATTGGGAATGCGCTCTGTAGGGATGCCCTTGGTATGCTTTTCTCCCACACGCCACACATAGAAGTTTCCCGCATCGAGCTTATAAGCGGCTAGCTCGGCCCAAGGTATGGTGGTGTACCCGGACCAGCGTTTGAGCTTGAGCCCGCCGGAGCGGCTAACGCGAACCAAACCGAAATCGAGATCGTCACCGCGATTGAAATTGTCGGTGGCTTTGCGCATCAGGGGTTCGTACGTATACTGCGCGATTTTTTCCGCAAGGTGGGCAGTGCGTCCGACGCGGTCGCTTAAGGACAGCTTTTGGCCGTTTTGGTCGAGCAACTTGAGCTGATAAAACGTGCCCAATGGAATGAAATGAACGGAAAGGCGATGCGCGCCGTAATAGAGCCGCTCGACTTCGACCCAGCGGATTTCTTTTTGGCCGAGGATGCTGCGGTAGGAAATGCCGTTGTCGTGCAGGTAGGCGCGGGCGGTGAGACGCTCGGTTATCAGGAGAATGAAGAACGCGAGCACCCCCAGGAAGATGATGCGAGCGGTGCGGCTGTCGGTTTCTTGGGCCGCGAACCAGAGTGGCGTGCAAAAGACTAAGCCCAAGACGACAACGATCGAAGTCATGCGAACGTTGATTTTGTAAGTATCCAGCACGGGTCCGAGCATGGGGTCGCGCAATTCTACGCGGTAATGAGGGAAGAGACGAGGTTGAGAGCGAGGATGATGCAAACGGCGGAGGCAAATTCGGGGGGCTAATGTGTATCCGAGGAGATGTATACACAAGTTTGTTAATACATGATTGATTATATACCTTGCATGATCCCTCGGACGCTGCTCGCTCTGCTCCTGTTGGCCGGCTCTGCCTCGCTGCCTGGCAAATCACAATCCCAGACATCGCAATTTCAGACTGGGGCGCGTACGCACACTGCGCGCTGGATCGTCGTAAATTCGGCGACGGGCGAACCCATCAATGCCGCGCTCGTCCAGCTTAACGGCGGGCGACAGCGTGCCGGGGTGTGAACCCGATATCGACGCAGCGGGACGCAATTCAAACCGCAGATTCTCAGTCGTGGCGGAAGACAAGTCCGGCACACCGGGATAAAGGCAGGTATTTCGTGTTCGTCGGCCCAAGCTACTGGCCGGTCTCGTTTCCCGCGAAGCTTCCGCATACTCCCGTATATCCGATAGAAGCCAGAAGGCGAAAGTGGAGCTGGAAGTGGTGCGCGTCGAAGCTCGCAAATGCAGGTGCAGGCCAGTAGCCAGCAGATCGCTCCGGGCTTGGTCGAAGTCACCGGGCTTCCCCCCGGGAAGCTGCGATTGGGTTTGGTTTTGTCAAAAGACGGCGAGTCCATCACGCGTTGGCACAACGTTGAGCTTGCGGGGGACATGGACATCAGCGCCTCGGAAACGGGGGCATCCGCGACGGTGAGTGGGGGAGCGAAGTTCGACGAAAATCTTCCACGCCGCTCGTTGGTAACTCTGCGGCTTAGCAGCAGGTCCGCCAATGAGGAGTTTGTGATGCAAGCGGATGAAAATGGCGAGTTCAGCCTGAAAGGCGGATCGCTGCCTCCGGGTAGTTACGATTTGCTGGTGGGACAGCCTCCAGCTGCGGCGGTCAAAACTCTATCGGCGACGGGAGCAAAGGTTACCGGCCGGAGCTTGGAAATCGGCGAGGGCCAAGACGTCAAGCTAAGCGTTGTGCTTTCGAGGGGCACAGGGCGTGTTACTGGCTTCGCGCTGAAAGGTGGCAAGCCCGTGGATGGAGTGATGGTTGTGCTCGTTCCGGAGCTGCCTGAGCACAATCTTGTGCTGTTCAGGCGCGACCAGAGCGACTCCGACGGATCATTCAATCTGAATGGCGTCGTCCCGGGGAATTATACGGTGGTGGCTATCGAGAATGCGTGGGAGTTGGACTGGTTTCAGCCCAGCGTAATCAAGAAGTATTTGGCTGGCGGTGAAGCTGTACGCGTACAAGCCGATTCCCGTCTCGAAGTGAAAGTGAAGGTCCAGCAGTAACACTACGCCAGCCCCTAAATGCCTCTGAACAGCGCACATGAGTCGAGCACGGGACATAGCTGGCCGCTCCGGTCGGACGTGACGGATTGCGCGCCGACTGAGGACCGGCCACTACATTTGGGGGGTGGCGGGGATGGGGTCGCCTTTTATGTAGTGGGCGTACCAGGCTAGGTAGCGCTCCAAGCGATCTTTGAGATGGCTGGGAGCTTTGAATTCGTGGTATTCGCCGGGGTAGACGACTAGCTGGGTTTCGCGGCCGAGGCTTTTCATGGCTTGATACATCTGTTCGCTGCCGAGAATCGGGACGTTCCAGTCGATACCGCCGCCCATGAAGAGAGTAGGTGTAGTGATGTTGGCGACTTTGTAGAAGGGCGAGAGCTTATCCCAAAGAGCGTGGTTCTCCCAGGGGCGGCCGAGCTCTGTTTCGTAGTCGCGCTGGTATTGGTCGTGGCCGTAGAGGCTGGTGTTGAGGGCTTCGCCGGCGCCGGAGATGGCGGCTTTGAAGCGCGTGGTCTGCGCGATGATGAAGTCGGTGGAGATGCCGCCGTAGGACCAGCCGCCGACGCCGAGCTTGTCGGGATCGGCGATGCCCTGCGCGATGGCATAGTCGACCATGGCCATGTCGTCCTGATAGTCCTTGTTACCCCAATCAGCCCAGATAGCTTTGGCGAAATTTTCGCCGTAACCAGTGGAGCCGCGCGGATTGGGGTAGAGGACGGCATAGCCGTTGGCGGCGAGGAGTTGGGCGAGGAGGGTGAACTCGGCGTAATAGGCCCAGACGGGTCCGCCGTGGGGACGAAGGATAGCGGGATATTTTCTGCCGGGAGTGTAGTCGAGCGGCTTGTAGAGATAGCCGGCGATAGTGGTGCCGTCTTTGCTTTTCAAGTGGACATATTCAGGCTGGACGAGCTTGAGTTGGGAGAGGGAGGCGTCGTTGGTCTTCGTGAGGCGAGTGAGTTTGTTGCTTGAGGCGGGCTGCGCATAAATCTCGCTGGGGCGGTCGGGCATATCGATCTGGGCGGCGATGTCACCGTTTTTGGCGAGGGAATAGGCGTAGAGCATGAAGCGACCGGCGATGGGGCGAGTGACTTCACCGCCGGTCACGGGAACGCGGGCGAGGATTTGCGTGCCGTCGTCATCGGCGATGAAGTAGATGGAGTTGCCGTCCGGGGAGAAGCGCGGCTCGGTGGCGTTGCGGTCAAAGGATTGGGTGAGGACGCGGGCTGCGCCGCCGTTCGCTGGGGAAACGGCAACGTGGTGCGTGGCGTACTGGAAAAGATGGGGATCGAGCTGGGTGATGTAGGTGATGAACTTGCCGTCGGGCGACCAGGAAGGCGTGTCGTCGTCACCGGGATTGGCGGTGACCTGGGTAAGCTGCGCGCCTTTGTCTGTGTTGTTGACGGCGACGACCCAGATGTCTGTGTTATAGGTGCGGTCGGGGTCAGGCTTGGAGCGATTGCTGGCGAAGGCGATGAGGCGGCCGTCGGGCGACCAGGCAGGGCGGGCATCGTCGTAATCGCCGGAAGTGATTCGGGTTAGGGCTTTGGTGGCGAGGTCGAGGACGTAGAGGTGTGCGCGCCGGCGGTCGAGATAGCCGACTTCATCGGTTTTGAATTGCAGGCGGTCGATGACCCAGGGCTTTTTTGTTTTGGGCTTCTTGTCCTTTTCGCGGGCGTCCTCTTTGTCTTTGGTTTTGGCGGCAGCTAATTCTTCTTCGGAGGGATCACGAAGGATCACCACAAGGCGGGTGCTGTCGGGCGACCAAACGAAGTCGTCAACGTCTTGGGGCGTGTCGGTAAGGCGTTGGGCTTCGCCGCCGGAGCGGTTGAGGAGCCAGACTTGTGTCTTGCCTTCGTTGCGGGCGGAGAGGAAAGCGAGGTACTTGCCGTCTGGGCTCCAGCGAGGATGAGACGAGGAAACGCCTTCTGCGGTCATGGGGACGGCATAGCCGCCGGCGGTGGGAACAGCCCAGATGCGCTCTTCGGGCTTATCTTCTTTCAGGAGCAGGGTCTTGATGGTGTAAGCGACGGACTGGGCGTCGGGGCTTAGCTGGGGATCCAAGACTTCGCGGATTTGGAAGAGGTCGTCGACCGTGACGGGGCGGGGCTGCGTTGGCGGCTGCTGCGCGGGGACGGAGAGCGGTAGGCTTAGGGCAATGAGTGCCGCGCTCAGGCAAGGACCGAGTTTCATTTGCTAGAGGCTCCTTGGAATTACGCATGAAGGTGAAATGAACGGCGGAGTTTAGCACAGGGCGCGGTCGCGGCGTCGCCGTGGAACGGGTGAGCCGCAGCTAAGGAGCGGTAGGAGAGTTCCACTACGGCGGAAAGAAATTTTTCTGCGAATGCATTTTGTTGTTGCATGCGGAGACGGACCTTGTATTCTTCGGATGCGAAGTCGCTCCGTGTTCGGTGAGAGTGAGCGTTCGCTCTAGGAGGATCGAGAGTAAAAATTGAGCACGTTATCTTTACCCGCCCCCCTTCCTTCCCACGCTATTCCCCAAGCGAAAAAAAGAATCGCGAAGCTGACGCTTTGGCCGCTGGTCGCGGCGACATTCTTCATGGTGTCTGGGGGGACGTACGGCACAGAACGAATCGTGCAGGGCGCCGGATACGGGCTCGGGATCTTGATTTTGTTGCTGACGCCGCTGCTGTGGAGCTTGCCGACGGCGTTCATGATTGGCGAGCTATCGAGCGCGCTGCCCGCGGAGGGCGGATACTACGCTTGGGTGCGGCGCGGATTGGGAAATTTCTGGGGATTTCAGGAAGCGTGGCTGTCGCTGGTGGCGAGCATTTTCGATATGGCGATTTATCCCACGCTGTTTGTGGCGTACCTGACGCAGATTGCGCCGTGGTTTCGCGAAGGACATCGCGGGGTGATGGTCGGGCTGTTTGTTGTGATAGCGTGCGCGGCACTGAACGTGGCGGGAATTCGCGTGGTGGGGCTCACTTCGTTGTGGCTGTTCTTTTTGCTGTCGATGCCGTTTGCTCTCATCGTTCTGCTTTCACCCTTCAAATTGGCGGCTGCGAGTAGCGCGCCTCTCGTGCCGGTTACATCCACAGTGGGCACGGTGGGATTGCTTGGCGGAATGCTGATCGCGATGTGGAATTACATGGGGTGGGACAACGCTTCGACGATCGCGCAGGAGGTGGAGCGGCCGCAGAGGACGTATCCGAAGGCCATGCTCGCGGCGGTGATTTTGGTTTCGCTGACGTATGTGGTGCCGTTCGTGGCGGTGTATCTGGCGGGCGTGCCGGCGACGGCGTTTGCGGGCGATGGAGCCTGGGCGCAAGTTGCCGGGCTTATCGGCGGAACGTGGCACGGGGCGAATTGGCTGGGCTTTTTGCTCGTGCTGGGCGGAATGATGAGCGCGTTTGGGATGTTCAACGCGCTGGTGATGAGCTATTCGCGGCTGCCGCTGGCGATGGCACAGGATGGGATGCTGCCGAAGGTGTTCGGCAAGACGCATGCGAAGACGCGGGCGCCGTGGGTGGCGATCGTGGTGTTGGCAACGGGATGGGCACTTTGCTTGGGATTGGGATTTGAGCATTTGGTGACGCTAGACATCATTCTGTATGGAGCTAGCTTGATGCTGGAGTTTGTGGTCTTAGTGGTGCTCCGAATTCGCGAGCCGAACTTGAAGCGGGAATTTCGCGTGCCGGGCGGATTGGCGGGCGCGGTTGCAATCGGAGTGTTTCCGCTCTTGCTGCTGGGATTGGCGGTAGTGCACGGCGGAAGTGAGACGGTGCTGGGGATGAATGGGTTGGTGTTTGGTTTGGTGATTATGGGGGCGGGGTGCGTGGTGTACTTGGGGACGGCGAGGCTGCGGCGGCGGGCGTTGCGGCCGGCTATGGCGGAACGCGTCGAAGCTGCTTAAAGAAAAGCTGGCATTTGTTGACGACGTCCGGTTCGAGAGGGCCGGGCGTTTTTGTTTTGACAGGACAAATCTAACGCAGAGACGCAGAGTGCGCGGAGGAGCGCAGGGAAGAAGAATGGAGTGATATATACTCGCGGTTCTTTGGGTGAAGCGTTTTGGTCGGAGATACTCTCGTGAAATATCTTTGCGGTGTGATTTTTTTGTGCGTGAGCTCGTTTGGCGGATGGAGGGTGATGGCTTCACCCGACACTACTCAGAAACTTGACGCGGGATTGTTTCAGGAATTGCGGTGGAGGTCGATTGGGCCGTTTCGCGGGGGGCGGGCGCTAGCCGTTACCGGAGTGCGCGGGCAGCCGGAGGTTTTTTATTGGGGCGCGGTGGGCGGAGGCGTTTGGCGCAGCAACGATGCGGGACGGACTTGGAAGCCGATCTTTGATTCGCAGGCGATTGCTTCGATCGGAACGATTGCCGTGGCGCCTTCGAATCCGCAAGTCATTTACGTGGGAACTGGCGAGGCGGACATGCGCTCGGACATTTCCTACGGGAATGGGATGTACAAGTCCACTGACGGCGGGAAGACGTGGGCGCACATTGGCCTCGAGGATTCGCGGCAGATTGCGCGGATTCTGGTCGACCCGCTGGATCCGGAAAGAGTATTTGTTGCGGCGCTGGGACATGCGTACGGGCCGAATGCGGAACGCGGCGTTTTCTATTCGAAAGATGGCGGGAAGAAGTGGAAGCGCGTGCTGTTTCATGACGAAAACACAGGGGCGATCGATTTAGCGTTCGAACCGGACAATCCCAAGACGATTCTTGCGGCGCTGCTGCAGACGCGGCGGCCGCCTTGGAATATTTATCCGCCGTCGAAGGGACCGGGGACAGGACTCTACCGTTCGAGAGACGGCGGGGAGCACTGGGAGCAGTTGAGCGGGCACGGATTGCCTTCGGAGGAATTGGGGAGAATGGGGATTGCGTTTGCGCCGAACAATGCACGCAGGATTTATCTGATCGCGGATGCGAAGGAAGGCGGGCTGTACCGTTCCGACGATAGCGGCGAGAATTGGCGGCGCGTTTCTGACGACAAACGAATCTGGGGACGCGGCTGGTATTTTTGCGAAGTGAGTGTCGATCCGAAAGACGCGGACACTGTGTACGTGCCGAATACAGGGCTGTACCGTTCGCGCGACGGCGGAAAGACGTTTACGGTGATCAAAGGTGCGCCAGGCGGCGATGACTATCATCAATTGTGGATCGATCCGGATGAGCCGCGGCGAATGATTTTGGGGAGCGACCAGGGCGCGGTGGTGACACGCAACGGCGGAGAGACTTGGAGCAGTTGGTTCAACCAGCCGACTGGGCAGTTCTATCATGTGGCTACGGACAATCGGTTTCCTTATTGGGTCTATGGTGCGCAGCAGGATAGCGGCGCGGCGGCGACTCCAAGCCGCGGAAAATACCGCTCGCTGAATTTTCACGACTGGCGACCGATGGAGGCTGGTGACGAAAATGGTTACATTGCGCCAGACCCCTTGAATCCGGAAGTTGTATATGGCGGATTTGTCGCTCGGCAGGATTTGCGCACCGAGCAGATTGTGCAGGTGCCGCCCGGATTGGCGCAGACCGAGAAGCTGCGGCGGACTTGGACTTTGCCGTTGGTCTACTCGCCGCTCGATGTACACGTGCTGTATTTCGGCGCGCAGATGTTGTTTCGAACCGCGGACGGAGGGAACTCGTGGAAGGCGATCAGCCCGGATTTGACGCGCGAGGATCCGGGGGCGCCGGCGAATCTGGATGCGGCAACGGCGGCGGACGCCCCGGGGGGAAAGCGGCGGGGCGTGATTTACACAATTGGACCGTCGAGCGTGCAGGCGGGAGAAATCTGGGCGGGAACGGATGATGGGCTGATTCACTTGACGCAGGACGAAGGCAAGATGTGGAGCAACGTCACGCCCGCGGAATTGTCGCCGTGGAGCAAAGTAACGCACATTGAGGCTTCGCATTTTGAAGCGGGGACCGCTTATTCGGCGGTGGACCGGCACCGGCTGGACGATTTGCACGCGTACCTGTACCGCACGCGGGATTTTGGGAAGAGCTGGCAGCAGGCTTCGAGCGGCATTCCTGAGGGCAGCTTTCTGAATTGCGTTCGCGAGGATCCGCTGCGGAAAGGATTGCTGTACGCGTGCACGGAGCTGGGCGTGTATGTCTCGTTCGATGATGGCGATTCGTGGCAGTCGCTGCAGCTCAATATGCCAACGACTTCGATTCGTGATTTGGTGGTGCATGGCGATGACTTGGTGATCGCCACGCATGGGCGCTCGTTTTGGATCTTGGATGATGCGAGTCCACTGCGGCAGATGAACGCGCAGGTGAGCGCGGCGGATTTATGGCTGTTCAAGCCGGCGACGGCTTATCGCGTGCGGCCCGGCTCGGATCAGGGGACGCCGGTGCCGATGGACGAGCCGCTGGCGGAGAATCCGCCGGATGGCGCGGTCGTGGATTATTGGCTGAAGGAAAAGGCGAAGGGGCCGGTGGAGCTGGAGATTTTCGATGGCGAAGGCGCGCTGGTGCGGCGATTCTCGAGCGACGACTTATTGCCAAAGACCGACCCGAACAAATTGCCGATTGCGATGGAGTGGATTCGTAGCGAGGCGCCGCTTGCGGCAGAAGCCGGGATGCACCGGTTCATTTGGAATTTGCGTTATGCGCTGCCGAAGAGCGTGCACCGATCACTCTATGGACCGACGGGGGTGTGGACGCTGCCGGGGAACTACACGGTTAAGTTGACGGCGAATGGGAAAAACACATCGCAGGCGCTTACGGTAAAGATGGATCCGCGGATCAACACGCCGGAGGATGCGCTGCGGCGCGAGTTCGTGGCGGCTTCGCGCATTTCGGCACGGCTGGGGGAAGTGGCGGCGGCGCGGGCGCGGGCCGAGGAGTTGCAAAAGCAGATTAGTGCGCGCAAGGCAGCGGCCGGCGGGAAGGCGGAGGTCACGGCGGCGTTGACGGAGCTAGCGCACAAGATCGATGAGGTGACTGGTACGGCGGGTGAAGAGGAGTTTGGGTTTTTTGCGCTGAGACTGCCAGGCGGAGAGCCCGCTACGTTGCACAAAGTTGTGGCGGCGTTGACGGAATTGTTGGCGATCGTGGATGGAGCGGACGCGGCGCCGACTGCGGACGCGCAGCAGGCGGCGCAGCAATGGGAAGGAGCGGGCGCGGATGTGCTTGCTCGCTGGAAGTCGGTGGAAGGAGATTTGGTCGGTGTGAATGCGGTGTTGGAGAAAGCCGGGCTGAAGCCGCTGCTAAAGTGAATCCGTAGGCTTACGTCGCTAAAGCGGCGGCCCTTCGAAGCTCAGGATAAACAAGACCGCCGCAATCCGAATGGAGGCGTGTTGCAGTTGAGCGGCGGCGCGATTCGTTGTGCGCGGGGCACTCTAAAGATTTGGTATGCTGCTCGACGTGGGACGCTTCGTTCAAAATACTATTCACGCAAAATTCTGGCTGGCTCTGTTTGGGCTCGTTGCGTGTTTTGCTGCGCTGACCGGGCCTGCGTTTTCTTCCGCCGGGCAAGCCAGCGCTCCCGCGGCCCCTCAGCAGACACCACCCGTGCCGGCTCCGGGGCAACCGGCGGCCGGTGCGACTGGAGGCGCTGCGCAGACTGCCGGAGCGGCGCCGCGCGCGGGACTGAATATTGTGGTGCTCGATCCGGCACATGGCGGAACGGATTTGGGCGCGCGGGGGACGGGCGGCATTCACGAGAGCGACATTGTGCTGGAGTTTGCGGCGCAGGTGCGCACCGCGTTGGAGTCGCAGGGATTTCAGGTGGTGCAGACGCGGCAGGGAAACGCGAATCCGTCGTTTGACGATCGCTCGGCGATGGCGAATGCGCAGCGCGGCGCGATTTTTGTGACGTTGCACATAGCGTCGACGGGCGTGCCGGGGACGGCGCGCGTTTACGTGTTGAATGATATGGCGCCGTCAGCGGACGCGACGGGGCTGATTCCCTGGGATCGCGCACAGGCACCGTTTGTTTCGCTAAGCCGGAAGCTGGGCAACCAGGTGCAGGCGCTGTTGGCGCAGCGATTCAAGGGATCGCCGGCTGGCGCGCAAACTGCGAGCGTGCGGCAACTGCGCACCACAGCGGCGCCGGCGATTGCGGTGGAGATTTCGAGCGTTACCGTGGAGGATCGCGGACAGCTCGACCACATGGCGCCTGGTGTTGCGGACGCGATTGCGCGCGGGGCAGCGGCGTTTCGTCCCACCTACGTGGTGCCGGCAAATCCGGGAGAGCGGCCATGACGCCAAGATGGCGCTGGTGGTTTCTGGGCGCGCTGTTCCTGGCGGTGGTGATTGCGGCGATTTACCTCCCGATTTTGCGGCGCAACATCCGGCAAGCAGCCAAGTTGCAGCAGCGCAGCGAAGAACAGGCGCGACGGGAGTTGACACAGCCTACGGTCATCAATCCAAGCGATCCGAAAGTGAAGGCGAAATTATTTTGGGCGTCGGGGGCGGATGACGGAACGCTCTCGGCGGTGACCGTGGAGCTGCCGCTTTCGAAAGACCCTGTGCTGCGGTCGAAGCAAGTGCTGAACACGTTGCTGGCGGGCCCAGTGGACACCGAGCTACGCACGCTGCCACCCGATGCGGCTCTGCTGGCGTTTTATTTGTTGCCGGATGGAACGGCGATTGGGGATTTTTCGGAGGCGTTGGCGACGTCCATACCGTCGGGAATTGAGAGCGAACAGTTGGCAGTGGATTCAATCACGAAGACCCTGGAGGCGAATGTGCCGCAGGTGCGAAGGCTGAAGATTTTGATTCATGGGCAGGAAGTGGAAACCCTTGCGGGGCATTTGGACTTGAGCCAGGCGTTTGTGGTGAATGCGAATGCGGGGCCAGGGCCGCGAGCTGCGGGACTGCCAAGCCCAAGCGCGGCGACACCAGCGTTGACACCTGCCGCAGCCACGGTCAAACTGGCCGAACCGACGAGAAAACCATGAGTGGGACGCGCGAACGTGGCGCAGCAGCGGGAGGGAAATTGCGAGCCGATGGACGCAGCGCCGATCAGATGCGCGCGCTCAAGATTACGCCGGATTTTATCTCCACGGCGGAAGGCAGCGTGCTGATCGAGCTGGGGAACACACGCGTGATTTGCACGGCGACGGTGGACGACGGTGTGCCCGGATTCCTGAAGGGCACCGGCAAGGGTTGGGTCACGAGCGAATACGGAATGCTGCCGCGCGCTACGGAGGAACGCACGGCGCGCGAAGCTACGCGAGGGAAGCAGTCTGGGCGCACGCTGGAGATTCAGCGGCTGATTGGGCGATCGCTGCGCGCGGTGACGGATCAGGAGGCGCTGGGCGAGCGCACCGTGTGGCTCGATTGCGATGTGATTCAGGCGGACGGCGGGACGCGGACGGCGTCGATTACGGGCGCGTTTGTGGCGCTGGCGTTGGCGTTCGAACGCTTGGTGGCCGCAGGGATGCTGAAGCGTTCCCCGCTCATCGACACGGTGGCCGCGACGAGCGTGGGGGTTGTGGATGATCGCGCGCTGCTCGATCTGGCGTATGAAGAGGATGCCCGCGCGGAAGTGGACATGAACGTGGTGATGACGGGCAGCGGACATTTTGTGGAGATTCAGGCGACGGCGGAGGGGCGTCCCTTCAGCGGGAGCGAGATGCAGGACCTGCTGGCGCTGGCGGCGGCGGGGATTCGGCGGCTGACCGATGAACAACGCGCGGTGCTACCTGTGAAATTCAGTGCGCGCGCCCGTTAGACTTTTTCTCGCGTCTTCCAATCCAGGAAAATTTGCGGAATATCGCGCGCTGGCGCGGGCGGTGGAGCCTGCCTTTCCGGGCGAGGCGGAGATTGCATTGGAGTTGCTGCCGCGGTTCGAATCTTTGCCGGCATTCGCGGAGAATGCTCCCACGTTTGCGGAAAATGCGGCGGGGAAGGCGCTGCATTACTCGCGATTTTGCGACGGGCTGGTGTTTGCGGATGATTCGGGGTTAGTGGTTCCGGTGTTGTGCGGAGCGCCGGGAGTTTTGTCGGCGCGCTACGCGGGAGCAGGGGCGAGCAGTGCAGAGCGGAATGCTAGGTTGCTGGAGGCTTTGCGAGACAGGAGCGGGGCGGAGCGTCGGGCGCATTTTGTTTGCGCGATTGGGCTAGCGGAACGGGGGCGCGTGAAGGCTGTCGTTACAGGACGCGTGGATGGGGAAATCTTGGAAGCGCCGCGAGGGGATCGCGGATTTGGGTACGATCCCGTTTTTTATGTCCCTGCGCTGGGGAAGGGATTCGCGGAGATTTCGGCGGCGGAAAAGAATGAGCATAGTCATCGAGGACGAGCGTTTCGGAAATTGCTGGCGTTTCTTGACAAGGCTGAGCCGAGCAACATCCGGTCGTGTGCGCGGCGCGACTAAGGTAGTGTCCTGATGCGCGTGTGATACTCTGGCAGTCGGCTATGAAAAAAACGAAGAAAAAGAAGACGCGATCGTCAGGAAAGGAGCGCGATCGCTCCGCTCGCGCGAAACTGGCGGTGATTGGCACGACAGCCGAGAAGCCGGCCAAGGCCGCGAGAGTGGCGCGGACGGTGGGACGCGGAACGGACCCAAAGCGCGTCGCGGCGATTCTGGCGAAGTTGGACGAGGCGTACCCGGCGGCGACTTGCGAATTGATACACGAGAACCCGTTTCAACTGCTGATTTCAACGATCCTTTCGGCGCAGTGCACGGACGTGCGCGTGAATCAAGTGACGCAAACGCTTTACAAGAAATATCCGAACGCGGAGGCGTTCGCTCGCGCGAATCCGAGCGAGTTGGAGCAGGAGATACGACCGACGGGATTCTTCCGCAACAAGACGAAGTCGATCATGGGAGCAAGCAAGGGGATCATTGAGAATTTCGGCGGGCAAGTGCCGCGGACGATGGAAGAGATTCTGACACTGCCCGGCGTGGCTCGGAAAACGGCGAACGTGGTGCTGGGAACGGCGTATGGGATCGCAAGCGGCATAGTGGTCGATACGCACGTGATTCGGCTATCGCGGCGGCTGGACCTGACGAAACACGAGGACCCCAAGAAGATCGAGGAAGACCTGATGCGCGTGATTCCAAAAGAGAAGTGGATCACGTTTTCGCATCAATTGATTTTGCACGGGCGGCGGGTCTGCGTGGCGCGGAAGCCGAGATGCATCGATTGCAATCTGGAATCGCTTTGCTATTCGAAGGATAAGACGGTTTAGCTGACTTCAAGCGGCGGCGCCTTGCCGGCTGCTGAATTCGGCGAAGGTTTTGCCCTGCTCAGCGAGTCGCTGCAGCAAGGGCGCAGGCTCCCACCAGTTGCCGAGGCGCTGCTGAAATTCGCGGATGCGCTCATAGACTTTTTTCAGGCCGATCGTGTCGGCGTACCACATGGGGCCGCCGCGATACGCGGGAAAGCCGTAGCCGTTGAGATAGATGATGTCGATGTCCACGGCGCGAAGCGCGATGCCTTCTTCGAGGAGGCGCGCGCCCTCGTTCACCAGCGTGTAGATGCAGCGGTCGACGATTTCCTCTGCGGAAACTTCGCGTTGCGGAATGCGAGCTTCGGAAGTCCACTGACGAATTAGGCCGAAGACCTTCGGGTCAGGAGACGGCTTGCGATTTTCATCGTACTTGTACCAACCGGCGCCGGTCTTCTGGCCGAAGCGGCCTAGCTCGCAAAGGCGGTCCTCGATGAATGCTTGGCGGACTCCGGGTCTCTGCAGGTGGCGATATTCCTTGCGAATGCGCCAACCAACGTCGAGGCCCGCGAGATCGCCGGTGGCGAGCGGGCCCATGGCCATACCGAATTCGTAAAGCGCATTGTCCACCGCTTCGACGCTGGCTCCTTCTTCGACGAGGAACTGCGCTTCGCGTCGGTATGGGCCGAACATGCGGTTGCCGACAAAGCCCGCGCAGTTGCCCACCAGCACGCCGACCTTGCTCACTTTTTTCGAGACCTGCATGCAGGTGGCGATGACTTCTTTGCTGGTTGCCGCACCTCGCACGATTTCCAGCAGACGCATAACGTTGGCAGGGCTAAAGAAGTGCGTGCCGATGACAGATTGTGGGCGGGAAGTGGCGGATGCGATTTCGTCAATGTTGAGGCTGGAGGTGTTGGTGGCGAGAATCGCGCCGTGCTTGCAGACGCGATCGAGCTGGCTGAAAACTTCTTTCTTCAGCGCCATGCTTTCGAAGACCGCTTCAACAACCATATCGACGATAGCGAATTCGCTGTAATCCAGCGTTGGTCGAATTAGCTTGAGACGCGCGTCGACGAACTGTTGCGGGAAGCGGCCACGTTTGACGGAGGTGGCGTAATTTTTCTGAATGTTGGCGAGGCCGCGATCGAGCGCGGCTTGATCGGTTTCCTTGAGGACCACGGGGATTCCCGCGTTGGCAAAAACCATAGCGATGCCGCCGCCCATGGTGCCGGCGCCGACGATGCCGACGGAGCTGACGCCAAGTGTGCGAGTCTCCTTCGGCACGTCGGGAATTTTCGCGACTTCGCGCTCGCCGAAGAACGCATGGATGAGCGCCTTGGATTGATCGGAGAAGAGGCATTTTGTGAAAAGCTCTTCTTCTTTCTGACAACCTTGGTCGAACGGCAACTTTGTGGCGGCCTCAATGGCATCGACAGCGGCAAGCGGGGCGAGCAAGCCACGCTGCTTTTTGCGAGCCGTCCCGCGGGCAGCGGCAAGAATCGGAGCATTCTGCTCAGGCGTGCCTAGCTTTTCGTTGCGCTCGCGGGTTTTCGGAGCAGGCTTCGCTGCGACTTCCTTTGCGAAGGCCATCGCTGCTTGCAGCAAGTCGCCTTGAACCAGCCGATCGAGAATGCCGGACTTGAGCGCGTCTTCGGCTTTCACGGGAGCGCCTTCCGCGCACATCTCAACGGCTTTCGCTATACCCGCTAGGCGCGGCAAGCGCTGCGTTCCGGCAGCGCCTGGAATTATCCCGAGCTTCACCTCCGGCTGGCCGATTTGAGCAGTGGGCAACGCAATACGGTAGTGACCTGCCATCGCGAGTTCGAGCCCTCCGCCGAAGGCCGTGCCGTGAATGGCCATGATCACCGGCTTCCCAAGATCCTCGATGCGCATCAGCAAGGGCTTCAAGCTTTCGCGGCAGATGATTTTTCCGGAGGTGAGTTCGCCGAATTCCTTGATATCCGCGCCAGCGATGAAGGTTCGCCCGGCGCCAATGAAGACGACGGCTTTGACGGTGTCATCCTTTTCGATTTGCGCGACGGCGGCAGCGATGCCAGCCGAGACCGCGGAACTCAGCGCGTTCACCGGCGGATTGTTGATGGTGACAACGGTGATTCCGTCGATTTTTGTGAGCTGCACCAGGTCATTCATGATTTCTGTGTCTATGGCTCCTTGCAGCAGGATATCAGGAGAACGGGATGCCGATTTTCTTGGAAATGACGCGGAGTTCTTCGACCACAGGCATAATCAGCGGCACGCCTTGCTTGCTGCGCAGCTTTTCCGCGTCGCGTTCGGGATCGCCTGGGATGAGCGGACCGTTGGTGCCGGGCGCGGGTTTCGTGGCGCGAAAGACGCGGATGAAGTCATCAATCTGGCGCTTGAACTCATCGGCTTCGATGAAGCCGTCAATGCGAAGCGCGCCGAAGAAGTGGCCAATTCCCTTCCCCACGCTGCGCGCCGGAACTTCCTGGCGCAGAGCGAAGGGCGGCGTAAAGGGACCCCAGTTCGCTCCGCTCAGCACGGCACTCAAGACGTCGACCATGATGGCGAGGCCGTAGCCTTTGTGACCGCCGCGCTCGCGGTCGGAGCCGAGCGGCAGGAGCGCGCCGCCCGCCACGATGTCGTCGGGATTTGTCGTGCCGCGACCTTGATTGTCGATGCCCCAGCCTTGGGGTATGGATTCGCCCCGTCGGCGCGCCATTTCGATTTTGCCGTAAGCGGCGGCGCAGGTGGCCATGTCGACCACGATGGGAGGCTCCTCTTTTGCTGGAAAGGCGATGGCAATGGGATTCGTGCCGAGCATGCGCTCCGCGCCCCAGAGCGGCGTGACCAATTTGGTGGAATTGGTCGTGGCCATGCCGATCATGTCGCGCTCAAGCGCTTTTAGCACGTAGTAGCCGGCGATGCCGAAATGGTTGCTGTTGCCAATGCTAACCCAGCCGGAGCCGACTCTTTCGGCCATGTCCATGGCGATTTCATTCGCTTGCGGACCGACCACGAGGCCAAGACCGTTGTCCCCGTCGATGGTGGCGGTGCTTGGCGTCGAACGCACGATTTTGATCTTCGGTGTGGGATTGATGAGGCCTTCGCTGAGCAGCTCGACATAGCTGGTCAGGCGGGCGACGCCGTGGGAATCGATGCCGCGCAGGTCTGCGGAGGCGAGCACGTCAGCGGCTTGCGCGGCGTCAGTTTTGGGGACGCCGAAATGCAGGAAGACGCGCTTGCTGAACTCGCGCAACGCTTCGATGGGAAATACCTTGGCCTCCACGGTGGCCATGTTCCTCCTTGGGTCTTGCGACTCAATGCCGCTTACGCGGGCAGAGTTTGCCCTCGCGTTTCCACGCCAAAGGGTATCAGCAGCAAGCCCAAGGCAAAAGCGAGCGAAGTCATGGCGACGGGAATGCCCAGCGAGCCGTAGTGCTGAACACCTGCGCCGACCAAAAAAGTGATTGCGGCGCCGCCGAAACGGGCGAAAGAAGTGGAAAATGCAAAAGCACTGGCGCGGCATTCGGTCGGGTATTGTTCCGGCAGCCACAACGTGTACACGGCGAAATTCGAGCCGCCGAGCCCGAGAAAAAACAAGCACACAAAAAAACGTGGCAGTGCAGAAGGCCCCATGTAGAAAACTTTTCCAAAGGTAAGCGCGATGAAGACCAGCATCAGCGCGAAATAGAACGCAAGCGCGCCGCGGCGTCCGAGCCGCTCGGCGAGCCAGGGCATGAGGAGGCAGCCGAGAATGGTTGCGAACGCAACCAGCATGGTGGCGCGGGAAGCGAGCTGAGCGGCCGCGGGGCCGACGCGCCCGGCCGCTTCAGCGAGGGTGGTTACCGCAGAAGGCACGTACACGGTGCCGGCCCAGAGTCCGCAAATGGATGCGAGCATAAACAACGTATTGAGGATGGTGCGGCGCCGCAACGATTCGGAAAATAGCGCGGCAAAGGGACGCCAGATGGCCCAGGAGTGCACCACGCGCTCTTTTGCCTTCCACCGCGAAGGCTCGTTGACACCGTGACGCACCCAGGCGAGCAGCAGCGCGGGCAATCCGCCGACGGCGAACATGACGCGCCATCCGTTGTGACCAAAGCGGCTGCCAATCGCGTAGTTGGCAATGGCGGCGAGAAAGATTCCGACGTAATAGCCGGTGTGCATGTAGCCTGCACCGGCTCGACGTCGATTCTCGGGCCACTCCTCGGCGACGAAGGTGCCGCCCATAGCCCACTCGCCGCCAATACCGATTCCGGCAAGCAAGCGAAGGATGGCCAATTGCCCTACGTTGGTGACAAGCGCGCTTAAGAACGTGAACACGGAATACCACACTACGGTGATCATCAACGTGTGCACGCGGCCGAATTTATCTCCGATTGGTCCCCAGAGAAACGCCAAGCCCCAGCCGATCAGAAAAAGCGCGAATAGCAGCCCGCCGTAGAAGCCGATTTCTCCTTTGGTAGCGGGAATTCCGGAACGCGGGAGCAGATCGCGGAGCGACGGGACGAGAACCAGAGCGTAGATGAAGGAGTCCATGCCATCAAGCGCCCAGCCGCCCCACGCAGCCCAAAATCCGCGAATCTGATTGCGATTCAGGGGCACTTCGCTGGAATTTTGTGCGTTCACCTTTGCGACCGACATGGGCGGCGGGACTATATCACTTTTATGCATGCTGCCAGAGATAGGCGCGGACAAAGAAGTAGACGGTCATGGCCGAGCCGATGATGATAACGAAAGCGCGAATCCAAGTTTGCGGCAAACGCTGCGCATAATGCGCAGCGAAATAGCCGCCGACGATAGCGCCGAGCGTCATTACCGCGCCTTGCTTCCAGACGATCGCTCCAGTGGCAATGAAGGTGAAAGTAGCCACGCCGTTAATGAAGCCGCCGAGCACGACCTTGAGCGCGTTCATAGCGTGCATGTCGGTCATGCCGATGGCCGCGAGCATGGCCAAGTTCATGATGCCCATACCGCCGCCGAAGTAGCCGCCGTAGATCGCCACAAATAGCTCGAAGATGCTGGCGCCGGCGACGGCCGCGTTGCTCGATTCGTGGGAAATTCCTGCGGAGATGCGCCCGGTGAGGTGCTTACCGAAAGCGAAGAGCAGGGTGGCGCCCAGCAGCAGCCAGGGGAGAACGCGCAGAAAGGTTTGCGGCGGCGTCTTGATTAGGAGCACTGCGCCCGCCAGTCCCCCTACGATGCTGGTGGCGATCAGCGGAATCATCACGCGCTTTGAAATATTGAGGTGTTTGCGGTACGCGCCGCCGCTTGCGGTGACGCCGACCCACAGCGCCAGGGTGTTCGTGGCGTTTGCGGCGACAGGACCAACCCCGGTGAATAGAAGCGCCGGGAACGCGATGAAGCTGCCGCCGCCGGCAACGGCATTGAGGGCGCCGCCCAAAACCCCGGCGGCAAACAGAAAGATGGCCTGCGGAAGAGTCAAGGCAGTCTTTTATCACGAATGCGCTGCCGTGCTCCACTTCTAGCAGGATTCGTCAGGACGCAACGGCGTTCTTGACAATGCACGGGTCTACGTATATGAACGTGCGGTTTCCGTTCTTGCAATAAGCCGAAGCGAGGGCGGTTTCCGGCCCGTTAACACGGCATTCACATTTGTGGGATAACTGTCAGATAGCAGCAGTTTGCCTTTCCGATCCGCGTCGAGGGTTAACACGTCGAGGTTAACAGGAGGAAGCATGGCCAGCCGTGCAGACGCAATTCCGATGGGTGGAACGACCGATTACAGCATCTGGAGGGTGATTCTTGCCTCCTCCGTCGGCACCATGATCGAATGGTACGACTTCTACATCTTCGGCAGCCTAGCGGCCGTTCTGTCCACAAAGTTCTACCCGCCGGGCAACCCCACGTTCGCTTTTATCGCCTACCTTTCCACCTTCGCCATTGGGTTCATGGTGCGCCCGTTTGGGGCGCTCTTCTTCGGAAGAATAGGCGACTTGGTAGGCCGTAAGTATGCCTTCTTGGTCACGCTTACTGTGATGGGTTTTGGAACATTTCTGATCGGCCTGATGCCCACTTACGCGACGGCCGGTTGGTTTGCTCCCATCGCACTGATCGTCATCCGAATCTTTCAAGGACTGGCGTTGGGAGGGGAGTATGGAGGAGCCGCAATTTACGTTGCCGAACACGTTCCCGACAACAAAAGGGGCTACTGGACCAGTTATATTCAAATTACGGCGACGCTGGGTTTGTTTCTTTCCATCATCACGGTGATCCTCCTCCAGTTCTACATGACGCCCGCAAATTTCCAGAGCTACGGATGGCGCATTCCCTTCCTGGTTTCGGTCATCCTCGTCATGATCTCGCTTTACATTCGCCTCAAGATGAAGGAGTCGCCTATCTTTACGCAGATCAAGAGCACGGGCATGAGCTCGGCGAAGCCGCTGATGGAAGCCTTCACGCAGTGGCCAAACTTCAAGCTCTTCCTGGTCTCGCTGCTGGGGGCCACCGCGGGACAGGGCGTGGTCTGGTATACAGGCCAATACTATGCATTGTTCTATCTGCAGTCGATTTTAAAGGTGAATCTGCGCACTGCCTTTATCATTGTGGCTCTGGCCATGTTGTTCGCCATGCCTTTCTTCACGGTTTTTGGAGCGCTCTCCGACAAAATAGGGCGCAAGAAGATCATCATGGCCGGTTGTTTGCTTGCCGTGGTCACTTATTACCCCATCTACCACGCCATGCGGGACGCCGCGGGCAATAACGTAGTCACGTTCAAGTCGCAAAGGAACCCAGTCACCGGCGCCCCGACTTTGACCCCTTTGACCATAGATGCAAGCGGGAAACAGGTTCCGGCCCCGGTTGCGCCGAATCCCAACGTGCCATTGCTGACGCTTCTGGTTTTCCTGCAGGTTATCTACGTCACCATGGTTTACGGGCCGATCGCTGCCTATCTCGTGGAAGCATATCCGGCAAAGATCAGGTACTCGGCATTCTCGTTGCCTTATCACATAGGTAACGGAGTCTTTGGCGGGCTGGTGCCGTTGGTCGGAGTCTATCTGTGCGAGGCGACCGGCAATATCTATGCGGGTCTGTGGTATCCGATGACTGTGGCCACAGTGACGTTTGTGGTCGGGTCTATCTTCTTGAAAGAAACGCACGGCACGAAAATCTGGGATGAAGTCGGCGGGCAACCGGCGGCAGCGAGCCGCTGAACACTGTGCGCAGCCGATTGACTCCCGCACTTTAGCGGGAGCATTATCAGCCTTACTAGGTCAGGCAAGCTCCACATTTGGCGCTACGCGCTTGCCCGGACTTCCGGCGCATTTTCGGGCGCGGGATTGTCTTCGTCGTATGGTTTCAGTCGGAATTCATCTCTCCAGGGGGAGCCATGGCCGTCGCCAAAGCCCGCAAAGCCGCCAATAAAGCGAATGGGAAGCCGAAACCTGCGCCGAGCGGGCCGAAAACCAAGGAGAACGAGGCGCAGATCGCCGTTCACTGGAAAGAGGAAGAGTATTTTCATCCTTCGCCGAAATTTATTGGACAGGCCAACCTGAGCGATCCCGCGATGGTCGAGCGTTTCAGCGAGAAGAACTTCCCGGAATGCTTCCGCGATTACGCCGAGCTGCTGCACTGGGATCAGTATTGGCACACGACGTTGGACACCAGCAATCCACCGTTTTGGAAATGGTTTGTGGGTGGCAAACTGAACGCATGCTACAACTGCGTCGACCGGCATCTCACTCAATACAAAAACAAAGCGGCGCTGATTTTTGTTCCAGAGCCGGAAGGCGAAGCTGCTACGGTCATCACCTACCAGGAACTCTATCGCCGGGTGAACGAAGTCGCTGCCATGCTGCGCGATTTTGCCGGGCTTAAGACCGGCGACCGCGTCACCATTCACATGCCCATGATTCCGGAACTGCCCATTACCATGCTGGCGTGTGCGCGCCTTGGCGTCGTGCATTCGGTCGTTTTTGGAGGTTTCAGCGGAGAAGCGTGCGGCCTGCGCGCGGCGGATTCCGGCAGCCGCGTGCTGATCTACGCCGACGGCTACTATCGAAACGGCAAGTGGGTGGACCACAAAGGAAGCGCCGACATCGCCGTGCAAACAGCGAAGAAAGAGGGCCAGACCGTCGATAAAGTGCTGATCTGGAAGCGCTATCCAGGGCATTTCCGCTCTGAAGCACCGATGATCATGGGCCGCGACTTTTTTGTCGATGAAGTTCTACAGGACTATCGCAATCACGTCGTAGAGCCTGTTTCACAGGATGCGGAAGCGCCGCTCTTTCTGATGTACACCAGCGGCACCACGGGGAAGCCCAAGGGCTGCCAGCATCGCACCGGCGGTTATCTTGCCTATGTCGCCGGGACATCGAAGTATTACCAGGACATTCACCCAACCGACGTCTACTGGTGCATGGCCGATATTGGCTGGATCACCGGGCACTCTTACATTGTGTACGGCCCGCTGGCCCTCGCCGCGACCAGCGTGCTGTATGAAGGCGTGCCACAATTCCCGGATGCCGGCCGTCCGTGGCGCATCGCCGAGCGCTTGGATGTAAACATCTTCCACACTTCGCCGACGGCGATTCGCATGTTGCGCAAGGCTGGCGGCGACGAGCCGAAGAAGTACAACTACCATTTCAAGCACATGACCACGGTCGGCGAGCCCATCGAGCCGGAAGTCTGGCGGTGGTATTACGACATGGTCGGAAAAAAGGAAGCTGTGATTGTCGACACCTGGTGGCAGACGGAAACGGGGGGCTTTCTATGTACCACTAAGCCCGCGCTCGATCCCATGAAGCCCGGGAGCACAGGACCGCCCGCTCTTGGCATCTATCCTATCATCTGGGACGAAGAAGGAAAGGAAGTGCGCGCAGGCTCCGGCGCCGCTGGAAACATTTGCATTCGTAACCCGTGGCCAGGGATTATGCAGACCATCTGGGGCAGCCCGGAGCGCTTCGTCGATCAGTACTACAAAAAGTACAACAAGAATCCGCAAAGCAAGGATTGGCGTGACTGGCCGTATTACGCAGCGGACGGTGCTGTGCTCGCCGCGGACGGCTACTACCGCATCCTCGGCCGCGTTGATGACGTCATCAACGTCGCCGGCCACCGGCTCGGCACAAAGGAAGTCGAATCGGCTTGCCTCACCTGCCCCGAAATTGCGGAGGCCGCGGTCGTTCCCGTTGTGGATGAAGTCAAGGGTCGCGTGCCCGTCGTTTATGTTTCGCTGAAACCGGGAGTGTCGCCGAGCAAGCAAGTACAGGACAAAGTGACAGCCACCATCGAGACCATGATTGGCAAGATCGCGCGCCCCAAGACCATCCACATCGTTCCGGACATGCCGAAGACACGCTCCGGCAAGATCATGCGCCGCGTGCTAGCCGCCATTTCCAATCAAATGGATACCGGTGACATCACCACGCTTGCCAATCCGGATATTGTCGAGCAAATCCGCATACAAGTGCAGGGCCGCAATAGAGGACCAATCAAGGAAGGCCCCGAAGACATAAAAATGTTCGGGGACGAGCGCTGATCGCGCTGACGAATAGCTAAGCAGGATCGTGGGAGTTAGCTAGGGGCGAGTTGGCCCGAATATTGGCGGCTGCCCAGCGCATCGAGTCTGCGCCGCGGCCTGCATGTCTGCATCCAGCAGGGCGCCGCGCCAACGCGCTGCGGAGCAAAGCTGCTCAACGCTCAAGCCAATCGCGCCGCGCAAATCGGAGCCTTCGAAGTTAGCGCCCTCGAAACTGGCGCCGCGCACAATGGCCCCGGTCAGCACCGCGCCGCGTAGATCAGCGTTCTTGAAATTGGTGTCCAGAAAAATCCCGCCCTTGAACTGCGCGCCGGTTAGATTCGCTCCAACAAGCTTCGCGGCGGAAAAATCGGCGTCGTGCAGATTGGCCAGCGCCAAGACGGCTTTTTCCAGCTTGGCATCGCGAACGTCCGCGCGCGAGAGGTCCGTGCGCAACAATTGTGCATCGCGCAGATCGATCGCGTACATGGAAGCACCGGAGAGATTGGCATTCGACAGGCTGGCACCCTCAAAAATTCCGTAGGACAGGTCCGCTCCGTGAAGATCCGCCGACGAAAGATTTATGCCTCGCGCATCCGCGGAAACGAACACGGCACGGCTGGCTTGCACTCGGTCAAGCACCGCGTCGTGCAAACGCGTCTCGCGCATGTTGGCGCCGCGCAGATCCGCCTCGGACAAGTAGACCCCTTCCAGATTCGCGCGCCACAGCCGCGCATTCACCCAAAATGTGTGATAGGCGCGCGCGTATCGCAAGCTCATTTGATTGAGCCGCACGCCGCGGATCGCCGCGATTCCTTCCTCAGACCAGTCTCCGTGCGCAGGGAGCGGCGAGAAAGACGCCTCCGTCACGTCGGCATAGGGGCGGTATCCTACAAACTGCAAACCTTGCGCGGCCCAGCGCCGAATGTCTGAGCTGCTCATCTCCGGAGCAATGGAGCTGTCCGCGGGCATCCCACGAATCACGCCAAACGACAGAAGGAACAGCAAGCAGGCGCTCAGCACGGTCACTTTCAGCGTGGAGAGCACCACTGGAAGGATCGCTTTTGACTTTCGGTACAAATCGCCCGGCCGCAGAACGCGCGAAACAATGGTCGGAAGGCAGGTGGCCGCGGCCACCGAGAGCGCTATCAGCAGGACGTGCAGCAGCGTTCCGCGCATGTCCTGCCGCGCCAGATAACGCAACCAAAAGAAGAATAACGTGACAGGCGCGACCCAGTACGCGAGAACGGCGGCCACTACCGCCTCGAGGATGGCTTGCGGCGAACGGCTATCGCGCATCCAACGAAAATGGCGGCGCACCAGCGCCATGAGAAACCACGGTCCATCTTTTTCCGGCGTGTTCCCATCGATAAATACCGCGGGCAGGGCGGCCATGTTGCCCCACAGGCGCAACAGCAAGAAATGAAACCGCAGATACACAAGCACAATTAACAATGGCGCGCCCAAGTAAAAGCCGCTCATGGGCACGGCATTGGAAACTCGCGCGAGAGGAATCGCGGAGGAGTTCAGCACCAGGCGCACGTCCGTCGTGAAAGCGATCACGACGGCGCATATCGCGCAGGCTGTCAGAATCAGAAAATAGATCCAGCGGGAAAACCTGGTTGCCTGCGCGATGGCCTTGGCGCCGTCAAACGTAGCCACTGCCTCAGGCAGCATGGCGTCGAAGAGGTTCGTCCCGCCCAGCCGCCCGACCCACAAACCCTCGGCGCCATAGAGCGTCGCGCCCATAAGATTCGCTCCGCGCAGCTCCGTGCCAAGCAGGTTGGTATCGCGTAGGTCGGCTTGCACCAGCGATGCGCCGCGAAGATTGGCCAGCGAGAGGTCAGCGCCGCGAAAATTCGCCTTGTTCAAGAACGCGCCTTGCAGGTTGACACCCGTCAAGTCCGCGTGCGCGAGGTTTACGCCGCACAAATCCGCCTTGATGCCGGACTCGCCGCCCGATTCAACCCAGATCTTGTGCTGGTCCAAAACCTCGGCAAGGTCGAGCAGGCTAATCCCGCGAGATTCATCTGCCGGCGAAATTTCCGCCGGCCTAGACTTAAGTTCCGATGCCATCCGAATTGTTCCCCCGTAAACGCCGCTTCACGGCCGCAGCCGTAGCGCCGCGGCCTCTTCTGGCCGGATTCAATGTTGGGCTGGGGCCCGACCGTTGCCGAAAATTCCCCGCAATTTGGAGATGCGGCTGAGCAGGTTCATCCTCTCCTAAAAACGTTGCGGAAATCTCCTGCTCCGAGGTACAGGGCTGCGAAGAGGTAAACTGACGCGAGCGCCCGACCTCCTGCGCGCTCCCATCGCTTGATTTTCATGTTGCGGATATTTTTCGAGGTTGAGGAGATGACGCTTCTAGATAGTTTTCGCAAAAAAAGAGCCGGGGTCTCCGCTGAGGGGCCGAGGTACCCCGGCTTATCCTGCCCGCCTCCGCAGTGAGCGAGCAAGAAACCTGAGAAATTTAGTGTTTATCTTCGTCGCCGCGCAGGAATTCGTAGCGCTCGATTGCCGCCACCACACCAATCGCGCCTTGATCACGCGTTTCGGTCCGCTGAACTCGTCCGAGGCAACGGACGCGAACCGGACCTGCGAGGGTAATTTCATTCGGCAGGGTCAGCAGGATTTCGACTGGAGAGCCTTCCTTTACGTCCTTGGCCAAGAAGAAGTACACCCCGCGGGAGCTGACGTCTCGCGATTCCGTGCTGGTTTCTCCCACTGCCGCACCAGTCGTCCAGCGGACGGTAAGCGGAAGGCGCATTTGAAAGCGTTGCGTCGTGCGGCGTTCAGACCCGTTCAAAGCGGAGCCTCCTGAAGCGAAGCAAGAGTCTATCCCGGTGCAACCAGACCGACAATAGGACTGTAGGCACAAAAATGATTCAGCGCTGCGAAGTACCGATGTACTAGGAGGAGGTGCGCCGAAGGGCCGCGCGACAGCAATTCGCGCCTTGGACTTGCGATTTCAGGTCGCAGAGGCATCCTCGCGTAAAGCACGTATCCCCATACAGTTAGCGGTATTCAAACTCGGGAAGCTTGAGTAGTTCTGCGCAGCGCGTGCCGTAGCTCAACAAGTCGCCGCTTCTAAGCGGGCGCTAGTACGCCGCCCAGGTAACCCTAGCTGCGCAGCCGGCGCAAGCAGGCAATCGGGATAACTTTGCAGGTGCCTGAGGGTTCCGCAGCTTCTGCGAAATCAGGCCGACTGGTCGATCAGGCGGTGGTGAATCGCGTAGAGCGCCAGTTCCAGACGGTCGGAGACGCCCAGCTTGTCAAAAATGTTGTGCAGGTGATTTTTAACCGTCTGCTCGCTGATAAAGAGTTTTTCGCCGATTTCCTTGTTGCGGAAGCCTTGCGCGACCAGTTGCACAATTTCCTTTTCGCGGTCGCTCAGCAGCGGCTTTTCGCGGCGCGGCCCTGATTCCGAAGACTTGGAAAAAGCCTTCATCACCTCGGCAGTCATGCGGTTATCCAGCCAGATCTCGCCGGCGTGGACGCGGTGAATGCTCTTCACCAGCAGGTCCGTGGCGGACTGCTTCAGCACGACACCGCGAGCGCCCAAACGCATGGCGCGCACCACGTCGCGGTCGTCTTCCGCGGCGGTAAGCACGACGACGCGCGTGGGCAGGGTGTCAAAATTGACTTCCTCCAGGACGGCCAAGCCGTCTTTATCCGGCATGCGCAAGTCGAGCAGCAGGATGTCCGGCTTGAGCTTGGCGAGCATCTTGATGCATTCAGCGCCGTTCTGCGCTTCGCCAACGATGGTGATATCTTCGTCGGCATCGAGAAGTTTGCGGAGGCCATCGCGAAATATCGCGTGGTCATCCGCAAGGAGGACACGAATCTGCTGTTTAGTCTTGGCCATGTCAACCGAGTGGAATCTCGATGGTTAGACGCGCTCCATGGCCTGGGTTGGACTCCACGGTCAACATGCCCCCCACAGTACGCGTACGCTCCTTGATGGAGATGGGACCCAGCCGCAGGCGATCCAGTTCATCGCCAGTGAACCGGCCTGCGAAACTAAAACCCTCGCCGTTGTCGTCAACCACTAAAACGAGCCGACTGTCGTCCTGCGACAGTTTTACCACGACATGGGAAGCCTTCGCATGTTTTTTTATGTTGTTGAGTGCTTCACGGTAAATCTGGAAAATCTCGCGGCAGACGCGGTCCGGGGCGTGTAGCTCCACCGAGTCGATGAGCAAATCCAGTGCCAGGGCAGACTCGTTGCGGTAGCGCTCCGCAAAACCCCGCATTAAATCCACTAAATCCGCGCTTTGCACGCGCAACGGCCGCAGGTCCGTGACCATGTGGCGCAGCTCAGCGGACTCATTCTTGACGGTCTGCTGCAGGTTGGCCAGCCCGGCCACCGCGTGCTCCGGCGAGACACCCGCGCGGCGCCGCAGCACGTCGAGCTGGATTTCAATGCTCAGCAGCGTCTGCAGAATGCCGTCATGCAGGTCGCGCGAGATGCGGCTGCGCTCTCCTTCAATGGCGCGCGCGCGCAGGTGCCGCAGCAAAAAGATATTTTCCACCGAGGGACCCACGTGCCGCGCAACGCGTTCAAACCACATCAGGTCCTCGCGCCGGAAAACGCTCCGGCCATTTGACAAAAACAGCCGTCCCGCCGGCTGCCCCATCTGATCGAAAGCAACGGACATGAACGAACGCAGCGCCAGCACCTGCTGCGTCGCTGCCGGCAGGCGCGGCAGCGTCTTCAATGTACGGCCATCACGGCGATCCCAGCCGAATCCCGCACCGGGGCCCACGAGGCTGTTCCAGCAAATCGTCGCGTCCAGGTCGTCCAGAAGAAAGCCGTCCGCGCGTGTAAGCGGCAGGTTTTCCGGAATCAGCCGCTCGCTCTCACCCGATTTCAACTGCCAAACGAAAATGCGTTCCAGGTCAGAGTCGCGATACACCAGCATGGCGCCATCGGTGCGAAACGCCTGCGTCAGTTCGTCCAAGAGCAAACGCAGCGATTCCGAGAGCCCCTGGTCCACCTGCATCGTGGAGCTAACGCGGGTCAACAGTTCATTTTGCGAGGCGAAGCTGCGGCTGAGGTCCCCCAAAAAGGCGCTGCCGCCGCCCGCAGCCAGCGTCGCACCTACCAGGCCCAGCCAGGCAACCACGCGCATCCAATGGATTTCGCCCTTCACCGCTGTGATCATGACCAGCAACAGCGCCAGCCCGCTGGCCAGCGGAAACGCCACGCGCAGCCCCCAGCGAATTCCCGCGGCGTAGCACACAAAAAGGTACGGAAACCAGGCCGGCACCGTGGTTGGGCTCAGGTACATGAAGAAGCCCAGGGCGAGGAGATCGCAAGCCAGGGGTAGATGCCATGTCACGCCGCTTAGCATCCGCTCGAAGAGCAGCGCAACCACGGAAAGAAAAAAATAGGCGATTAAGAAGTAGATGGGGCGGCGCGCGTAGTTGTTGGAGGTCTGTTGAAACAGCGCGATCAGCGCCAGGAGCACGATAATTGGACGCGCGTAAGCAATCTGGCGCTCGATGTGCCGGCGATCCGATTCGTGGGGGCTCATGCGCGGGGACGAAGTTCCTATGCGCTTAGTCTAGCAGCGTGCAAGGCCCTCGAAGCTCAACTCGGTAGGAGAGTTTTCCAGTTTGCAACGGGAAGCCGCCATCCAATTGCAGGCCGAGGTTCAGCCGCCAATTTTGGAGTGCGGCAGTCTTGTTTACCCTGAGCTTCGAAGGGCTCCCGCTTTAACGGTGTCAGACTCTCGTTCAGCTTAATTAGCAAGCCAGCGGCTATAATCGGGAACGGGAACCCGCAACAGAGCGCCCTGCAAACACTACCAACGGTGAGACCGCCTCGGAATTGGCTTGCTTCGAGGCATGTGGAACAGTGATCGCCCGACGGACTGCGGCCAACGGCGCGTCTTCGCCAAGGCGAACACTCTTTCCGTCCGCTGCAATTCCCAACTCCTTCCACATCGAGGCCAGGTCGATCTCCACCGCCTTATCCTTCCATTTCGCGTACAGATCGCTAAGCACCGCAGTGCCCGTCGCCCGGTCTCCGATCCTCAAAGCCTCGGTCAACTCCCAATCATGGGTGATGTCGCCTCCTGCCTCCAGAATTCCTCGCAACGCATCCTGCAGCCCTCTTTGATTGTGAGTCTGTTTGCGAATCTCCAGGTCCGCCACAAAACAGAACAAAGCGCCTCCCCAGTACGTCCGCCCCCAACTGTGCGTATGATCCAACCCGTGATCGCCATCTTGCGGCAGGCCCTTCCGCATGTCGCGCACGAGATCGGCCCACATCTGCTCCGCGCTCATTTGCTTTGCCTGGATGCGCGCGATCGGCTCCACATAGACCGCGATTCCCTCTTCAATCCAGTGATGTTCGTCAGCCATCGACGGGAACGATAGGTGCACCATCTCATGCGTCAACATCCAGTCGCTCGGCAACTCGGCAGCCTGCGTCTGCTTCCCCACGCGAATCTTGATTAACCCACCGTCGTAGCCGAACGTCTGCCCATGCCGCACGCCCGAGCCGTCCACCGGAATGATCCGGACTTGCACATGCGAAACAGGATACCGCCCATAATATGTAGCCACAGCTTCCGCTGCCGATTTTACCCACTGGATCAGATCTGCTTGGGAAAGCTTCATCTCACCGGATTCAATCGTCACGTCGATTTTCGAGCCGCCGATGACGAGCGTTGAAGTCACCTGTCCCGCCTGCGAGGTGAAGGTCCGAGAGATCAGCAGCAGAGCGCAAACAACAAAGAGCATCGGGGGTCCGTACGTTCGCGCCTTGAGAAGCATCGCTCTATTATGACCGCTTGGCACCTCGAAAGTTCCCGGCGGAAGGCGCCTCAAACCCTATCAGAGACTTCCGGGCTTGCCCGCTTCGCAAGCCATCGGTCGAGAAGAGTATCCAGGCAAAGCTTCCCTGGACCGAGAATCAGCACAATCAAGGACGCTACCAGGAACGTGTACGGCGCAGCCGCATAAAACTTGTCGGGATCGGAAAAAATCGAAAACAGCGCTTCCCGGTCAGCCGTGACATACGCCGTGATCAAATTCACTGTGAGCACAAGGGCCGTCAGCCGCGACAATAATCCCAGGGCCAGGAAAATGCCCCCGAAAAATTCCACGCACGAGATGAATACCGCCATCTGCGCCGGCATCGGTAAACCCAAGCTAGTGAAGAAATCCGTCACTTTCTCCAAATGATGCAGTTTGCCCCAGCCGCTTTCGATCAGTTGCCAGCCCCAGTAAAGCCGCACCAGCAGCAGGAAAGGCGATTGCAAATAGTCGAAGGCGCCAAAAAAACGCTTGTACAAGTGTCGAAGGCGAAGAAAGAGTGATTTCATAGGACTGAAGAGATTGACATCCCAAGTGATCGGCTAGTCAGCGGCAAAACCATCCCAGCGCTGCCCAATTCTGAAACCACTGCTGCACCATGCCTGCGCGCTCCTCAGCAGGAACCCGGCTCTTCCGAAAGGCCGCCTCAATTGCTTTGCCCAGAGCCTTCCCTTGCTGCAGCGCGCTCAAAATGATGAACTCCTCCCAGGCAATTCGCCGGAAGTACACCGAATCATCGACCCGATGCACCGCTAGGAAAATCTGCGCCGGCTCTAGCTTCGCCACTGCCTGGACGCGCTTGCGCTTATGCCGCTCCTGAAACGCATTGCTCGCAAAATCCGTGTCTTCGTCCTCTTTCCTCACTTCCAACAGCAAATCGTCGACGGGATATTTCAAATCGAGCAGCCGCACGTACGGTTGCAATGTGAGCTTCAGCTTGGCTCCCGCCTCCGTTCGAAGATCCTCCGGCCGCAGCGATGGCTCCGCTTTCCCGTCGAACGCCTCGATGTCCGCCCACTCCAAACGAACAATATCCACGGCCAGCGCCTGCTTCGGTCCCGCCCATTTCGGATGCTTGCAGAGCCAAGCTTCCAGCCGCGCCCCGAGATTGCGCAGCGTAAATGATCGCGACGGACAGTCCACCAGGTATGCTTTGCTCATCGCTTCAAATCGCCGGTCGCCCAGCACCGCGCGCAACCCCGGAAAGTCCTCAATCATGCTCGATAGCACGCGGAACCAATACTGCCGGTTATAGATTTCCAGCCGGTCGAATGCGGTCAGCCGGTCATTGGGCTTGATGAAGCGTGAAGCATACGCGCGCATGGACTTGCCGTCCGGCGCCCTGTCCTGCATGCGCTCCGAAGCGGTCAGCGGCTGCATCACCGCCCTCGCCATCGTTCGTTGTAGCGCCGCTAGTCTCATACCGCCGTCGCCAGCAACGTGGAAGAAAGAAATCGATTGGCCTTCAGCGCCTCGTCATGCACTTCGTCAAACGAAGGAATGCTGTCGTCCCATTCCAAAAGCGTCGCCGTGTGCCCCACACGCTGAATCGCCCGCTCGTACAGCTTCCACACCGGGTCGATCACCGGATGATCGTGCGTATCCAGAATGTACCGCCGGTATTTCGAATGCCCCGCGATGTGAATCTGCGCCACGCGCTCCGCCGGAACGCTGTTCACGTAATCGAAAGGATTGAAGCTGTGATTCTGCGACGAAACATAAATATTATTCACGTCCAGCAAAATTCCGCAGTCCGCTCGCTCCACCACCTCATTCAAGAATTCCCACTCGGTCATCTCCGAAACGTGAAACTCCGCGTAGCTGCTCACATTTTCGACCGCCACCGGCACTTCCAGAAAATCGCGCACCTCGCGCACCTTCTGCGCGGTCAGCTTCGCGGCCTCAAACGTGTACGGCATCGGCAGCAAGTCGTGCGTGTAGCGCCCGTCCACGCTGCCCCAGCACAAATGGTCTGAGAGCCACGGCGTTTTCGTCCGCTTCACCAGCTCCTTCAATCGCCGCAAGTGCTCGCGATTCGCCTTCTCCGCCGAACCGAAATACATCGACACGCCGTGCTGCACCACTTTGTACTGTTCCAGGATCTGATCGAGGATGCGCAGCGGCCGCCCGCCATCGATCATGAAATTCTCGGAAATAATCTCAAACCAGTCGCACACCGGCTTGCGTGTCAAAATGTGATTGTAGTGCGGCGCGCGCAGCCCAATCCCAATCCCATACTCCGTAAATCCATTAAATCGATTTGCAGGCATTCCTGTGGACTCCAACCGAAGCAAATGAGAAGGAGGGCCAGCGATGCTCACCAGCCCCCACCAACACGAGAGAAGCGTTCGTTCGAGGTTTTGGTTAAGAGGGTTTCTCTTCCGGCATCTTGCTGCCGTCGGTCGCGCAACCGCCCTTGCCCTTGCAAGAGTTCTTCCCCTTGCAACCATTGTCACTGCCCTTGCAGCCGCCCTTGCCCTTGCATGAGTTTTGGCCTTTACAAGCGTGCTTTTCTTTCACCTTCTTGTCGGCCTTTTTCTCCGTGTCCTGGGCGGAAGCGGAAGCCTTCGCCCCGGGGAACAGATTCGAAGCCTGGATGCTGGCGCTGGTGCCCGCGAGCAAGCCCGCGACCGCCGCACCCGTTAGTAAAAAGCGATTCGACTTTGTCATTTTCCCCAACGACCTCCTGATAAATTTTACTGCCTTCACTTCGGGCATACTTCCTTGCCCAAAGACCGTTAAACTTTTAAGCGCAATGGTCGGGACGTAACCATTACTGAGCACGTGGGTTGGCCAGGACCTGGGCCTATGAGTTCAACGGAACCCCAACATACCTCCAAGTCACCCAACTCGCCACTAAAACCTTTTTGACGGCCATGTAAAAGTTTTGTCACCCAGTTCGCGAGGCCGAGACCCCTGTCAACCTATTGACCCCTCGAGCTTCTACTTAGGACATACGTCGGAACTTGACTCTCGGATGCGCGGAGTGGAACAAACTTTGACTAGCTGCTCGCCATCGGCGCGCTTTTCGGCCCGCAAAAACTAGCGTAAACTTATCTCCGTCACCGGTGGGAGTAGCTCAGCTGGTAGAGCGTCGGACTGTGGCTCCGAATGTCGCGGGTTCAAATCCCGTCTCCCACCCCAACCTCAACCGGGTCCGGCCCGGACACATAGGTAACAGAACGTACCGGCTACATGGGTAACACTTTGGGGCCAAACGGATTGTCGAGAGGCTGCAGGGTTTTTTCCTCCAGGTCAACGTAGCCGAGATCGTAATCCATAAAGCTGACCA
>DATNMD010000059.1:0-44251 GCA_035602505.1 Candidatus Acidiferrum sp.
CGCAAAGCCATCGTCGCCGAGAAAATCTTTCCGGTGCTGATGGTTTCCGCGCTGCGCAATGTCGGCACCGCCAGCCTGCTTACCTTTATTGCCGACGTTTTTCCGCATCCCGACGAGCATTCCCAGGTCGGCTACAAGGAGCCCAAGGCCCAGGGCGACCGCATCGAGCGCAAGTACGACGACAGCCAGCCTCTATCTCTGTTCGTGTTCAAAACGCTCGCCGATGCGTTCGCCGGACGCATCAACTATTTCAAGGTGAAAAGCGGCGTCCTCAAAAACGACGCCACGCTCTTCAATTACAATCGCAGCATTCCGGAGCGCTTTCAGCACACGCAAGTCGTGCAGGGCAAGCAGCTCACCGAAATCCAGGAGCTGCACTCCGGCGATATCGGGGCCATCGCCAAGCTGAAGGAAACCAACACAGGCGAAACCCTCGGCGACAAGACCGCCACCATTTTCTATCCGCCCGCGCAGCTTCCCGAGCCTTCCATCACGTTCGCCATCGAGCCCAAGACGCGCGCCGACGAAGACAAAATCGGCGTGGGCATTCACAAAATCATGGAAGAAGATGCCGCCCTGCGGTTTTCGCGCGATCCGCAGACTAAGGAATTTTTGCTCGCCGGCTCAGGCCAGCAGCACATCGAAGTCGTCGTCGCCAAGCTACACAAGCGCTACCACGTCGATCTCACGCTCAAGCCGCCCAAGGTCCCCTACCGCGAAACGATTCGCGGCCGCGCCGACGTAGAAGGCAAGCACAAGAAGCAGTCCGGCGGCCACGGCCAGTTCGGCGTCTGCCGCATTAAAATGGAGCCCGTCGAGCGCGGCAAGGGCATCGAATTCGTCGACGATGTTTTCGGCGGCGCCATTCCCAAGAACTGGATTCCCTCCGTGGAAAGAGGAATTCGCGAGGCCGCCGCGCGCGGCTATCTCGCCGGCTTCCCGGTCGTGGATTTCCGCGCCATTCTTTACGACGGCAAATATCACGACGTCGACTCTTCCGACATGGCCTTCAAGATCGCCGGCTCGCTGGCCTTCAAAGAAGCGATGAAGCAAGCCCGCCCCACATTGCTCGAGCCGGTGATGCACGTCGAGGTCTACGCCCCCGACCAATATTCCGGCGACCTGATGGGTGACCTGAGCAGCAGGCGCGGACGCATCGCAGGAAGCGATTTGCGCGGCCACAACGTAATCATCAAAGCGCAAGTCCCCTTCGCGGAAATGCTCACCTACGCCAACGACCTCATCTCCAAAACCCAAGGTCGCGCCACCTATTCAATGGAATTTTCACACTACGACTACGTGCCCAACGAGCTCGCCGAAAAAGTAATCGCCGCCCAAAAGGCCGCCCACGGCGAACAACTCGTCGAAGAGGAAGCCTAGCCAGCGGCGCTCGTGCAGCTTGGTTGCACCGTGTTCTCATGTCACGAAAGAAGCTCTTCTTAACAGTGACTCTGAGTGCAGTCGGTTTACTGATTCTTTGTGCTTGGAGCCCGTGGCATTCTTTCCGCTATCATGGCGACGGAAAGTTTTAACATTTGAATGAACCCGAACGTGGGCACATTGCCAGTGCCAATAACCGCTCTCATCACCGCGCTCCATGAGAACCCACATTCCGTCCCTGTTGCCAGGTCCTGGCTGCCCTAACCCATGGCAGGTCTCCTTACCGTGGTCATCAGTTAAGCTCGCTTCGATTGTCGTTTTCAAACCCTCCAAAGGTCCGCGATCCTCAAAGGTCTTCACGGACCCATCCTTCACATAAAGTACCAGGGTCATTTCTTCGTTCGGCAGGCCTCGAAAACCAAAGTGATGTTCGCCAATTTCGTTGAGAGAAATATCGGAAAATGTGACTACGTACCGTGGATGGATGCCGTTAAGAGAAGCGCGGCAGGAACATGCCGGTGTGGCGACGGTGCTCACCAAAACGGTCGCCGAATTCCTGGGTGAGAAAGAACTCTTCGCGCCGAGCCTTGGTGTAAAACGAGAGCCACGTGATGGTTACCGCAAGCAAGCCGCGCACTTCGCCCACAGCGACCGCCGTGCCCAGCAGCGCCAGCAAAATCCCGGTGTAAATCGGATGACGAATCGTCCGGTAGGGCCCGGTGCGAATCAGTTCGTGTCCTTCCTTTAGCGTGACGACGCCGCTCCAGTTAGCGCCAAGATGCCAGCGCGCCCAGATCGCGATAGCCACACCGGCAGCGGTGAGCGCGACACCGACCCAACCCCAGCCATCGCTCGCAGGAACGAAGCGTGCCCCCAACCACCCGTAGTGCGCGCTGGGCCGAAGCAAGTAAAACGCGACCAGCAGAGGCAATACGTAGCGGAACGGCTGGCCCCACGATTCGCGCTTCTTCGTCTTCTTCAACTTGAACGCCGAAACGATCCAATACAAACCAAATAGAATCCAGAGCGCGTTGATCCATTGCCGTTGCGATGGAAAATCCATAGGTGCTCACTCACAATGTCCCCGGGAGAATAACTCGTCAAGTCCGCCACTCTCCGGGAACGCCAATCTCCGAATTGGCGAGTCCCGTAGCCGAAAGGCCCATCCATTCGTGTCGACTCCACACTTAGGCTAGAATGCCGGACTGCTGAACACACTCTTTCTCGGAGCGCAGCCGATGACCAATCGTAGTTCCGCACGCCACGCAATTCTGGGGACAATCGCCGCCAGCATTTGCTTGTTGGCGGTCATCTCGCCCACCCTTGCGCAGCAGTCAGCCCCCCGCGATCCAGCGGAGCCGCAGCAAGGGCCGCCGCGTCCGAAGCTGTTGTCTCGCCCCACAGGCGCAATCCCACGGCAAAGTATCGACGAGAAATCCATGCGCGCGCTCATCGACCAACTCGTTTCCTGCGGCACTCGCCTTTCCCTTTCTTCGCGGACCGACCCGAAGCGCGGCATTGGCTGCGGCCGCGATCATATCGTTGCCCGCCTCAACGAAATCGCGAAAGACTCCGGCGGCAAGCTGCAAGTCGTAGTCGACAAATTCGAGTCCACGAGTGAGCGGACAGCAGGCAAGCCCCTGCCTCTGGAAAGCGTCTACGCCATCCTCCCCGGGTCCGACCCCAAGCTCGCAAAAACGCTCTTCATCGTCTCCGGTCACTACGACTCACTGCCCTCTTTTCCTTCCGACGTCATGAACACGGAAGTAGACGCCCCAGGCGCAGACGATGACGCCTCAGGTGTTTCCGTCAGCGTGGAATCCGCCCGCCTCCTCAGCATAGCCGCCGCAAACAGCAAGGGCGGATACCGCGCCACGATCCTGTTCGCCGCCATTCCCGGCGAAGAACAAGGTCTGCTCGGTGGCTATCATCTGCTCGACTGGGCCAAGCAGCAGGGCTACACCATCGGCGGCATGCTCGATAACGACATCGTAGGCGACGATCCTTCGCCGGGAGCCCCGCATCGTGTGCGTCTCTTCTCCGGCAACGGCGAAATCGACGATTGCGATGCGCCCGGCCGCGAACTGGCCCGCGCCATCGAGGAAATCGACGGCCGCGAAAACATCCGCATGATTTTTCGTGTCGATCGTTACGGCCGGGGCGGCGACCACTACCCCTTCTACAAAGCCGGACTTCCCGCCGTGCGCTTTACGGAACCGCTCGAGGACTACGCTCACCAGCATCAGACGCCGCGCACAGAGAATGGCGTTGAGTATGGCGACTTCGCAAAATACCTGAATTCGAGCTTGCTCGGCGACGTCGCACGCGACAATGCCGAGGCTCTGCGCCAGTTGGCAATGGCTCCCGCACCGCCAGCAAACGCAAGGCTCACCGGCGCCGTCACCCCGGACGCCAAAGTCTCCTGGACCGCCGAAGAGGATCCCGATCGCGCCGGCTTCGAAATCCTGTGGCGTGAAACCACGGAGTCGCGCTGGCAAGTCTATGATTTCGCGGTATCAGCGGGCGAAACAGCGCTGCACGGCGTCTCTACCGACAACCATTTCTTCGCCGTCCGAAGCGTCGGCAAGAACGGCGCACGCTCCATCGCTGTCCCCACAGAAATGGAGCGCCGCCCGCCACCTCTGCCGGCTGGCACAAAGCAATAGCTACGCGGAGTCAGAAGAATGATTCTAGTGGCACAGCCAATTTTGGCTGTCCTGGTATAACTCAACCACACGCAACGTCGCGGACCTTGATTCAATACGCGAAAGGTTATTTCTTAGCGGTCGGCGGTGCGGGCGTCCCGTCCACTCCAAAGTCCCAAACAAACAAGTTCATTCCATCCGGCAAAATCTCCGCCAGCGCGTACTCTCCGGGAGGCAAAGGCTCCCCGAGCGTAAACCGATACACGGTCGCGGCCACTTCCCACCTCTGGATCGCAATCGATTTCCGTTCCGTGCCAACGTCCTGCCCAAACATGCTGCGGATCGACTCCAACTGCCTCTTGTTTCCCTTGACAGTGGCGCGCACCAACTCCACCTCCGGCCCTGATTCGCCAGGCCGGCTGCTTCGATACACGCTCGAATTCCGGTCTGGATCCGGCGGCGCTTCCCGCAAATAAAACTCTGGTCCGCTCGAACTGATTCGAATCTTCGCCTTCGCGCCCGGGATTTCCACGTTGCGCTTCCCGGGAACGATCGGAATTGGCGAAAGCACCTGCTTCAAAAATGTCTTCTTGTCCGTTTTTACTTGCGAACCCACCTGCACCAGCGGCGTCACCGACTTCCCCTCAATCGCAAACATTCCTTCGCCCGGCGGCAAAAAGATTCCTGGCGCCACCTGCAAGCTTGCGTCAACGTCCAGCACCGTCTCTATCCGTGCGGCCTCTTCTTGGGCGTGAATTTTTCCCAGCAGCGCCGCCGATGCCTTGTCGGACTCTACTTGTGCCTTCGTCGTCGCATCCCAGTCGACCATAGCTGCAGGAATCTCCTCCCAAGCACCCCGCTCCAGAGTGAAATACCTAACCCTCTCGCCCTTCCTCTCATACTCCCGCACGAGTTGGAAGTTTCCATCCTTCAGCACCAGCTTCTTGCCCCTTGTCAGCCTAGCTGCCGCGGAATCGTCGCCAGAACCTTGCTCGGTGTCAGGGGTCGGCTGACGCTGGGCTGACACACGGTCGTCGCTAAACAGGACCCTGGCGGAGGTGCTCGCAGCAAGACACGCGAGTGCACACAGGCAGACAATACAGGGCGACACGGAAGGACGGCTCATAAGGGGTTCCCTACGAACTGCGATGCGCAACATTGCGCCTCGGTATACCTCCAGGCACGAGCATAGCGCCGCGGATAGCGCTCGGCAACCGGCACCGAAATCAGGGACGCGTTCGAACAGACCGCGCCCGGCCCAGCCGCTTCGAAATCCCTTGAATCTAAATGAAAAAGCTCTCCGAATGTCCGGAGAGCTTTCAAACGTCGAGTTCAGAGCGGGCGTCAGCCGCCTCAGCGGCAGCCAAGCGCGATTAATGCGTGCAGCGCGGGAACAGTGTCACCAGGACCATCAAGTCCGACAAGGTGAAAAGCCACTGATCCGCTTGAATTCCAGCCGCTTCCGCAGCCCGCGCGATGAACCCCAAATGCCGGCTCTTCGCAAAATTGTGCAGGTGGTCGACGCAAATCCCCGTGAGATTGGCCACCTCGGAATCCGTGAAAATTTTCTGGCTCGCTTTGACGGTAACCACGACCCTTGGCCCTCTTTTCTCTCCGCCTGACTCGTCCCTACCCCGTTAGATGCTGACAGCATCGTAGAGGCTGCACTAATGTAAGAGCAATAGTCGTTCCGTTAGTTACGCGAAAAACGATTCGGCTAGTACTTTGTGCCTAAAATAGCAGGAAAATGCATGTTTTTGGCACACGGGAGTGGCGGAACGCGAGCTAGTACTCGCGCGCATAAAATTCACGGAGTTGTAAAATTTGTCCTATTTTTGCAAATCGGATATGGGTTTCGGTAGGCTGACCGCAATTTCACGCATTTGTTTTTCATGGCGGATCTGGTGTGACCCTAAGAACGAAAACCATTCGTACGTGTTCAAGGACCCTAGGAATGGATGGCGCCACTTGTAGACGCTCAGATCGCGGTTCCTGGTTTCTTCCATGAGGGCCAGCGTGCGTGCCCGGACCTCTTTTAGTTCCGCGAGCATTGCTTCCTTTTCGCCCAAGAGCTGCGGATTCACGGGAATTGGCGTTTTCATCCGAACGAGGCGCAGTTCCACGAGAGCGAACGGCAGGCGAAATCGCTTAACCAGCGGAATTTGCTTTGGCTGCCTTTGCAGAATTCTGTCAGCCGCCCCGATCACGGCACGCTCCACGGTCATTATGTGGGCGATAAGTTCGGCGGCAGACCAAGCACCCTCCCGGGGACACGTCTTCCAGAGGCTGGCAGGGATAGCGTCGGCCGCACGCAGCAAGCTGTGCTGGGCACGGTCCAGTTTCTCGAGGATGCGTTCGAGCACAGGCACGAAGCTTACCGGGAAGTCGTCTTAGATTGGCTGATCTAAAACAATAGCCGCTATAGTGCGGCCCCGCCCGCTTGCTCGAAGGCCTGCGCCAGTTGCAGGACGCGGCCTTCTCCGAACGGTGGACCGAAAATCTGCAAGCCGACCGCGAGCTTCCCACAGATCTTGCCACAAGGCACCGAAATCCCAGGGACCCCCGCCAAAGATCCTGTAACGGTATAAATATCGGCAAGATACATCTGCAGCGGGTCGTTTGTTCGCTCGCCGAGCTTAAAGGCGGGCACCGGCGAGGTGGGTGTCACCATTGCGTCTACCTTGGTGAAGGCATCGCGGAAATCCTGCGCGATCAGCGATCGCACTTTCTGCCCTTTTAGGTAGTACGCATCATAGTAGCCGGCAGAAAGCACGTATGTTCCAAGGACGATGCGGCGCTTCACCTCGGCACCAAAGCCCGCACCACGAGTCTTGCGGTACATGGAGAGCAGGGAATCGCCCTCCACTCGCAGGCCATAACGCACGCCGTCATAACGCGCCAGGTTGGAGCTGGCCTCAGCAGTCGCAATGATGTAGTACGCCGCGATGGCATAGTCCGTGTGCGGCATGCGAATTTCCCGAAGCTCGCAGCCCAGCTTGCGGAACATCTCGATGCCAGCCTCAACCTTCTTGCGGACATCAGGATCCATGCCCGCGCCGAAATATTCCTTTGGGATACCGATACGCAGTCCCTTCACTGGTTTTTGGGCCTCGGCGCGATAATCCGGGACGGGCGCGGTAGTGGACGTGGAATCGTTCACGTCCCGTCCGGCAATGACTTGCAAAACAGCGGCTACGTCGCGGACATTTGTGGCAAAGGGGCCGATGCGGTCGAGCGAAGAGGCAAAGGCTATCAGACCATAGCGCGACACACGGCCGTAGCTCGGCATCATGGCGGGGATTCCACAGAACGAACCTGGCTGACGAATCGATCCCCCCGTGTCGGTACCGAGGGACGCCACGGCCAATCCAGCAGCCACGGCAGCCGCCGAGCCTCCGCTGGAGCCGCCCGGCACACGGTCCGGGGCCTCCGGATTGCGCACTGGGCCATAGGCAGAGTTCTCATTGGAGCTGCCCATGGCAAACTCGTCGCAATTGGTCTTGCCAAGAATGACCGCGCCCGCCGCTTCCAGGCGCTGGACGGCCGTGGCGTCGTACGGCGGAACGTAGTTCTCCAGGATCTTCGAGCCGCAAGTGGTGCGCACGCCTCGGGTGCTAATAACGTCTTTGATGGCAATGGGAACGCCCGCAAGCGGGGGCAGTGGTTTTCCAGCGGCGACTAGTGCATCCACGCGATCAGCCTGCGCGAAGGCGCGGTCCTGCGAGAGCGTAAGGTAGGCATTCAGCTCAGGATTGCGCGCCTCGATCCGCTTGTAATAGTCCGCGGCGACCTCACGCGCGGAAATCTGCTTCGAAGCCAGTGCTTCCTGCACCCCATCGATTGTCCAATTGGCAGGCATTGGTTAGCGCTCGATCACCTTCGGGACACGGAAGTACGGAGGTTCGGGATCGGGCGCCTGCTTCAGGATTTCAGGTGCTACCTGGCAGGGGACAACCACGTCCTCGCGCAGGGTGGCGTCGGCGGTCTGGTCGTCGGCCAGCACCTGGGCCATCGGCTCGACATTCGTGGTGTCCAGCTCGTTCAGCTTGCCGATGTACTCGAGTATTTCGTCGATCTGGTTGCGGTAAGTTTCCAATTCGGACTCGCTGAGGTCGAGATAAGCCAAATCGGCTACTCGCAGGACGTCTTCGCGGCTGATTTTCACTGTCGGCTCCGGCTCTAGAAAGCTCAATTCTAAAGGGCATCGTAAACGGGGAACACATCGTATTTCATTAGCTTGTGATTTTCATCGAATACGAAAACCAGATAAATCGCCTCTCTCCAAAGTAGCGCCCTGGCGCTGTACCGCTTAACAGCCACGACGATATTCTGGTTGGCGTAGTCATGTCCTCTTAATTCCATGAATTCAGGCTTGAACAATTGGGTGGGCGCAAGGTGCCTTGAAGCTAGAAAATGGATGACCTCTTCTGGCGTCGCGCCGATCTGGACGTTTTGGCTAGCGAGCCGTTCGAGCGATTCAACGCGTGTAGTTCTAATCCCAAAAACACAGAAGTAAGCAAGTCCCAGGAGGCAGGACACCCCGATCGTGATGCCAATTCTCTCTCTCATGCGGTCTGGTTAGACAGGGCCACCTGAAGTTTGCGGGGATATTTTTTGGCAATGTAATTGTCGACCAATGATTGGAAAGCGGCCGCCAGCTCATCGTAGTTGCCTTCCAGCGTGACGTCTTTCTTGCCGTCAATGTAGACGGGGCAGCGCGGGGCTTCGCCGGTGCCAGGCAGGCTGATGCCGATGTTGGCGGCTTTGGATTCGCCGGGTCCGTTGACGATGCAGCCCATAACCGCCAGGGTCATCGTTTCCACGCCATCATATTGCGTCTTCCAGATGGGCATCATGTCGCGGATATAGCTCTGAATGCGCTCGGCGAGTTCCTGAAAGGTTGAGCTAGTGGTGCGCCCGCAACCGGGACATGCAGTCACGCTTGGTGAAAAGGAACGCAGACCAAGAGCCTGCAGCAACTCACAGGCGGCGTAAACCTCTTCCCGGCGATCGCCGCCGGGCCGCGGCGTGAGCGAGATACGAATGGTGTCTCCGATGCCCTCATAGAGAAGAACGCCCAGCGACGCCGCGGACCAAATCTGGCCCTTCATGCCCATGCCAGCTTCGGTGAGGCCGAGATGCAATGGCTGCTCGGTCTTTGTGCTCAGATCGCGATACACGGTGATGAGGTCGCGGGGCCGCGAAGTCTTGCACGAAATAATGATTTGGTCGTGGCGCAAACCGGATTCGAGCGCAAGCTCAGTGGATTCCAGCGCGGAGAGCACCATGCATTCGTTGATGATTTCTTCGGAATCCTTGCCGAGATTCTGGTCGGTGTTCTCCTGCATCTTGCGCATGACGAGCTCTTGATTTAGCGAGCCGCCATTAACGCCAATGCGCACGGGCTTTCCGTTGTCGCGGGCAATCTTGCAGATGGTGGAAAATTGCTCGTCGCGTCGCTGCCCCGCTCCAACGTTGCCGGGATTGATGCGGTATTTGTCGAGTGCCGCAGCGCAGTCCGGGAATTTTGTCAGCAGGACGTGTCCGTTGTAGTGAAAGTCGCCGATAACAGGAACTTTGCAGCCGGCGGCGAGAAGGCGCTTCTTGATTTCGGGTACGGCTGTGGCTGCCTCTGGAACATTCACGGTGACGCGCACAATTTCGGAGCCGGCTTCGGCAAGTTCGAGGCATTGCTGTGTGGTACCGGCGGCATCCGCGGTGTCCGTGTTGGTCATGGACTGCACGACGATGGGCGCGCCCCCGCCCACGCGCACGTGGCCGACGTTCACACCGTGGGTTTTTCGCCGCGGATGAAGAGTGGCCGCGGCGTCAGATCCTGCAATTTGCGTAAGCATTGTTTTCTATTTTAGCGCGAGTTGGCGGGAAAGAAGAAGGGTTGCATGGGCAGTAGAGCGGCAATCGAAAGAGGTCGACAGCGGACATTCTATACGGGCTGAGACGCGGCGGGTCTGCGCCGGCGAATTAGCCACGGCAGATAAGTGGCGTGAACGGCAACGGACGTTTCAAAATGTAAATTCAATGAATCACCTGTTGACACCTGCCGGAAGCTTGGTGTAACAAGTGCCCATCTTTCTAGGTGGGAGCTCTGCGAGTGGTTACCCCAGCAGTAGTCGTCCAGCCGACGGCAGCCTCTTTCCCTTTCTATCCGCGTGTGCCTGTTCCGCAATACGAAACGATCGTGCCGTTATGCGGAATGACCTTGCGAAAGAGCTGCTTTGCGCACCAGGACGGCGGCAAGCACTGCCGAGACGGCCACTCCGTGGGAAAAGAACCCGCCTGGGGTGGGGGCGATATGAAGGTGTTTGCGCGATTTACGTTTGCGGGCCTCTTAATTCTCTTCCTGATTTGCAGCGGCGTGTCGGCCGCGGGGCAAACCGCCAATACCGGCGTTGTGCTGGGCACCGTGAGCGATCCGGGTGGCGCGGTGGTGCCAGATGCCGCGGTGGACCTCACGAATTCGGCGACTAACGACACTAAAACCGTAACCACCAATTCCTCGGGGCAATACGCGTTCCCCAACGTGGCTCCCGGAAACTACACGCTGAAATTCACAAAGGGGGGCTTTGCCACCACCACCATCGCCAACATTAAGGTGGACGTCACCAAGAGCTATACATACGACATGAAGCTGCAGATTTCGGCGGGTAAAGAGGTTGTCGAAGTATCGGCGCAGGCGCAGGCGGAATTACAGACTGCGGACGCGGTTGTTGGGAATGTGGTTGGGGGGACAGCGTTGATGCATCTACCCACGTTGCAGCGCGACTCCCGCGAATTATTGACGCTGCAACCCGGATCAACGCCGTACGAGACCTCCAACGGTGGAGGATTCGGAGATTCCGGAGGTACGATCGCCGGAGCTCGCAGCGACCAGAACGCCTTCAATCTCGACGGCATAGACATCACCGACAACGTCATCGCGGGTGGTGGCAACCAGGTGCCGATCGTTCCGATCGGCGTGGACAGCATCGAAGAGTTCCGCGTCGGCGTCACCAACAACAACGCCAGCTTCGGGCGCGCCTCGGGTGGTCAAATCAACGTGGTCAGCAAGGGCGGCACGAACAGCTTCCACGGAAACGCTTACTGGTATCACCAGAATTCGGTCTTGAACGCCAACGCGTGGGACAACAACGCCAACAAGATCGCCAAGCAGCCTCAGCATGACAACCGCGCCGGCGCGAGCTTTGGAGGACCCCTCAAGAAGAACAAAACATTTTTCTTCGGAAACTACGAGGTCCGGAGGTTCCCGCAGTCAGTGCAGATTACCCGCATCATGCCGACCGATACGCTGCGTCAGGGCATCATCACTCTCAATGGTTTGCAATACAACCTGGCGACTTCCACCGCTTGCGGGCCTAGCGGCAACCAAGCTTGCGATCCGCGGGGAATTGGCATCAGCCCAACGATCAAGAAGTTGTGGGGAATGATGCCTGTGGGGCACGATCCCACAGTCACGGGTGTGGACGGGGTGAACACGATTGGTGTGCGTACGAACATCGGCGCCCCTCTCAAGGACGATAGCGTGGCGTTCCGCCTGGATCACAACTTCACGGAGAAAATAAAATTTTTCGGGCACTATTTGTACCATCGGGATTTGACGCCGAATGCCAATGGCAGCGCCGCGGGTCAGATTGATTTTCGCGGCGGTACGGCGACCAACACCAGCGCGTCCAACATCCGCGGAGACGGATTTACCTCAGGCCTCGTATGGCAGATCAGCAACAACCTTGTCAATAGCTTCCGGGCAGGCTGGATTCGCAGCCGACAAGACTTCGTGGTGGTTCGTCCCAGCACGTCCGCAGCTCAACTGAAGTTGCCCGGTACAGACTCCCCGCTTGGCCCGGTTGCCTTGGCGCCCGGGCTTGGAGCAACCGGCTTCATTGATACGATCATTGACGTGGACACGCAGCGTGGGCGCCACCAGGCGATTTACGATAGCAATAAGCAGTATGCAGACACGCTGAACTGGATCAAAGGCAAGCACACGATTGTGACAGGCGGTGACATTCGCTGGCTGCCTACAATCCACGACCGCGATGACAAAGTGATTGGCTCCTTAAATTCGCTGGTGGCAACGCTGGATGCCGATGTTTCCGGCACTTTGAGTATCCCCGCGGCAAATCGACCCCCGGGACTCTCTGCGTCAGACGCGCAGAAGTGGGACCGCTTCTACGCCGCGTCACTCGGGCTGATCGATACCGTCGGCATTCTTGCCGTCCGCGATGGCAATTTGCAGCCGAAACCGCTGGGCGCGTCGCTTATCGCGCGGGCGACTCTGCGCGCGTACAACTTCTTTGCCCAGGACACCTGGCGCCTGACACCCTCTTTTACTTTGACCTACGGGCTTGCCTACGGCTGGCAGACCACGCCACACGAGCTGAACAACCAGCAGACACTGATAGCAAATCACGATAACGGCGACCAAATCCTGAATGCCTTTGATTACATCAATGCCAAAGCGCAGGCCGCCTTAAATGGAAATATTTTCAACCCAACGCTTTCCTACATCCCAATTGGCAAAAGCGGGCGTAGCGATGTCTTCAGCGTGGACTATGGCAACTGGGCTCCACGTGTATCCGCGGCCTGGAATCCCAGTTTCCGCGACGGTTTCCTGAGTCGAGTCTTTGGCGATCGTAAGACTGTGATTCGCGGCGGCTACGGAATCGCGTATGACCGGGTGAATACGGTGCAGAGCGTGATCATCCCGATGTTGGGAGTGGGATTCGCTCAGACCATAAACACCAATACACCTCTCTGCAACGCCAACGGGACAAGTGTCCAGGGCTGTAACGCAAGCGTTCCCTTGACCGGAGCGGGAGCCAATCCTGGTTTAGCGAGCTTCCGTGTTGGGGTGGACGGGCCGATTCCGACTCCTCCGGCTCCGAGTGCAGTGCCCTCGCCAATCGTACCAGCTGATGGATTGAGCGAAATTCTGAGCTTCCAGAACGACCCACAATTCCAGGTGGGCCGCAGCCACTCGATTGACTTCACAATCCAGAGGAGTCTGCCCGGACAGATGATCTTCGAAGCCGGGTACATTGGACGCCTTGCCCGCCATTTACCTAATAGCGTGAATTTCAATTCGGCCCCCTACATGTTTAAGGACAAAGCTTCTGGACAATCCTTTGCGCAGGCGTTTGATGCCGTGGCGGTGGCTATGAGAAACGGCAAGACCTCCGCTGACCAGCCTTGGTTCGAGAATCAGCTGCCGGGTTCGGGCGTCGGCTGTGGGTCCGTAGACCCAGTAACAATGAAACCCACGAACATTTCCGCGACAGCCTGTCTCGTGGGAGGCAATGGAGCTGCTTTTCTTAACGATAATCTGTCGAATCTGTTCCTGAGCATGGACTTTGTCCGGCTGGGGCTCGGACTGCCCGGATATACCAACACACAGGTGCTCGACCTCTTCGTGCGCACGAGCCGCGACAAGTCCAATTACAACGCTTTGGTCCTGAGTCTGCGCAACAATAGCTGGCACGGGCTGTTCTTTGATTTCAACTACACCTTTTCGAAATCGCTGGATACCGTGGGAGCGGTGCAGAACGACGCCCGCTACTATTCGTCCAGTTACAATACGCACCTGGACTACGGGCCATCGTTCTTCGACCGGCCGCATGTGTTCAACGCCATCTTCGATTACGAACTGCCGTTCGGCACAGGCAGGCGTTTCTCAAGTGGTCACTCCGCTGTCAACAGAGTGATTGGCGGCTGGTACGCCGCCGGTATCTTCCGAAAGAGCAGTGGGGTCCCCGAGCTGGTCTCAATCAGCGGCCAGCCGTTTGGCGGTGGAATCATCTTCGCCACCCCTTCCGGCATGCTCCCAACTGTGCCGGTAGATTCCTTGGGCGGCGGCACCATACATGGGGGAGTCAACGGGAGCACCATCAACACGCCTTTGGGTCCCCTGAGTGTCGGGACTTCGGGCGATCCGAAGAACAGCGGCACGGGCCTGAACTATTTCGCCGATCCCGGCGCAGCTTTCCAGAAGTTTCGTCCAGCGCTCATCGCAAGCGACACGAACGATGGGCGGAACAGCCCCTTGCGCGGTCTGGGCTTCTGGAACCTGGACATGCGCCTCGGGAAATCGACAGCTATAACCGAGCGGGTGAAAGTGGAATTTTCCGCTGACTTCTTCAACATCTTCAACCATCCGAATTTCCTGGATCCTTCCTTCGATGCGACCAATCCAGCGACCTTTGGCGTAATCAACACCCAACTAATTCCGGCCGATCGGATCTCCGGAGCGCGATGGATCCAGTTCGGATTCCGCGTGGACTTCTAGTTCAAAATCACTCAGGAGAAACAAAAAACTGGGAGGGGCCAAAGGGCTTCTCCCCGTTTTGTATTTCAAGGTGCCTCAGTGCTTGGTGAATGTAGCAGGCTGGGCGTCGTCTTGGGAGCGCTCAAGGGCAAGTGCCATGCGAGCGAGTTTCTCTAGGTCATTGCGGAAATTGGTCCAGTAGTCGGCGCCTACGGATTCCACGAAGCGGTCTTGTGCCCCGCGCCAAACGGGAAGGCTGGCAGCGAGCGTGCGCTCGCCTCTGGGAGTAAGCGTGAGGAACCGCTGGCGTTTGGTTGAGCGCTCGGAAATGGAGAGGAGGCCTTGCTTTTTGAGGAGGCGCAGGCTGCGTGTGAGGGTGGTGCGATCTATGACCAGGAGGTCGCCGAGGGCGGAGATGGAGGTGGGTTGGGTCTTCGCGACGCCCACCAGAATGCTGAACTGCGTGGAACGGATGCCGAAAGGCTCGAAGGCCTGGTCGTAAAGGCGTGTGACGGCGCGCGCGGCCCTGCGGAAGTTGAAGGAAACGCAGGAGCCGGTACCGTTGAGATTGAGCCCGGAGGCGCGAGCAGGCATGGGAGAGACTCCGATCTTGACTTGTATATACATCTCAGATATAACTTGTGTACAGTCGTTTGTCAATCGCGCCGCGGGGTGGCCAGAACTACATGCTCTCAGCGAGTGGTCGAACCAGATCGCTTGTCGGAATCTTTTTCCGACCCAGGGTGAAGACCATGAACATGGAGCTGCAGTTGGCGCACGGCAAAACAGATGCGGAGAAGTTTCCGACTCGCTATGTGCGCTTCGGAGCGTTCCAACTGGACGTGAAACGGCAGGACCTTCTGAAGAATGGCGCGCGGCTGCGCCTGCCGGGAAAGGTTTGCCAGGTGCTGGTCACATTGCTGGAGCGGCCCGGCGAAATCGTGACCCGCGAAGAGCTGCGGGCGCGCTTGTGGGCTTCGGACACCCACGTGAATTTCGATGCGAACGTGAATACCACGGTCAATAAGCTGCGGCAGATTCTTGGCGATTCGAACGAGGAATCGGTTTACGTGCAGACGATTCCGAGGAGAGGGTACAGCTTTATTAGCAGGGTGGAATTCGTGGAGCGGCCGGAAACGGGGGGGCTTGCGCAGGGCGAGGCCCAGCCGCAGGAAGAAGATTCTTCTCTGCCGGGCGAGTCGGCAGGATCGAAATTATTTGCGTCGCATAGCGCGACAGTGTGGTTCGCGGCGGGGGTGATCGCGCTGGTGATTGCCGCGATGCTGCTGGGGGCGGCTATTACTCTATATTCCCACCGAAGCTTTTAGCGGGCGGAATTTCCCGCGTTCGGAAACAATTCTGATTGCGTTGCTTTCGGGGCGAAAGCCGCAAGGCCGCAACGCTCCAAAAAAGCGAATGACTAGGTGGTCGCGGCTTGCGTGACTATGGTACCGCGTAGGCCGAGGGCGTCAGCATGTTCGCGAAGGGCGGCGATGCAGAAGGCGATATGCTCTTCGAGCGGGACGCCCATCTCTTCGCCTCCTTTGCGGACGTCGTCGCGGCTGACGCCTTTGGCGAAGGCCTTGTCTTTCAATCGGCGTTTGACGGAGTCCACTTCCAAATCGAGGATGCTCTTCGAGGGGCGGACGTAGGCGCAGGCGGTGAGAAATCCGGCCAGTTCGTCGCATGCGAAGAGGGTGTGCTCGAGTGGCGATCGGCGCGGCACGTTGCAGTAGTCGGCGTGAGAGAGAATGGCGCGGACGATTTCCTCGGAGTAGCCCTGCTCGCGAAGAATCTTGGCGCCTTCGGCGGGGTGCTCTTTGTCCGGGGCGTGGGCCTCGTTGGGCCAGCGTTCGTAGTCGAAATCGTGCAGTAGGGCCGCGAGCCCCCAGAGCTCTTCATCGGCGCCGTGCTTGCGAGCGTAGGCGCGGACGCAGGCTTCTACGGCTAGCATGTGCTTGCGGAGGCTTTCGGACCGAGTGTATTCGCAGAGTAGTTTCCAGGCATCATCGCGGGTCGGCAAGGCGGCTTCCTCCGAAAAAGGGATAGAGTTGCGCAGGCAACTGCGGATTAACCACAGAGACGCAGGAACCCGCGCGAACAGAGTTTGGAAAATGGGGATTGGGCCCCCTCCCCCCGGTTTTTGCATAAGTGTTCATTCTAAAGGTGGTTAAAGTCATTTGTTTTGTTGCACTTTTGCAAGTGTTGATTCTAAAGGGTGTTATTAAAGGCCGTGGTGAGTGAGGCGCAAAGGGTGAGCCAGACGCGGCTGCGACGGGGCGGACGAGGATGGGAGTCGAACCCATGGGGAACGGTAGCATCCGGGGAGTGAAGTACGCAACGAATATACATTGAACGGTCGAATTTCAGGGTCGAATGGGGATTATGGGCGTTGAACGGCGAGGGCACAAAACCTGTAGCCGAAGAGAGGAATTTCACATCAACGCACTGCCCGCTTGTGACGCTTCAGCTTGAAGTTAAATCTAAACCCGGACCCTTACAAACCGAAGGGTCCGCCACCCGCCTACTGCCGAAATGGCAGGAAGTATAACAGCGCACCAAGCGCTAACACGGTCAAGGTAACAGCGAGCAAAATAAGAAGATTCCGCTTTGGCTGCCATGCAATTGACGCCTCTGCATTGCTTGGCCCGACATTTGGACTCCGGGCCCCCTGGATGAGCATGGTCAAACTCACAAGAAGACCGAGAAGCGACAACGCGAGGTGGCCGGATTTCACCCCCTCGACGTGTTGGGTGACTATAGAGGGTACAAAACGTTCGACCTGCCCTGCCACCATGGTGACGATAACAAGACCCAAGACCAATCGCTCACGAAAGCACGTAAAGGTCACTAGCCACTTAGCGAGCATTGCCACCACGAGTATGGCGAAAAGAAGCAAGACGAAATCGGGGTGTTCGGGAGGTTTGTGCAACCCTTTCCAGCTTACAAAAGCCACTACAGAGAAGCAGACAACAAGAAACAACGCGCTTTTTGCATTCTTAACTGGACAGTACAGCGCGTGAAGTTCCTGATCCGATAGCTTGTACCTCATTGGTACACCGCCCTGCTCGAGACGGCGCACGCCGACCCGGCTTGAAACGCGTTGGTGCCTGTCCAGACCACTAATGCGGCACCTGCGGCCCACGGATTCTTCAGTTTTAGTGCTGCGACTGTGCCGGCCGTGACCCAGGTTCTATCGTCGTTCCCAAGGAAGTTGTTATAAAGTTCAGCGCCATAGCATGGAAGAAATTCATGTGTAAAATTGTCCCAACTTGGTGGTTTAAACGTTAGCTTCGGAGTTGCACTGACCGTGCCGCCACCACCATTATCGCGGCCTAAAATCCCCGGCACCCACAGGTCCAGCCCAGTGCCAATTTGGACCGTGGTTGCGCCCCAGTAGTACAACGGATCGCCGACGCCGGGTCCCTCTGGACCAGTTACGCCAGAGTCCGGCGTCCAAGGAATCCAACCCTGCGCTTGGATAACAAGAGGGATATTCATTAGGTCGAACCGACCGCCGCCGCCAATGCCTATCGTTGGCCGACCGTCCCACGGATCACAGCCCAGTACGTCGCAAAGAGGCTGGCCACCGAAGAGGTCCTGGCCAGGCTGGCCAGTGGCGCCGAGGCCAAGCCCAATATTTTCGCAATCTGCGTGCTCTTCGCAGTCGTTTAGGCCAGTGGGATCGACGCGATTCAGCGGATTGTTCTTAACGTAGGGGTAGCGGTTCCAGGATTGGGGGTTGGAGGGATCGACGGCGGCGAGGCCCGCGGGGTCGGGGGAAGGCCAGCCGCCACTTACCGTTGGCAGGAAATAGGTTAGAAAATCAGAACCGAGGGAACCGTCTATGTTCGTCTCCGTAGTGGTCACGTCGGTTTCCACGCTGTATGTCTGGAATACACTGAGCATCGCCAAGCTGCCGAAATTGCCGCCGCCGATGCCCACGTGCGATTGATTATCCCAGAAATTACCGAAGTCTATACCGAACTCTATAGGTGCGGGTGGCCCGCCAAGTATATCTTGTCCGGGGTTTCCCTCTCCTTCCCCAGCGTTACAGTCGTGCTCTCCCGGCGCACATTCATTGAGTCCAAAAGGATCGACCAACGCCAAAGGATTATTTCGGACGTAAGCATATCGATTCCACGATTGGGGGTTGGAGGGGTCGACGGCGGCGAGGCCAGCGGGGTCGGGGTGCATCCAGCGGCCGAGGGAGGAGGAGTATTGGCGGAACTGGGTGTGGTCGAGGTTGGACTCGGAGTCGCGCTCGTCGCCGGTGAATTTGTGGGCATCACTCATCGAGAAAACCTAAAAGCGAAGAGAACATCCCCCACCCTTTCTGCACAAACCGCAGAAAGGATGGGCCACCCGCCGGTCATTCCGGAACTACCGGCCGGACCTTGCAGGGCGGGTGGAAATCTCTGCCGCACGCGCCCATCTGACCATCAGGCCTGGATCGATTCATCACTGTCGGAAATGGCGTAAAAGTTGAACCCACATCCCAAGGAGTGAGATGAGGAACAATAAGCCCCCGAAAATGCGAAGCTTGTATGCATGCCGCTGGACATTGGGTTCAACTGAAATCTTACGAGGCGATACCCTATCCAACACGGCTAAGGGCCTGACCAGCAAGCCTACTCCAAGGGCAAAGAAGAACAACAAGACAATAAGCGCCCCCCAACTCACACCGGGATAGGAAGAGTGGAGATGTTCGTGCGAGCCTTCAGGAGAGCGTAGATAGACCGATAGAGGAGGACCAAAGATGAGGAGCAATGCGAATAGTGTGAACGCCACTCCCAGTGCTCGCCATCGTGGTGCCTTCGGATCCCAGGAAGTGCTAGGCTTCGCCCAGAGGTTTACTCGGGCCATGCGGTCGAGCAAAGCGAAATAGGTGTCAGGCGATATGAGCAGGCAGAGGCCTACTGCCAAGAACGTTAAGGCAATAAGAAGATAGCCGATGATGAACAAAATTGCTCCTTCAGGTCACAGAATTGAGTCGATAAACCAATTGAGTAGCTTCTTTCCGACGCCGCCCTGACACTTGGAAACCGAGGCGCCTGCTACGACACCCGGAATCCCGAAGGTCGCGCCCGCTAGAAGTCCATTTCTGTTTCCCATTGCTTGTACACCGACGAATGGGTTCGGTGATTGGGCACCGGCAAACACACTTCCGCCAGCTAGGATATTATCGGCATTCCCCAGATTGCCGAATGACAAAGGACCTACTGCCGCAGCGTGACCTCCAGCCGGAACCATGGCCCCCGCAGCGATTCCGTAGCATCCAGTATCTGTTCTCGGGTTATAAGCAAGGGTGGGGCCCACGCCAGCAGAAGCGACCGGGCCAAAGGAAACAAGCGGATAGAGGGCAGTTCCAGACCATGGAACGGTGAAGAGATCCCAAAAGATGTCGCTGTCCGCGGCAATGCTGCTGACGGAAAAACTACCTGGCATTGAATTGAGATCGTTGGGGTTCCAGTTCGGATTTGGGATGAACGTCACGCCCCCGCCCAACTGCTGCCACACGTTCGTGCCGCCTGGGCCAGCGACCAATTGGCGGTTTGTGCAGTCGTTATTCGGGCATTGGGCTGCGGCGTCACTGGATGACAAAAAGCCCAAGAGCATCCTGCCAAACCAACCCGAGACGTCTATCTCAGTTCCGTCCAGGGTGATCCCACATGTTTTCCCTTGCGGGCAGTCAGTTAGGCCCAGCGGGTCGACCAAATTTGTCGGGTTGTTGAGGACGTAGGCGTAGCGGTTCCAGGACTGGGGGTTGGAGGGGTCGACGGCGGCGAGGCCAGCGGGGTCGGGGGAGGGCCAGCGGCCCTGGATGCTGTATTCACGGGCGGGAAAGTCGTACAGTCCTAACTGCGTATCTTGGTTTATTCCGGTCCAGGACCAGTCAGCACCCCCGCCTTGGGCGTAAGGCTCACCGAACGGCGCGTAGGCCGTATCCGAGTACATCGTGCGGCTCGTCGTGGAAACGAGTCGCGCACTTCCGAGCCAGTCCGCGTGGCGATAATAAAACACACCGTTCGCGTGGTACTCAGCAGCGCCGGAAGTGAGCGGGACGAAGGCCCACGTCAGCGATTGCCCGTTCATGACCGAGAGCTTAGCACCACTAGGGGCATACAGGACCTGACTAATGGAGCCACCATTATTTCGCTCGACCATGCGACCGAGGGCGTCATAGGTGAGATTAACGGAGTCGATGGTGATGGGCCGACCGTACGCGTCCCAAGAATAGGTGTGCAGGTTGTCGTTCAGGACGTTGCCGTTGTTGTCATAGATCGGCGTGAAGCCATTGATGGAAGCCATGCGGTTGGTGGCCGATGAATAGGTGGGCGTGAACCAAATAGGTGGCGAGGCTTTTAAAATCTGGCGGGATAAGGGTCAATCCGGTAAATACCCGACAAACGTCAATTTTGCGTTACTTGAGGACTGGCGATTCTAACTTGAATTTATGCGTGCCTGCGGAGTGAAAATGCAACGGAACCGCCGTGCAGCAAGTAAATCGATTCACTTCTGGAGAATTTGAAAATTGATGTGGCGCTGAGGCGGAGTTTGGAGTAATAAGAACGGCAACAAATTCTTCGCTCGCGGGTTCAGTAGAGCGAAGCGCGGGTCGGAAATTGAAATGAACTGTACGAACGAACAGGCGAAAGACTGGCGTAACGTTTGTGTGTCATATGCGCACAGATAAAAAAAGTCTAAAAATACTCTTGACAGAAAAAGGCCATTCGCGAGAGACTCCCGTCGCGCCAGTTACTGCCTTCCCCCCGAAGCACGTTCCGACGTTCCTCTCCTATCCGCACGCCGGAAAAAGTCAGCGAGGAGTACCGGTGTCCGCACAATTAGAGAAAGAAGCAGTGAATTCATTGGAATTGGATAGGGAAGTCATTCGCTGTAAGACATGCGGTCTAGTCCAGTACCGGACGCGCACGGGGAATTGCCGGCGTTGCGTGCGCGCATTGCCTCAGCGTTTGGAGTTCCTGATTCCTCCCCCAGTACCTCCGGAGGAAACCGGCGCTGAACCTGCGCAAGAGAAATTCGCCAACCGCGAGACGGTCGAGAATATCGGCCAGCGCATCCGCCAGTTGCGCGAATCGCGCAGCATGACGCAAAGCCAGCTACAGTCGCGCTCAAAGGTGTCGCGCTCGTATTTGTCGCGCATCGAGAGCGGCCAGATGACGCCTAGCCTCGGCACCCTGGAGAAGATCTCCGAAGCCCTGAACGTAGGGCTGAATCGCTTCTTCATTCCGGAATCCGACGGCGAAGCTTTGCTGGAGGATCCGTTCATCCAGGGATTGCGGCCGTTCCTGCGTCAGTTGGATTGGGAACAGTGGCAATCCATATTGAAGAGGCTGCAGGCGATCAGCGACCACGTTGGAGCGCTGCCGACGAATCTCCGCCCTATCGGTAATCCGGCGCGGCTGCCGCAGCCCGCGTCGGGGAATGGCAACGGCAACGGGCATGTGGGTGCCGGCCATTCGAATGGGCATGCGCTGGCGCACGCGCATGGTCATCCGCAGGGCTACCCGCTGCGGCGCCCAGGCGCGCCGTTCGCGACTCCGGGGAAGCCAACCCTTCAGCGTTCGTTTGCGCGGTAGAAATTTCCTAATAGAGAATTGGCGCGGCGTGATGAAAGTCACGCCGCGTTTTTGTTTTTGGGCCGCTGCCTGGAAGCACCTAGTCGCGGGCGACAGAGACTTTGGCCGAGGGGACTTCGAGGCGCATCAGGCGGTGATTCGAATCGAGGAACAACAGCACCTCAAGGTCGGAAGTGGTGACTCGGAGCCCATCATAGGACTTGCCCTTGGCAGTGACCGAGCCGGTTGACTCGACGCTGACAGAGCCGGGAGTCAGTTCTTGCGGAATAAGGACAGGAAGGTTCTGCGTGCCGCGTTTGGACCAGTCATACACTCGTGCCAGCACGCCGTATTGGTAGTACAAATTGTTGTCGAGGACGGCTATCAGCGGCGTCCCGAAGCTCAGGTCCTGTTGGAATGGCCTCGCGCCTTGCATCTGCAAAGTAATTTTGGCCACGCCGTTCGCGAAAACGATGTGCGCGCCGTTGGTTTTTTCCGCTTGCGAGCTCCACACGTAGCTGACGGGAGCGCCATCGGGCTGCAGGGTGAGTATGCCGGTCACGTGGGTCGCGGGGGAATCGGGAGCCTTGAGGTCCGTGGTGCCTTGCGCGGACCATCCTCCAGAAGTGGGCGAAATCTCGAACTCTTCGTGGCCGACTGTTTGGCCATTGAGCTGGATCGTGAATTTCCCTTTGTCCTGGGCGAGAACCGGCGCACTTTTTTGCGCTTGGGAAGCCAGGGAGCTGAGAGCCAGGATGCACGCCATCAGAACGCCCAACGTGGTTTTAGATTTCAAAGAGTTGCGCATTATCGAAACTGCTCCTTCGTGTTGCTGCCAATCTACAAAGTTTGCCACAGCAGCGATGTGAAGCGCGCAGATCCCGCGCTGGTGCGCTCAGAGCGTTACCCGCAAGCTTTAATCCGGCAGATGTTGCGCACACAGACAGTCTCAGGATTTGGGCTCTTCCACGACGAGGTGAGCATCACCGGCGCCAGCGGAAATAATTCCTCGGCGGAGAATTTCTGCGACGACACGGGCCGGCTCGCCAGTGCTATCCACGCGCTGATCGGCCTGCTGATAGGAAGGCAATCGCTGCAGATAAAGGGCGCGAAAGCTGGGCTCGTCTCGAAACAGCGGGCGGCCGCTCATGGTCATGCAGCGGGCCAGCAGAACATCGGGGGAGGCGTCCAGCCAGATGACGGGAATACCTGCGGTACGAAGAAACTCCGGCGCGCCGGCCTGAGCATAGGTTCCGCCGCCTAGCGCGAGGACCACGGATTCCTTGTGTTCGAGGGCGCGGCCGAGAGCTGCGCGCAGTTGATCGGCTTCAATCTGGCGAAATGCCGCCTCGCCCAACCGCTCGAAAATCTCAGGAATGCGAAGCCCGGCGGCCTCTTCGATGCGATCGTCCAGGTCGACAAAGCGCCAGGCTAATTGGCGGGCCAGCAACGTGCCAATCGTAGTTTTGCCTGAGCCCATGAAGCCGGCCAGGCAAAGCACCTGCAGGCGCGATTGTGGTGGTCGCGGAGGAAGCGTCATTTAGTGCACTTAACTTAAATAGGCCTGCCAGAACTCTCGGCTTAGCACGCGTTAATCGCGTTTCAGGATGCGGATTGTACCACTGTAGGAGGAGAGTTCGACCTTGGCGAGGCCGCTACCGACCGTGCCGAACAAGCCCTTGGTGAATTTGGACGCAATGTGCCGCACACCGTGCGAATCCGGCTTCAAATACGCTTCTGCTTGATTGTCCACAGTGCCGGTGGCGGTCTGCGCCTTGAGGTCGAAAGAATCGCTTCCGGAGAAGTGCACTTCGACGGTGCCCTTGCCGCTCTTCATGGTGTAGATACCCGTGCGAATGAAGTCGCCGTCAAAAAGAATATTGCCCGACATGGTGAACACCGTGACGTTGGTCAGCCCGGGCTGCAACACCTGCGCGTTTCCGCTCACGGAATTGAAATCCAGCTTGCCTGCGCATTGCGTGCAAACCAGTGATCCACCTGTGGTGCGCACCACGATGTACCCGGATACTTCTTTGAGATGAATATCGCCGGCGACGCTTTGCAGGGTCATGTCGCCCATCACCTGCTCGACATAAACCAGTCCAGTCTGCGTCCGCAACTGCAGTTCCGCCTCCTCGGGCACCGTCAACTGAAAATTGGCCTCCAACTCGTTGGCTGGCGCGGAATTATCGAGCACTGTGGCGGTGACATCGACGCGTTCGTCCGCCTGTTCGGCCTCAATCCCGATCTTATTCGAGGCTTGCGTTGCGGAGACGATCACCTCGGCATTTTTTGAAGACTTTACCTCGATGCGTCCGTTGGCTACGTTCTGGAGCACGATTACGGGACGTCCCTTTACCGCAAAATGCCTTTCGAAATGCTGGGGTGCCGCCTGCACAAAAGAAGAAGGCAGGAGAAGCACTCCGGCGCCCACCGCCTGCAGGATCCCACGACTCATTGTTTTCAAGCTCATGTTAGTATCCGTTCCCCCCGCGTTCCATCATCACGGATATCAATTCGGCCTTTTGCTGGTAGGCGCCAGTCAAATATTCACGCGCCAGCTCATCCTGCGGCTGCTCTTTCACGCGCTGCTCGCAATCGACAATAAATTTGTCCACGATGTCCAGGTTCTGTCGGAGCGAGAGGTCCACACCGGAATTGCCCGCAAGCTGCATGGCTGGCAGAAGCGCTTCGTCGTTGTTCAGCGTCAAGCTGGTGTCCTGGTAGAGGTCGTCGTACGCGTTGCGAGCTTCGCTGGGTTGCGTGGCCGGGCGCTGGAGCTGCAAAGCGCCGGCGGCGACAATCAGTAGACCGACTGCGGCGGTGGCCAGCACCCGCGGGCGGAACAACTCGGAGAAACTCGCCCACCAGGAATCTTGCGCAGCGCCCCGGATGATGCCCTCCTCCTCCAATTGCACGCGCAGAGCCGTCCACACGCGACGGGGAGGTTCAACTTCCGCCGGAAGTAAATGAGCGGTAGCGACCATGGCGGTTAAGTCGGCGATGAAATTCTGGCAGGAACTGCAGCCGGCGAGATGCGCGCGCGCCGCTTCGGGCACGGGCACAAAACCTTCTTGCTCGAGGACTACTTCCACTTCTTTACACTGCATGGCCGTTTACTCCGCGACACGCTGCTTCGGAAGCTTCTTCGGCTCGACTCCGAACACGACCTTGCCACGTGTCTGCGTTTTCCGCGTGCACCCCGGAATTCTTCTTATTGTAGCTCAATCGCTGTTTCCCGTCTGTGTTTTCGCCGCATGGCGTTCTTGCCGCGCCTGTTCGCGAATCTCTTCCTGGAGCAGGTCGCGCAACCTGGTTCGCGCCTTGTGTAACTGCGATTTCGAATTTCCGACGGAGCAACCCATGATTCCGGCAATCTCGTTGTGCTCGTACCCCTGCACGTCGTGCAAGACAAATACCGTGCGGTAACCGGGCGGCAACTTCCCGATCGAACGCTCCAGATTGACGCGATCGACCGCGCCGCTCAGCCGCAAATCCGCCGCCCCCACGTCCTTCCTCGGCCCACTCCCATTTTCATCTGGCTCGGTGATCTCCTCCAGGGAAGCCACCGGAAGAGCTTTCTTGCGCAAACGCATCAGCACCACGTTCACGGTCATGCGGTGCAGCCATGTCGAAAATGCCGATTCGCCGCGGAACGTCGCAATCTTGCGGAAGAGCTGCAGAAATGCCTCCTGCATCAGGTCTTCCGCGTCAGAAGGGTTGCTGACCATCCGCAGACATAGTGCGTACACGCGGCGGCTGTGCAGCTCGTACAGAAACTCAAAAGCCGGAGCGTCGCCGGCTTGCGCCAAGCGTATGGCTTCCCCTTCCGTCAGTGCCTTAGGCGGCTGCGGCGCGTTTGATGCGATGGGATCGCTTGGTCTGTTTCGGGCCAACGGTCCAATAGCGGCGCATCCACTCTTTCGGATGCGCCGGATACCCCCTAGAGTTGTCTTCGCAATGGCCCGCATAACAGAGAAACACGCTGCGGGCGCTTATTACTCGCTGAGTTTGCGCCCCGAGAACCGCAAGTTTAGCAGGCTTGGCTATTCTCCCTCGATTAGGACCATTCGTCTACGGCGGGCTGCGTCGACATCGCGAGGAGCAAGCATTTGGGCATTTACGGATTTCTGGAAAACGCTGAGCTGGTCTTCGGGAAGCACCACTATAAACGACTTCAGCAGAACGATAGTCTCGCGCAGGCACGTGTTCAAGTCAAAATGAGCGTCATCGAGGGCGCGCCAATCCGAGGAGGGCGCCTCGGAGGCGCCGCTGCCGAGATCGGAAGCTATTTCGCAGAAATGTTTGCGGATGCTCAACACCATCTCTTCAAGCGTGTCGATCTTGTGCAGGAACTGCGACCGTTGCGTAAGGAGTACGTGACTTAACACGTCGCTCATGCGAGCTGTGCGCTGCTCCCGGGAACCCCGGAAGTTGGAAGCGTCAAGAGGAGCGGTGTTTGGAATAATGCCGAAGTGCTTCGCGTGCTCCCCCAACGTATGGAGCAGACCTTCGACAGGACGCGCCAAGCGGGCGCACAAGGCCCCTATAACGAAAATGCCCCGGCACGACTGCCCTGATTTTCCGATGCGGCGGAGCTCCAGGGCTTCATTTAGCGAAACACTAAACATTCCGTAGAAGATCTCGAGTTGGCGCACGCAGGAGTCAAAGGCCTCAGCCTTGGCCGCGGGCAGCCAGGTGCTCCAGTCCTCTTGCACAGATGAATGCTTGGAAGGAAGGGCGTGGGCGCGAACCTGCACGGGGAGTCTCCTAAGCCGGGGGAGTATACCAAAATAGTTTCGGACCTGTAATAATTTATTAGGAGCACTTAATTTTTTGTGTTTGTCGAAACCGCACACCTCCTGTGAGAGACCAGAAGAGACGCAAATCCTGAGAATGTCGGTATTTACGGGGATGGTATTCTTACGTTTAGTATCTTTTCTGACGGATTTGTTGCAGAAGTGCCGCACAATCAACGCGCTTCCGCAAAGCAGTCCTCGGGCTCGGTTTGGTGGAGCGTTTCAATGTTGTGCGTGGCCGTCACATTCTTGCCCTGTAGCTGCGCTGGCCGCTATACTCGCCTGCTGTCGATTGGGAAAGGATTTTCCCGTTGCAATTTGAGCCGCGCGACCAGTTTGAGCAGCGTAAAAAAAAGCTGGAGCAAATTCAGGCGCTGGGCCTGAAAGCGTATCCGCATGAATTTCGCTGGAGCGATACAGTTGCAGAGCTGGCGACCAAATTTGGCGCGACCCCCAGCGCGGACCTGGAGGCCAACCAGCGGGAGCTCCGCACTGCCGGGCGAATCGTTTCGCTTCGCCTGATGGGCAAGGCCGGGTTTGCGCACCTGCAGGGCGCGGGAAAGCGCATCCAGATTTATGTAAAAAAGGACGTCGTGGGTGAGCGCGGGTTCCAGTTTTTTCAATTGTTGGACCTCGGCGACTGGATTGGTGTGCGCGGGCACCTTTTCCGTACCAAGACGAATGAGTTGTCCATTTGGGTTGAGGAAATATTTTTCCTGTCGAAGGCGCTGCTCCCGCTGCCGGAGAAGTGGCATGGCCTGACGGACGTGGAGCTTCGCTACCGGCAGCGCTATCTGGATCTGATCGCGAATGAGAAGTCGCGCGAGACTTTTGTGACGCGGGCGCGGATCATCCAAGAGCTGCGACGGTTTTTCGATGCGCGCGGTTATATCGAGGTGGAAACGCCAATGATGCACCCCCTGCCAGGGGGAGCGGCAGCGCGGCCTTTCGTGACCCATCACAATACGTTGGACATCGACCTTTATCTGCGGATCGCGCCCGAGCTGTATTTGAAGCGCCTAACCGTAGGAGGATTTGACCGCGTTTATGAGATCAACCGCAATTTTCGCAATGAGGGGATCTCCACCCAACACAATCCGGAATTCACCATGCTGGAGTTCTATGAGGCGTACAGCAACTACCGTGATTTGATGGACATGAACGAGCAACTGTTCGCGGAGTTGGCGCGGAAGATCACTGGATCGACGCTTGTGCGCTATGGCGATGTGGAGCTGGACTTTGGGAAATTCGAGCGGCTGTCGATGCGAGAGGCCATCGTGAAATACTGGCCGGCTGCCGCGGGCGCGGCTCCGACGCTTGCGGAGCTGCGTGCGTCGGGTGGGCCGCGCGCTATCACGGAACGGTACAATGCTTGGGCGAAGAGCGCGGGGGCTCCCTATGCGGTTTCTAAAGGAACTCTCTCCGATGGGGAATGGACTGGTCTGCTGTTTGAGACCATGGCCGAAGATAAGTTGGTGCAGCCGACTATTTTGTACGAATTCCCGACGGACATTTCGCCCTTGTCAAAGCAGAAGCCGGACGATCCGAGTGTGACCGAGCGCTTTGAGATTTACGTCGCCGGGATGGAGATCGCGAATGGCTTTTCGGAGTTGAATGATCCGGTAGAACAGGAGCGGCGCTTTCGCGCACAGGTCGCGCAAGGCGGAGATGCAATGCCGAAGCAGGTCGACTGGGATTACATACGCGCGCTGTGCCACGGCATGCCGCCTACTGCGGGCGAAGGCATTGGCATCGATCGCTTGACGATGCTCTTTACGGACTCGCCTTCCATCCGCGACGTCATTTTGTTCCCGCAATTGCGGCCGGAAGTGCCATCGAATCCGGAGCAAGGCGCGAAGCCCTGACGAGTTCAGCATGAAATTTGAATGGTTCGTCGCAAGGCGGTACTTGCGGTCGCCGTACCGCCCCGCAGTGCTGCGCCTGGTGACGGCATTCTCGGTGATCGGAGTTGCCGCGGGAGTCGCAACGTTAGTTATTGCCCTGGCGATGAACACAGGGTTTCGCGAGACGTTGCAGGATCGCTTGTTAGGGGTGACGGCGCACGTGTCGCTCACCAAGCCTGGCGCGGGCGGCATTCGCGACTACGAGGCGCTGGCGTCCAAACTTGCGGCGATTCCGGGAGTGCGCTCCGTAACGCCGGCCGTGTATCAGACCGTGCTAATGACGTTTGCCGGCGAGGCGCGTGGCGTAGTTTCCAAAGGAATTGACGCGGAGCGCGAGCGGCGCAGCGATGAGGCGCTGCAGCGCATCGTCGCTGGCAAGTTGGATTTTTCGCCGGATGCCGACGGCATTGACGCCCTGCTGGTGGGCAAGCAGCTCGCGCAGGAGTGGAAGCTCTCGCCGGGCGACTACGTGACGCTGACCAGCCCGCAAGGGCGATTGACACCATTCGGGATGCTCCCGCGAAGCCGCCGGTTCCGCGTAGCGGGAGTATTTGATTCCGGCTTCTACGATTACGATGAGAATTGGTGCTTCTTGAGTTTGGCCGCTGCACAAGCGCTCTCTGGCGTCGGTGACAGGGTTAGCGTGCTCGAATTTCGACTCGATAAGCCGGAGCAGGCAGGTGACATTGCGCGAAAATTGGAACAGGCCGCAGGCTCGGGTTTCGCCGCTACCACTTGGATGGAAGAAAATCGCGCGCTGTTTCGTGCCTTGCGGTTGGAAAAGCTGGTGACCGCGATCTTCATTGGCCTGATTACATTTGTGGCGGGTTTGAACATCCTCGTCGTGCTATCCATGACGGTAACCGACAAGGCGCGGGATGTCGCTGTCCTGATGTCGATGGGTTCCCGTCGGCAGCAGATTCGGCGCATTTTCCTGTTGCAAGGAATTGCGATTGGCGCGACGGGCACTTTCGCCGGTTTGTGCATAGGCTACGCTTTCGCATGGATCGCCGGCACATGGCACCTGATTCCTCTCGACCCGCAGGTGTACGCGGTGCCGTACGTGCCGTTTCATCCTAGCCTGCTGGATGCCGTATGGATCGCAGCCGTCGCCATGGGTATTTCTGTCGGAGCAACGCTGTTGCCCGCGCGCGCGGCGGCCCAGCTCTTACCGGTGGAGATCCTGCGTTATGAGTGAAGGAGAACCCTGGAGCAATCCTGCAAGATACCCGAGAAGAACGTTTTTTCTGCCGGAACGCGAGCTTTGGAGCACGGTTTGCTCCTACTATTACCGCGCTGGCGCTCAGCCGAATCGAGGAATGTCCTCTTCCTCGATATCGAAAACTGCCCGCCATAAACGTTTGAAATAGAAGCAATTAAGCGCTTAAGTAAATGCCCGTTTTGGGCCAGCTTTCTTGCTAGGCAAGGCCCCGGCATAAATGGGAACCGGATGGGTCACAACAGGGCGATCTGCGGACAAGGCTTGGCACTGGGATTGCCCTTCCTGCATCTAAACAAAGGGGGCGCGCTTGAGCTCGTTACCGGACGGTTTATGGAAAATCTGGACTTAAGATGAATTCTGAAACAAATCTGGGGCAGGCCCCCGGATCAGACGCGCAAGTGGTGCTCGAAGCGCGCAGCTTGAAAAAAACGTACGGCGTCGGCGCGCGATCTTTGACCGTTTTGACCGATGCGAATCTGAGTCTGCGGCGCGGAGAGATGGTGGCGATCGTCGCGCCGTCTGGAGCGGGAAAAAGCACTCTGCTACACCTGCTGGCCGCGCTAGACACGCCAACGAGCGGTACAGTATACTTCGCTTCCAAGCCCATTGAAACGAATCAAGACACCACGGTTGCCGAATTTAGAAGTCGCGCCGTGGGATTTTTGTGGCAGCGGCATCAATTGTTACCCGATTTTACTGCCACAGAGAATGTAGCCATGCCGTTGCTGTTGCGAGGCGAGGCTTTTGCGCCTTCGATGACGACGGCGCGCAAGTGGCTCGCGGAAGTTGGCCTGCAGGAGCGGGCCGAACACCGCGCAGGGGAGCTTTCGGGCGGGGAACAGCAGCGCGTCGCTATTGCCAGGGCGCTCGTCACCAGGCCGGCCGTGCTGCTGGCTGATGAACCGACCGGAGACTTGGACGAGCAGAATGCTTCGGCCGTGTTCGAGTTATTGCAGCGGCTGCACCGCGCGTACCAGTTGACGTCCCTCATTGCGACGCACAACCTGGCGCTCGCCGCGCGTTGCCACCGCGTATTGACTCTGGAGCACGGCGTTCTGCGTACTCGCGTGGCTGCGGCCGCTGCGATGGGGACCCCGGGGGGAGAAGCGAGCTAATCGTGTTTGAACGGTATACAGAGAAAGCCCGACGCGTCATTTTCTTTGCCAGGTACGAAGCTAGCCAGTACGGCAGCCCGTACATTGAGACCGAGCATCTATTGCTCGGCTTGATGCGCGAGGACAAGGCCCTGGCCAACCGCTTCCTCCGCCAGCAGGGCTCCATTGAATCGATTCGCAAAGAGATTGAAGCGCGCATTACCATCCGCGAGCGCATTTCAACATCGGTTGAAGTGCCTCTGAGCGCGGAATGCAAGCGCATCTTGAATATGGCCGGGGAAGAAGCCGAGCGCCTCGGTGTCAAGCACGTCGGGACCGAGCACCTGCTGCTGGGAATCCTGCGCGAAGAAAAGTGCTTCGGCGCGGAAATTCTGATGGAACGTGGCCTGCGCCTCTCCACTCTGCGCGAGGAGCTTGCGCGCACCTCCGGTGAGAAGACCACCGCCGCGCGGCCCAAAGAGACTTCGCTTCTAGCTGAGTTTAGCCGCGATTTGACCCAGGCAGCTTCGGAAGGCTCGCTCGACCCGCTCGTTGGCCGCGAAGGCGAAGTCGAGCGCGTCATTCAAATTCTTTGCCGCCGCACCAAAAATAATCCCGTCCTGATCGGCGAACCCGGCGTCGGCAAGACCGCTATCGTCGAGGGCCTCGCCCAGCGCATCTCCGATGGCGACGTCCCGCCATTCCTCGCCGACAAACGTATCCTCTCCCTCGACCTCTCCCTGATCGTCGCTGGCACAAAATATCGCGGTCAGTTCGAAGAGCGCCTCAAGACCATCATGAAGGAATTGATGGAGAGCCAGAACGCCATCGTCTTCATCGACGAGTTGCACACGCTAGTAGGCGCCGGCTCCGCGGAAGGTTCGCTCGACGCCGCCAACATCTTGAAGCCCGCGCTCTCCCGCGGCGAAATTCAGTGCATCGGCGCCACCACGCCGGGCGAATACCGCAAATCGGTTGAGAAAGATCGCTCCCTGGAGCGCCGCTTCCAATCCGTAAAAGTTCCCGCGCCCAACGAAGAAGAAGCCGTGCAGGTCATCACCGGCGTTCGCGAACGGTACGAAAAATTTCACGCGGTCAGCTACACCGACGAAGCTCTGCGCTACTCTGTCTACCTCTCCAACCGCTATATCCCCGATCGTTTCCTCCCAGACAAAGCCATCGACCTAATCGACGAAGCCGGCGCGCGCGTCAAGCTGCGCCAGGCTAGCGTCCCCGAAGAAGTCGGCGAAGTGCAAAAGCGCGTGAAGTTCATCACCCACCGCATGGAAAGCGCCATCGCCGCGCACGAATTCGAGAAAGCCCGCTTTTACTCCGAAGAAGAGCGCAAAGAAAAAGAAAACCTGCGCGGCCTTCGTGAACGTTACAAACTCGACGACGCCTCCACCGGAATCGTCACCCGCGAAGACATCGAAGAAGTCGTCTCCCGCTGGACCGGCATCGCCGTCACTTCCATCAAGGAAGACGAGCAGCAAAAACTCCTGCGCATCGAACCCGAACTACACAAGCGCGTCATCAGCCAGGACAAAGCCATCACCGCGCTCGCCCGCGCCATTCGCCGCAGTCGCGCCGGACTCAAAAATCCCGCGCGTCCAGTCGGTTGCTTCTTCTTCCTCGGCCCCACCGGCGTCGGCAAAACGGAAGTCGCCCGCCGCCTTGCGGAATTCCTGTTCGGTTCGGAGAAGTCGCTGGTTCGCTTCGATATGTCGGAGTTCATGGAAAAGCATTCCGTCTCGAAGCTCATCGGCGCCCCTCCAGGTTACGTGGGCTACGAAGAAGGCGGTCAGTTGACAGAGCGCGTTCGCCGCACGCCCTACTCGGTCATCCTCCTGGATGAAATCGAGAAGGCGCATCCGGACGTCTTCAACATCCTTTTGCAAGTGTTCGAAGACGGCCAACTGACGGACGGCCTCGGCAACACCGTGGATTTTCGCAACACCATCATCATCATGACCTCCAATCTGGGCGCGCGCCATTTGCAAAAGCGCACTTCCATCGGCTTTCAGTCCGGAGCCGATGAAGCCAGCCTCAAGAGCATGGAAGAAATGGTGATGAACGAAGTAAAGCGGGTGTTCAATCCGGAGTTTCTCAACCGCTTGGACGAGATCATTATTTTCAACCCGCTCGGCGACGACGACCTGCTGCGCATCATCGATTTGCTCGTGGGTCAGATGAACGACACGCTGATTCATCGGCAAGTCCAGGTTGTCCTGTCTCCGGAAGCACGCCAGTGGATCCTCGAAAAAACGTGTGCAGACCGCAGTTACGGGGCGCGTCCTTTGCGGCGGGCTTTGCAGAAATATGTGGAAGACCCGCTGTCCGAGGCGCTCATCCAGGGTGGAATCCAAAGGCCCGCGACGCTGCAAATTTACGTAGCAGGGGAAGGCCTTTCCTTCCGTCCTGTCGGTGAGGCAACCCCGGTCGTCCACTAGGGAATCTGACACCAACATGTGTGGCCCCGGCATGTACGGGGGAAACGCACGGCCGGCCCGTACCGGGTTCGGCGGGAGAAGAACATCTTGGGTTTGGGGGCGCGGCCTTGACCACCTCTGTGGCCGCTCACACAAGAGTTTCTTTGCCGTTTGGGGTTATGCGCGTCCGGCTTTCGATTGCGGCAATGGTGTTATTGCTCGCGTCTTCTATGCTTGCCGCCACGCCGCGCGATCCTAATGCGGCGGCATCTCCATCTTCGTTTTCTCCCATCTTTGATTCAAATGACTCTACGAAAGTTACGGCCGAATTAGCCCGCGGCAGCGCCGCGCCTTCTTTTCAAGAGCCGCCCCCGCAGCAGCCCGGAACGGTCATCGACCGCATCATTTTCATCGGCAATCGCCGCATTCGCAGCGACACGCTCAAAGCCCGCATCTTCAGCCGCGACGGCGACCCCTACAATGAAGAAACGCTACGCCGCGATTTTCAAGCACTGTGGAACACGCAGTTCTTTGAAGACGTAAAGCTGCGCGTCGAAGATTCGCCCGACGGCCCGAATCACAAGAATGTCATCTTCGAGGTCAAAGAGCGCCCGGTCATCCGCCGCATTCGCTACGACGGCATCCATTCCGTTTCGGAATCTGACATTCTCGATCGCTTCAAGGAACGCAAGGTCGGCCTCACCGTGGAAAGTCAGTTTGATCCCACACGCATCAAGAAAGCCGAAGTCGTCCTGAAGGAATTGCTCGGCGAGCATGGCCGTCAATTCGCGAAAGTCACGCCGCAATACGAGCGCATCGCCGCCAGCAATGCCGTCATCCTCGTCTTCAGAGTGGAGGAAGGTCCCAAGGTAAAGGTCGGCCACATCCGTTTCACGGGAAATCACGCGTTCAGCAATCGCAAGCTGATTCGCGCTATGCGTCACGACCGCCCCTACTCCATTCCTCTGTACATCACGGAAATACCGGTCCTGAGCAAGACCTACGACCGCGAAAAACTCAACGAAGACCTCGAGGTCGGTGTCCGCGGCCTCTATCAGGACAATGGCTACTTCAAAGTCGTCGTGAAAGATCCCATCCTCGAAAATATCGACACCCAGGGTTTCCGCTTGGGCGTTCCTATCGCCGGCCGCAGCCACGGCAAAGCCGTCAATATCACCATTCCCATCGAGGAAGGCGAGCGCTACAAGATGGGCACCTTGAGAATCGTCAGTGCCGACCCGGATAAGGCCCTCTCTCTAAAGGTCGACGCCCTCAAGAGCATTTTCCCCCTCAAGGAAGGCGACATCTTCTCCACCGCCAAAATTCGTAAAGCCTTGGATGACTACCGCAAGGCTTACGGCCAATACGGCTTCATTGATTTCACAGCGGAGCCTCAGACCGACATCGATGAGGCCGCCAAGCGCATTGACATCACCATGCGCTTTACCGAAGAGAAGCAATACTACGTCCGTCGCATCGATTTCGTCGGCAACACTACCACGCGCGACAAGGTCATCCGCCGCGAGCTTCTTCTCGACGAAGGCCAGCTCTTCAACAAGCGCGCCTGGGAAATCAGCATCCTCCGTCTCAATCAGCTCGATTATTTTGACCGCATCGAGGAAGACAAGGCCGTCGAAATCAAGCGCAACCAAAAAGAAGGCACCGTCGACCTCACCCTGAAGCTGAAGGAAAAAGGTAAGCAATCCATCGGGTTGCAGGGTGGTGTCAGCGGTCTGGCCGGCACCTTCATCGGCCTGACCTATCAGACCAACAATTTCCTCGGCCTCGGCGAAACCCTCACCTTCTCCGCGCAGTTCGGCGACATTCAGCGCAGCTTCATGTTCGGCTTCACCGAGCCCTACCTTTTCGACCGCCCGATTTCCACGGGCTTCACCATTTTCTCCAGCCGCTACAGCTTCAATCAGGCTCGGCAATTGGCGCTCTTGCAGGGCCAGTCCGTCAGCATCAACCCGCAATTCATCCAGAATTACAACCAGGACAGCACCGGCTTCACGATGTTTGCCAGCTATCCGCTCAAGAAGCTGTCCTTCGCACGGCTGGGCTTGACCTACGGACTCACACGCACCAGCATCACTCCCTTCAACGACGCTTCGCGCTTTCTGTTTGAGGCCATTCAATTCCGCAGCGTCGCTGGTCCTAGCGCGCTCAAGGGCATCGTTTCCAGCACCATCACGCCAACCATCAACTACAACACCGTGGACAATCCCACCAATCCCCGGTCCGGCAAGAGCTTTTTCTATTCCCTGGGTTTCACCGGCGGCCCGCTGGGCGGTAACGTCAACACCATCACCAACGTCTTCGACTGGAAGTATTTTCGTCCCATTCAGAAACGCCGGAACGTTCTTGGCTTCCATGCCACCGCCGCTTATGTCACCGGCTTCGGCGGCAGGGACGTTCCCCCTTACAGCCGCTTTTATATGGGCGGAGAAAGTGACGTTCGCGGCTTCGACATTCGGTCCATTTCCCCCGTTACTTTCATCCCCACGCGCACCGCCCAGACTTTCATCTACACGGATCCGCGCGTACTTTCCGGCAGCGGCACGCCCGTCCAAAGATCGCTCACCGTACCGGTGCTGTCCTATGTTGCGACTTTGCCCGGCGGTGACGTTCAAACCGCTGGAAATATCGAATATCGCATTCCCATCGTCGGTCCCGTCACTGCGGCCCTGTTCTTCGACGGCGGCACGGATGGAATTGTGCGCAAAAGCTCGCTGAAGCTTGATCCCACCGGCTTCGGGACCCTAACCCAGGATTTTCCGTCGGCCAACTTGAGTCAGCGGCTTTTGATTGCGCCGCACACGAACTTCCGTCTGCGTGGCTCCACGGGTATCGAGTTTGTGGTTCAGTTGCCCATCGTGCAGGCTCCGTTCCGTGTCTACTATGCGTACAACGTACACCGCTTGCACGAGGAAATCATCGCCCCCTCGCCGTTCGTGGACCTGAGCGAGCGCGCTTATCTAAACTGCCTGGCGAATCCCAACGCCACCGGTTGCGGCGGCGGTCAGCCGGTTCTGCCGCCCGAGGTCTACAACAATTTGATCGTGCCCGGCCTCAATAGCCTGGTGAATAATCCTGGGCGGCTCAACTATTTTGAGCCGAAGACGACATTTCGTTTCACGGTTAGCCGGACTTTCTGATGCCGGCGACCGCGAGATTGCTGGACGTGGGTGGAGTCAACGCTACGGACCGCGCGCACTTACCTGCAATGCGTGTCTGCTTGGGAGGCGGTAGGATGAAGTTGCGAACAATCTTGACGTGCATGGCGGCCGCGGTCGCCGCGGCGTGCCTGGCCGCGGGCTGCGGCAGCAAGAGCAGCGCGAATACAGTTACGGTTTCTGTAAGCCCCACCCCCGTGGCTCTGGTCACCACCCAGACCCAGACCTTCACCGCGTCCGTCAATGGCGCCACCGATCAGACAGTTACCTGGGCTTGCACTTTTACAACCACCACCACCAGCGGCACTACAACAACCACTTCCACCGCCAGCCCGTGCACCGATCAGACCGGCAACATCCCCGCCAACTCCGCAAGCAACACTGTCGTGTTCACAACCCCTTCCACCTTCCCCAACACTCTCACCGGTCTGATTGTCACGCTCACGGCCACTTCCAATCAAGATAAGACAAAGACCGGAACCGCGAAGATCAGCATCGACTCCGGAGTTCGCATTACCGTTTCGCCTGTCAGTGCCAGCGTTCCGACCAGTGAGTCTCAGCAATTCACGGCGGGACAACAGAACGACAACACGCCCAATGATGTCACCTGGCAGGTAACGCAGTCTCCCCCCTCAACTTCGATTTCTCAAATCACATCGTGCAGCCCGGGTTGTGGCAGCATCGACGCCAGCGGAAACTACACCGCGCCCTCCACTGTTCCGACCACCGCCACTCTCACCGTGGTGGCTACCTCCAAGCTGGACACCTCGCGATTCGGCACGGCCGGCGTCACCATCGTGCAAGGCGGCCCCATCAGTTTCAATGGTTTGTCCCCCACGCTCGTTCCGTTCGGAGCTCTTTTTTACGATATCTATCTGGAAGCCCCGAATGCTTCGTCCAAGTCCGGATTTAATATCACCGGTCCGAATGGCAGTTTTTCGCTTTCGCCCGGCCAGTTTAAAATCGTTTTTCCTGAGCCATCTTCCACCACGGCTAACCCCACCTCTTCGGGCGCCAAGATTCGCCTGACGCCCAGCCAGCTTACCGCGCAAGGTGTCTATAACGTCACCATTACTGACCCCGTGCAGCCCGTTACTGGCGGCCCGTTCTCGTTCCAGGTTGTGCCTATGCGGCCCTCGGTGACCTCCTCGGCGCCGCAAAGTGTGCCGGAAGGCGCTCTAAACGGGACGTTCACTGTGAGCGGCGGATATTTTGGCGGCGGCGGCAATCCGCCGGTTAGCCCGTTCGCTACCGTGCTGTTTCAGGGCAATAACGCGCTCGCTGTGGAGACGGCGACGTCCAATGCACGGCACTTGGTTGCTGATTTTCCGGGCACAAGTTCCGGCCCGCCGGGTCTTTATCCCGTCTCCGTCGTCGACAACCAGCTTCCTGCCGGCACTCCGAGAAGCGCGGTAAAAAATCTCGCCGTATTCCCCGACTACCTAGGTGCAAACCCGGCGAGCTTTGTTGCAGGCTCAGTCGCGGCAGGCACAGTTCCTAGCGCGATTGGCATCGACAGTATCTTAGGTGTTGCGGCTGTTGCGGAAGCTGGATCAAACGCCGTGCAGTTCTACAACATCGGCGCAGGCTCGTTGGCTCCCACCGGCGGCGCGATTCCTGTCGGAACTCTTCCAACGGATCTAGCTATCGATGAGGTTCGGCACCGCGCTATCGTGGTGAATTTCGGCAGCAAGAGCCTTTCCATCCTGCAAATTCCGTCGGGGGCCACATTGGCCACGATCGATCTGAGCGGTCTAATCCCGCCGACCGCCAGCACGAATTCGTCCAGCCCTGCGCCTTCGCCATTTTCGGTGGGAGTCGATCCCGACACGAACCTCGCTCTGGTGGCGTTTTCTTCTACCAACGTAGGCTTCATCGTGAACTTGTTCATTCCCGGAATTGACGATCAGGGTGGCGGCACTCCCAGCTCTCCAAGCTCTTGCTTCGTCACCAGCAGCGCGCAAGCTTTGCCCTGCGCGACTGCTTCGGTCACGCTCCCCACTGGAAAATTTCCTCACATAGCCATGGAGCCGCACGTTCACTTGGCCTTCGTCACGCCAGGTGCTGTCGGCGTGGGCGCCGGACCCCTTTCGGTCATCGATCTCACGCAGCCTAGCGCCAAAGCACAGATCGCCTCGGCGTCGCGCAGCTCGAATCTTGTTACCGTCACAACTTCCGCGGCGCACAATTTGAATCCGGGAAATCCCGGCGTGGTCCTGATCAATGGATTGCCCAACGGATCGAAGGGCACGGTGTTTAATGGCACTTACGCCGTAGCCGCGGTTGTGGATGCGCTGCATTTCCAGTTTGTGGAAACCGCCCCGGACGACACTACTACGGGCAACTCCAGCAGCTTCGCTTTTTACGGCAACGCTAACCTGAGCTTTACCGTGTCCAGTTCCTTGCAAGGAGTGGCCATCAATCCCGTGACGCGAATCGCGGCCATGGCCGACCCCAATGCGGACGGTGTCACCGGCCCCCAAATTGAATTGATCAACGCGCTGGACCAGTCCGTCAGCTCGATCACCTTGAACGCGGGCTGCGTATCAGGACAAACTCCCTGCAATGCGCCGGAGTTGGGTGCAACGAATGTTGCGTTCCAGCCTTATTCGAACGTGCTAGTGGCCTTTAATCCCGTTCGCAACGAAATTTCCTTGATTGATCCCGTGCGCCGCGCGCGCTTCTTCGTCCAGTCCACCGGAAGCACTGAGAAAGGAAACACGAGCGTCACTGCGCCGGACGGCACCGTGCTGGCCATTTCGGGCGCCGTCGCGATGGATCCAGACCCCACCAAGAATCAGGCTTTCATCGTGAATTCCGGCAGCGGCGACGTTCAAATTCTAAAGCTCGGCAATATCAAGGCGGCCCATATTCGTGAACTTCTGCTGACCTCCGGGCAGATCCCTGGCGCGCAATTGCGCCAGGCCACGCTCACTTCTTCCTCTACTCTGACCGGCGTGCGTGTTCTCGGCACCGGATTCGATTCCACTTCTCAGGTGCGTCTGGATGGCGCGTCGATCGCTGCGCAGCAGCCAGGCGGCGCCGTGAGGTTCGTAAGCAGCAATGAGCTCGACGTCGACATCTCCCCTTTCTTCCTGACCGTGCCGCGGCGCTTCGCTCTGGACGTCATCAATGGAAGCGGCGTGCAATCGAACGCTACCGATTTCTCCGTCTTGCAATCCATCGATGTCAGCGCCAATTGTTCTGCTACGTCCACTCCAAAGCCCGCCGGCGTGGCCATCGATACCACCCGCGATCTCGCGATTATCACAAACAGCGGCTGCAACACCGTCTCCGTGATCGACATCAACCCGACGGTGAACAGCGCGCCCAATCCCACCTTCGGCAAAGTCCTTACTACCGTCGGCGTGGGCAGCAGCCCCACGGGCGTCGCTGTTTCAGGGCGCTTGGGGATCGCCGTGGTCAGCAACAACGTCGCGGGCACGGCTTCGATTCTGGACGTCCGCAATCCGGCCGCTGCGAAGGAAATCGTGCCGGACGTTACGGTCGGCACATCGCCCAGCGGTGTCGCCATCGATCAGGATAATGGCGCAGCCGTCGTGGCCAACACCGGTTCGAACACTGCGTCGGTGATCAATTTGAATCCGCTCTTTGCTTCTACCCCCGCTACATCGTTGACCCCAATTACCGTCGGAGTCGGCCAGCAACCGATCGCCGTGGCCATCGACCCCGAGCGCGGAACAAATAACAACGGCATCGCCGTGGTCACCACTTCTGCAATCGCAAATACTTCGCAAGGTACGACAACGGCTGCCAGCGTCGATGTCATTGACCTGGGAACGGCGACTCCCGCTCGGTCTACCACTTTGTCGGGGCTGGCCTTCTTAACCGCCACTCCCACCGGCATCGCGCTCGATCCGTCGGTTTCACCGGCTCTGTTCTACATTACATCCAGCCAGGGCAACTCCATACTTTCGTATAACCCGGACACTGCGTCGGCGTTCGCGACGCCGGTGGGCGTCAATCCGACTTCGCTCGCATACAATTTCGAAACCGGCGCGATCCTCACGGTAAATACCCTGAGCAACACCATGTCTATTGTGGATACGCTGACGACGCCATTTAAAACCACCGCAACTTTTGGCCTCGGCGGCTCGCCACAATTTGCCGCCGCCATTCATCCGCGGACGAATCTCGCGGTAATCACCGATCAGGCCAACAACCGCGTGCTTTTGTTCCCTATGCCGTAAGCGTTCGCCCTGAGAGATTCGAATGAGCAACGAAATGCAGGCAGCAAGCGTCGAAATGGCAAGAGCACCTCGCGGTGTGCCGGTCCGCTCTGACCGAAAAATCAGGTTTTCGTTGCGGGCGCTTGCGCGGCTCGGCTATACTGCCAAGTTTGCGTGAGGACCGCGGAGCCCGCCGGGGACGCGGGAAAAGTTTTAAGCCGGTATTACCTGGCTTAGATTTCCAGGCAATTCGAAAGAAGGAGAAAAAAGTGAATTCCAGAATGTTGGCCCTGACCCGGTCGGTGTCGCTCAGAAAGACATTTCAGTTTGCAATTATTGCTGCTGCCACCGTCTTTGGCGCAAGCGTGTTGCGCGCGCAGGGCGCCGCACCCGGTTCCGCTGTCGCGGGGAAAATCGGCGTCATCAACGTGCGCCAGGCCATTGCCAGCACCGCCGAAGGCAAGCAAGCCGGCGCCGAACTGCAATCGCAGTTTGCGCCGCGCCAGACCGAGCTGGAAGGACTGAACAAGCAAATTAACGATTTGCGTCAGCGCATCGACGCCGGTTCGGGCAAGTTCAGCCAGGAAGAGCAAGCTCGTTTGCAACGCGAAGGCGAAGTGAAAGCACGGCAACTGCAGCGCAAGCAAGACGAATACCAGGAAGACGTGAATGCCGCGCAAGCCGAGGTGTTCGATCGCATCGGCCGCAAGATGATCGATGTGCTCGATCGCTACGCGCGCGAAAATGGCTACATAGCCGTTCTCGATACTTCCGCGCAAAACACGCCGATTCTTTTTGCTTCCACCAACATCGACGTCACGCAAGACATCGTGCGCTTGTACGACCAAGCGTATCCGGTGAAAGGCGGCGCGCCGGCTTCCACGACTCCGGCCAAGCCTGCGCAAAAGCCCGCGACTCCGGCCGCGAAACCGCCGCAGCGGTAAGCGGTTCAACGTTCAGCAGTTTTTATTCACGCCCCGGAGTTGCACTCCGGGGCGTTTTGTTTTTTGCCCGGCGCGTGACCGTCTGCTTGCCAGCCTGCTGTCGCGTCAATTTTCCTTGCGCGCGTCCTTCGGCGGGGAAACCGAGTGCGTCGTGTCGACGGAGAATAGCGCGTAATTGGTCAGTGTATGCCGGTGGTGGTAGCGCTTGCCGTGCAATTCCATGAACAGCTCGGCGTACCAGGGCAGCCAGAGAGAGGTTTTTCCGTGCTCGAACTGCACAGGACCGTAGTCGATGACCAAGTGATCGCGACTTAGTTCGATTTCCTTTTGCGGCTCGCGCAAGTCGGTTTCGATATGCAAAACGTCGTAGCTGTTCGCGGAGACCCACACGCGGCCCTTCATGGCCACAGGAAACAGGCCACGGCTGTTTCTCCAGGTGCGAATGCGCGAGGGCGCTTCGGCGCGCTGTTCAAAGCGAAGCTGCCAGGCGGGCTGGCCGCGCCACTGCCCGAGCCCCTCGCAATGGTAGGCAAGATCAGATTCATACTGCGGATCAAAGAGATACACGCCGAGCCCAATAAGTCCCTTGGACGCCAACGAAGTGGGGAAGGAGGCGAGATTTTCGCCGCCGTCGCGTTCTTCTTCCAGGTAGACGTATCCTTTTTTGGGCCGCTCGACGAAGACCAGATAGTTGAAGTCCCGCGCTCTGACGGCGCCCGCATTCCCATTGGCGTCGATCTCCTGATGCTCGATGTGCTCGGTGGCCATGAATTTTTCAAAATTTGCGAGTTGCTTCGATGTACGGAGCTCCGTCTTTTGCAGCAGATCGTCTTCGGAACAAGAAACGTCCGCGGCGACCGGATATTCCTTGGCGTCAATGTCCGGCGGCGCCCAGGCCCGCACCAGCACTGGCAGCGCAGGAATGCTGCTGACGGCTGAGGCAACCGGCGGGGCCGACGAGACTTCTGCTGTGTTCCGCGGAGCGGCGGCTGCAACTTCTTTTTCCATTGACGCAAGCGCAAGCTTAGCCTGCGCTGCTGCCGGATCGGCGGGAAAGTCGCGGATCAAACCCTCAAATGCCTGTTTGGCCTCCGCCTTTTTGCCCTGCCCAGCGCGGACGCGGCCGACCAGCAGCCTGGCAGCGGCGCCGTCATTCTTTGCAAGCTCCACGGCGCGCACCGCGTGCGGCGCCGCCTTCTCGTAATCCTTCTGGGCCGCATACGCATATGCGAGGAGCAGATGCGTGCGCCAATCCGCGCCATTGATCTGGTAAGCCTTCTCGAGATTTTGCGCAGCCTGAGCCGGCTGTCCGATGCGCAGCAGCAATTCTCCCAGCGCGACCAGCGAGCGTTCGTGTGCCGGATAAATGGAAATCGCGCCTTCAAATTTTGCGCGGGCAGCGTCGAAGTGTTGCTGCCGGTATTCCAGCAATCCCAAAAGGTATTGGACGTCGGGATTTCCGGGGGCCATCTTCGCCGCTTTTTCCAGGTGTTCGCGCGCGGCGTCGTATTGCTGGCGGCGCAACTTGTCCATGCCCTTGTCGATTTCGGATTGCAAGCGCGGGCTCACGATGGGCGCGCCGCCTGAACGGCTGGAGGTAGCGACTTCCGACTCCGGGTGCATGTAGATGAAGACGAGAAAGTTGGACCCGCCGGCCATGATGGAGGCGTGCTCGGTGGCCGTCTTGTATCCGGTGGAGTTCACTTCAATTTCGTATTCGCCGCCTTGGATATTGGGGAACGTGGCGGTGGAACCATCCTGCGTGGGAGCGGTGAGATGAACCCCGCTGAAATCGGAGGAAAGCTTGACGAATGCATTACCCGGCAAGGGCATGCCGCTGGTCTCGCGGACGCTCACCACCACGGTGACAGGAGTTTCGACGAGGGAGGGGCTGGGGCCGCGGTGCAGCGGAACCGGCTGCTGGCCGAGTGAGCGCGCGGGTATCGCGAGGCTCAGCCCTGCCGAGAAAAGCGCCAGAACGAGACGTTTTGCAGGATAGGTAACGGGCTTGGCCTGGTGTCCCATGCGAATATGCGCGGAGGAAGGAAGGCGTCGAGTGAAAAGATAACCGGGAGTCGCGAGCATGGTCAAGGCTGAGGTTGTAAACTGCTTGTATCGGCCATAGACCTCAGACGCGCGGAAACAAGACGTGAATGCAGCGCGACAAGAATTTTTTCCCAAATTACTGAAACTTAAGTGCGTAACGGTGGGGCGCACGTGCGTTAATCGAGAGAATTGGCCACACACGCAGAGAAATCTGAAGCGCGTAGGGTACACCCCCGTGGTGACGGGAAGTATGCGCAATTGACTGAGGCCACAGGGGATAGAGGCGCCACGTGGTGCATATGACGGCGGAAGCGAAGCGTGGCGCGGAAGTGTTGGGGTACCCCCACCCCGAGTGTTTTTGTAAGTGCGAATTCTAAAGGAGTTACAAGAGGGGTGTCTGTAAGTGCGGATTCTAAGGAACTTATTTGCACCAAACTGGTGCAAAATGCGCAGTTTCACGGAAGTGCGGAATCTAAAGGGGTTACGGGCGGTAGATAGCGGGTTTGTTCGAGATAACACGCGAAACGGTACCACAGATCTGGACGTATGTCAATAGTAAA
>DATNMD010000061.1:0-19309 GCA_035602505.1 Candidatus Acidiferrum sp.
GCTGGTCAGCTTTATGGATTACGATCTCGGCTACGTTGACCTGGAGGAAAAAACCCTGCAGCCTCTCGACAATCCGTTTGGCCCCAAAGTGTTACCCATGTAGCCGGTACGTTCTGTTACCTATGTGTCCGGGCCGGACCCACACGAAGATGGCGGAGAGGGTGGGATTTGAACCCACGGTAGGGTTCCCCCTACACTCGCTTTCGAGGCGAGCTCTTTCAACCGCTCAGACACCTCTCCGCGGCGGCTTTTGTAATCGTAACAGACGCTTCGCTCGCTCAGCAATGTGGTCCGGGGATGTGAGTTCCGCTGGACTTTACTGCAGGGGCGTTGGTGAACACCGTGCTGCACGTCGTTACGGTAATGTGATGCCGAAGTCCCCCACGCACTAGTGGCGACGTTTATCTCCGGGCGGCGAAGAACGACTGGAGCAGGGAAGCGCATTCGCTCGTTAAGATACCCGCTCTCACTTCGACCTGATGATTCAGCCGCGGGTCAGTCAGGATCTCGAAGCAAGATCGAACGGCGCCGCCCTTGGGGTCGTCGCATCCGTAGACCAGTCGGGGCACTCGCGCCTGAATCATGGCGCCGGCGCACATGCTGCAGGGCTCGAGAGTGACGTACAGTGTGGTGCCTGCCAGACGATAGTTGCCGAGCGTGCGGGAGCCTTCGCGCAAAACCACCATCTCCGCGTGCGCGGTGGCATCGCAATCGCGGATGGTGCAATTACCTGAGCGTGCGATGATTTTGCCCTCGTGCACTAGAATGGCGCCGACAGGCACCTCTCCCGCCGCTGCTGACGCGCGCGCTTCACCCAGCGCCTGCTCCATGAATTCGACGTCAGTTCCCATGTCGCGTGAGCATAGCACGCGTTTGCTTGACAATTCCCGCGACGGCACAGAAACTACTCCGTCGTGAATGTAGAAAAAGAAAGGCGCGGCAGAACGATTTTCTAGCGGCCTGCGGAGTGGAGTCTAAGCCCGGAGACGCCGCGCGTCGCGCCGCTTTTGCTGAAGAATCCTGCATGGAAATTCGACGAGATCCCATCACACAAAGCTGGGTGGTTCTAGGTCAGCGCGAATCGCTGGGTGACTCCGCGCAGCCGTGTCCCTTTGATCCCGGAACAGTGGAGAAGCGGCCGTCGATCCTAACCTGGCCCGCGGAGGGGCCCTGGCAGGTGCGCGTGCTGCCTCATCCAGACCCGCTGTACCGCATTGAGGGTGACCCCGGCCGCGTAGCTGAGGGCATGTACGACAAGATGGGCGCCATCGGCGCGCATGAAGTCGTGGTGGAAACGCCGCACCACGACAAAAAGATGTCGCAGCTAAGCGACGAAGAGATCGAGCGCGTTCTGTGGGTGTGGGCCTCGCGCATCGCCGACTTGAAGAAAGATGCGCGTTTCAAGTACGTTGCCGTCTTCAAGAATCAGGGACTGCTGGCGGGCGATGAGTGGTCGCACGCACATTCCCAGATCACCGCGACAATTTTTGTCCCTCGACGCGTCAAGTACGAGCTGAATTCCGCCAGCGAATGGTTCCGCGAACGCGAGCGCTGTATTTTCTGCGACGTCGTCCGCCAGGACGAAAAGCAAGGGAAACGCATCGTCGATGTGCAGGGCGACTACTATGCGCTCTGCCCATACTCCTCGCGCGTGCCATACGAAGTTTGGGTCCTACACCGTCGGCACAATCATCTATTCGAGCAACCCCGTCCGGCTTCCAATCGCCGGCAACTCGCCGCCCTGCTGGGCCGCGTGTTGCGACGCCTGGAAAAAGTTGCGCCGGCGTATCACCTTGTCGTGCACACCGCGCCGAACACGCTTAGCAAGAAGGGTGAGTTGGCGGGCTACTGGAAAACGCTTTCCGACGATTTCCACTGGCATATCGAAATACTGCCGATCCTGGAAAAGCGCAGCAAGTCGTACAGCATCAAAGAGGTTTACTTCAATTCCGTGTTGCCCGAGCAAGCGGCGGAGCAACTCCGCTCTCTGGACCCCAATACATGACAGTGGGCAGGAGGCTGCGGGAACACCCGTTCGAAAAGGGCGGGATTCTCTTCTCCCTGATCATGACGGTCGTGGTGGTGCTTGTATTGGCCGTGCTGTATTTAGCTCGGCATCCAATTTTCCGCCTGGTGGGTGAAGGCTGGGTGGTTGAAGACACCCTGGAGCGCTCCGACGCGATCCTGGTCCTCAGCGATGACAATTTTTATGCCGACCGCGCCACTCGTGCCTCGCAAGTTTACCGGCAGGGCCTCGGCCCCATCGTCGTCGCCAGCGGCCGCCGCCTGCGTCCTTACGCCGGTATTGCGGAATTGATGGAGCATGATTTGATCGAGCGCGGGGTGCCGAAGGACAAGATCCTGCGAGTGGCGCACGACGCCAATAACACCCGGGAAGAAGCGACAACACTGGCGCAAACGGCGAAGCAAAAGAAATGGCGCAGCGTGATTGTGGTGACCTCCAATTTTCACACCCGGCGCGCCCGCTATATCTTTTCGCATGTCTTCCCGGAAGACATAAGAATCCGAATTACCGGCGCAGGCGATGGCGATTTCGATCCCGAGCGTTGGTGGGAAAAGCGAGTATCCGTCAAAGAGTTGATACGGGAGATGGCGGCTATGCTGGTCGCCATTTGGGAGCAGCATGGCGGGTCGGACGTAACTGATAAATCACAAATTATTGTGGCCCCTCACGCACTGAACGCGCCAGGCGTGGTGTAGCACGTCACACCCTAGATTTGCTACCAGGTATTTTGCTTTACACCCGCTAAGTGCTGTACTATGTTGACCGTTTCAAGTCGCGAATCCCAACCAGCCGACGAAGAGCGACTTATTGGAGTGAAAATCCTTCGTCGAGGTGTCTCGTGTGGAAGAAAGAAGACGGAAAATCTCAAGGTGTTCCGGAGAATGCAGCCGGAATTTCCACGGGCTCGCCGGCCGCTGCCGGCAGTCCCGCGCGCGAATCTAGTACTGGCCTTCCTGTTTCCTCTAGAGCTTCCGCCTGCCTCAGCCAAGGAATTCGCATCAAGGGCGAAGTCACCGGCAGCGAAGATCTTTTCATCGACGGCCACTTCGAAGGAAAAGTGAATTTGAGCAACGGCAGCTTGACGGTCGGACCGAACGGGGAAGTGAAAGCCGACATTTTTGCGCGTGAAGTGATCGTTCGCGGCCGCGTTGACGGAAAAATTGTTGGCCGCGAGAAGATTCAGCTTTGGAGCACTGGGAACGTCGCCGGAGACTTGCAAACGGAGCGCCTGGTCATTGAAGATGGCGCCGTGCTGCGCGGTCGCGTTGAAATCGAAACCGGAAAGCCTATCGATAAGCACGCTGAGGCGCGCGGCGCCGCTGCCGGGACCTCGAAGGGCGGCGTGGTTTCTGTGAACTCCGGATCGGCGGCAGACTGATGAGCTTCCTCAACAAGTTGGGCATTGGCGTAGGCGCAGGCGCAGGCGCAGGCAGCAACCGGGAAGTGCCCCGTGCGATTGGCGGCACTGGCAGGCCCCGCACCAACAGTTCCCCGCCTGTCGGGGCGGTGGGCGCAACTCGAGCCCCGGAACTGCGCGAATCCAACCGCGTTTCCAACGGACTGAAAGAATTCTTGTGGAACCTCGACGGACTCGGCCGCGGCGCCCTTTTGGACCTCGGCCCAGCCTGGCAAACCACGCTGAGCTTCTTCATCGAGCGTGGATTTCGCGTTTCCTCTGAGGACATTCTCCGTGCGTGGAAAGAGTTTTTGGTGGAGGAAGAAGGAAAACTGCGCGAAGCAGCCGGACGCGCGGCTCAGCACAACCTGGATGTGACGCCTGCGGCGCGCGCCGCACGCTTCCTCGAGGCCAATCTGCAATATCCGAACTCTTCGTTTGACGCCGTCCTGCTGTGGGACTTGCTCGACTATCTCGAACCCTTAGTGTCGAAGCAAATCGTCGCCAATCTGACCGACCTGCTGCGGCCGGGCGGCGTGGTTTTCGCCATGTTTCACAGCAAGAAGCCGGAAGGCTTCCAGCGTTATCGCGTCGTGGATTCCACTACGCTGCAAGTGATTTCTTCGCCGGTCTTGTGCCCCGCGCAGCGCGTCTATCAAAATCGTGAGATTCAGGATCTCTTTGGGCGCTACAGAACCATGAAGTCATTTGTCGGACGCGACCAGCTTCGCGAATCGCTCTTTATTAAGTAACTTCGCGGTTTGTCGACCTCGCTTTGACCCCGCCGTTGCATTTCTCCATCTCTTCGCTTGCACTCAAGCCTTGGCAGGAGTAAATGAGAAGCGTGAGCTCATCAGGCTCAGGAGGGAGCATGACTCCACCGGGCTTAGAGCTGAACCAAAGCTGAACACACCGCTCTCGCGGTGCGCGTCGCCCGAAAACATGCGCGAAGTCAGCGTCGCTTCCGAGACGACACAGCAAAAGAAAAATGGGGAGCCGTCAGGCTCCCCATTTCATTTTACGAGTTGTGGCTCTTGGGCGTCGTACGGTGGCGGTGATGGTGGTTGCTGGCACGATGCTTGCGGACATGGCGGTCGTGCGAAGTGGCTTTGCTGGAACTGGAGCGAGCACTATCATTGCTGGCCTGCGGAGCAGGGTCAGCCGGAGCACGCTGCTTCGACACGGCAAAAACTGCCGGTGCCAGACCCAACAACAAAACACTGACGATCTGTTTCATTTCAAGACTCCACGGATTAATTCCTATCGAAGGTATTGAATCACACTAACCGCGGAAATTGTAGGAGTCCGGCAATACAACCCTGGAAGATCTGTCATACCGGGATGCCGCGTCTCGTTGGGCTCTGCGGGGCATCCAAGGCGTTCGATGACTAACAGGTGGAGTTTTCAGAGCCTCAGCCGCCGACCTTTGCGGTTTCGAGCCAGCGAATGGCTTCGCGCTGGTGCGCGATGATTTCGGCTTGCCAAACAAGTCCCACGGCCATGATGCTCATCGCAACGACGCAAGCAGCAATAACAAAGGTTTTTTGTGTTTCCGAAGCAGGAATACGAAAGCAGCGAGCGATCCAAGCCATAGTAAGAGGTCTCCTAGTACTCGGCCGCTACGCTGTGGGCCCCAAGCGAGAGTTGCCGGCGGACGCGACGCCGCGTCGCGCTAATAGCACGGCAACTCAAGGGCCAGTCCAGAATGCATGAAGCTGCGGGTATCGCCTTCGAGAATCAACACTTTGCAAGCTTCAGCGCCAAGCACACAATTCTCTTCACGCCTGGTCCTATGCAAAACCAGCGATTCATCGATACATTTTTTCCGGTGAAACTCAGGACTTGCTACTCAACGTCTCAATAATCCGCTCCCATGGATTCGCCGAGCCAAGCTCAATCTCTCGAAATCGTGCTGGCAGACGCTCCCTGGCCGAATCGGACCCGTCCCCCGAGGTGGTGCGGTCCACCAGAATAAGGCCGCGATCGCACGCGGCCAGAATCTCCGAAGAGTCGTCCTGGCGGGCAAGCCCCACAATCTTTGGCTGCGAACGCAGAGCCCGGGCGTAAAGCTTAGAGAGCTCTCGCACGCACTGTTTCAGGTCTGCGCCTACTGCGAGCGACCACAAGACACCTCGCTCACGCAACTGCGAATGCCGATGGGCGCTCTCCGCAATGAAACGCCCCACGTCGCCTTCCGCAGCACCGGCAAAGAAGAAAAGCTCGTCGAAGTCACGGTGACGCATCAATTCCGCCTGCTGCGCCGGAAGACCGGAGTTTTGCGCCAGCTCCCGAGGAGACAGGGAGCGCAGCGCCACGGCCGCCACGCCGGTTTCCGTGGATAGCTCCTCCAAAGCCTCTGCCGCTGCCGGCTGCGGCTCGGCAACCGGGAAGCACGTGAAACGACCAAGGCGCACCGTTTTCGGAGGGCGCAAATGGAAATAGCCCTCGGGAAGGTACACGCCACAGCCTCCTTCCGCGATGAACGGGTGGCTGTGGCCCAGCTTTCGGCGAGGATCGTCAATCTGCAGGCGGGTACGGGTGGTCACCCAAACGATCGGGATGGCCGCGTGTTCCAGCTCTGCGCTGAACTCGTCGAATCCGGGCGCCATTTTTCCGCTCACCGGGATCAGGCCATCAACATCGCAGAAGACTATCGCGGGCGTTTGAAGCAAAAGGGGCTCCGTGCAGCCAAGTCATTGTAGCGGAGTAGCGGACTTTCGCCGACCGCCTGCCGCAACAAAAAAGGCGGGCAGCCGAAGCTGCCCGCCTCTGCGCCCGGGCCACCGTTTGGGCCGGAGCTCTCTCCTTGTGTTTACCTGCCGGAAGTTGACGTCGTTGCCGACGCCTGTTGCGTATTCGCCTTCGGAATGCTCACGTAGCCGCTGACCTGGTCTTTGCTGACCTTATTGATCACCAGTTCTTCTGGCAGACGCGTTCCGGACGTGTAGAAGAACACCGGCTCGTTCAACGCACGGTTCTTCTTTTCAAACCGCTTGTCTTCTATCACCATCACCACGCTGTACTGATTGCGCTTCTGGTTGACGCCCTTCAGCTCCACGGTCACATTTCCGATCTTCTGTGGCTTATTCTTTCCAGCGATGGTGAATTCGACGTACTCGCGCTCGCCGAGGCGACGTAGCTGGTCGATCTCATCGTGATTGCGCGCGATCAGGGTCCCCATCTCGCTGCGCGCCATCTTTAGGTCGTCGCGCGTTGTGTCCAGGTCCGTGCGAACGCCGACGACTTTCGTGTCCACGTTCTTCAGGTCATCGGAAGAGGCCTTCGTCGCAAGTTCCCCCTTCACTGAGGTGTCCAGCGCAGTCAGCTTCTGAGTAGTCTCGTCGTTAAGCTTGGCCGCTTCCGCGCGAGCAGCCTTCAACTGCCCTTGAGTAATCTTGAGCTTCTTGGTCACCACGTTGAGGTCGCCCTGCAGATCTGTGTTGGCCTTTTCATCCTGCGCCAACCGGTCCTTTAACGAAGAGACATCCTGCTGCACGGCCTGCTGGGTAGTTTTGAGCTGCGCTGCCACTAACTGCTGAGTCGAATCAAGCTTGGAAGAGGCGTTCCAGCCAAACCACAAGCCGCCTACTGCGATAAGTCCCAGCACTACGATCGCGGGAAGCTGCCACGCTGGTGTTTCTCTGGTTTCGATAATGCGTTCGTCAGACATAGACAATCTTTTCTCCTTCACCCCTGTGGGGCGAACTTTCGTTTTGAATACTGGCCCTTGGTGCGGGTGAGTGCATGCCTCGCGCCAAACACCAGTTCTGACCGAAACGGGCGTCCACCTACGTAACTGAATGAAGCGATGGGCCTTGATAAGGCAGGTTACCAGATAGACGGGAGGAGAAGGGCGTACTAGTCCTGGGAAAGATTACTCACCTGACGCGCTTTGCTGTGGAAAAACTCACACCGTACGTTTTCAAACCTCCAAGCCTTGCGCTCGAAACGCCAATGCGAGTTGCTCGGGAGACCGGAATTGGATACCAGACATGCCAAGCCGCTGCGCCGCCTCCACATACGCCGCAATGTCGTCCACGTACACAGCTTCCTCCGCTCGAACCCGGCAGGCCCGTAACGCCTCCCGGTAAATCAGCGGATTCGGTTTTGTTGCCCCTACCGAGCACGAATAAACGCGCGCCGGAAAGTACGAGAAAAAATCGTAACGCGATTCCATGTGCGCCACGTGAATCGGGTCGGTGTTGGATAGCAGCGCTAATCGGTACTTCTTCGCAAGCTTCTCGAAGAGCTCCTTGCCGTGGATCGGCTCGGGATGCAGCACCAGGTTCCACGTTTCGGTGAACTGCTCAAATGTTGCCGACCCGCCAAACCGCTGCTTCATGTGCCAGTGCCAATCCCGCACAGAGATCCGGCCTTCCTGCCAATCCTTCCAGCGCGGGTCTTTTTCGATGGCGGACCAAAGTTCCTCCGGTGACAAAGACAGCCCGCAAGCCATCCCCTTCATGGCTCGAGGCACGTCGATGCGGATGAGCACGCGTCCGATATCGAAAATGACGGCGCGAACCTTCCGAGCCGCCACGCCTACCTGGCCTCACCGCGAGCAACCCCGCGTCGCGCCCGCATGACGCTGATCACCACCGGAAGCACCGACACCACCACCACCACCGCTATCACGTAATGGATGCGCTCACCGATGTTCGGCACGGACCTCCCCAAGAAGTAACCGCCCAAAATCATCGCCCCAACCCAAAACCCGCCGCCGATAATGTCGAACATCAAATATCGCGCGTATGGCATGCGCGCAGCCCCCGCCACTGGTGGGCAAAACGTCCGGATAATCGGCACGAACCGCGCAAAAATCACTGCGCGCCCGCCGTACTTCTCATAAAAATCGTGCGCCCGTTGCAGATGGCTGCGCCGGAAAAAGAACGATTCTTCCCGCCGGTACAGCGCCGGCCCGGCCTTACGCCCTATCCAGTAGCCGATCTGATCGCCAAGAATGGCGCAGGCCATCACCGGCGCCAACAACCACCGCAACGGAACCACGCCCGCCGCCGCAAAAATGCCCGCCGTGACCAGAAGGGAATCGCCCGGCAGAAAAAACCCGACGAAAAATCCCGTCTCCACAAACACAATTGTGCCAACCAGCGGCGCGCCGCCGCTGCGGATGAGTTCCTTTAGTCCTTCGGGGTCGTAAAGCGCGCGGAAAAAGTGAAGGATCGATTCGAGCACGCCGCGTTGGTCCTTACCGGATTCATTGTGGCTCTCAGCGGCACAAGCTCAAAAGCTCGCTCGCGAGCTGAGCTAAACACGCCACAACCAATACGGTAACAGAAAACGCCCAAATCATCTCCGCATTCATGCCAAAGCAGGCCCAAGCCGGCCAGCACCGCGTACCACGCATTTAGGCGCATCATCGCTCGGCCTCCGCCAGCCGCAGTTGCTTGTGCTCCCGGGCGTCGCATTCGTGCACGCTTGCCGCGCGCGCCAAGAATTTCTGTATTCTTGGCAGAGCGCTGCGCGCTGCCGCTGCGCCTGCCTCGATCGCCTCATCCGCGCGCTCGAAATCATCCCACGCCAGCGACTGCACATCCGGCCGCAGCACCAGGTCCGCGTGTCGCTCCCAAACTTCCAGTTGATGCTTTTGCGCCGCGGTCACCGCCCGGCTGACCACCTGAAAAATGTTGCTTGGCGTCCCGCGATATCCATCCTGCATCCCCACCGAAACACCCAGCACGTACGCCGCGCCCAAGTCGCGTGCCGCACGCGTTGGCACCGGCGCCACAAGCGCGCCGTCCACCAAGCAGCGTGTGCCGATCTCCACCGGCTCAAACAAACCAGGGAACGCGCAGCTCGCGCGTATTGCATCAATGAGGTTCCCGTGCGTAATCACCACCGGCTCGCCGCTATTCAGATCCGTGGCCACCACCGCCATCGGAATGTGCAAATCCTCGAACTGCCGCGCCTCGAATACGCGCTCGATCAGGTCGCCCAGCCGGTGGTTGCTTGCAAAGCCAAGCCGCGAGACGCGCCACCGCGCGATGTCCCGCAAGCGCAGCGTCCGGCACGTGGCCATGATGCGTGCCAGTGGCGCTCCGCTTGCGTACGCCGCGCCCAAAATGCTTCCCACGCTGGTTCCCGCGATACAAGAGATAGGTATGCTGTGCTGTTCCAGCACCTGCAGCACCCCTAGGTGCGCAAATCCCCGCGCGAAGCCCCCGCCCAATGCCAGGCCAATCCCTGGCCGCGCGGCCGGGGTTGCCCGTTCGAACGGGCCGGGTTGGTGGTTGTGTGTCACGCCCCGAGAATGCCAGCGCCCGCACCGCCAGCCAATGGGTCGCGCGTCCCGAAAAAACAGTACGGATGTACTTCGGGTGCTCAGCGCGCAAAAATCGACGAATTTTCGGAGCAGTACCTTCTTACTACCGTTCTGCCCTCTCTGTACCATTGGCCTCCGCAGTACGGCGCGCGATTCTCTCCCGCGTCAGGACGCACCACACGGAGGGGGCATGCACAGCGCATTCGCAATGTGGATCGGACAGCCCGTAGTCCTGCAGGTTGCACTGGGAAATATCAAGGTTCCGCTTCGCGGCAAGCTGCTGAAAGAAGGCGGTGACACCCTGAGGATGCGGATCGGCGATGGGTGGGACGTGGACATCTACAAAACAATGGTTCTGGCCGTGGAAGAAGATGCCATGGCCACGGTTGCTGCCTAAGGAAGGTTGAGCATGAACAGCCCAGTGCCCAAATACGTGACGCAAGGCCGAGCCGCCATGCTGCTGGGGATTCCGGAGAGTGAGCTCTCCCGGATCTCCAATGAATCTGGACTCGGGCATACCGAGCGTGCCGGCGACCACGAAGAGACTTTCTTCACCTATGAAGAGCTTCGCAAGATTTGCCTGATGACCGTGCACCACGTGCACTAAAGGCTCGCGACTTTCCTCCGGCCCCCCTCTGTTGTACCCCCAGCCCCGGGTCTTCGTACCCCCCCGAAGACCCGGGGTTTTTCTTTGCCTGCAAATAAGGCACAAACTCCAACTCTGTTGTAGGATGCGCCGCAGCTAGTACATTTGCCCGCCCTTGTGGGGGCACGGCACTGCCGTGCCCGCGGCAGCTCGGGCAGCGAGAATTGTAGGGGCGTGCTTTAGCCGGCCTGCGCAGGCAGGCGCGTCCCAGCAGCGTTAGCTGCCAGTCACAAGCTCATGGAGGCATTCGGAGATTGCATGCATAAATTGAATATGGCGAAGACGCTGATCACGCTGGCTCTCCTCTCGTCTCTTGCGACCTTTGCTTCCAACCTGTGCGTGCTTCGCGCCGACGAAACCTACGACATTGCCATTCTCAATGGCCGCGTGATGGATCCCGAATCCGGCCTGGACGCCATCCGCAACGTGGGCATTCGCGCTGGAAAAATCGCAGTTATTTCTGCCACGTCTCTAAACGCGAAATCCACGATCGACGCCAAAGGTCTGGTCGTCGCTCCCGGTTTCATCGATCTCCACGAGCACGGCCAGGAACCCCGCAACTACGAGTTTCAGGCTCGTGACGGCGTCACCACATCCCTCGAACTCGAAGCCGGAACCGACGACGTGGACCGCTGGTACGCCACCCGGGAAGAGAAGTCGCTCATAAATTTCGGCGTTAGCATCGGCCACATTCCTGTCCGCATGAAAGTGTTGGGCGACCCGCAGTCCGGTATGCTCCCGACGGGCGAGGCCGCCCATCGCGCTGCTTCGCCCGAAGAGCTTGCCAAGATCACCGCAGCGATCGAAAAAGGCTTTCGCCAGGGCGCGCTCGCGGAAGGCATGGGCGTCAACTACACGCCAGGTGCCACGCACTGGGAGATCGTGGAAATGTTCAGAGTCGCCGCCAAATACGGCGCCTCCGTCCATGTCCACTTGCGCTATGGCGGGCTGAAGGAGCCGAACACCGGTCTTGCCGCTCTCGAAGAAGTTCTCGCCGCCGCGGCAGCCACGGGCGCTCCCCTTCACGTCGTGCATATCACCAGCATGGGCCTGAAGTACACGCCGGAGCTCATCGCCATGGTCAAAGGCGCGCAGGAACACGGACTCGATGTCACCACCGAGTGTTATCCCTACACCGCGGGCAGTACCGCGCTGCAATCCGCCATTTTCGATCCCGGATGGCAAGAAAATATGGGCATAACCTACAAAGATGTGCAGTGGGCTGCCACCGGCGAGCGTTTGACCGCGGAAACCTTCGAGAAATACCGGAAGCAGGGCGGCATCGTCGTGATTCATTCCATTCCCGAAGAAGCGGCGCGCACCGCCGTGGCCAATCCCATTGTTATGATCGCCAGCGACGGCATGCCCATCACCGGACCGAAAGTGCACCCGCGCGGGCAAGCCACATTTTCGCGCGTCCTCGGCCATTACGTTCGCGAGGAAAAAGCTCTCGACTTGATGACCGCCTTGCGCAAGATGACCTTGATGCCCGCGCAACGCCTGGAAAAGCGCGCCCCAGCGTTCAAGGATAAGGGCCGTCTGCGAGTAGGAGCCGATGCAGACATCACCATCTTCGATCCCGCTCGCGTCATCGACAAAGCCACCTTCGACGAGCCGCTGCAATACTCAGAAGGCATTCCCTTCGTGCTCGTCAATGGCATCGCTGTAGTAAAAGACGGCCAGCTTGTCGATGGCGTTCGTCCCGGCCGCGCCGCGCGCGCTCCTATTGCCAACTAGATGCCTGAATCGTCCACAAAAGAATCCCAGCGGAATAGCTCGTTGACTGAACCTACCAACGCTGGGAAAAACGCCGGTGCACGCCATGCTGTCCTCGCTGGTTTTCTCGGTTGGACGCTCGATGCTTTCGATTTCTTCGTAGTCGTCTTCCTGTATGACACGCTCGCTCACCAGTTCGGCGTCCCCAAAAAGAGCATCGTATTCACCGTCACCGCCACGCTCGCCATGCGCCCGCTCGGCGCCCTGCTGTTCGGTCTGCTCTCAGACCGTTACGGCCGTCGCATTCCGCTCATGCTCAACGTCCTCTATTTTTCAGTCGTTGAAGTGCTCTGCGGTTTCTCGCCGAACTACACATTTTTCTTGATCATGCGCGCGCTCTTCGGCATCGGCATGGGTGGCGAGTGGGGTGTCGGCGCGTCGCTGGTGATGGAAGCCGCACCCGTGCGTTGGCGCGGAGTTCTTAGCGGAATATTGCAAGCCGGCTATTCCATCGGGTACCTGCTGGCCGCTGTCGCCGCGCGATTTTTGCTGCCGGCCTTTGGCTGGCGCGCCATGTTCTGGGCTGGCGCGGCCCCCGCGCTTCTAGCGCTCTACATTCGAACGAAAGTGCCGGAATCCGAAGCCTGGAAGCAGCATCGTGCCGCCAGCACCGGCGAAGTGTTGCGCGTTGTGGCCCGTGAATGGAAGCGTTTCGCGTATCTCGTCGCCCTAATGACCTTCATGATGTTTCTCTCCCACGGCACGCAAGACTTGTATCCGGACTTTCTGCAGGAAGTGCACAAGCTTTCCGCTGCCATGCGCGCCAATGTGGCCATCATTTACAACTGCGGCGCGGTACTCGGCGCCATCATCTTCGGCCATCTCTCACAGGTGGCCGGCCGGCGCAAAGGCATGATGGCTGCTCTCGGCCTGGTGCTTCTTGTGATTCCGCTGTGGGCCTTCGGGCAAACGCTCCCGCTCATTATTTTGTCGGCTTTCTTAATGCAAGCAGGAGTACAAGGCGCGTGGGGCGTAATTCCGGTGCATCTAAACGAACTTTCCGCCGATGCTGCCCGCGGCTTAATGCCTGGTCTCGCGTATCAACTCGGAATTTTGCTGGCCTCGCCCACAAACTCTATTCAGTACGCTTTGCGTGACAGCGTCGGTTATCAGTGGGCCATAGCCGGCTTCGAAATCGTCACCATCGCCGCGCTCGCCGTCCTCCTCTGGCGCGGCAAGGAAAACCACAGCCGCAGCTTCGTCCGCCAACCGTAGCGCCAGCATCTTGCTGGCGCGTGATCGAGCAATCGTAAAATGGTCCTCTTTATCCGATGCTCTTCTACTCCTCCCAGTCCTCCACCTTCACCTTTTCCCGCGCAGGCCCGCCCACCCGAACCACAAAGCTCACCAAATCGTCGATCTCGCTCGAGTTCAGTGTTGAAGCGTAATCCGATGGCATCAACGATCCCGCCTCCCGGGCGGCACTCTCAACATCCGCCTTCAAAAAAAGTTGAAATCCTCCATCCATTGTCTGCAACTGCAGAGAAAAATTATCTTCGTTTCGCACCACGCCCGAAAATTGCTGTCCATCGCGCGTCTTCACCACCATGACTTCGCCCCGCGTACCACTGCCTTCGGGTGAAAGAATCGCTCGCCGTGTCTCTTCCGCTGAGTGCGTGCTCCCAAACGCCGAGAGGTCCGAAGCGATAAACCCGCCCTTGCCTTTCACCATGTGACATTCCGCGCATCGTGCCTTCCCGAAAAAGAGACTCTGCCCGCGCTGCGCATTTCCCGGTGCTCTCGAACTCTGCCTCTTTCCTTGCAGAAAGCGGACGTATGCCACAAGAGATTTAGTCGTCGCGTCATCCAGCATGGAGAACGCCGGCATACCCGCCGCCGGAACTCCATTCTGAATTGCGCGTCGCAGCGCCGCATCCGTTCGCCGCTGCACCCTCGCGTCCGTCGCAATGGCCGGAGCCCGTTCCGTGCCGCGTCCGTCTAACCCGTGGCATCCCGCGCATCGCGATGCAAACACTTGCCGCCCGGCTTCCAGCGTGCGTTCCACTCCGGGCGCGTTTTGCTCTGCTTTCCGCGCCCCTTGCGAGAGCGCCGCGCCTCCTTTCGCAACGACGACGGCACAGCAAAAAATCGCCAGTGCCATCGCGGGTCCCTCACGTCTCAATGTGTACGAACGCGTCGTCACTTCTGCGTATCCCCTTTTTTGCGCGCTCCAGAGTCATGCTTAAATTTCTTTCCGGCCTCGCTCAGCGCGCGCAATTCCACCTTATTGAATCGAATTAACATCGCTCCCCAGACTGGTGTCAAGCCCGAAGAGATGATACAGTGCGCGCAATTCCCGCTGCAGGAGTGCACCATGATTGGAGGCAGTATCTCTCTTTGGCGCAAACTCGCCAGAGTCTGTGCGCTCACCTCCTTCTTCGCCGCAGGTGTGGCCGCCCTCACGCTAGCTCCTCTCGGGAAATCGTATCAAGACGCTACTCCTGATACCGACGCCGCTCTGCTCGACGGTTTTCGCCACGTCGAAGTCGCTTCCGTTTCCGATGCGCTCGAGCAAATCAGCGGACGCAAGATGTACATGTCGCAGCGCATGCGCCCGATCTTCCCCACAAAATTCGCGGGCTTCGCGGTCACTGTGCTCCTCAAAAAGGAAAGCAATCACGATCCCAATGCCCTCGCCGGCATGCTGGCGGCGATCGATCAGGGCCCGGCGAATTCCGTGTACGTCATGGTCGTCGAGGATGGCGCCAACATCGCAGGCATGGGCGGTCTGATGGGCACCGCGATGCACGTGCGAAATTTCTCCGGAGCCGTAATCGACGGCGGCGTGCGTGATGTCGCCTACCTCAATAAAATCGGCTTCCCGGTTTACTCGCTGGGCATCGTGCCCTCTACATCGATCAGCCACTACCGCTTCGCTGGCGCAAACATTCCTGTCGTATGCGACGGCGTCCCCGTGAATGCGGGTGACATCGTCGCCGCCGATGCCGACGGGGTCATCGTGATTCCTCGAGCTTCCGCGGCACAAGCGCTCAAACTCGCGCAAGAGCTCGATTTCAAGGAACACTCCATGTATGCCATCATCGAAAAATTCAAGTCTATCGAAGAAGCGGTAAAACAGTTTGGACGCCTATGAGCCAGACAGCGCAGCCAATCGGAGCAGAGCATTTTTCTCGAATGAAGCGCCGCGTGGGAGGCATCTAGCTACGTGTTTTCGTTGCAGCGCGCCGCGGGCCTGCTCGTTGCTGTCGGATTTTCTTTTGCTTTGGCCCCCGGCCAAGATAAAAACGTTCAGGAAAAAACTGGGGTGACCATCTCCGCATCCATCGACGTGACTTCCGAAACTCTGCTCGTCGCGCCGCCCGCCGCAAACTGGATTTCTTACAATGGCGACTACTCCGGGCGACGCTTCAGCGCTCTTGCCGAAATCACTTCGGAAAATGTTGCCAGTCTCCGCGCGCAATGGATTTTTCACGTGCGCGCCGGAAATGATCTCGAGGTCACGCCCGTTGTCGTCGACGGCATCATGTTCGTGACCGCCGCGAACGACGCTTTCGCTCTCGACGCGCGCACCGGCCGCTCCATCTGGCATTATTCTCGCCCCATCACCGAAGGCCTGATCGACGACGCCGCGCAACATCACAATCGTGGCGTCGGTGTCTGGCGCAACAAGGTTTACCTCGAAACAGATAATGCGCATCTACTTTGTCTCGACGCGCGCTCCGGCCACCTCCTCTGGGATGTCGCCTACGCGGAAGGCAACAAAAATTACGGCGCCACCAGCGCGCCCCTTGTAGTCAAAGACAAAGTCATCGTCGGCACTTCTGGCGGTGACGATGGCGTTCGCGGCTTCCTTGCCGCTTTCGACGCCGAAACCGGCAAACCTGCGTGGCGTTTCTGGACCATTTCTGGTCCCGGCGAACCCGGCTCGTCGAGTTGGCCCGGCGATTTGTATTTGCGCGGCGGGGGCACCACCTGGATGCCTGGCACATACGACCCTGCGTTGAACACGCTCTACTGGACCACCAGCAATCCCGCGCCGGATTTCGACGGCGCGCCGCGTCCCGGTGATGACCTATACACAGATTGCGTCCTCGCGCTCGATCCCGACACCGGAAAGCTGAAATGGTATTTCCAATTTACCCCGCACGATCTTTTCGATTACGACGCCACGGAAACTCCCGTCCTGCTCGACACGCAATACAAGGGTCAGCCGCGAAAGCTGCTGGTACAAGCCAACCGCAACGGCTTTCTGTACGTTCTCGATCGCACCGACGGAAAATTCCTTTCCGCCGCGCCGTTCGTGAAGAATTTAAATTGGGCGAAAGGCATCGATTCCAGCGGCCGGCCGATCCTCACTGGCATCCAGCCTTCCGCCCAGGGCACGAAAATTTGTCCCGGCTTCACCGGGGCTACGAACTGGTATTCGCCTTCCTACAATCCCGCAACGCATCTTTTTTATTTCTTCGCCCTCGAGGATTGCGGAATGTTTTTCTTGAAGCCCGAGAAATTTGTTCCAGGGCGGACCTATTACGCCACCGGCGTCCGCCGGATCGGCGGATTCAAGCGCGAACGGATTTTTCTCGCCTACAACTTGGACACGAACGCGTTTGCATGGCGGTATCCGCAAGTTGGCGACGGCGGCTCCGCCAGCGGGACCATGACGACCGCCGGGGGACTTGTCTTTTTCGGCGACGACTCCGAATCGTTCGAGGCTGCCGACGCAAAGACGGGCAAGCCGCTGTGGCACTTCACTGTTGGCCAAAAATTTCATGCCTCGCCGATGAGCTACGCCGTTCTTGGCAAGCAGCACGTTGCGATCGCGGCGGGCAGCGACATTTTTAGTTTTGCTTTGCCATAGAAAAAACTATTTTTCGCAACGCGAAACCGAGAGGAGCCAAAATGCTTTCCAGTCTTTTTTCCCGCAGAACTTTTGCAGCGCGTCTCGCCACGCTTCTTCCTGGCCTCGGCTTGGCTGCCGCAATGCCATCTTCCCCGGCCGCAGGCGCGAAACAGAAAACCGGCGGCGTCACCAAACTCAATTGGGACGGCAAGCCCGCCGATCCCAAATCGTTCATTACGCCGCTGATCATCCACAACGGCGTGATCTATATCGCGGGGCAGGGCGCGCATTCGCATGACACGGGCGAGCAGTTTCCCATGGATATTGAGAATCACACCAAGCACGTCATGGAAAATGTAAAGCACCTGGTGGAAACCGGCGGCGGCACGATGGATTCGATCCTGCAACTCACCGTGTACCTTGCCAAAATCGACGACTATGACGGTATGAATAAAGTCTTTAAGACTTATTTTCCGAACGGCGGCCCTGCGCGCACTACCGTGGCGGTTGCCGCGCTTCCTGGGAATTCGCTGGTCGAAATCAATTGCACTGCCGCGGTGACGAAGTAAGACAAAAAGAAACGGAGACCCACATGACACTCAATTTGAAACCAACACGCCGTTCCTTCATGTCCACCGCTGCCGCACTCGGCGCTGCCATCCTGAGCCCAAGAAAATTGTTCGGTGCCAGCAGCAGCCCTGGGAAACCGGCTGACACCAAGCTCAGCGGATTCGGGGCGTCCGGCAACGTGTACGAAGAGCTGGGCGTCACCACGGTGATCAACGGGCAGGGCACGATGACCGTGCTTGGCGGCTCGCTGATGCGTCCGGAAGTGGAAGCGGCGATGACGCTCGCGAGCCAGCATTTTTGCAGTATCCCTGAGCTGGAAGTTGCCGCGGGCAAGCGCATCGCGCAAATGCTGAAGCTGCCGGCCGACTACACGGGATTGGTGACTTCGGGCGCGGCGGCGGCGATGCAATCCGGGCTGGCGGGGATTCTCACCGGCGACAACGAGCAATTTATTCAGCAGCTTCCCGATCTCACGGGAATGAAATCCGAAGTCATCATCCAAAAATCGCATCGGAATGGCTTCGACCATCAGCTCCGCTCCACGGGAGTCAAACTGATCGAAATCGAAACGCGCGATGACCTCCGCAAGGCGGTCAATCCCAAAACCGCCATGATACACTTCAGCAATTTCGCGAACGCTGCCGGTCAGATCAAGGTCGATGAGTGGGTCAAGCTCGGCAAGGAATACAGGATTCCCAGCTTCAACGATGCGGCCGCGGATACCCCTCCGGTGTCGCACCTGTGGGATTACGCGCACATGGGCTATGACCTTATTGCGTTCAGCGGAGGCAAAGCGATTCGCGGACCGCAATGCGCGGGTTTGCTGATCGGGAGAAAAGATCTCGTCGCTTACGCGCTGCTCAATAACAGTCCGCACGAAGATACGCTGGGGCGCAGCCAAAAAGTGGGCAAGGAAGAAATCATCGGCATGATCAAAGCGCTCGAGAGCTACTTGAAGGAAGATCATGATGCGCTCACGAAAGAATGGTGGCGCCGGCTGGACAGCATCTCCGCGGAAATCACGAAGGTGCCCGGAGTGAGCACGTCGTTTTCCGTTCCGGACATTGCCAATCACGTCCCGCACCTGGAAATCCACTGGGATCCGCGGCACATCGCGCTGGGCCCTAGCGATGCGGTGCGGCAATTGCGTAGCGGCAAGCCGTCCATCGTGCTGGCCAGCGCCGAAACTGGCCTGGTGATGAACTCGTTCATGCTACAACCCGGCGAAGAAAAAATCATGGGCGAACGCCTGGCGCAGTTCTTCCGCGCGCACTCTGAAAAGACGTGACTGGTGACTCGTGGCTCGTGAACAGCGAGAAGACGCGACGCGACTTGTGACTCGTGACCCCGCGAAACAGCGGGGCAAGCTGGTGACGACTCGTGAAAGCGAGGAACCGCCGCACCCCCACGCCCCGGGGAAATAGGCATGGTTGTGAAAATTGGATTTGCCCAAAGGCAGAGAAATCCGAAGCGCATGGGGTACACCCCCGTGGTGACAGGAAGTATGCGCAATCGACTGAGGCCACGGGGGATAGAGGCGCCACGTGGCGCATATGACGGCGGAAGTGAAGCTCGGCGCGGAAGTGTTGGGATACCCCACCCCCGGTGTTTTTTGTAAGTGCGTATTCTAAAGGAGTTACAAGAGAGGTGTCTGTAAGTGCGGAATCTAAAGGACTTATTTGCACCAAACTGGTGCAAAATGCGCAGTTTCACGGAAGTGCGGAATCTAAAGGGGTTACGGGCGGTAGATAGCGGGTTTGTTCGAGATAACACGCGAAACGGTACCACAGATCTGGACGTATGTCAATAGTAAA
>DATNMD010000018.1:0-113237 GCA_035602505.1 Candidatus Acidiferrum sp.
GTTCTGAAATCTTCGGGCTCCGAGCGCATCCAGGAACTCCTGGACTCGTACTCCGCGCGCTTCCTCGGGGATTTTCTCGCCACCGAGCCGGTTCCCGAGAAGCCGACTTCATAGCCAGAATAAATTTTTATCCACAGCCAAGGGCAAGTTCCTACCTGTCCTTCGAGGTCTAGTAACCTTCTGGAACAGCCCTCGCACACTTTGTTTGCCGCGTACGTCCCCGCGGACTAGAGTTGCTCTGCCCCGGTAGGAAATCTGGAGGGGTGCTGCCGTCCCTGGAGGACCGATGTGGGGGAACAAGAAACCGGATACGCCGCAAGCCGCTCCTGGGCCGCAGGCCGCGCAACCGGAGCAAAAAATTCCACAAATGAATCAGGCGCCGAAGCCCGCTCCGGCGACTTGGGAGGGAAAAACCGCGATGAGTACAGATGCTTTGCGTCCATTGGGTGCGACTGCCGACCGTGCAACCGCGCGGCTCGGGTCCAGCCTGCACGTGAAAGGCGAAATTACGGGCAACGAAGATCTGCAAATCGACGGCTCGGTCGAAGGACTGATCCAGCTCGATGAGCGAAAGCTGACCATCGGCGCCACCTCGAAGGTGACCGCCGACGTCATTGCCCGCGAAGTGGTGGTCTACGGCAACGTGAAGGGAAATCTTCGCGCCAAGGATCGCATCGAAATCAAGAAGGATGGCTCGGTGATCGGCGACCTGACCACGTCGCGCATCATGATCGAGGACGGCGCCTATTTCAAAGGCTCCATCGAAATCGACAAAACCGCCGAGAAGGAATCCAGCCGCAGCAGCGCGTTTGCGAAGCCCGCGATCGCTAACGCTGGAGCCCCGGCAGCAAAAACCATTTAACTTTTCCAGTCCGAGTACCTCCCCAAACGGCGCGGGCTTCACGCCCGCGCCGTTTTGCTTTGCTATCTTTGCCGCCCAGGCTATCTGCCCCGCGTAGGGGTGCAGCACTCCTGCACCCCAGCTTGGCGCCAGTCCATCATTCACGCCTTCTTTCCTCCTCAAACCGTGCTTGCACCGCCACCAGGGATTCCGTTTGCCCCAAGCCCTCGAGTGCGTTCCGTTCAGGCATATTAATTATCTTGACAATCTACGCCGTGAGTTTACTCTTCCAGAATCTTATCAGCGTGGAGTCATCGCGGCGTGGAGCATTCCCAAGAACGCGCCCTTCAGGGCGTACTCATTCTTCTGCTGGTCGTGTGTGCCGGATGCGGAGGCGGCGGTCGCGGGTCTGCAAACGTTCAACCGCCTCCGCCCCATCCCGCCGACTTCTCGGTCACGCTCTCTTCCAGTTCGCTCTCGCTCTCGCAAGGTGCGACAAGCCCTCCGATCACGGTTTCAGTGGGTGGACAAAACGGCTTCGCCGGTGCCGTCCAGGTAACACTGGCGGGCCTTCCAAACGGCGTGATCTCAAATCCAGTGAGCCCGTTCAACATCGCATCGGGCGCGAGCACCCCCGTCGTCTTTGGTGCAGCGTCCAACGCCGCCACCGGCAATTTCACGATTACGGCCCAGTGCGAAAGCGGTTCCTTGTCCCACTCCGCCACTCTCGCACTAACTCTGCGGGCGGCTGTTGGCGCCCTGCTGCCGCGAACGACCTACGTGCGCACGGACGCTGTCGCCGCCTCTGACGATCCAGTGGGTGAAGCGCGCCATCGCCGCATCGCCTACGATGCCGTGAACAAACACGTATTCGTCGCCAATCGCGCCATGAACCGCATCGAAATCTTTTCCGCAGCGGACCAGACGCGTGTGGCGCAAATCAGCATCCCCGGAGCCAGCAGCGCTGATCTTTCCGCGGATGGCGCGACCCTTTGGGTCGGCACCACCACGGAGCAAGCCGTCGCCATCGATACGGCAACCCTGACCGTCAGATCCCGTCATTCCATCCAGCCGCTTTCGCCCATTCCGAATGGCGTATTTGGCCGTCCCGAAGAACTGCTGCCGATGTCCAGCGGCAAAGTAATGATGCGCCTGCGCCAATCCGTGGCCGCGCAATCGCTTCTTGCGATTTGGGACCCGGCAGCAAACAGTCTGACGAATCTCACTTCCGTCGAGCCCGCCTTGTTTCAGAACGGGCTCGGCGCGATGGCGCGCACCGGCGACCACGCGAAAGTCTTCATCGCCGCAAACGACGCAAGCGGTGAGTCAGCGATTTTCGACGCGAACGGCTCCGCCATTGCTGGCCCGCACGGCCTCGGCGCGGGAACCATACCGCTCGTAGCCGCGAATCCCGATGGCAGCCGCTTCGCCGTGGAGTTCGTCTCACGCGGCGCAGCTCAGCTTTTTCTTCTCGACGCCGCGCTGAATCAAGTCGCAACGCCAGTTTCATTCAGCGCCCAAGCATTAGCTTTTTCACGCGACGGAAATTTCCTCTACGCGAGTGAAAGCCCAACCGGGCCTCCGCTCGTCGCTGTTTTCGACGGGCGCACATTGCAGTTCATAGGGCAGGTTGCGGACGCATCCATCCAGGGCGTGCACTCTGAAATCGAGGGGTCCGACGAGACCCAGCTCCTTTTCGGAATCGCCAATCGCGGCATCAGTTTCATTGACGCCGCGAAACCCATCGCGCTTCCTTCGTTAGTTCCGTCGTTTGCGTCTGCGCCCTCCGCTCAGCCCTCGCAAGGTCCAATCTTCGGCGGCACCGCAACGCTTCTCACGGGGCAAAATTTTGAATCGAGCGCCCAATTAAAATTTGGCCAGCAGCTCGCGCCTACCCCAACCCTCACCCCCACGCAGATTCAGGTCGCCGCTCCGCCAAGCGTCACCAGCGGTGCGGTCAATGTCACCGCGTATTTCCCCAGTGGCTGGCTGGCCATCGCGCCCGACGCATTCAGTTACGGCTCGCAGATTCTGGAAGTTCTCCCCAACGCCGGATCAAAAGCCGGAGGCGATGCAATTCAAATCTATGGCTACGGTTTTGGCAGCGATGTGACGCAGATTACCGTAAAAATTGGCGGCACCGCCGCGACCGTGCAGAAAGTGGAGAATGTCACTTCCATCGCTCCGTCGCTCGCTCTCGATGCTACTTATCCGTTCCCGTTGCGGCGCATCACGCTCCTGACTCCGTCGGGAACCCCCGGCCAATCAGACATTACCGTCACTTCCGCGGCGGGAGCTACGACCTCCGCCCGCGCGTTTCAATACACCCAATCCGCGCAGATCTTCGCCAAGCCTGGCTTATACAAATTTATTCTCTACGACCAGAAGCGCCAGTGGTTGTACCTAAGCGCCACCGATCACGCCGACGTCTTCGATTTGGCCGCCGCGCAATTTCACACTACGGGCATCACCCCGCCCGGCGGCCCGCCGCCAAACGCCGCGATCCGCGGCCTCTCTCTGACGCCCGATGCCTCGCAGCTCGTCGTCGCCGATTTCGGCGCGCAAAGCGTTTATCTCGTCAGTCCCGATGCCGGTACTGGCACAACCGTCTCGGTCGGCGGCGTGCCAGGCTTCTTGAATTCCGGTCCCGCGCGCGTCGCCGCCACCAGCACGCAAACTGTTTTCGTGGCCATGAGCGGCGAGGGCGGCGGCTCCTCCGGCGCTTGCAGCTCGTGCCTCTCGCAACTCAATCTCTCCGCGAGTCCTCCAACTGTCCAGCCTGCTCCGCAGCCGGAGGTCACCAGCCTCACCGGCGCGCCGCTCGTGCAAGCAAACGCCGCAGGCGACACCGTTTTTCTCGCGTACGACGCAGTTCCAGGCGGGCCCGTCGGAATATGGTCCGCAGCTTCGCCCAATCAATTCACCACGTCTCTCGCAAAAGAATCCGCTGTCGATCTAGCCGCAGGTTCCGACGGCACCATGTTTGCTTCGCGCGCCAACACCGGCACCGAAATTCGCACTGCCGACCTCACACGAACGGCAACACCGGCCAGCCCGGAACTCCAGCAAATCCCCGGCCGCGTTTTTGTGCCTGGTTTGGCCTTGCATCCGACCGGCGCGCTGCTCTATCAACCATTTCTCACCGGGCCAGCGCCCGCCGCCCCTCCCGCCATCGGCATTCAGGGAGGCGTTGACATACTCGACGCCCACAGCGGCCGCTTGCTCCTCCGCATGTTTTTGCCCGAGCCGCTCGCCACGTTATCCACCGATGTCGATGCGCTTCACGGCAGCTTCCTCGCCGTCGACGAGACAGGCCAAAGGATTTTCGTCCTCACCACCTCTGGCCTCACCGTCATTCAGCTCGCAAATGTCCCGCTCTCAATAGGGACGCTTTCCCCCCCATCCGGTTCGGCATCGGGCGGCACAATCCTCACCATCCGCGGCAGCGGCTTCCAATCCGGAGCGACCGCGACGATCGGCGGAAAATCCGCCGCCACAACCTTCAAGGACATGAACACGCTAGTCGTGACAACTCCACCGCTAACCGCGGGTCCGCAGCAAATCGTCATCACCAATCTAAGCGGCGATTCCTACGCTCTCGACGCCGCCTTCACCGCCAACTAGCCGTCCGGTACCCTGTCCCGCAAATCCTTTCAAGCGTGTCTCTCGGCGTGTGCGTGCCGGCGTAACGCCATACTCAAGAGCGCCAGCGCGACCGCGACGATCACGGCGCTCCACGTTATTCCTGGACTCGGGCGTGCGCCGAGTCCCAAAACGTAATCCAGCGAATACACGCCAGGTCCCGCTGACGCCAGCGCTAGCGCTCCCGTTATATACATGACCGGAAGCTCGATTCCGTTCGATTGCGCGAAGAAGCCGTGCCCCAAATGTACCGTGAGCAGCGCCACCATCATCACCGAGATGATCAGTGCCGGTCCGACGGGGCCGAGCAAACCCAAAGCCGTCAGGGCACCGCCCCCAAACTCCGCAAGTCCCGCCGCTAATGCGAACAAGCGACCTGGTCGAAAGCCAATGCTCTCGAAGAAGCCACCTGTTCCGCTTAGCCCATGCCCGCCGAACCACCCAAAGAGCTTCTGGGCGCCATGTGCGCTCATTGCGAGCCCAAGGATGAGCCGAGCAATCAACAATCCTACATCCATAGAATTCACCCTTTGCCTATTTGAGCTGGGCGTATGGTCAGCCACTGGGAACAACGCAGTCGTCGCCTGTGGCATGCAATTCTCGGCATCTCTCGTTCCAAATTCACCAGGCATGTCGTAGGCCCTCAGGTCTGTATGGCTCAAGCGGTTAGCGCGAAAGGTAAGCCGCGGACTCCGGGAATTCGCCGGCCAGCCGGCGCAATGCTGTCACTATGCTGACAGCAGTCCGTCGGACCGCGGCGCTGTGGGAAACCTGTGACTGATGCGCTAATGGGGAACTGAAACCACGATAATCCGCCTATACGCGCAGATCGAAAGCAAGAAACGGCGCAGACCGGGTTGCCCGCGAGACGTGTTCATGAGTTCGAAGACGGTTGACTGCCCCCGTCACCATCTAAATGGACTGAACGCCTGGTTAACGCGCTCGTCGGACAAATGGAGTCCAGATGTCCGGTAACGCGACTTATCAGGACTTGGCCGCCCGGTCTAGCACCTGATGCCATCGGTCGAAGCGACAAGTAGCGTACATTGAAGAATATGAAACGCGTGGTCATCATAGGTCGTGGGGCGTCAGGCAAATCTACTCTCGCGGCGCGCTTAGGCGAGATCACGGGGCTTCCTGTGATAGAACTTGACAAGGTTTTCTGGCGACCAGGACTTGTCGCAACACCTCGCGATCAGTGGGTGGTCGTCCAAGAAAGATTTGTCGCGGAAGAGGGATGGATTATGGATGGTGACCTAGGGCCGTATGACGTGGTTGAGGCCCGGCTACGTGCGGCGGACACGATCATTTTGTTGGACTTCTCGCTCGTCCGCTGTGCTTGGCGAACAATACGACGATTGCGCGAGCGTGCTGACTTCTGGCGGTGGCTTGTGGCGTGTCGCTGGCAAAGCCGTCCGATTCTCCTGGAAGCGATCGCGAACCACGCGGTCAATGCGGACCTCCACGTATTTCGCAACCCTGAGGCACTCAGCACCGAATCGTGGCGAATGGATTATCGGCGAGCCAGAGCGACGAAGTTTACTCACTATGGTGAATGACAGATTCTATAATTATCACTCACCGCGCACAAATGCGGCACAGCCGGAAGCAATCCACATGCCTGATTAACGCGCTTATCCGACAAGTGGCTTTTGCCTCCGGAGTCGGCCACCGACTGCCACCCAATTCTGATCGGCGAGAGGGGCACGCAAGTGCGTCAGACTTGGCTCCCATGCCCCAACCCTGCTAGCACGCCTCGCATATAAGCAAAGCTGCCGATAACGCCGGGCATCGGATCGTCGGGATGAATCTCATACTCGAGATCGACGAAGCCCTTGTACTTCATTGCGATGAGTGCTTCAAACATCTTACGCATCGGCATGATGCCGTCTCCCACCGCCACCTGGCTCTCCTTGCTCTGGAAGTTCGTGAGATCCTTCACGTGTACGTTGAACAGCCTCGGGCCTGCTTCGCGGATGGCCTGAACCACATCCGTGCCGGCGCGAGCCGTATGCCCCACATCGATGCAGCACCCCATGCGCGGATCCATACCCTTTACGGCCTTCAATACATCCAGCGGCGAATGCCAGAGCTTATCTTCCGGCCCGTGATTGTGGATCGCGAAACGAATGTCGTACTCCCTTACGAATTTCTCGATTCGCGGCAGAGTTTCCGGTGCGGGGTCCCCGGCGACAATGACGCCAATACCTACTCGCTTGCAGTACTCGAACTTACTCCGGATGTCCGCATCTTCGTCTTTCGGGAAATAGATGGTTCCGGCGGCGTGAACCTTGATCCCTGCCGCAGAGTAGTCCGCCAGCGCAGCTGCCTCCTGCTGCGCATCCGACGGGAGATGATCTTTCACGTCCTTCGCATTCAACGCGAGCACATTAAGCTGCTTCAGGAAGCCGATCATCTGCGCACGACTGAAGTTGCGGAACGTGTAGCTGGCCAGGCCCAAACGAATAGGCAATCCTTCGTCAGCCGATGGCCGTTCCTGAGCCAGTGCGAAAAAGTCGCTCGAAGCTGCGAACGCTGCCGCAACAAGGGCACCGGAGCGAACAAAATCGCGGCGGGAAAAGGTGCCCTTGATTTGCAGCTCATCACCCGGCAGGCACCGTCGCGCCTCAGACATGCGGCGCCCAGCCCTTCTCGTACTCGCGCCCCCACATCTTCATTGCTTCCGGATCGCCCTGGATTCGTCCGTCTTTGCTGTCGAGATGCAACTCCCGGTTGACTTCCCAGGCGATGTTGGAAAGCTGCAGCATCGTAACAGCGACGTTGCCGGCAGAGATGGGAGCGTTGAGCTTCTCGCCCTTGCGGATTCCCGCGATAAAGTTCGCGAAATGGGCATCTGTCATGGAATCGCGGCCGAGGAGATCAGAAGACGAGGTTGTGCTGCCAGCCTTGAATTCCTTCGTCTTATCCCCTTTGAGATCGTAGATCTCGTAGCCGTCGCGATCGACCAGCACCGTACCGGTCGTTCCCATGATTAGCGAACCACGATCGCGGCCGTAGTACTTCATTCCCTGGCAGCTCTTGCCCTCCCAAGACAACGTTCTGTCTTCGTACTCGAAACTTGTCACCAGCGTGTCGTAAAACTGCCAGTCGTCTTTGAACTGGTATCGGCCGCCTGAGGCCGTGACCCGTTTCGGATAGTCGACGCCCAGCGCCCAGCGGCAGACATCCACTTCATGCGTGCCATTGTTGAGCGTTTCCCCTGTGCCATAAATTTTGAACCAGTGCCAGTTATAAGGGTGCACGTTGTCCTTATAGGGACAGCGCGGCGCCGGACCCTGCCACAAGTCCCAATCAAGCTGCGCCGGCACGGGCACTTCTTTGCCGGTGCCAATCGACTTCCTCACATTGCTGTACCAGGCTTTCGCGAAGTAGGGCCGGCCTATAACGCCTTCGCGAATCTTTTCGACGACCTCTATGGTGTGGGGTGAGGAGCGCTGCTGCGTGCCCATCTGCACTAGCTTTCCGTACTTCTGCTGCGCCTGCACCAACATCGCTCCCTCACCAGGATTGTGGCTGCATGGCTTTTCCACGTAGACGTGCTTGCCTGCCTGCAATCCGGCGATGGCCATGGGTGTATGCCAATGGTCGGGAGTAGCAATCGTGATGGCGTCCACATCCTTCCGCTCGAGAATCGTGCGAAAGTCCTTTTCCGTCGCAGGGGACTCGCCCGTCTCGCGCTGCACAGTATCCGCAAACTTCTTGAGGATGTTGCTGTCCACGTCGCAGACATGCGAGATGCGGGCAGCACTTCTGTTCGCCTTGAGCGCCGCGAGATGAGCATAGCCGCGCCCATTCAGTCCGATCACTGCAAAGTTTAGACGGTCGTTGGAACCGAGGATCTGGCCATAACTCTTTGCCGTAGTTCCCACCGCCAGCCCCGCCGCTCCCACTGCAAGTGCATCGAGAAACTCACGTCGTGTAACCATCATTTCCCTCATAGTTTCCCATAGCGGCCGGTCATCGCCGCCGTCGCCACCGCACAGCATAGCTCGCGGACAGCACTAAATTCCAGCCTTCGTCCACGTCCTGCCATTAACAGACATCCCCATTTGGCGTCTCCACATCCAAAGGGACCATCCACTTCCCCACGGACAAGCCACTGCCGACTGCACTTGTTAAGAAAATGGTGAAGGCGCGGGTCGCGCAGAACGAAAGCAAGAAACGGCGCTGACCGAAGAGCCGAGCTCAACCGCCGAGTTCAGGTGACTGCGACTAAGTCCTGGCCCAGCTCCCGTCAAGAGATAGGAGCCAAGGTCGATTATCAGGTAGCAGCACTTGCTGAAATGAGGACGCCCAACTTGCACCGAGCGAAAATCGCTCAACAAAGAGTGCGGATGGAAGGATGGCGACAGAGGCGGCCCGGCTCGAAAACAAGGAACCACAGGAAGGAAGAAGAAAAACCGACTTGACTCTAACCGGCCTTCTCATGGAAGGAGTTAGCGGGGTGCCCAAATAATAAGTTTTACAGTATGCTGTCCGGCGAAGCAAAATGCCTTGGTTGGGGGCCGCGTGAATGATTCAGGGATAACCGGGAGCCGAGCGTGACAACACGGCGAGAAGTTTTGAAGTATGCGGGGCTGGGAATGGGTGCGGCGGCGGCTTCAGTGTTGGGAGTGACGGTAAACGCCAAAGTCGAAGCGAATGAGGCGCAGGCGCTGACGAAGCCCGCGCAGACAGAAGTCACCGACAAGAGCGGGAAGCGTCTAGCAGCGGGGCCGGAGATTGCGTGGACAAAGGTTGCGAGAAAGGCTGCGGCAGCGGACGTGACGGTGGACCCGACGAAAGCGGCGCAGACCATCTTGGGATTTGGCGCGGCGTTTACCGATGCTTCGTGCTTCACGCTCTCGCGCTTGAGCGATAACGATCGCGCGAACCTCCTGCATACCATGTTTGGGCAGGATCAACATGCCCTGAGCACGGGGCGCATTCCGATTGGCGCGAGCGATTACAGCACCGCCGCATACAGTTATGACGACGGTGCGGCCGATCCGGAGCTGAAGCGCTTTAGCATCGACCATGACCGCGATTACATTTTGCCAACCTTACGTGCCGCGCTCACCGCGAATCCGGATCTATTTTTGTTCGGCTCACCCTGGAGTCCTCCGGGATGGATGAAGTACAGCAACTCGATGTTGGGCGGGAACATCCGGCCGGAAAATATTCCCACATACGCGCGATACTTTCAGAAATTCGTGGACGCGTACGCGACAGCGGGCGTGAGAGTGCGCGCGGTGACTACCCAAAACGAAATCGACGCGGACCAGGGCGGGCGAATGCCGGCGTGTCCGTGGCCGGAAGAGGACGAGGAGCGGCTGGTGGCAGCGCTCGGCCCGCTACTCGAAGCGAGCGACACGAAAATCTGGACCCTCGACCACAATTACAATTTGTTTGGCCGCGCCCTGGATCAACTCTCAAGGCCCCGGTTCAAGAAATACGTGAACACCGTGGCTTGGCACGGGTACGTGGGAAGCCCGGAGATGATGGGCAACGTGAAGCAGAGATTTCCGGACGTGGAAATGCATTGGACCGAAGGCGGCGACGACTACAAGTTCGCTGATTATTTAACGAACTGGAGCAAGTGGGGCGCGACGTTCGCCGGCATTCTGGCCCACGGGCCGCAGAGCATCACGATGTGGAATCTGGCTCTCGATGAGCGCGGGCGGCCGAACATCGGTCCGTTCGATTGCGGCGGGCTGGTACAGATTCACTCGGTGACGAAAGAAATCACGCAGACCGGATTGTATTGGGCGTTGGTGCACTATGCCCGGGCATTTCGCCGCGGCGCTGTAATTGTCGCCTCGCACGACGCGAACGGTGACCTTCCGGCGGTGAACGCCGCACTGATCGGCCAGCCAGCGTCATCATCAACTGTGACAGCAACCCCGAATAGCGCTGCGATCTCGCGCGTGTATCACACCGCGGCCAAAAATGCCGACGGCTCAATGGTGCTGGTGCTGACGAATCCGGGCGACGCGAAGGACGTCACGGTAGCGTGCGCCGGCCAGACTTCGAAAATAGCGCTCACCACAGATTCGATCACCACGCTGCGCTGGAGCTGAATTTAGCTTTTGCCGTGCTTGGTAAACGCGCTTACCGGCGAAGTGGAATGGCCCTCAAAAGCGGGCTGGTCAGGTGTCCGGCAACCCGACTAATCAGGACTTGGCTCCAATGGACAGTTTCAAATTGTGGTCAGGGTCCAGGGCCGTGGCGATTCAATTTGATTTTGTTTTTCGCAAACCAACGACCGCAGCTCCGATGACCGCGTAGAGCCCGGAGTTTGTAATCCCAATCAATGACCAGATGGCGCAGAAGCTGCCCTTATCTTTCATGGCCTCACTGAAGGGAATGCACAGAAGAGAAGGGGGGCAAAGAATCGCAAACGCAGCGTATAACGTGGCATCCAACTCACCTGACACTGTTATGCAATCAAGTGATAATCTCCCGTAGCTTTCCCAGAAGCCTCGTTGCGGCACGTTGGAGTCTCCGTCCCGTCGCTTCACCCTGACCTAAAATGCAAACCTGTTGCAAATGCTCTGCTAAAGTCCTCTCCTTCAAGCACTAACGCAGCCGCAATCGTTCGAACGGATATCGAGTTGATAAAATACTTGACACAGTATCAGTTTCATGCTATACAGGGACGTGAAATCAGCCCCCCAGCCTGTGGCCGTCCCGATTTGGCACGTTCTTCCCTCTACCCTCCATCCCCAACCGGCCTTCTCCGCCCAGAGTCTTGTCACTACCCCCGTCATCTGCTCCACGTGCGCGCTGCAACCCCTTTGCTCTCAGCTTGTTCCGCATACTTCCCGTCGCCACGGGGGTGTACCCCCTTAGCTGCTCCACCATCACCGCTCCCAGTGGCCATCGGACGATGATTTCAAACAACTAAAGGACAAAAAAATGAATCCGCAAACATCCAACCCTAACGGCATCAACGAAGTAGACGCTTCGCAATCCGCTCCAGCCCCTGGCGCTCGCTGCCATCGCCGCACCCGCCACGGCCATCAATGCCGCTTGCGCCCTCTTAGTCCTGGTGGCTTGTGCTTCCGTCACGCCAGCTTGCAATCCCAGGTCAAGCAGCCGGTGGACATCGATCTTTCGGGAGATTTCGCCGCGCAGCTCGCCGAGCTTAAATCCGCCGAGCAGATCAACGACTTCCTCGGCAAGCTACTCATCCTCGTCGTGCAGAATCGCATCTCCGTTCGGCGCGCGGCGGTCCTCGCGTACATCACCAACCAACTCCTCCGCACCGTTTCCATCATGAACAAGGAGAACGAAGACGAGACGCAGATCATCTGCGACATCCCCGGCCCGGAACGCGAAAGAGTCCCCCTACCGGAGCCCACATACGCCGATTTGCGCACATGACCATGCGACCGATATCCTTTTAACCTTTTCGTTTGTTTTTCATCGAACGTAGAGACGGCAACTAAAGCGTTCAGGGAGGCGCAATGCAAACGCGCAAGCTGGGGAATTCAGACATGCACATCACGCCGGTCGGCTACGGAGCCTGGGCCGTCGGCGGCTCGGGCTGGGACTTCGCCTGGGGCGTGCAAGACGATGACGATTCGATCGGCGCGATTCACCGCTCGCTTGAGCTCGGCGTCAACTGGATTGACACCGCGGCCGTCTATGGTATCGGTCACTCCGAGGAAGTAGTGGCGCGCGCTCTGCAGCAATGGAAAGGCCCGCGCCCCTACGTTTTCACCAAGTGCGCCATGCGCTGGGACAAGAGTGGTCGTGTCACCAAAGTGCACTCGGCCGATTCCATCCGCCATGAATGTGAAGACAGCCTGCGCCGCTTGCAGGTTGACGTCATCGATCTGTATCAAATCCATTGGCCGCCGGAAGATAACGGCCCAGGCCTCGAAGAAGCCTGGCGAACCCTCGCCGCGCTGCAAAAAGAAGGGAAAGTTCGCTGGATCGGCGTTTCCAATTTCGGCGTCCCTCAGCTTCAGCGCGCCGAAAAAATCGCTCCGGTAACTTCTGTTCAGCCACCCTACTCGCTGATTCGCCACCGCATCGAAAGCGAAATCCTGCCCTACTGCGAACGCCGCGGCATCGGCGTGATCGTCTACTCTCCAATGGCCTCCGGCTTGCTCACCGGCGCAATGACCCGCGAGCGCGCCGCCAACTTTCCGGAGGACGATTGGCGCAGGAACAACCCGGAATTTCGCGAGCCGCGCCTCTCCCAAAATCTTCAGTTGGTCGAGCGCTTGAGAAACGTCGCCGCGCGCTACGGAACCACTCCCGGCGCCATCGCCATCGCCTGGACTCTGCGCCTTCCCGCCGTAACTGGCGCTATCGTCGGAGCACGCAACGCCAAGCAAGCCGAAGAGGTCATGCGCGCCGGCGAGATTAAGCTAACTGCGCAAGACATAGCCGAAATCGAAGCCACCGCAGTGCAAGTAGCGCGTTAGAGGGCCCATTAGAGGAAAAGATGAACTTAGGGTTGCAAGGAAAGCTCGCCATAGTATCTGGCTCGACCGCCGGCATCGGCTTGGCGACTGCAACAGCGCTCGCCGCCGAAGGCGCCAAGGTAATCGTAAATGGCCGCACGCAAGCCCGCGTGGACGCTGCCCTCAAGACCATTCAGCAGCGAGTAGCCGGTGCCGACCTGCGCGGTGTAGCCGCCGACCTCGGCACCGCCCCTGGCGTCGAGAGCTTCCTCCACCAAGTTCCTGCCGCGGATGTGCTCATAAACAATCTCGGCATCTTTGAGCCTAAGCCATTCTTGGAAATCCCCGATGCCGATTGGATGCGCTTCTTTGAAGTCAACGTCTTGAGCGGTGTGCGCCTCGCGCGTGCCTATCTTCCCGGCATGCTCAAGACAAATTGGGGTCGCATCATTTTCATCTCCAGCGAATCCGCGCAGCACATTCCCGCCGAGATGATTCACTACGGCATGACCAAGACCGCGCAGGTAGCGGTCGCCCGCGGCCTCGCCGAATCCGTTGCGGGCACCGGCGTCACCGTCAACTCCGTTCTGCCCGGTCCCACCGCTTCGGAAGGCGCCGGCGATTTCATCGAGAGCGTGGCCAGGGAACACAAGCTAACCAAGCCCGAAATCGAAAAATGGTTCTTCTCCAATATCCGCCCGACTTCGCTCCTCAAGCGCTTTGAAACTCCGGAAGAGGTTGCATCGGTTGTCGCCTTCGTGGCCAGCACGCAAGCTGTGGCCATCAATGGCACCGCGGTCCGCGCCGAAGGCGGCGTCGTCCGCAGCATCTTCTGACGAGGACCACGCGTGTGGCGAAGGCGCCGGGCAAGAGTAGTTTGCTACAATCGGGGCGGAAAGAGAGGCTGGACTCATGACTGAACAGACTTTTGCGAATCACGGGAAATTTTTCCCGCCGTTCCATTTTTTCGTCGTGCCAGTGTTAACCATCAATTTGGTATATGCGTTGTACATCTGGGGAAAGTTGGGTTTTTCGCTGACTGGGTTTTTACAAGTGCTCGTGGCGCTCGCGCTGCCCCTGGGATTTCTGAGTGCGCGCATGATGGCATTGAAAGTTCAGGATCGAGTGATCCGGCTTGAAGAGCAATTGCGATATGACCTGCTGTTGCCCATTGATCTGAGATACAGAATCGGAGAGTTTTCCGTTGATCAATGCATAGCGTTGCGATTCGCAAGTGATGCGGAATTGCCAGTGCTCGCGCGGAAAGTGCTGGACGACAAAGTAACCGAGCGCAGGGCCATTAAACAAATGGTGAAGAACTGGAAGCCGGATTATTTGCGCGCGTAGTTTCAATGGAGATAGAAATGCCGAAAGCAACCTGGGCAGGAAAAGTCATCGCCGACAGCAACCGCTGCGTTGTAGTCGAAGGAAATCAGTATTTTCCTGCCGAAGCCGTGAAAAAGGAATTCTTCAAGTCTAGCGCGCACACCAGCGAATGCCCCTGGAAGGGCACCGCGCACTACTACCATCTCGAAGTCGACGGCATGAAAAACGAGAACGCCGCCTGGTATTACCCGCACCCTAAACCCGCTGCCGCCGAAATCAAGGACCGCATCGCCTTCTGGAAAGGTGTGCGCGTCGAATCCTGATCACATGCCAAGCTATTTCGTGATTTCGTTCTTGAACACCGCTCCATCATGCATCACAAACCGCACGTGCTCCAGCACGCCTACATCCTTCAGCGGATCGCCCGTCACCGCCACAATATCCGCGAATGCTCCCGGCGCAACCACGCCGATCTCGCCCTTCATGTCCAGCATCTCCGCCGCCCGCGAAGTCGCGGATTGAATTGCGTCCATCGGTGTCATCCCCAGTCCTACCATGCGCTTGAATTCCTGCGCCATCGGTTCCGTCCACGCCATCCCGCCGATGTCCGTGCCAAACACAATCTTCAAGTGCGCATTCAGCGCCTTCTTGAACGATCCCTCATGCACCGCCGCACGCGCGCGGTCGCGTTTTCCTCCCGGCGTGTCCGCGGGAGCCCAATCGCCGTAGTACGGTGAAATCGTCGGGCAATACCAAGTCCCCTGCCGCTTCATCTGCGCGATTTGCGCGTCCGTAATTTCCAGCCCATGCTCGATCGAATCGCATTCGCCGTCCAGCGCGCGCTGCAATCCGATCCCGTTGTACGCGTGACACGCCACCTTTTTCCTCCATCCGTGCGTTTCGTCCACAACGGCCTTCAACTCCTCTAGCGTCAGCGTCGGCTGCGACACCAAATTCCCCTGTTTGTCCACCCACGAGCGGTGCGTCATGTAAACCTTGATCCAGTCCGCGCCATGCTCGAGCTGCTGCCGCGCGGCCTTGCGCGCCTCCACGGGCCCATCGACAAGCTGCGCGCCCTTGGGCATTTCCAGCTCCGGAGCGTAACCCTCCAGGTTGTATCCGCCGGTCGTGGAAATCGCCCGCGTCGCGCCAAAAATTCGCGGACCTGGAATCGTGCCCTCTTCAATTGCTTGCTTGATTTCAATGTCTCCGTAGCCTGCGCCCTCGGTTTCCAAATCGCGTATGGTCGTGAACCCTTGCTCCAGCGCCCGCCGGCAAGCAAACGTCGCGCGCGCCGCGCGCAGCGCAATCCCCGCCTTCAAAATGTTTTCGTCGTATCCGCCCTTCGCCGGATCCTCGCCCCAAAGAAAAATGTGCGTATGCGAATCAATGAGCCCCGGCAGCACCGTCGCCGCCGACAGATCAATTACGGTGGCTCCAGCTGGAATTTGCGCCGAGGCCTCCGCCACCTTCTCGATGCGATTGCCGCGGACAAAAATGAGCTGATTCTTTCGAACCGCATCGCTCGTCCCATCAAGCAGAGTCCCCGCGCGAATAACCGTCAACTGCGCGGAGACCGGAGCCGGAGTTTGCGCCAGAATTGCGCTCGCGCTGAGGACCAGCAAAACAACCGCAACTGATATCTTGTTTTTCATGGATTTTCCCTGTCTGACGCGCCGTAGCATGCCGCAAAGACGTAAGCAATTGCAACACGTAGGCCTTGTGGCACCGATCGCTCGGGTTGCGATCCGAAGCATTCAGGATGTACGTACCTCTTTACATACACCGCTTACCACCGGTCCATTGCCCTCAACGATTCTTTACGCTGGGATAGAGGTGTAGCGCAACTCTCGTAGGCAGGTGAACCATGAAACGCAGCGCCAAAACGTTCCCGTTTGTCATTTGCCTTCTCTTGCCGCTCGTTTGTAAGGCGCAAAAGCTTGGTCAGATTGAGTGCGGACGGCAGGAAGGCTATGCCTACCTCTATAGTTCAATGGCTACGATGGAGATTAGTACGACCCTCAAGTGCGGGCAGCAAGTGACCATCCTTGATCGCTCGGACAATTTTCTCCACGTTCGAACGGAGACGGGTGAGGAGGGCTTTGTCCCGCTGAGTAACGTCGGCTACCTCAAACGTGGTGCGGCACCAAAAGCGTCTCCGAGGCCAGAGAAACGAGAGCTGACGCACTATGACAGTCCGGCTCGCTTGGCTGCCGCCTCGCGTCCTGCCGCTTCGGCTCAGGAAATTATTTTGCACAATCAAACGCCAGTTCATTTGAAACTTGGGCGTGAGCTTTCTTCCGCGACTGCGCACGTCGGCGAAGAAGTGAATTTCGAAGTCACCCAGGACGTGATCGTTGGCCGCGTCATTGTGATTTCCAAAGGCGCGCCCGCCGTTGGCGCGGTCACGGAAGCCGAGCCGAAAAAACGCATGGGCAAAGCCGGCAAGCTGAACGTCAGCGTCAGCTCTGTCGTACTCGCAAACAACGAAAAGATTTCCTTGCGCTCGTTTGGAGCGGATCAGAGCTTGGACCATAAGTCCGGCATGACGATTCCTCTAATGCGCGGCAAAGATGTGACACTTTCGAAAGACACGGAGATCACCGCGTACGTCGACGGCGATTTGCACCTGAAGGCTTCGGGCTTTGCCGCCGCGCCTTCCGCTACACAGGCGCTTTCTCAGTCAGAGTCTGCAAAGCCGCAAAACTGAGCCTTAGCACTCGTTAAGTTCCCAGAAGATTCGCCTGCAGCCGCGTGTACCCGCGCTCCTGGCTCCACAGAGACAGCGGGATTGCCGCCAAGTCATCCACCAACGGCACCGCATTCCCGTCCTTGGTCAGATCGATAGTGCGCACGTAGATTTTGCACGTTTCACAGGCCTCGACGCGAATGTGCGGAAATTGCTCCGCCACATACACAGGCAATTTCTTCTCGTCTGCTTCACCGCAGGCGGGGCAATAAATCCGGCGAAAATCCCACTCCTGCAAACAAAACGAGCACATCATTCGCCGCTTGCCGCCATCGCCTTCCGGGCGGAGCACGCCGAGCAGCGGCTGCCCACCGCAGAGCGGGCAACTGTGGACGGTGCTGACGGCAGGGGCAGCGGTCGTGTATTCAGCAAGGAGTTCTGCGAGCGGTTGGTTGAAAGCTCGCGGGATGAATTGCGCGAATGCCCCGATGAGCTGGTCATCCATTCCGCCCAAGTCCCAATAGGCGCTCAACAAAAAGCGGTGGGAGACCGCGTCCTGCTTGGAAATGTCTCGAGCCGCTGCTGCCAGCGTTGGGGGGCCAGCCTGCACAATTAAAGAAAGAAAGGATTTCAAGCGCGAAAGGAGCCAATCGGAATCAACGGAGGGCATAGGCGTTCGAAGGGATCCTAGTGGCCGGCTGGTCAATTGCGAGGCAATGTCCTTCTTAAGTTCTGCGTAGAAGGTCTTCTGGAATTCCGCGACTCGCGAGTAGAAACGCAGCACTTCCGCGGCAAACGGATGCTTCGACGCCAAATACTCGGCGCGCCGAATCCGCGCGTTATACTCGCCCGCTCCGACTTGCGCGGCTTTCATTTCCGGCGGGGAGCCGAGCCAATCAGTTCTTTATACCAGGCAGGGTGAAAGCGTTTTGCAAAGTCTTCGGTTACGTCGCCATAAATGACAGAGTCCAATGCTCCGCGCTCCGCGAAAACTCCCATGTAGACGTGAATCAGGAAGAGGCCAATGGTGAGCAGGGCGGTGGAGGCGTGGACGAGAACGGCGATGTAGCGGAGCCAGCGCAGACTCCAGGGGATATATTCGGGGAACCACAAGACGAGGCCGCTGAGGAACAATAGGATGCCGCACACGAAGAAGCCCCAAAAGAGGAGCTTTTGTCCGGCGTTGTAGCGGCCGACCGGCGGCATCTTTTCGTCTTCGTTACGAATGTAATGGCGCATGGAGCGGAACCAGGCACGGTCGACGTCGTCGAAGCGCATCTGCGATGCCCAGAGACCGTACATCTGCAGCACGGCGGCGAAGAAGAGGAGGCCAACCCACGGATGCAAAATGCGCGAAATCTGGCCCCCCCCGAGCGCAATGGCGAGCCAGAACAGCCACGGGGACCAGAAGGCCAGGCCGGTCAAGAGCAGGTAGACGTAAGAAAGTCCGGCGACCCAGTGAGTGACGCGCTCCCTGAAACCGTAGCGAAGGATGCGGCCCGGAGGAACGGCTTGTGCCGGATGTGCGCGATATGGCGGAGCGCTCACGGCTGTTCTCCTTCGTGTTTTTTCTCAAATTCTTCTTCGCGCGACTTCGGACCAAACCGCAAATAATGGACGAACAATCCAATCAATCCGCCGATCATAGCCACATTGCCCAGCCACTTCAGCGGGCCCTTCCATAGCTTCACGGTCAACGGCACACGCGGATTTTTCGGGAGTCCGCCGTAAAGCTCCGGCTCGGTCACGTCATGCAGCACGTAGATCACTCCGGTGCCGCCAACGCCCGGCGGGTCATACACACCAGCTTTCGGGAAGTTGGAGTGATCGCGAAGCTGCTTCGCTCGCCCCTCGGCGAGATACTTCATGTCGTCCTTGCTGCCGAAGTGCAGGCAGCCCGTCGGACACGCCTTGATGCACGCTGGCTCCAGCCCTTCGCCCACGCGATCCGCGCACAGCGTGCACTTGAAAACGCGATTGGTTTTCGGGTTCATCTTCGGAATGTCGAACGGGCATCCCGTGATGCAATAACCGCACCCGATGCAATTGGCCTGCTGAAAATCTACGATGCCGTTAGTGTACTGGACGATGGCGCCATCGGAGGGGCACGCGGCGAGACATCCGGGGTCGGCGCAGTGCATGCACTGATCCTTGCGCATCAGCCACATGAGCGTGCCGTCGTCGGTTTCGTGTTCGTTGAAGCGGATGAGGTTCCAGTAATTCCAGCGCGTGTCCGGCATGGTCTGATAGGTGTTGTCGAAAACCGTCTGGCCGAACGGCAGGTCGTTCCATTCCATGCAGGCGACTTCGCAGGCCTTGCAGCCGATGCAGGTGGTGGTGTCGATAAGCTTGCAGACTTGGAATTCGCGCTGGGTGCCCTCGCCGGGAACGGTCCCCGCGTGAGCCGAAATTTTTTGGATTCGCAAAGTTTCCTGGCTCATGAGCGCACCTAGACCTTCTCTACCTTGACCAGGAAGCCCTTGAACTCCGGCGTGTATGCGTTAGGGTCGACGACCGTCGGCGTGAGAAGGTTCGCCAGCGTCCTGGCGTCCTTGCCCTCGTCCTCGGCGATACCGCGATAGCCCTGATGAATGGGGATGCCAATCGGGTAGACTTTCTTGCCGTCGATCATCAGCGGCTTGATACGCTTGGTGACCATCGCTTTCGCAATGTAATCGCCACGGATGCTCGATACTTTTATTTTTTCGCCGCCCGTGAAGCCCATTTCGTTGGCCATCTCCACCGAAATCTCGATAAACGGCTCCGGTACGAGCTGCACGTTCATCGGATTGTTCTTCGTCCAGTAGTGATAAAGCTCGGTCAGGCGATAGGTCGTGCAGACAACCGTGTAACCGTCCTTCGGCGTGCCGTATTTATCGTCCGGCGTTTTGAAGCGCTTCACCACGGGATTGTGCGTCTGCGCCGGATGAAAAGGATTGTCAATCGGGCTTTCGATCGGTTCGTAGTGTTCGGGGAACGGTCCATCGGCAAGGGCCCCGAGCGGCGCAAAGATTCGCCCTACGCCCTCCGGATTCATGATGAACGGGCCCATGTGATCTTTCGGCTTGGAATCGACCTTGAAGTCCACCACGTCGTTGCCAACCCATTTTTGCTGGCCTTCGTTCCACCAGACTTGTTTTCGCGTGGGATCCCATGGCTTGCCGTCCACGTCGCACGACGCGCGATTGTAGAGGACGCGGCGATTCGCAGGCCAGGACCAGCCCCATCCCGGATGCAAACCCAGACCCGAAGGGTCCGAGGGATCGCGTCGCGCGGTCTGATTGCCTGCTTCGGTGAATGAGCCGGAGTAAATCCAGTTGCCGCAGGACGTCGTACCATCGTCTTTCAACCAAGCAAAGCCAGGAAGCTGCTGGCCGGCCTTGATTTGCTGCTTCGTCGCTGGATCCTCCAGATCCGCCAGCGCCTTCCCGTTGACTTCCTTCAATACCTCGGCCAGGGGCGGGCTCAATGGGGCGCTGTAATTCCAAGTCAGGTTCAGGATAGGATCGGGGAACTTGCCGCCTTCCTTCTTGTACAGCTCGCGGATCTTCAAGAAAATTTGCGCCACGATGGCCTGGTCCAGCCGGGCGTCTCCGGGAGTTGGCAAGGCCGTATTCTTCCATAGCAACCAGCGCGCGGAATTGGTGAACGAGCCGTCTTTCTCGGCAAATCCCGCGCAAGGCAAGCGGTATACGGTCGTTTGAATCTGTTTCATCTCGTCCGTGGTGATCCCGGGCGACTTCCAGAACTCGCTAGTTTCATCCGGATAAATTTCCCCTACCACCAGGAAGTCCGCTTTTTTCAGCGCGTCGATGTTTTTCTTTGAGTTGGGACCGATCGCTACGCCGTTCATCCCAAAGGCAATCATGCCTTTGACAGTCCCGTTGTACATGTCGTCCCACAACTGCACCCACGAATAGTTGCGATCCACTTTCGGCAGATAATCGAAGGCCCAGCCGTTTTGTTTAGTGGCCGCGTCGCCATAGAGCGCTTTCAGATAGCTGACCGCGAATTTCGGCGTGTTGCCATAGTAGTTGAACGAATCCCACTGGGCGGGTTTCGAGGGTGTCGGCGTAATGCGTTTCATCCAGGCGTCGAAGGAAGTGTCCGCGGGCGTCGGGACTTTCAGATAGCCGGGCAAAGAGTCGAAAAGACCGGCCATGTCCGTGGCGCCCTGAATGTTGGAGTGTCCGCGCAACGCGTTGACGCCACCGCCCGCGCGGCCGACGTTGCCAAGCACTAGTTGCAAAATAGCCGCGGTTCGTATGATTTGCGTGCCAAACGAGTGTTGCGTCCATCCGACGGCGTAAATGATCGTGCTGGCCTTCTTCATGTCGCCGTCTTTGCGGATCGAAGTATAGAGGTCGGCGGCCTTGAGGAATTGTTCTTTGGGAATCCCGGTGACCCGCTCGACCATCTCCGGGGTGTAGCGCGAGTAATGTTTCCTCAGCAGTTGGAACACGCAATTGGGGTTCTGCAGCGACAGATCGAACTCGACTTTTTCCGGCAGCTTGGGAGCGGGCGCAGCGCTTCCGCTTTCTGGATGCGGTATGTTGACTCCTCCGCCTCCTCCTGTTCCCGCATAATTCCACGTGGACTTGTCGTAGGTCTGCGCCTTGGCGTCAAAGCCGGAGAAAACTCCGTCTGTATCGCCGGGCAACTGAAAGCCGGGTTTGACGATAAATGCTGCGTTCGTGAAGTTGACCAGGTACTCTTTCGCGATGCGGTTGTTCTCGATGGCGTAGCGAATGACGCCGCCGAGGAATGCGATGTCCGTGCCGGCGCGAATCTGGCAGAAGAGATCGGCGACCGCGGATGTGCGCGTGAAGCGCGGGTCCACGGAGATTATTTTTGCGCCCCGCGTGCGTTTCGCTTCAATGGGCCACTTGAATCCGCAGGGATGGTTCTCGGCCGGATTACCGCCCATGATGAGCATCATGTCGGTATTCTTCATGTCGACCCAGCCGTTGGTCATTGCCCCGCGTCCGAACGTTGGTCCCAAACTTGAGACCGTGGGGCCGTGTCAAACCCTGGCCTGGTTTTCCATATGCACGACCCCTAGGGCGTGCATCGATTTCACCACCAGATAGTTAAACTCATTGGTATCGGTACAGCCGCCGATCCACGCGACCGATTCCAACCGGTTCACCGTGTGTCCCGCCGAATCCTTCTCGATGAAAGTCTCGTCGCGCGTTTTTTTCACGCGCGCTGCGATTTCGTTCAGCGCATCATCCCAGGAAATGTCTTGCCATTCGGTCCCGCCCGGCCGCCGCACTTGCGGCTTCAGCAAGCGCCGCTCGTTCATGATCTCTTGCTGCAACGAAGAACCCTTGGGGCACAGCGTGCCGCGGTTGGTCGGATGATCCGGATCGCCCTCGACGTGCACCACCTGCGCGGTCACATTCTTCGCGCGGTCGCCGATCGTGTAGATGATGGTGCCGCAGCCCACCGCGCAGTATGGACAAGTCGACCGCGTCTCGCTCGCCCGCGCAATCTTCAGCGTGCGAAGTTGTGCGTAAGCCGGCTGCAGGTCAAAGCCAAACACGGCCGCAGCCACGCCACCAACGGTTGTGTACTTAAGGAAGTCGCGACGTGAAGGATTCATCGTGGGCCTCGACCGCGAGGAGAGAAGGCAGGCCAGCGACTCGCGGAATCCCATTCATAGAACGTCAGGACGAAAGTGTCAAGTTCGTTTTTCGGGTAGAAGCTGACTCAGGCCGCCGAAAGTGTCAACCCGCCGACGCTGACGTAATCGTGCGTGGGGCTTCCGCCTCTGTCGCGGTTGGAGCGGCACGATAGCGCACCATCAGCAGCGTCAAGTCGTCCGCCTGGCTTGCGCCCCGCGCGAAATTCTCCACCGCCTCCAGCACCAGCTTCTGTAGCTCATCAAGCGGCGTCTCACTGTGCCCCGTGAGCAACTGCAGCAGCCGGGGCATTCCAAATAAGTCTTCCTGGGGATCCATCGCTTCGGTGACGCCGTCGCTGAACAGCACCAGCGTGTCGCCTGGTTCCAGCTTCACGCAAGCGGTCGTGTACACGGCCTCAGGCACTAGCCCCACTGGGAACGAGCCTTCCGTGAACGGTTCCTCGGCGCCGCCACGGCGAATCAGAATCGGCGACGGGTGCCCCGCATTGATGTACTCCAGCGCGCCCTTCTCATCGAGAATCCCGAAGAACATCGTCGCGTACCGGCCCACTTCCGCGTGATCGCACAAAAATCGATTCAAGTGATTGAACAAGCGAGCCGGATCGGTGCCCAGCGTCATTCCAGAGAGCACGCCTTGCAGCATCGTTGTCAATAGCGCCGCGCCCAGCCCTTTGCCCGAAACGTCCGCGATCAGAAACGCCGTGCGGTTCTCGCTAAGCGGAAACACGTCGAAATAGTCGCCTCCGACGGCGAGGCATGGAAAATTGCAACCCGCCAGGGCAAGATGCGGATAGTCGCGAAAATTGCGCGGCAGCAGCGCTTGCTGAATGTTGCGCGCAATACTGATTTGTTCCTCAAGGCGCTGACGTTCGCGTTCGCGCGCCACCAGCCGCGCGTTGTCCAGAATGCTCGCGGCCTGGTCCGTGAACGCGTCCAGCAACTGCCGGTCCAGCTTGGAAAATGCCGCCGGCCGCCGCGAATCCAGATACAACACCCCCAGGAATTGCCCCTGCTTCATGTTGACGATCGACTCTTCCGTCTTCGCGCGCGAAAACGCGTACAGCGGAATCACCACCACTGCGCGCAGCCGTTGCGCCACGATGCTTTGCGCCGCCTGCAAATCCATTTCCGCCTGCGCCAAGTCCTCGGTGATCACCGCCTGCTGTTTCTTCAGGGCCAACTGAATCGCGGTCTGGCTCGGCGCCAGGCTTTCCGGCGGCAGACGCAATCCCCCGCAGCGCCGCGCGAGGCGCACGTGTAGCGCGCCCTTGTCATCGGCTTCCAGCAGCACGCCGCGATCCGCGTCCATCACGGAGATAGCATGATCCAGCATGATGCCGAGCACTTCGTCCAGCGGTAGTTGCGAATGCAGCAGCGCGGTGGCTGCCAGCAGTTGGTCGAGCTTGCCCAGCCGTACGCCCGCGCTGCCCACCGCGTCCGATCCGGTGATGTGTTCCATGCGGGTCAGCAGTTGGGGAATCGAGTCGTCACCCGCGCCGGCTGCCGAGCGGTAAACAATTTCGTAAGAGTCGTCCACGCCGAAGGTGATGACGTCCCCGTCCTGCAGTTCCCGGCTTTCCACCTTCTCGCGGTTCACAAAGAGTCCGCGCCGCTGCCCGCGATCCTCGATGTAATATTTGTTGGCTTCCATCACGATCGCCGCGCAATTGCGCGAAATGCGACGGTCGGAGAGCTGCAAGTGGTTGCCGGTTTCCGCGCCCCGCCCGATCAAAAACGGCGACTGCGCCACGCGCACATAGCGCCGCGCCCCGTCCGGAGAAACCACCTCCAGCACAGTCTCCGGCACGATGGGTACGGTATCCGGCATAAGGCCTGCGTATCCGCGAATTGTAGCATTCTTTGGCGGGCCCGAGTTTTCACTAGCGACGTGAGTGGCTCTTTCTGGTGGGTTTTAACCTGTGCGGAATCGTGCGGGTCGCCGGCTGAATTCTGGTCGACATTTGTAGAAGTCAGAGCATCTCTAGTGGCACCGGTTTCGTCGGCGGCGGGAACTCCTCATCCAGCGCGGCAAGATCTTGTTCTGTCAGGCGCACCCCGAGTGCTTGACGGTTCTCCAACACGTGCTCGGACTCCGCGGCTTTTGGAATCGCAATGATGCCGGCCTGCCGCAGCACGCAAGCGAGCGCGATCTGCGCCGGAGTGGCGCCGTGCTGCTGCGCGATGCGCCGCAGGACAGAATTGTCGAGGAGCCGGCCTTGCTCGACCGGCGAGTACGCCATGATCGGCAAATCTCTTCCTCAGCACCAGGGCAGCAAGTTGTACTCAATGCCGCGCCGCGTCAAGTTGTAAAGCACCTGATCGGTTTCCACGTCATCCCCGCCGGGAACGTCCACTAGTTCTTCCATGTCCGAGAGGTCGAAATTGCTGACGCCCCAGTGGCGGATTTTCCCGGTGCGGACCAGCGACTCGAACGCCTCGACCGTCTCTGCGAGCGGCACATTTTCGCGCCAATGCAGGAGATAGAGGTCGAGGCGATCCGTTCCGAGACGGCCGAGGCTGCGCTCGCAAGCAGCGATGGTCCCGCCGCGGGTTGCGTGGCTCGGCAATACTCTGCTCACCAGGAACACTTCCTCGCGGCGGCCGGCGATTGCTTCGCCTACCAGTTCCTCGGCGGCTCCGTCCGCATACATTTCCGCGGTATCGATCAGCGTCATACCGAGGTCGAGACCGAGGCGCAAAGCCCCAATCTCCTTATCGCGAAGCCGCCGGTCTTCGGCCATGTGCCAGGTGCCTTGCCCGAGGACGGGAACCGCCGCGCCCGACGGCAGCAGCGTTGTAGGCACGGCCTCCAAACACACTTGCGGTTTCTCATGGCTGCGACCAGCGCGTCGTGCTGCGGAATGCGAAGTCATCACCGCCTCCCTTCACGCCCCAGAGCCGCGCTTCACAAAGTCGCTTGCCGCGCCTTTGCGCGCGAGCCGCTGAAAACCTCGATCATCGCGCGATTGAACGCAGGAATGTCCTCGGGCTTGCGGCTCGACACCAGGTTGCCGTCGACCACAGATTCCTGATCGACCCACTCCGCGCCCGCGTTGCGAAGGTCGGTCTTGAGCGATGGCCAGGAAGCGATGCGCCGGCCGCGCGCCGCATTCGCCTCGATGATAGTCCACGGGCCATGGCAGATCGCCGCCACCGGCTTGCCGCCATCGAAGAAGGATTTTACGAATTCGACCGCCTTCGGCTCAATGCGCAGCTTATCAGGATTGATAACGCCGCCGGGCAAGAGGAGCGCGTCAAAATTTTCCGGTCGAGTCTTCTCAAGAGGCACGTCCACCGGCAACTCATCGCCCCAATCCGTAAACTTCCAACCGCGCACACGATCGCTCTTTGGCGACACGATCTGTGTTTCGGCCCCTGCCTCGTCCAGGGCCTTGCGTGGCTCGACCAACTCCACCTGCTCAAAACCGTCGGTGACGAGAATTGCCACTTTCAGTCCGTTAAGCTTTGCCATTGCTATCCCCATTGTCGTCCGTTGTGTCGGACTAAATTTTTGCGTCCGGGCCTTGAAACCCCGGCTTCCGCGCGAGATCCCCAGATGCTCACGAAGCCTCTTTGTTTTCAATACGGGAATCTGCGTACGGACTCGCATACGCACCCAAGACAAAGGCGGGCAGGCGAAGATGATATTTCACTGAAACGATCTATTGTTATTCCCGCGTTGTCCGCGACAGAAGCGTTTAGTTTTTCGAAGGAACCAAGGGCAGTGACTTGGATTTGCGTTCAGAGAGAGATTCTTTTGTCATCTTCTCCGTGTACTCGGCAATTTCGTCATCAATGGTTTTGATTTCTAAAGCAAGGTGAAGATCGTGCGGGTTTTTTGAATACTTCTTGAAGAGCGCGTTTCTCTTGCTGGTCAAGTCGTCGCGTTTTTTCTTCCAAACATCTGTGGTTGCTAACACGCGGTGGCCCATGCAACCAGTGTGAACCCCTTCTCGAGTTATTGATACAGATTAGTATCGCTTGGTGCCAGCGACGCTATGTCCAGTTTTATCCAGGGCGACTGGGCCGCGTCTGGCTTTTGTGACCACATCTTCCACTACGCGGTCTTCAGTTTCCTTCTCACCCCGAGCTTCTAGCGTTCAGCCGAGGTCTCGCATTTTACGCGCGTTAACGCCCTGTCCACGTCTCTACAGCATTCCCTGTATTGACCGGCTACGTACCTTCCCGTACAAGCCCCTGCCATCCTGCAGTCGGATCGGCGGATCGGCCCTGATTCATAAACTCGACCGCGTTTGACCGGGTTACGTCCGAACGGTCCCGTGGACCTTTTCTCCGGAGGCCTTATGCGTGTGGCTCGTCGCATCATTTCCACCGTCGTCTCGGCGGTTCTGTCCGCACCTCTTCTCGCGCAACAATCCGCGCCGGTCGCCGTCAGCATTCAAGCAACCGTCACGCGGGACCCGAAAGCCCTTACGCTTCTTAACCAATCACTTTCGGTGATGGGCGCGATTGCGTCGCCCACTCGAATGACGTTCGCTCAAGGGACCATGACTTACCCCGATGGATCGCAAAAATCTGTGACCATGACCACGCTTGGCGCCGATCACGTTAGAAATGACTTAGGCAGCGGTGAATTCACATTCGTCTCAGCAGGCGGGGACGGTTTCATCGGCATGAATGGCAAGCGCCACAAATTGCAGCCATGGGCGACTCAGTTCAAGCGCCCCGACCACCTACCGGCACTCACGCTCATGAGCGAGCTTCAGCAACCGAACCTTCAGGCCAAGTATTTAGGGCTTGAAGATGTGAACGGCGGGCCGTCGCATCACAAATATCGGAACGGGCAGCACTACGAAGAAACGAAGCCCCACAACCCATGGGATAACTAGCCATGAAAAACAACTCTCTAAGCCGCTTCTTACGAACAGCCCCGTTGGTGCTGGCGCTTGTCTCGATGGCGTATCCTACGGCAGTGGCGCAAGAATCCAAGGTAGCCCTGCCGAGGGTAGCTGGTGCCGCCGTACCACTCTATCCGCCTCTTGCACGTGCGGCGCACGTTCAGGGAATAGTCCATGTGAAGGTCACGACCGACGGGCAGCGCGCAGTCGCCACCCACGCTGAAGACGGCCCCAAACTGCTGGCCGCTGCTGCCGAGGAAAACGCCCGAACGTGGCAGTTCGCGGTTCATGAACCGACCACGTTCACGGTAACTTACCACTACAAACTCGTGGCCGGAATGAAGGGCAATCCCGACAACCCGGAAGTAGTACTGCGGCTACCCACCGAGGTTGAAGTGCGCACGCTGCCCATGCCGCCGATTGCTGACCCTTCACCTGACAAGCGCTAGGAGCTACCGGTTGGAGATGATTCGGTTCCCGCTGTTTCTAGCGCTCACTGCGGCACTGGTTGGTTCTGCCGCCGCGCAGACAGTTCAGACCAGCGTGTGCGAGATTACGCGATCACCAGCCTCATTCGACGGCAAGATGGTGCGGCTGCGGGCCACAGTTGTTTCCGGCTTCGAGGCCTTTGGCATCCGCGATCCCGGCAACGAGAAGTGCGCCACGACTGGCATCGCTGGCACTATTTCACGTATGATTCATTGAATCGCATCGTTACGGCCAAGACTGCCGCCACAAACCAGCCCGCCTATCAAGGCGACAATAGCATCGCAGCCTGTTGGGGCGAGCAGTTTGCCTACGATCCTTGGGGTAACCTCCTTAGTATCTCGGGTGTATCTTCGGCTTATACCGGCTGCACGCAAGAGAGCCTGAGCATCGCCGTGAACGCCAAAAACCAAATCATCGGCAGCACGTATGATTCCGCCGGGAACTTGATCATCGCGCAGCCCAGCAACGTGCAGTACACCTATGATGCCGAAAACCATCTAATCTCCGCTGCTGGCCAAACGTACCTCTACGACGGTGATGGGAAGCGCGTCGAGAAGGCCGCCACTGGCCCGCCCCTGACGGCCAACAAGCTCTACTGGTACGACCAGGGCGGAAACGCCATCTACGAAACTAACGCTGCCGGCAACGAACTCTATCGCTACTTCCGCTTCGGCGGCCTGCTCGTCGCTCGCGAGGAGTGGAACGACTGGGTCGACCATTACGGCGTCGACGCCCTCGGCAACGTCCGCTGGCTTTATGCCACCAACGGCGGATCGCCGTACACAGTCGTCTGGGACATCTCCGACTACTACCCCTTCGGTGGCGAGCGCGTGGTTCAATCAAACTCGACCAACACTCGCAAATTCACCGGCAAAGAACGGGATGCCGAATCCGGCTTGGACATGTTCGGTGCCAGGTACTACGGCAGCAGCCTGGGCAGGTTCATGACGCCCGATTGGGCGGCGAAGCCGATCACCGTGCCGTACGCGAACTTTGGGAACCCGCAATCGCTCAATCTCTACAGCTACGTGGTCAACAATCCTCTGACGCTGATCGATGAAGACGGTCACGAGATCATTTACGCAGCTGGACTCCAGAACGCCCAAATCGTGAAGGACTCGGTGCAAGCGATCCTAGCTGATCCGCACACCAGCGGTAACTTGTCTGGGTACGTCGGTCCGAACAATCCAAATCTCATTTTTCAAAGCGGCGATCTAAGCAACGAGGACACAGTAACGAGAAATCCCGACGGAACAGTGACGACGACAACCGTTCAGGGCGCCACCGTGCCGGACATCCAAACTGGAACTTTCACTTCGAATGGCGTGACGAGTGCTCCAGAAACCCAACTGAATTCGACAACAATAACCATCGACAATCGCACCGGTAAGGGAGACATACCAGGTGTAATGGTTCACGAGAGCGTTCACGCGGGAGAAGCAAAGGCCGATCCCGCTAAGTTCGTGAAAGATGCCGCAGCCGAGAAAAAAGCCTTTCCCAATGATCACGATAAAAGGCCACAAGAAATACGCGCGAATGATGCTCGAAAGGCCTTTGAAAAAGAGATCAAGAAGGCGGTGAAGCAGATCGAAAAGGGTCGTAAGAAGGAGAACCAATGAGTATCCGAAAACTGCTCTCGACGATTCTCGGGATAGCTGTGCTGTCAACCCTTCTTGTGCGCGCAAACGCACAGATGACTGACCAAGCCGCCCGCGAGCAAGTGCGTAGTATCGTCCGCTCACAAGTGCATTTGAGACCCGATCAATTCCTCAGCATCTGCAGAGACGAGGGTTTGGAGCAATCCCTAGCGATAGCTACCGTCGGCTGGCGGGCCGGTTCAGCGTTTATCTACAGAGCCAGCCAGACAGGAGTCGAGATCAGAGAGAACGCTATCGTTCGCCATGTCGCGACAGATGCCGATTTCATGTACATCGTCGCGGTTAGTTCAGCCGACGGGAGCACCTTTCGCATACACGGCTTCGCCGACTCTCTGGCCGAGTTCGGGAAACTTATGACGGCCTCAAAAATGAGATCTTCTAGCCCAGAACAGGCCGAAGCCCTCGCAGACTTCTATCGGGTCGTTAATCCAGAAAACATTCCCTTGACCCCGATCTCAAGCTTGATTGAGCTCAAGCAGGCGGGAGAGCGTCAGTGTCATAGTGGTGCGAAGTCATTCGACACCGGACAAGAAGCGTTCACAGCCTGGTGGAAGCACGAAAAACCACTGTACGCGGCAGTTCCCTTGCAGCAGAGAGTTGTTCCTCGCGGGAGCGGCTATGCCGTCGAGTGGATTGTCTTGTCCTCTGCAGGTCCCAGTGGTAACTGCGGCGGCGCGCCTTTGCGTGCAAGACTTGAAGTGGGGGAGAACGGGCAGGTGGCCAAGTTGGTTGTTCGACCGTTGGCAGAAGGCGATCGGTAGCTAGCGGTACGATGCAGACTGAATTCATCTATGATGGCACACCAGAACAAGGGCCGGTGTGCGTTTTTGTCGCCCACAAGTTCACCGGCAAAGAACGCGATTTCCCGACATATGCCATCAGCAGTATGCCTATTACCGCCGAGACCGTCATCCTCGCTGCGGCTTGTGAACGGTTGGTGACAAACGTACTGGCTGCCTGTAGATCAGGTGCCTGGCTTCAACAAATTCGAGGGCATCGTGGGGAATAAGACTTTAGAGTCCGCTGAGGTGTTCGGACACGAAGGTGCGCATGGTGTCTACGCTATGGACAACACAGCCGAATCAGTCGGCCTCCAGGGGCTGCTGAACCAACAAGATGCCGCGCTGAAGAGCGGAAATTTTCCACTTCCTCCTGACGTAATGCAGAAAATTAATGATGGCCTCGCCAAGACTGAGAAGTTCGCTCAGCAGACTGAGAAGATTATCCGGGGTGGGTATGCCGGATCCTGCTTCGACGGTCTCGGCCCGTTCACTGCCCAGTTGCCGCTGCCGCTTGCGGTGGGACGGCGTACTGGATGGCGGCGATGCCGGCGTACTGCGCGAGAAGGTCTTGGCGGTGCTTGATGATTAGGACCTCGACACCATGGAGGCGCGCTACTTCGATGATTTCGTCCACCACGTTCTCCGCTGCGAGGAGCTTGGTGTTGTCGAAGGGACAATCGCCTGCTTCAAGGGAAAGGTAATGGTGTTCTTTGCAGGCGAAGCCTTTTTGGTGAAGATTTTCGCTTACGAGGAGCTTGCGGATGAGGAAGAGATTGAGGATGTTGATGACGTTGCGCAGCGAAGAGACCAACTCATCGGGTCTGTGATCATGGAGGCTTTCTATGGCTTTGGCCTCCTTTGCGGCGCGATGGTCGCGCAGCGCGCCTTCGATCAATTCTCTGCGGTCGCGCGGGTCGGCGTCGGGTGGATCGAGAACACGCCCGATGATTTTCGGTTTTAGCGACTCGTGCAGATATTCGTCGAGGAGCGCGGCGACCCTGCTTTCGGCCATCAAGACCAGCAGGTCGCAGGCGCCCTGATCGTAGAGGTGATAGATTTCGTTGGCCACTTTCTTCAGATGCCATTGCAGATGCGTAAATCGGTGCTGCTGCGCGTGGTGCGGAATGGACTTATCAACGGTGTCAGAGGGAACAAAGGATTTGGTGCGGTCAATCTGCTGGTAGCTGCCGAGCTGGTAAAGCAGAAACTTGGTGTCCTGCTTCGCGCACTCTACGAACAATACTTTTTCGTCATCCTCGAGGAGGGCTTCCAGCGGCGTGATGTAAGGATCGGGATCGATCTTCAGGACATCGCTGGTGGGTACCAGCAACCCGAACACTTCGTTGAGCTTTTCTCCGGAGCGAAAGATGATGAGCGAGCGGAGATGCTGCGGAACGAAATAGTCGGCGAGGAAGGCCTCGATCTCCTGAATGTCGTGCTCCAGCGCGGCTTTTTGCGATTTCGAAAGCGACTCGATGAAATCTCTGTGCTCGTCCAGCGCGTGAGTCTTCATGGAATGGAATGAGCGCAACAGGCCTTTGGGTTCGGGAGCTACTTTCTCGGCGCTAAGTCCGAGGTACAGGCTGATGACGGGATCGGTGTATTCGGTCTCGACCAGCGCCCTGACCTTGTGTTCGGAGACGCCATCTTGCGCGCCCATCGCGCGCAGCAACGAGCGCGGGTGAAGCTCGCGCCACTTTTTGCCATGCTTTTTGCGTTGAGGCTGCAAATTGGCGCTTTGTTGCTCACGTTGATGGGTTTGTTCGGCGCTGTTGTTTTCCGGCATTTCGGACTGCCTTTCCGGGGCGGGGCAGGTCCTGGATTAGACGTGAGTACACCAAGATATATTGAGAACGGTGAGCGGCTGAGTACAGCAATCAGCGTATGCCGAGAAGTAATTTCGGGCAGGGAGCCTTGAGGAGGGAGGCTCGGCTGCGAGCCTGAAGTGATTGCGGCGGTTCCCGCTGCGGCATTGAGTAACTGGCAGGGCACGCAGGGGCCCAATTTTCGCGCTGGCCGCGTTTTCTGCGGGGAAAATTAAGGAAAGACGATAGCTGTCCGGCTGCGCCGAAGAACCAGGGAGACTTGTTGGTAAGTCGCAGGCTCGGTGCGCTTGCCTATCGCTTGGGAGAGCGGCAAAGATGGAACAAGAACGAAGGCGCATGCCGCGGGTACCGTTTGTGGCTTCCGCGGAGCTGCTGGAAGTCGACACCGGGACGCGCATGAACGCGCAGGTCAGCGAGCTGAGCCTGCACGGCTGCTACGTCGACACGCTGAATCCACTGGCCAAGGGCACCAGCGTGTATGTGAAAATTTTCACTGAGGAATATTTCTTCGAGACTCCCGCAATTGTGGTGTATTGCCATCCGCATCTCGGCATGGGCCTGGCATTTCACGATGTGAAGCCGCATTTTGTGAACGTGCTGCAAAATTGGGTAATGGCCTCCGCCGGTAAGAAAAATTCCGGGGACTGACCGCAGCAGTTTCTTCAGGAAAGTTTTTGCTCAACGGCCGCGAGATCCGCGAGCACGCGCTGTTTGTTCTCAGCGGAAAGAGTCTTGTAAAGTTCGAGAATCGTTTTCATCCCGTTTTGCTGCGAAGCCGAACCCGCCAGTTTATCCTTAGGGTGCGCCAACCGTTTGTGTGATTTCACATGACGCGAGCTGAAGAGCTTGCCGCACACATCGCATCGAACAGGCTCCGCCATCGACACCACCTCCCAAGGAAGCTCCGGAAAACCGGGTGGGCGACCCTCACGTAGCATGGTACGCAGGTGCGCGTCCCGCGGTTACAGAACAGTTTGTGAGTTGTGGCACCTGTACCACGCCTGCGTAGCCGGGTCAAAAAGAGACGCGGGCGCTTAGCTGAATTTCGCGGCCGGGCGTGGCAGGTTCGCTGATGGTGCCGAATTGCGGCGTGTTCACAAAGCGATCCGGCGTGCCGAGATTGGTGTGGTTGAAGGCGTTAAAAAACTCGGCGCGGAATTGAAACCTCATGCGTTCTGTGATGTCGAAAGCGCGAGCGAGTGCGAGATCGAGAGTTTGCAGGCCGGGGCCGTAGACGGTGTTGCGTCCCACATTGCCGAAAGTAAATGCCGCTGGCGTGGAGAAGGCAGCAGGATTAAACCATTGCGCGGCGGTATGCGTGCCGGAGGGGAAAATTGGCTGGCCGGTGAGATTGGCGCGAATTGGATTTTCGCCGAGGACGGTCCCGGCGTTGGCGGTATCGCCGAAAACGGAAATGGTGAGGGGGAATCCGCTTTGGATTTGGTAGACGGTGGAGAGATGCCAGTTGCGCGTGACGGCGCGCAGCACGCGATCGCGCGTCACGGACGGAAGATCGTACACGAGGCTGGTTGCGAGGCGATGGCGGACATCGCAGGCGAGGCCTTTTTCTGCGGCGAGATTCGAATCGTTTTGCGGAATGGAGGATTCGAACATAGGCGAGCGGAAATCGGGAGCGTTGCTGAGACTTTTCGAATAGGTGTAGTTGGCGAGCAGGCTGAGTCCATGCGCGTAGCGGCGGCGAAGGTTGATATAGCCGGCGTCGTACCAAGTTTGCGCGGAGTTGGCGAGGAGGTTGATGGTGCTGACGGGAGTGCAGAGCGCTCCGGCGGGGCAACCCGCGGGCGGAGTCGGCGAAACGGTGACGGTGCCGGGCAGGCTGGAGTTTGCCACGAATTCCAAAAACTTGAGCGGGCGGCGAGGTCCGATAGCGCCGGGCCCTGGGGGCGCGTTGTTGATGAGGTCGGCGCGCTGGAGATGAATGCCGCGAGCGCCGAGATAGCCGACTTCGAGCGTGGTTTCGCGGCCGAGGCTCTTTTCGATGGAGGCGCTCCACTGCTGGATGTACTCGGAGGGTGCGTGCGGATCGAAAGCAGTAAAGCTGACGGTGGTTCTTCCGAGGACGGCGGGAGCGAAATTCAAAGAGCTTTGCGATTGCGCCGATGAAAGCAAAGTTGCTGGTGGCGTGAAATTGTCGAACTGTTGGGTCTCGGGGAAAACATAGGGAACGTTGTGGCGCTGATTGCACCAAGTGTTGAGATCGACGGGAGTGAAGAATATGCCGTAAGCCCCGTGGATGACGAGGCCGAAGCGCGGAAGATTTTGCGAAATGCCAAGGCGGGGAGCGAAATCGTGCTTGTTCGAATACATGAGGCCGCCGGGATAGCCGTTTTGGCCGCCGATGAAAACCTGCGGCGTGCCGCTGGAGAAGATGAGATTTGAATTGGTGTAACGGATGTCGACGAGTGGGCTCATGTATTCGTAGCGCAGGCCCATCTGAATCGTGGTGTTCCGTGTTAGCTGGAAATTATCCTGGACGAAACCGTCGGCGGACCAGTTGCGAAGCTGCATCTGCGGGATGCCGGCCTGGCGCTGCTTCACGGCGGGAAGGCCGAGGAGAAAACTGGCGAGGCCGGAGCCGGTACCGTCGTTGGTGGCGGTTTGCGTGGTGTAACCGTTGGTGAACTGGTAGTAACCACGATTCTGGAAGAATCCCCACATAGGCCAGATGTAGCGTCGATAGCTGCCGCCAAACTTTAGGCTGTGGCGGCCGCGCTGCCAACTGAGAAGGTCGCGGCCTTCAATGGTGGTGTCCCACGCGCGCATGGGCGTGGCGGCGTAGGTGTCGCCCATGCCGGAGTAACCCTGCACGTTGAACCATGGCGCGCCGAAAGCGCCGGGGCCGCCGAATCCGACTCCGGCGATGCCGAGCTGCGAAACGATGTCGTTGACGTTGGCGCTTTGCGTGGTGTGGCTCATGGAGAGGCGCGAAACGCTGACGGAGGCGATGTTGACCATGCGCGGGCTGATGATGCGGTTCCAGGAGATGTTGGCGTTTTGCGAGAAGTCGTCGTGGAAAGTGCCGAAGCCAGGGAGGTTGATGGGCATGAAACCATTTTCGCCGCTGAGGGAATAGCGGGCGGAGAGCGTGTCACCGCGATCGAATACGTGGTCGATGCGAACGGTGCCTTGGTCAGTGACGTGATGCTCGTCGCGGGAGTCGAGGTAGTTATTGCAGTCCTGGCCGGCGCCGACGACTTGGGGCGCGCCCATCATGGTCATGCCGCAGCCGTTCATGCCCATAAGCATGTTGGGGGCGGGGAGATAGTTCAGCAAGAAAGTTTGCGCGGCGCTACTCAGCATGCCGGAAGGAATTTGGTTGTTGGGGAAGGGATCGCGGATGATTTGCGGATTGCCAGGGCTGATGGGCTTGGTGGGATCAAAATTCGGATTGGCGTGAGAGCTGAAAGGGTTGTAGATGGTTTTGCCGCTCATGCTGAAATCGCCGCCGATTTCGTCGGCCGTGGGGACGGTTTCCATCATGGAGTCTGCTTTGGAATGGCGCAGGCCCTCGTAATTGACGAAGAAAAAGGTCTGGGTGTGCGTGATGGGGCCACCGAGCGAGGCGCCGAAATTGTTTTGGACGAGAAACTTGGAGCCGCCCATGTCACCGAAAGTGTGGGCGTCCATCGCACCGTTGCGAAGGAATTCGTAAGCGGTACCGTGGAATTGATTGGTGCCTCCGCGGGTGACGATGTTGATCTGCCCGCCGCCGGCGCCGCCCATTTCCGCGGAGTAGCTGCCGGTTTGCACTTTGAACTCCTGCACGGCATCGGGCGAGGGGCTGAGATTGAGGGTGTTGAAAGTGGGATCGGTGTCGGTGGTGCCGTCGAGAAGGAAATAGTTGGCGTTTGGGCGGTTGCCGCCAATGCTGACGGCGGAGCGCTGACCGGGACGCCAGTAAAGAGGGTTCATGTCGCCGGTTTGTGCGCCGTGACTGGCGTGCGCGCCGGGAACGGTGAGAACGAGATCGATGAGCATGCGGCCGTTGAGCGGCAGCTCCTGTACGGCGGCGGGCTCGATGACTTCGCCAACGCTGGCGTCGGTCGTGTGGAGGACATCGAGGGCGGAAGCGTCCACTTGGACGGTGCTGCTGGCGGAAGCGAGCTTGAGGTTGAGATCGAGGGCGAGTTGCTGGTTGACCTCGAGACGAAGAGCCTGCGCGAGGGAAGCGAAGCCTGTGGATTGAACGGCAAGTTCGTACTCGCCGGGCCATAGCGCGGTGACCTCAAAGATGCCCTGCTCGTTGCTGACGGCGCGGCGCACGGCGTGCGTGGCGGCAGAAATGAGTTGCACCTCGGAGCCGGCGACGGGATTGTGCTGCGGGTCATAGACCGTGCCACGCACCACGGCGAAATTACTCTGGGCAAAGGCACAGGGAGCAGTAAACAAGAAGACCAGCAAGAGAAATCGACGCATCGGTTCACCCCACTCCGAAGAAGCGCGCAATACCTCGACTGCAATGCACCTGAAGAAATAGCTCCGGGGAAGAAGCCCTTTGTGACGGACATCACCAAGAGTTGGGGGAGATTACAGCGGAGACGGTGAGCAGCCGCAATAATGCGAAAGCACTACGCGATTAACGAGCATACAGGGGGTTTGGTGCATCACTTCGCTGGTTGTTGTGGGGTGAAGTATAGGTCGTGGTAGTCGAAGCTGAAGTCGGCCAGCGGGGAGACGGCGACCATGGTGAAGTGGTCGATGTTGCCGTCGGGCTTCAGCGAAAAAGTGACGAAAGCGTCTTCAATCGTGCGGTCGCGCCAGTGCGCTTTGAAAGTGTCGTATTGCCAGTGCTGGAGGTCGGCGACGGCGTTGGGGGTATGGTCCATGGTGAAGACCAGCTTGCCGCCGTCCATGCGAATACTGATGGGTCCGTACCAGGCGTCGGTGTAGACGCCGGCGTATTTTTCAACTGGGAGGGAAGGTTTGCTGTCGGCGGCGCGGCCGGTGTCTTGCTTTTTTGTGATTTCGGCGGCTTCCTTTTCTTGCGCGTCGTCGGCCGCTTTGAAGGCGGCCATCCAGTCGGTTGGCTGGAGTGAGAGATAGTGATCGAGAATATGGAAGAGGATGGAATCGAAGGCGCCGCCTGATTCAGCATTGGTGAGGATGACGACGCCGAGATTTTCTTCGGGGACGAGCATGACCCGCGAGACAAAGCCGGCGACACCGCCGGTGTGACCGACGAGCTTGCGTCCGTGATAGTCGCGCAGGCCCCAACCTAACGCATAGTCTGCAAACTTGCTGCTTAGAGCAGAGAGCGGGCCAGGGCGTTCGCCGGCAGTAAGAATGGTTTGTGCGGACCACATTTCGCGCGATTGGGCTTCGCTGAAGAGTCGCTTATCGCTGTTGGGAAATTTGCCGCGAGCGAGCTGCAGCGTGACCCACTTGGCCATTTCGGCGGCGGAGGAATTGATGGAACCGGCGGGACCGGCGTTATCGAGATTGACGAAGTCGATGACTTGGAGCTTGGCATCGACTTTGGAGTGCGGGAAGGCGTAGTCGTCGGTGGGCCTGAAGGCGGCGTTGCTGAGATTGGTGGTGTTCATGCCGAGGGGGAGCAGAACTTTTTCGCGGATGTAGTCTTCCCAGGATGTGCCGGTGACGGCGGGAATGATCTGGCCGGCGGCGATATACATGAGATTGTCGTAGGCGAAGCGACTGCGGAAGCTGGAGGCAGGCTTCATGAAGCGCAGGCGGTAAATGATGTCGTCGCGGGTGAAGGTGGTGTGGGGCCAGAAGAGGAGATCGCCTTCGCCGAGTCCCATGCCGCTGCGATGGGTGAGCAGATCGCGGATGGTCATTTCGTGGGAGACGTAGGGGTCGTACATTTGGAAGCCGGGAAGGCGCTGGTAGACGGGATCGTCCCAAGAGATTTTGTGGGCGTCAACTAGGGAGGCCAGGGCGGCGGAAGTGAAGGCTTTGGTGTTGGAGCCGATGCCGAAGAGAGTGTTTTCGTCGACCGGAGTGGGAGCGCCGAGTTTGCGAATGCCGTAGCCTTTGGCGAGAAGGACTTTGCCGTCTTTGACGATGGCGACGGAGAGGCCGGGGACGTCGAAAGTCTTGAGGGCGCGGGCGACGTAGGAATCGAGGTCGGTGGGCAGGGCGGTTTGAGCTGGGGCCGAGGTGCAGAATATAAGAATGAGCGACGCGGCGACGCACAGTTTTCTTGCGGACTTTCTCAAGAGGGAAGACCTCCTCGCTTAGGATTGCGGTGGATTAGACCACATTGTGCGGAGGAACGAACAAGAGAATTCCCACAGAGGTCACGCAGGGCACAGAGAAGAACTTGGGACTGGGCTTGCCTTGACGATGCAAGCTTAATCACTTAGTGTCTTTTGTTTGCTATGAGACAACAGGTTACATCAACGGTGTGTGCTCTGGGATTGGCTACCGCGGCCTTTTTCGTGACGGCGCGAGTTTCCTGCGGGCAGACTGCGGCGGAGTATCGGACGCGTACGGAGGCGGCGAAGCAATGGCCGCAGGCCGCGGTGCGCGGGGCAAAGGCGATGGTCGCTGCGGATGAGGAGCTGGGGTCGAAGGCGGGCGTGGAGATTTTGAAACGCGGCGGAAATGCTGTGGATGCGGCGGTGGCGGTAGCGTTTGCGCTGGCGGTCGTGGAGCCGGCGGCGGGGAACATTGGCGGCGGCGGGTTCATGCTGGTGCGGCTGGCGGATGGGCGGACGACCTTTCTGGATTACCGGGAAGTGGCGCCGGGCAAGGCGACGAGGGGTATGTATATCAAGCCGGACGGGAAGCTGGACGAAGAGACGTCGGTGATTGGGTACAAGTCGGTTGCGGTACCGGGAACGATCGCGGGGCTGGAATTGGCGCTGAAAACGTATGGGACGATGAAACTGGCGGAGGTGATGGGGCCGGCGATTCGGTTGGCGGAAAACGGGTTTGCGGTGAGCGAGAAGCTGGCGCGGGAGTTGCGGAAAGAGAAGCCGGGACTGGAACGGTTTGCGGTGAGCCGGCGGATTTTCTTGAACGATGGAAAGATGCTGAAAGAAGGAGACACGCTGAAGCAGCCGGAACTGGCGGCTACGCTGAAGCGTATTGCTCAGAAGGGCGCGGAGGAGTTTTATCGCGGCGAGACGGCTCGGATGCTGGCAGCGGATATGGCGAAGTCCGGCGGCTTAATTACGCTCGAGGATTTGGCGGCGTACAAGCCGAGAGTGCGCGACGTGCTACGCGCAAAGTATGAGAGTGGCGGGCACGAGTGGGAAGTGGTGACTTCGCCACCGCCGAGCTCGGGTGGCGTGGCGATTATCGAGGCGCTGAACATGCTGAAGGATGTGCCGCTGAAGAATTGGGGCGACGTGGAGAGCGTGCACATGGTGGCTGAAACGATGCGGCGGGTGTTCGCGGACCGTGCGGCGTATCTTGCCGATCCCGATTTTGCGAATGTGCCGGTGGCGGGGCTGACGGATCCTTGTTACGCAAAGGAATTGGCAGGGACGATTGATTCGCGGCGGGCGTCTTCGAGCAAGGAGGTGCGCGCCGGGAAGCCACATGCCTGCGGAGCCACGGCCGTGGGTGCTGCGCCGTCGACGTTGGTGAGTTTGGGTGAGGGACCGCACACGACGCATTTTTCAGTGGTGGACGCGGCGGGCAACGCGGTGGCAAGCACGTACACGCTGAACGACAGCTACGGGTCGCACGTGACGAGCACGGCGGGGTTTTTGTTGAATGATGAGATGGACGACTTTACGACGCAGCCGGGCGTGCCGAATGCGCTGTTCGGATTGATCCAGTCGGACGCGAATGCGATTGCGCCGGGGCACCGGCCGCTGAGCTCGATGACGCCGACGATGTTGTTGCGCGATGGGAAGCTGAGTTTTGTGACGGGATCGCCGGGCGGGCCGACGATAATTTCGGCGACGCTGCTGAGCGTGATCAACTGGATGCGGCTGGGAATGGATGCGCAGGAGGCGATCAATGCGCCGCGGTTTCATCATCAGTGGCTGCCGGACCAGATCTTGATGGAAGAGGATTTTCCGGAGAGCACGGAGAAGGCGCTGGAAGCGCGCGGATTTGCCGTGAAGCGGCGGGGGCATATAGGGCTAGTGAATGCGATTGGGATTGATGCGAAGAACGGAGAGAGATTGGGAGCGGCGGACCCGCGGGATCATGGGGCGGCAGTGGGATACTGAGAAGGCAAAGAGTTAAACACAGAGGACACAAAGGGAAGAGCACAGAGGGCACGGAGAAGAGAAAGGCAATTTCCAAAAACCTCGCACGTAGTGATAGTTGAGATCCTTCGGCCCGACTGAAACGCGCCGGGACCTCAGGATGACAACGCTCAACCCACACAAGTTGAAATCATGAAGAGACTGCTATCGACGTACCCTTTTGTTTCGCGAAAGCTGACTCGGGAGCTGCTGGGGCAAATTGCCCACGCAGGATTTTCCGGTGTGGAGATTTTTTGCTCGCGAGGGCATTTTGATTACACGTCAAAGACCGAAGCGCGGGAGATCGGGGCGACCCTTGCTGATTTAGGGCTGACGCTGACGTCGCTGCACGCGCCAACCAGCCGCGATTTGAGCGCCACGCGCGAAAGCGGGCAGCCGCTTTCGATTTGCGAAGTGGAGCGAGTACGGCGCATTGAAGCGATGGATGAGTTGAAGCGGGCCATCGATATCGCGGAAGATTTGCCTTTCCCGCGCATGATTTTCCACATGGGCGGAACGCGAGAGACGGAGGACGCGCGCAAGCGCGACGCAGCGTTTAGCTCGCTGGAGCATTTGATTTTGCATGCGAAGCATGTGGGCGTGACGATCTGCGTGGAGAACACGACGAGCGAGATGGGCGATCCGGCGTACTTGCGAGCGTTTTATGACGAGACACGGCTGACCGGGCTGCGATTTAACTTTGATATTGGGCACGCGCATCTGGCGGATGGTCCGGAGGAGGAGCGCATTGAGAAGGGATTCGCTCCCTTGCGGGAGCTGGTGGTGGGTGCGCACATTCACGATAACCACGGGGAGAAGGATGAGCATTTGCCGCCGTATGACGGGACGATTGATTGGGAGAACGCGATCAAGGTTTTGAAGACGGCGCCGGACGCGAATTTGCCGCTGCTGTTGGAATTGAAGGAGAAAACGGGGCCGGAGGCTCCTTCGGCGCAGGAGCAGCTTGCGGCGGCGAGCAAGGCGTGGGATCGGTTTGAGGAGGAGTGGGGTTAGGGAAGAGACAAGAGATAGAGCGCGGAAATAAGGATAACGCGGAGACGCAGAGGACGCAGAGGGAACGCAGAGAAGGATGACGGTAATTACGATCGAGCAGGCGGGGAAGTATGACGGGCAGGAAGTGACGATTCGCGGGTGGCTTTACAACTTGCGCGAGTCCGGGAAGTTGGTGTTCCCGATTTTTCGCGATGGGACCGGGATTATTCAGGGTGTGTCCGCGCTGAAGGAAAATCCGGAGGCGTTTGCGGCGCTGAAGGGACTGACCCAGGAGTCGAGCGTCATCGTGACAGGAAAGATTCGCGCGGAGCAGCGCGCGCCGGGCGGATACGAGATTGGGGTGAGCAAGATCCATGTGGTGCAGCGGGTTCCCGAGAGCACGCCATTTCCGATTCAGTTGAAAGAGCACGGCGTGGATTTTTTGCTGGACCACCGGCATTTGTGGATGCGCACGCCGCGGCAGGCGGCGATTCTGCGGATTCGCGCGGAGGCGGAACGCGCGGCGCGGGAGTTCATGGACAGCCAGGGCTACACGCTAACGGATGCGCCGATGTTTACGCCGGCAGCATGCGAGGGGACTTCGACGCTGTTCGAAGTGAATTACATCGACGACAAAAAGGCATACCTGACGCAGAGCGGGCAACTGTACCTCGAAGCTACGGCGATGGCGCTGGGAAAGGTGTACACGTTTGGGCCGACATTTCGCGCGGAGAAATCGAAGACGCGGCGGCACCTAACGGAGTTTTGGATGCTGGAGCCGGAGGCGGCTTACGTCGAGCTGGATGAGGCGATGGAGCTCGCGGAGAGATTGGTGAGCGCGATTGTGCAGTCGGTGCTGAAAAATAAATCGCGCGAACTGGAGACGCTGAAGCGGGATTCGACGAAGCTGCAGAACGTGAAGCCGCCGTTTCCGCGGATCAGTTACGAAGATGCGATTAAGGTGCTGCAAAAGCACGGAAATCCGGCGAAGTTTGGCGACGATATCGGCGGGGATGAAGAGACGATTATTTCGAATGAGTTTGACCGGCCGGTGCTGGTGCATCGCTATCCGGCGTCGATCAAGGCGTTTTACATGCAGCCCGATACGGAGAGGCCGGACTTGGCGCTAGCGTTCGATATGCTCGCGCCCGAGGGTTACGGGGAGATTATTGGCGGAAGCCAGCGCATTCATGACTACGATTTGCTGGTGAAGCGGCTTCGCGAACACAACCTGCCGGAGGAAGCCTTCCAGTGGTACCTGGATTTGCGGCGCTATGGCAGCGTGCCGCATTCGGGATTTGGCTTGGGGCTGGAACGCACAGTGGCATGGATTTGCGGGGCAGAGCACATTCGAGAAGTGATTCCGTTCCCGCGCATGCTTTACCGGGTATATCCTTAGTGACTCGTGAAAGACGGACGAGCACAACGAACTACTCGCTAATCCGAATTCACGGATAAGAATATGGCGCAGAAGGTACGAATCATTGGTGTGCCCATGGACTTGGGGGCGAGCCGACGGGGCGTGGATATGGGGCCGTCGGCGCTGCGCGTGGCGGGATTGCAGGCACGAATCAAGCAATTGGGACACCAGGTGGAAGACATCGGGAATATTTCCGTGAAGCAACCGGAAGAGATGTCCTACGGAGAGAAGCGGGCCAAATATCTAGCCGAGATAGCGGACGCTTGCAAGGACCTGGGCGCGATGGTGGAGAAATCGCTAGAAGAGAGCATGCTGCCAGTCGTATTGGGCGGGGACCATTCGATTGCCGCGGGGACGCTGTCTGGAGTTGCGGCGCACTTCAAGAAGAAGGAAAAGAAGATTGGTTTGATCTGGCTGGATGCGCACGGCGACATCAATACGCCGGAAAGCTCGCCCTCGGGGAACGTGCACGGGATGCCGCTGGCTGCGGCGATGGGCTACGGTGCGACGGAACTGGTGGAGTTGCAAGGATTCAAGCCGAAAGTCGAGCCGCAGAATATTTCGCTGGTGGGGATTCGCGATTTGGACTCGCAGGAGAAAAAGCTGGCCAAAAAATCCGGCGTGCACGTTTTCACCATGCGGGACATCGACGAGCGCGGAATGCGCGAGGTGATGAGCGATGCGCTGAAGTACGCAATGGATGACACAGACGGGATTTCCGTCAGCTTGGATATGGACTTTGTCGATCCTTCGGATGCACCGGGCGTGGGCACGCCGGTACGCGGAGGAGTGACGTATCGCGAAGCCCATCTGGCGATGGAGATGATTGCGGACACGGAGGCGATGGTTTCGCTGGAGATCGTCGAGATCAATCCCGTCATCGACGAGCACAACCGCACCGCGCTGCTGGGGGTGGAGTTGGTGCTTTCGGGGTTGGGCAAAAAAATTCTCTAAGAGCGCGGAACCAGAAACGACCAGGGATTAGCCTCAGGTTCCCCGCGATTTTGGAAACACGCTCCAGGTCTGGTCTTCAGGCTTGCGGCTTTTTCTGGAAAAATAATCGACGTGAATACAGACAAAAAGCGGTTGCGAGTGGGAGTGTTGTTTGGCGGGCGCTCGGGCGAGCATGAGGTTTCGCTGGCGTCGGCGGCTTCGGTGATTCGGGGACTGGACCCGGATAAGTACGAACCGGTGCCGGTTGGGATCACGAAGGAAGGGCACTGGCTGGTAGGGGCCGGCGCGCAGAAAATGCTGCCGGAGGTATTGAAGGGCGGGCAGCGCGTGATGATGACGGCGGACCCAACCGATGCGGCGCTGGTTCGGCTGGATGGCAGCGGCGGCGGGCAGCGGCTGGATGTGGTCTTCCCGGTAATGCATGGAACATACGGGGAAGACGGAACGATTCAAGGATTGCTGGATTTGGCGGGTCTGCCATTTGTCGGGGCCGGCGTGCTTGGATCGGCGATTGGAATGGACAAGGACGTCGCCAAGCGCCTGCTGCAGGTGGCGAAGATTCCGGTGGTGCCGTGGATCACGGTGCACCGCGCGGATTGGGAGAGGGAGCCGAAAGAAATTCAGCGCAGCATCGAGAGAAAGTTCAAGTATCCGGTGTTCGTGAAGCCGGCAACGCTGGGTTCTTCGGTGGGCATGACGAAGGTGCATTCGCGCGAAGAGCTTGCTCCCGCTCTGAATCTTGCGGCGGAATTCGCGATCAAGATTTTGGTGGAGCGGGCGGTGGTGGCGCGCGAGATTGAAGTGGCGGTGCTGGGAAACAGCGAGCCCATGGCGTCGATTCCGGGCGAAATCGTGCCGCACCGCGAGTTCTACGATTACGCGGCGAAATATCTGGAAGAGGGAACGCAGCTCTTGATTCCGGCAAAATTGAAGCCTGGACAAGTGAAGAAGGTTCAATCGTTCGCGCTGGCGGCGTTTCGCGCGCTGGAATTGAGCGGCATGGCGCGAGTAGACTTTTTCGTGGAGAAGAAGGGCGGGAAGATTTTATTGAATGAAGTGAATACTATACCCGGGTTCACGTCCATCAGCATGTATCCCAAAATGTGGGAGGCGAGCGGCATTCCGTTTCGCGAGCTGATCGATCGGTTGATTGCTCTGGCGATGGAGCTGCACGCGGAGAAGGCGCGCACGAAATATCAGATTGAATTGCCGGAAGGCGCTGGCGGAGCGCTGGAGGCATAACTCGATCTGACTTCCCAAGTCTTCAAGACTTCGGCCATCAACAAGTTCCTCTAGTGGTTTAGGTCCTGATTGTCGAGGTTGGCGCGTGCAAGAGTGCCTGTGCTACGCTCGCAGTCGGAGACTCTCGATGGCACTTCTTGAACCGCCGGTTGAAACTTCCAGTCGGTCGCGGCATTTGAAATTTGTGGCAGGCGCGCTGGTGCTGTTGGCGGTAGTGGCGCTGTATTTCACGTTCCGGTTTTATCCCGAGCAGCGAGCGGCGCAACGCTTTTTTGACGCGCTGGTTGCCGGAGACATGAATACCGCTTATAAACTCTGGAAACCCACGCCCAGTTACCGCTTGCAGGACTTTTTGGCGGATTGGGGACCGCACGGATACTACGGTCCGGTGAAAAGCTACAAGATCCTGAAAATAAGTACGCCGAGCGGATCGAGCAACAGCGTGGTGGTGGAAGTCGCGGTGAGTCCATTTTCTCCGATGCCGGACGCAACGGATGCGGAAAAGAGCCGGAAGACGCGCGTAGTAACCGTGTGGATGAACACGGAGGACAAATCGTTTAGTTTCCCGCCGTAGGGCTGGTAATCAGTCGACAGTCCAAGGTCGAAAGTCTCAACGAAATATGAAGGCTAGCGGCTAGACGCCGGGCGTGCTGCGAAATGCTGTTGCGTTGCTAGTGGCGAATATCGTCGAGGGCGCGAGTCAGTTCTGCGGGCGTGACAGTGGCGGTGCCGAGTTTGCTGACGGCTACACCGGCGGCGGTGTTGGCGAGGATGGCGGCGTCAGGAAGCGGAGCGCCCGCCGCGGCAGCGAGCGCGAGAACACTCAGCACGGTGTCACCGGCACCGGTGACGTCGAAGACCTGCCGACCACTGGCGCTGCGGTCGATTCCCGGCTGGCCGACACGCGCGTATGTGACCTCGAATCCTGTCGCGGAAATGTGCAAAGCGCGCGGCGAGCTTTCTTCGATGAGGCTCATGCCCTTTTCACCGCGGGTGATCAGCACCGCTCCGCAGCCAAAATGCGCGAGCAGGGCACGTCCCGCTTCTTCGACCGATTTTTCATCTCCCAGAGAGCGAGTTACAAAGAATCCCGCTTCCTTGGCATTGCAGATAATAGCGCGCGCGCCGCGGTAGGCATAGAGGCGTGAAGTCTTGGGCTTCACGAAAACGGCTACGCGCAATCGATGGCATGCGCTCAGAACGCGTTCGGCGAAATTGTCGGTGACCAGACCTTTGTCATAGTCCGACAGGACCAGGGCGTCGAGACGCTTCAACGCTGCGAACAGCGCGCGCAGGAGCCGCTCTTCGGTTTCCGGCCGCAGGGGCTCGCGGCGCTCGCGGTCAACCCGCACGATTTGCTGATGGCGCGCGATGATGCGCGTTTTGACGGTGGTCACACGGCGTGGGTCGGCGAGGGCGCCTTTATCAACAATGTGCGAGGCGCGCAGGCAATTGCGCAACGCAGCGCCTGGTTCATCACTTCCGATGGCGCCGAAGCACTCCACGTGTGCTCCGAGAGCGGATAGATTTGCCGCCACGTTCCCAGCGCCGCCGAGGCATTCGCTCTGCTCGACGAAATCTACGACGGGAACGGCGGCTTCCGGCGAAAGGCGCGAGGCCGTGCCCCAAAGATAGCGGTCCAGCATGAGGTCGCCCAGAACACCGATACGTTTTCCGCGCAGCCGAGGGACCAAGCGCTTCAGATGATCGGCATTGGCTCTAGTTTTGCTGGGCATAGAAGAACGCTAATCCCGGTGTAAGTCCCGCGCTATTCGGGGGCGACCGTCGCCTCTTCAGGCAGCATGACGGGGATATCGTCGCGAATGGGATAGACGCGCCGGCACGTCTGGCACTTCAGGCCAGCGTGGTCCGGCGTCACCTTGATGGGGGTCTTGCACACGGGGCAGACAAGAATGTCAAGCAGCTCTTGCGAGATGGCCACTGGCCTCCTCCTCGATTGCCATTGCGGGGCGGTGTTGGCACTGTACCAAAGCAGTCACAAGCGGGCAAACGTCGCTTTTGCTTGTTGGTGGCTGGGCAGGGCTGTGCTACATGAAGGCCGCGAGAAACGGAGGAACCAAGCAGGCGCGTCTGAATGTAGATTTTCAGAATGAGTTTCTGTGCGAATTGAAGGCGCAACGAGCGAGCTTAATGGGCAGCGTTCCTGGATGAAACCGGTGCGAAACCGCGTTGAGCAGGCGCTGTTTTCAGCGGGCTAACCGGAACTCCAATGGAATGAGTCCCCTTACAGGGAAACCCTAGCATACTGAACTAGTGCGAGGTGCGGCTACCGCAAATTGGCGGGCTTCGTACGACGATTGCCCGATGTGCGTGGGACGCGGGGAAAGTCATGATTTAAGGGTTGAGACGAATTATTTCGTCCAGGAGGTTCTGTGTTGGCTTTAATCGGCTTGGTTTTGCTGGTGCTGTGGCTGCTAGGATTCATCGCATTTCACGTCACCAGCGGGGTCATTCACATCCTGCTCGTGTTAGCTATTATTTCGATCATTGTGCACTTCCTGCGCGGGCGAACGGCGGCGTGACAACCGCAACCTCCCAGGCATAACAGATAGGGGTCTGAAAGAAAAAGGGCAAGCCAGGACGGCTTGCCTTTCTTTTTGCGGGGACGACTACACCTTGGCATCTTTCTTGAGCGCCAAGCGTAAACCCAAGTTGCGAATGAGGCGATGCAGATAGTTTGAGTTCAGCCCCAGCAGCCTGGCGGCCTCTGTGATGCTGCCGCCGCTTTGCTCAAAGGCGCTGAGAATGAGCTGCTTTTTTAGGTTTCGAACCGCATCGTGATACCGGGCGGACACGGCAGCCGAAGTGGGCGAGACTTCGAGCAGCGTTTCCGGCAAATCTTCTGGAAGAATGAAGCTGGATGAGCCGATGACCACGGCGCGCTCCATGGCATTCTCCAATTCGCGAATGTTGCCGGGCCAATCGTACTGAGCGAGGCAGGCGCGGGCCTCCGCGGAGATCCCTTTCACATCGCGATTACATCGTTTGGCGTAGCGCGCGGCGAAATACTCCGCCAACAGCGGGATGTCATCGGGATGTTCGCGCAGAGCAGGTAATGTGAACGATATGACGTTTAGCCGATGGAACAAATCGGCGCGGAAGGCGTCTTCACGAACCGCCTTCTGCAAATCCTTATTAGTCGCGGCCAGAAAGCGCACGTTGAGTTTGATCGGTCGCGTACCGCCGACGCGCACGAATTCGCGCTCCTGAAGGACGCGTAGCAGCTTGGCCTGCAGCGTAGGAGAAAGTTCGCCGACTTCGTCAAGGAAAACGCTTCCGCCCTCGGCGACTTCCAGCAACCCTTTCTTCTGACAAATAGCGCTGGTGAACGCTCCCTTCTCGTGCCCGAACAGCTCGCTTTCGAGAAGTGTTTCCGTGAGCGCGGCGCAATTTAGCGCCACGAAACTCTCGTCCTTGCGTGGACTGTTTTTGTGAATGGCGCGAGCTGCCAGCTCTTTGCCCGTGCCGCTTTCGCCGCGAATCAAGACCGTGGAATCGCTGGGAGCGACTTTCTCAATGAATTGATAGACCTGGCGCATGCGAGGGCTTTGGCCGACCATGTCGTGCTGCAGGCTGACCTCGGCGCGAAGGCGTTGATTCGCGCTGCCCAGGCGCTCAAATTGGCGTGCGTTCTCTATGGCAATTGCGGCGAGTCCGGCGATGGCGGCGAGAAGCTGTAGGTCATCTTTTGTGAAAGCTGCGGCGGGATTTGCGGAATCGAGATAGACGATTCCGAACGCGCGACCAGCAACCGCAAGAGGCACGCAGAGTAGCGAGCGCACGGCTGGGGCGTGGTCGTCCGAAGGCGAATTTATTTCGCGGCCTTCATTGTCAAGGATGGCGACGCCGTCCTCAATCACACGGTGGACCAGTGAGCGGCTGACGTGCACCGGATGATCCGGGCCGGAGACGCGATCCCACGCCACGGGCGAAGAGACTTCCGCAGCGCTATCGTCTACCAGGAGGATGGCGCCGCGCTCGGCGGGGATAACGTCGAAGATCATACCGAGCAGTTGCCATTGGAGTGACTCGATGTCCCGGATCGAGCCGATCGCTGTGCTGATTTTCAGCAGGGTACTGAGCGCGCGGTCCAAGCGCGCGGACTGCGGCAAGGCAGCCAATGACTCCGGGTGTAAATAGAGCAGCTCATCCTGGCGCAGTTGCTGTTCCTGGCCGCTGGCGGAGGAGGTGTCGTCGAGCTGCACCGGGCTGATTGCAGCGGCAGCAGCACCTTCCATCTGAAAGATGAAGAGGGAACTGCCAATGGCGATCTGGTCGCCGGGAGTGAGGAGACGCTGCTTGACGGGAATACCGTTAACGAACGTGCCGGAGGCGGTGTCCAGGTCAGTCAGCAGGAAGCGTTCATCTTGGCGGAGGATCTGGCAGTGGAGCGGAGCGACGGCCGAGTCCTCGATACAAATTGCGTTAGAGGCGTCTCGGCCTATAGACAACGGCACCGAGAGGCGGAATTCGGACTTTCCGAGGGGACCGCTGAGAGCTAAGAGCTTAGGTTGCACAAATAAGCCTTGCCGGATCGCGCTGACGAGAAAAGCCGCGGGGCTGCTGCGTATTCTAGCGCCAATGGTCGCGAGGCTACCACTCGCGAAGCTCTATCCGAACAGATAGGCGAGCTATCTCTGAAGAGAGAGCGCACCCGTGCGTGAGCGCCGGCCCGGCATCACGCTTTGCGGCAGGCAGTTTCGTAAGTTGCGCAGTATCAGCAATTTTGAGGTGCCACCAGAAGATTCGGGCCTTGCGGACGCATTGGCAGCGGAGTTGCAATATTTCAGGACATCTCAGGAATTTCAAGGGCGAAGTGGAGGGCAACATGGAACTTCAAAAAAGAATTCGGATGCGGATGATGATGGTGGGATTGGGAGCCGCGTTGTTGATGGCAGGCACTGCTCGCGCGCAGCAGGACATGGATCCGACTTATTTTGACGTCAACCCGGGAACGCCGATGGTACAGAAAGCGGCGGCCGTGCGGAGCGCGCAGAGCCACATTCCCGCAAAGACGGAGCGCGACGACGCGACCTCGGCTCTGGCTGTTGTCAGCGGCGGGGACGCCACCTTAGAGGCTGGAATGATGCGGGTAGCCGTCATCGATGTGGGAGTCGCGCTGATTCTGTTCGGCGGAATCGTTTCCATCGTGCTGTACGCCATGGCGGCGACCCGGCGCGAGCGCGCTCTTCGAGTTTCCCCAGCAACTGCCCCCTATACCTCCAAGGCCCCGTACGCCCCCGTTTCTGCTGCGACGGCTCAGTGAAGGGAGCGCGGCGCGACGCAGACCTCCGGGAATCGCGACACACCCCACCCGCGATTCCCGGAGATTTCTTTTTGTTCAGTGAATTAGAAGCCGGGAGCGCCGGAGGAGGCAGGGCGCATTTCCGGTGCGTTTACGCCAAAGCGCAGATGCACGAAGTAGGTTTGCCCCAGGGACATGAAACCGGTGTAGAAGTATCCCCAGACGAAGAGCAGCAAAAATGGCACAGTGGCGTAGTTTTCGTTGAAGATGGCGTAGAGCACGGTAAAGAAGAAGTAGACGCCGAGAAGAACTTCCGCGTAGGGCATCCAACCCGCTTTGTTCCTGTATTTTTTCGTGATGAACGAGTCTTGCTTGCCTTCGATTTTGTATTTCGGAGTACGGGCGAATTCGCTTTTCTTTCCGATAATGGCCTCGATAACGGCTTGTGCGTTGCGTACGGAAATTCCGATACCGGTAGCCATTACAAAAGGCATGTACAGGAAAGTGCGCCACCAACTCTTGGGGCGCAGCTCCTTTTGTGCTACCAGGTAGAAACTGGAGATCGAGCAGGTGGACGCCAGGAACAGCGGGAGGTCAACCACCACCATCTGGAACCAGCCTTGATAGGACCGCACAATCATAGCCGGCGGCAGCATGGTTGAGAGCAGCACCATCAGCGGATAGCTGATATTGGCGGTGAGGTGGAAGAAGGCTTCGGTTTTGACGTGCCACGGCGCATTGGACCTCATCACACGAGGCAGAATTTTCTTCGCGGTTTGCATCAGGCCCTTGGCCCAGCGTGCCTGTTGCGCCTTGAACCCGTTCATGTCAACCGGGAGCTCAGAGGCGCACTCGATGTCCGGAAGGTAGAGAAATTTCCAGCCAACCAACTGCGCGCGATAGGAGAGATCGGTGTCTTCGGTGAGCGTGTCGTGCTCCCAGCCGCCGGCGTCTTCGATGGCTTGGCGGCGCCAGACGCCCGCGGTGCCGTTGAAATTGAAAAAAGTGCCGCGACGCGAGCGTGCACCGTGCTCGACAACAAAATGACCGTCCAGCAGGATTGTTTCCACCTGCGTGAGCAGGGAATAATCGCGATTTAAATACGTCCAGCGCGTCTGCACCATTCCAATCTTTTCATTCTGGAAGTAGGGAATGCTGCGCCGGAGAAAATCGGGCGAGGGAATAAAGTCCGCGTCGAAAATGGCCACGAATTCGCCCTGCGCGGTTTTCAAACCGTTCTCAAGAGCCCCGGCCTTGTAGCCTTCCCGGCTGTCGCGGTGAATGTACGCGACCGGGAAACCCTGCGCGGCGAAGCGCGCGACGCAAGCGCTAGCGACCTGTTGTGTCTCGTCGGTTGAGTCGTCGAGAACCTGAACATCAAGAAGCTCGCGCGGGTAATCGAAGCGGGAAACCGCTTCAACGAGACGCTCGATTACGTAGCGCTCATTGAAAATCGGAAGCTGCACGGTGACGCGCGGCCAGCGCGTAACTTCCGGCGGCGGCCCGGGCGTGTTTCGCGCATATTTGTAGTAGTCGTAGACCAGCCAATAGCGATGCAAGCCGTAAGTGGCAAGAACAAAAAGCACCAGGAAGTAGGGGGTCATCATTGCCAGGTCAAAGGCGTTGACGTGATAAATACCCTTAAAGGTTGGGTCGGTGATTTTGTGCCAATACTGGCCGATACCCGTGGTGTGCGCGGCGAGCAACGCCGAAGTGAGAAGGGATGTATGCACGACGAATGTCTTTTCGGTCCGAGCTGGTGACTGGCTGCGGTGCCATCGATTATACGGAGGATACCGAAACAGTCAACGAAGCGCAGCCCGTTAGCCTCGATAGCGCGGGTTCGCTCATGTGTGCTACAGCATCAGGGGACAAGGACGATCTTGCCAGCGGCGCCGGGCTCCAAGATTTCTTTGTGTGCGCGAGCCGCCTCCACGAGCGGCAAGCGCTTGGCAACGACCGGGCGGAGTGTGCCATTCTCCAACCCTGCGAAAAGCGCGGCGTGGATTTCCGCAACTTCCGCAGGCTGCGCTGCCCATAAAGTGAATGCGAGAACGGCGGAGCGACGCACCATCAGGTCGCGGGGAGTTATGGTCGCATCGCCGCGGCTGCCGATGACGACGACGCGCCCCTGCAGAGCCAACATTTTGAGATCGCCGCCGAGGTTTACGTTTGCCAGCATTTCGAGGATCACATCCGCGCCTCGACCGCCGGTCGCTTTCATGATTTCGTCTTGGTATCCAGCCTTGGTGTGATTGAAAGCCTGATGCGCGCCTTCGCGCTTCACGAGCTCCAGACCTTTGTCTGTGCCGGCGGTGCCGAGCACGGTCAACCCCATAGCCCGGGCAATTTGCAGCGACGCCGTGCCCACTCCGCCGCTGGCGCCGTGCACCAGGACAGTTTCTCCCGCGCGCGCTTTGGCGAAGTGATGCAGCGCCTGGTACGCCGTGCAGTAAGGAACCCATAATCCAGCACCCTGTTCGAAGGAAATATTTTCGGGCAGGCGGTGTACCTGTTCTTCGAGCGCCAGCGTGTATTCGGCGTACGCTCCGGTCAAGGTTTGCGCTGTGTAGACGCGATCCCCTGGCTTCACCTTCGTTACCCCATCTCCGACGGCTTCAACCGTGCCGGCGGCGTCGGAGCCCGGCGTGTACGGCAAGTGCGGTTTGATGGCGTAAGTGCCGGCGCGCATGTAGGTATCGTACGGATTGACGCCGGCGGCGCGCACACGCACCAGTATTTGACCCGCATTTGGCATGGGCGTGGGGACTTCTTCGAGTTTCAGGACTTCGGGGCCGCCAAATTGATGTACGCGAATTGCCTTCATGTGAGTTCTCCATTGAATTGCGAGCTAGAACTCTTGGGAGGCGAAGTTTACGCATAGCGCGGCCGGAAGTCCGCGCCGCTCTTAGAAGTGATCGTCGATGCTTACCGCTTCAGCCTTCTTCTCCACTAGACCTGTCGATTCGCCCCATGCGGTTGTCTGCCAATTGTCCTTTCCTTTTTTCGGTGGAATCCAAGGAGGTAAGGACTGATTCAAATAAGTCGCCAGCGCGAAGATGTAAGGCTCGTACATGCCGCGCAACGCGCTGAGCTTACGATCCGCTTCCTCTCCATCTTTCAATTTCAAGCCATGCTGCGCCAGCGTGTCCCGAATGCGGCTCAGTTCCGCCGCTGTAAGGCGTTCGTGAGGAAGTGCTTTCGGTTCGGTGCCGAAGACTTGTGATAGATCAACGACCGCATGGCGCGCAATAGCAAACGTAAGTTCTGCCTGTCGCTCGCAGGCGTCTTCGATGCCGACCTTGAGCAGCGCGCAGGTGTCGAGAATTGCGGTTAGCGAAGCGATCCACGACTGGTTATCGTGCTGCGAGCGAAAGAACGCCAAGACGGGGTAGGAAAGGTGGCTCTCCATCAATTCAGCGGACCACAATTCCCAGTCCTTTAGGAGCTCGCGCAAAGCGTGCTGGCCGCCCTCGTAGCTGTGGCGGCGCAGGAGTTCTCCGGCGGTGGGAGGAGTGCCGGCGCGCGAGTCCAGCAGCGAAATGTTCACCTCGCGCTGGGAGAAAGAGCTGTAGATGAACGGCAGGTAGCCGATGATCGCCGCCAGGAACCCGAAACCGAAGCCGCCTTCGGCAACCACGAGCAAGCGCGCCAGGCCTGAGCGAGGCACAACGTCCCCCAGGCCCAAGGTGAAAAATGTGGTTCCACTCAAGTACACGTCGGTCCAGAAGCCAGGATGCGAGCCTCCACCGACGAGCGCTGAGCCTGTTCCGTATTGCATCAGGCCGAAACCGAACACCAGGCCGATGGCCCAGACTCCGATGAGCAGCAGCAGAGAGAGCGGTCCGTAAAAGCCGAGCAATGCTTCACGCGGCTTCCGCGCCGGCACCAGGTTCACCAGGAATTTCCAAACTCCCCACGTAAATCGGAAAAACAGCCTGGTCAGGCGAAACTTTCGCGTTACGCGGCGGGGCAGAATGATAGCTTCAAAGGCGTCCCAGACCACGATGAGAAAAAGCGCAACGCCTGCTAAAAATTCGCCCGGAGCTGGAATCACGGAAGTCATTAATTCCTCGGCTCGGCAACCAAACGCGCTGGCCTAGGATTCAAGGCGTGCGCTGACGGAGATTTCCGCTTTGAAGAGCTTGGAAACGGGGCAGCCTGTTTCGGCGGCTTTCACAGCGGCGTCAAACTTCGCTTTGTCGGCGCCGGGAACGCGGGCAACCAGGTCGAGATGGCTCTTGGTGATGCTGAAGCCGTCTCCGACTTTTTCCAGGCTCACGGTTGCGGTAGTCTCCAGCTTCTGGGCGATCAAGCCGGCGCCGCCAAGCTGCGCGGAAAGCGCCATCGTGAAACACCCGGCGTGCGCCGCGGCCAGCAGCTCTTCGGGATTGGTGCCTACGCCGTTCTCGAAGCGCGTGCTGAAGGAATACGGTGTTTGCTTGAGAACGCCGCTGTCGGTGGAAATAGAGCCTTTGCCGCTCTTGAGGTCACCCTGCCAGACGGCGCTTGCTTTGCGTTGCATGATATCTCTCCTTGCTACTCTGTGAAAACTTTGAACAATTTGTAATCCAGAGGATTCGATTCTTTGACGCCTCCGAAGGGTATATTGAACGCGCGAAGCTGTCGAGGGTCGCGTCACGCACCATGTCTTCCATATTTGATCGCACCGCGGATCGGCCATGGCCGTTGCCGTCCGGCCCTTGGATCATGGCGCAGTCATGGCACGACCTTCTGTTCGTGCACTGGGCGGTAGAAGCGGCCGTGCTGCGGCCCCACGTTCCAGCGAAACTTGAGATCGATATGTTCGAGGGACGAGCGTGGCTCGGCATTGTGCCGTTTCGCATGACAGGTGTGCGATTGCGCTGGATGCCTCCGCTGCCCTGGATCTCGGTGTTTCCGGAGTTAAACGTTCGGACCTATGTGACGGCTCAGGACGAGCCTGGCGTTTGGTTCTTCAGCCTCGATGCTGCAAACCCTATAGCCGTGGCCGCGGCTCGGCTGTCGTTTCATCTGCCTTATTTCCATGCGCGCATGAAGTGCAGCGAAGTCGACGGCTGGATTCAGTATCAAAGCGAGCGCTCTCATCCGGGCGCGCCCGGTGCTGCTTTTGAGGCACGATACCGGGCGACCGGCGATTCGTTCGAAGCGCAGCGGGGAACGCTGGCGCACTTCCTGACGGAGCGCTATTGCCTCTATTCGGCGGCATCGAAAGGGCGCGTTTACCGCGGCGAAATCCATCATCCGCCCTGGCTGCTGCAACCAGCCGAGGCGCAATTCACGCGAAACTCAATGGCGCAAGCCGCGGGCCTAGCTCTTCCCAATAGCCTGCCACTTTTGCATTTCGCGCGGTGCCAGGACATGGTTGCGTGGGCGCCGCACCAAATCGACTAAATGCTTTCACCACTTGTGAAATACGAAGAACACGGCGAGAGCAATGCAACCAAATCCCGCCGCGTAATTCCACTTCAGTTTCTCGCCGAGGTACAAGATGGAAAAGACTGAAAATACCGATAGCGTGATCACTTCCTGGATGGTCTTGAGCTGAGCGGTCGTGAACTCGTACGAGCCAATACGATTTGCCGGGACCTGGAAACAGTATTCGAAGAAGGCGATGCCCCAACTTGCGAGGATGACTTTCCAAAGCGCCTCGCTGCGGTATTTGAGGTGGCCATACCAGGCAAACGTCATGAAGATATTCGAGACGGTCAGCAGCAAGATCGTTCGCACAATTGTCTCCGGCGTACTAAGAGTCACTTTCTCAGACGCAGTGTAATGGGGAACCGTTGCGGAGTAATAAGATTTGCACGCGCGCTGCCCGAGAGAGAACGGTTCGTTATGGGCAATGCAAGTTTCGGCACGCTAAAAACATCTTTGTGTTCCTGTGCTGCTGAAGGGGATTAGCGTAGATACACTAGGTGCCATTTCCTTCGAGGAGAGGCATTGTGAACAGACGTGCCCAATTGTGCGCACGACTATCGAGTTTCTTGGTAGCGACGTTGCTATCAGGCATTTTTCCCACCGGACAGGCGCAAACGTCGACCACTTTGGTGGCCACGGGCTCCAGCCTTCCGGAGCCCCTGTATGTTGCCTGGGGTGAGGCTTACCATGCGCAGCATCCAGAAACACAGTTGCGCTATATTCCCGAAGGTACTGCCGACAGCGCTCGCAAGGTTCTTGGGGGTGTGGGCGACTGGGGCGGCGGCGATGCACCTATTCCGGAAAATAGCTTAAAGAGCGCGGCTGTCCCTGTGTTGGAATTGCCGACCGTTCTGATTGGCATTGCAGTCGTGTATAACCTGCCCAATACACCCGGGGACCTTCGGCTCTCTGGACCGGTACTCGCGGATATTTTCCTGGGCAAGACGAAGTCCTGGAACGACCCGGCAATCGCCAAACTGAATCCTGCGATGAAGCTTCCTGCGCAGCCGATTCAGGTGATTCATCGCGCGGACGGCAAGGGCGCGAATTACATCCTCTCTGATTTTCTCTGCAAAGTGAGCCCCGAATTCCTGGTGAAGGCAGGGCGAGGCGAATCGCCGAAGTGGCCGATCGGATTAAGCACGGCCAGGTCTCAAGACATGACGGACAAGGTGCGCGCAACCCAGTGGTCCATCGGGTACACAGAATCAAATCTCGCGCAAATGGCTTCGTTGAAAATGGCACGCGTCAAGAATCCCGCTGGCGAGTTTGTTCTGCCCACGACGAAATCGATCTCTACCGCGGCTCTCGGAGCGAAGATGCGGGGCGACTTCCGCGTTTCCCTGACTAACGCGCCCGGACGGGACAGCTACCCTGTCACTAGTTTTACCTGGCTGTACATTCCGGCGAAATCAAAGAATCCCGAGCGGGGCCGCGCCGTGACTGCCTATCTAAGATGGGTTTACGGCGAGGGTCAAAAGATCGCGCAAGAGCGAGGCTACGCCACCCTGCCAAATGAGCTGCTCGCTAAAGTAACCGCCTCCGTTGCTGGGGTTCGCTGATGTCTCAGACTTATCGGCGCAGCGGAGATGCCGGATCGCGTTGTGAAATCTCCAGTGCTACCTCGCGCATTTCTTCGTGAATGGTTCCGTTGGTGGCCAATATCACCGGACCCCCGAGCCGATAGGGCTGGCCGGAAAAATCGCTGACCTTTCCACCTGCTTCCTCCACGAGCAACACACCCGCAGCGGTGTCCCATTTCTGCAGGCCGAACTCCCAGAAGCCGTCGAAGCGCCCCGCGGCCACACAGGCAAGATCGAGGGCGGCGGAGCCATCTCGGCGCACGCCGTGGGAACGCAAGGTGAAGTCCCAGTAGTAATGAATGTTGGGGTTGGCCAAGCGCTTGTGCACCGGAAAGCCGGTGCAAAGCAGGCTCGTCGAGAGCGTGGCTACCTTTGAAACGTGGATCTCTCTGCCGTTCAGTGTTGCTCCTTCGCCGCGCGCGGCCGCGAACAGTTCATTGTAAAAGGGGTTGAAGACGACCCCTGCGATTACCGTGTCACGCTGCGCCAAGGCAATGGAGACGCAAAAACACGGATATCCATGCGCAAAGTTCGTAGTGCCGTCGAGGGGATCGACATGCCACCGGTATTCGGAATCAGAGGCGCTCTCGTGCCCTGTTCCCTCTTCAGCGGCTATCGCGTGCTCAGGGAAATACTGCGTCAAGCGCCTTACAATGGTGGCTTCCGAGCGCTTGTCTGCCTGAGTCACCAAATCGACGTCGCCCTTGTACGAAATCTGCAGCGGGCGGTCAAATTCCTCGCGCAAAATCGCGCCGGCCTCTCGCGCTACCTCTGCCGCTGCCTTTAAATAGTCTTCGCTCATCAAGAATCTGGCTCGCCCGGCATCCGCCAGCAGACGCTACCCACTTTACCATCTGCCGCAGTTCTGAACTCTGTTCAACACTGCGTGGTCGCAATCAGAACCACATCTGTGCCAAGCGTCTAAAGACTGAGAACAACCTATTGAGAAGTTACGACGACAACTACATGGAGCCACAGGTTTCAGGGATAGCGAACGCTTGACCTGCACCTTGACTTGGAGTGTTGGTCGTTCGGTGGGCTAGCCCATCTTGAGTATCCAGGCTCCAAAACCCTTTTTCAGCTGTGCCTATTTCCTGGAATCCAGGCACGAAAGCGCCGCGATCTTCGCGTTGGGGGATTCGTAATCTGCGCTTCCTTTGGAATCCTGCATGGACATGAATACCCAGTCGCTGGATTCTTCCGCGGTCTTGCTGAACTTGAACACGATCATTCCCTGGCTGTCTGACTTATAGCTCATGTCTCGCGTGATGATCGGATAGAGGTTCTTGGTCTCGTCTCCAATTGGTGGCCCGCAACGCGCGACCAATCGTTCTGGCGTCAAGTTGTTGACGGCAATGAATTGCCGATTTTCGCGCCGCTCTTTGAACCAGCCCGGCGCGGCGATTAGCACACGCACGCCAACTATGGCCGCAATACATCCCGCGGCGATGAGCAGCTTACTTTTCATCACAAACCTCCTGAGGGCCGATACCAGCATCATCGCCCCGCAGGTCAGTCCCCGATCTGCTTTTCTTTGGGCAACCGCCAGAGAGTCACTTGGCCTTAGGAACAGGGTACTCCGCGATGCGCTATAATTCGTGAGCAACCTTGTTTGTGACGGTCGGACTCTTTCCCAGAGGTATTCACTGTGCGGTTTGCTTTGCTTGCTACTCCCTTCCTTGCGTGCTTCGCGGCCTCTGCCTTCTCCGCGCAATTGCCTGCGGCCAAGACGGATCCATTGGCCAAGCCGGCGGCTGGCCAGGGAGCAGCGCCATGCTCGGCCACGGAGGCATCGTGTGCGGAGGCGGCGGCGAAGATTCTGCCTCAGGTCATGGGACCTTCGCCGCTTGAGCAAAATTTGCGACGGCTGACGGATGAAGTGGGCGGCCGCGTCACCGGCTCGCCGGAGATGGCCAAGGCAGTGGACTGGGCCGTGGCTGCTTTCCGTGCTGAAGGTGTCGACGTGCACACCGAGAAGTACACGCTGCCGCTGACTTGGAGCGAAGGGGAAACACGCCTGGAATTGCTTGGGCCGGTCAAGTTTCCGGTGCGCTTGGTCGCCGTAGGCTGGTCGCCCTCAACTCCAGCCGGCGGCATCGAAGCCAACCTCGTTGATATCGGCTATGGCAATGAACAGGACTTTGCGCGAGCGGGCGCCGCGGTAAAGGGTGCCATTCTTCTTGCCTCTTCCGGTCTTGGCTCAACTTGGGCTGATCTTTTCAACGAGTACACACAACCGCCGGGAGTAATCGAGCGTGCCGCAAAGCGTGGCGCGGCCGCGATTCTCTGGATGGGCGCCCGCGAGCGCTTGCTGTTGTACCGGCACACAAATACCGGCGACGGAACGCTGGATCGCATTCCCCAGGCCGTGGTCGCCCGCGAAGACGCCATGCGTTTGTCACGAACGATTGCCGCCTATCCCGGCAAAGTCCGCGTGCGTTTCAGCATGCCAAACAAGATCGGCGGCGCAGTGGAGCAGGAAAACGTGGTCGGTGAAATTCGCGGACGCGAGAAGCCAGACGAAGCAGTCATTATCGGAGCGCACCTCGATTCGTGGGACCTGGGTACCGGCGCACTCGATAACGGCTGCAATGCAGCGCTGGTGATCGAAGCAGCACGCGCCATCAAAGCCACAGGATTGGTGCCGCGGCGCACCATTCGCTTCGTGCTCTTCAGCGGCGAGGAGCAAGGCATGTACGGCTCCTGGCAATATGCGCTGGCGCACCGCGCAGAACTTGACAAGATTCGCGCCGTGGTAGTCTTCGATTCCGGCGTCGGACGCGTCACCGGCTATTCTCTAACCGGACGCGGCGACATCGAAAGCGGCGTTCGCGAAATCCTCAAGCCGCTCGATTCCTGGGACGTCTCCCACCACACACTCGACGGCGACATCGGCACGGACAATTGGGATTTCTTTCTCGAAGGGGTTCCCACGCTGGTCGCCGAGCAGGACGAAGCCAACTATCTGCCCAACTATCACGCGGCATCCGACACCTTCGACAAAGTGGACATCCGCGAGCTGAAGATCAACACCGCACTTGCTGCTGTCACCGCGTGGGGCATCGCCGACCGCGCAGAGCCACTCGGCAAACGTTTATCGCGCATCGAAATCGACCGGCTGCTGAAAGAAACGCATCTCGACGAAAAGATGATGCAACTCGGCTACTGGGAGCCTTGGCAAAACGGCACAAGAGGCCGAAAACCATAAAGAAGGAAATGCCCACGGAGACGCGGCGTCACGAAACCGGAAATATGGCTGAATCAATTCTGGCAGTGGATTACGGCCGCGCGCGTATCGGCTTGGCCATTGCCGAAACGGAAGCGCAGCTTCCGCGACCGCTCCTTACTCTCGAGCGCGTCAACCGCAATGAAGACATGCGGCGATTGCGCGAACTTGCTCGCGAACATGGTGTCCGCCAAATCGTCGTCGGGCTGCCTCTCCGTCTAGACGGCACGCGCGGCGAAATGGCGGAAGAGGCCACCCGCTTCGCCTCGCGCCTCCGCAAGCAACTGGGGTTGCCCGTGGACATGCTCGATGAGCGCCTCACCAGCTGGGAAGCGGAACGTTTGCTCGAAGAACAGTCCGGAAGAGTTTTGCATGATGCGAAAACGCATGGCAAAGGTGAGCGAAGGCCTGCCAGCGCCTCCGTAGACGCTGTCGCCGCAGCCGTGATTTTGAAAGAATACCTGGAGCAGCGGCGCGCGACGAAACCCAACCAAGAACACATCTAATCTTCGTGGGTCGCACGGCCGCACTAAGACATGCGCGGCGCGGGAGCGTAACTAATTTGGCTCCCGCATGACCGCGAAATTCGATAAAGCCTGCGGAAACAGGCAAAATTGATAAGTGAAGATTATCGACCGCCGCCAACGCAAAGGAGCTGGCTGAATTGAAAAGAACTCTAGCAGTCGGCGCCGTGCTAGTGTTGCTCGCGGTCGCGGGAGCCGCGGCTTGGATGTGGTATGGCATCCAACAGCCATATCAGGGCTTTGCCGCGCAAGGCGTCTTCGTCGATCTGCTCCACGGCGCCTCCAGCAGAGCCGTCGCGCGTCTCCTGAAGCAAAACGGCGTGATTCGCAGCGCGTTCGCCTTCGAAGTGTACGCGCGGCGCCATCCCAGGCGCCGGTTGCAAGCCGGTGAATATTTCTTCGACCACGCCATCAGCGGTCACGATGTATTCTGGCAAATTGCCGACGGCCATATCTACGAGCAGCCGTTCACCGTCCGTGAAGGTGAGACCATCTTTGACATCGCCCACGACTTTGAAGTAGAAAAACTAATGACCGCCGACGAATTCCTGGCCGCAGCCCAAAATCCCGAACTGATTCGCGACATTGCCCCGCACGCCAAAACACTCGAAGGCTTCTTATTTCCTGCGACATATTTCCTGCCCAGGCATCCAACTCCAACAGATGTGACCGCCGAGATGGTCCGCAAATTCAAAGAAGAGTGGCAACGCATCTCTCCTCCGGAGAGCAAGCGCGACACGACTGGCTTGGAACATGGCCGCCCTGTGGCCTCAGTCGTCACGCTCGCCTCTCTCGTCGAACGTGAAACGCCCAAGCCAGAGGAGCGCCCGCTCGTGGCAGGCGCCTTTGAAAATCGACTCCGGAAAAATATTCCGCTGCAATGCGATCCGACAGTGATTTACGCCCTGCAAGACGCCGGGCAATACAACGGCAAGCTCACCGGTGCCGATTTGCGCTTCCCATCGCCGTACAACACCTATGTGCATCCTGGTCTGCCGCCGGGTCCTATCGGCAATCCCGGGGCGGGCTCGCTGCGCGCCGCATTGGACCCGGCGAAGACAGATTACTTGTATTTCGTCGCCAATACCCAGGGTGGCCACTTCTTCGCCGCCACGCTCACAGAACACAATCACAATGTAACCAAGTACCGCCGCCTGCTCGCGGGATTGCCTGCTGACCCTCCGACTCCGCCGCCCGCTCCCCCCGCGCCTCACAAACAAACAACGAAGGCACTCAGGAAGCACGCTACGGCCGCCAAGAAATCTCAAGGCAAGCACAAAGCTCACCCTAAGCAGCAAAAGGTCGCGGCCCAATGAACGATATGTTGAGCACCAAGAAGGCTCTGATTCTGCAGGCCGCGCGAGCCATCGCCGCTCAGAAATTTACTCCCGCGGAAATCGAGCAAGTGCGCCGGCGCCTCATCGCCGAGCATGGGGAGGAAGGAAAAACTGGCACGGACTACATTGCCGACGTTTTGAAAAGCGCCGGTATGCGCGTCGTGCTATCCCAGCAGGAAGAAGCAGAAGAACAGTATGAGGAAGAGTTCGAAGACTTGCTGCATTTCAAAACGCTGGAGGATGCGGAACTCAGCATCATGCGTCTCGACGAGCTGATGCGCAAATTCCAAGCGCACGGCGAGCGCGCTGCTGTCGAGCGCGTCTTGAACGTCGCGCGCCTCGGCAAGCGCCGCGCCGAAATGATTTCTCGCAATCCCAAGGTCGAGCCCAACAAGCGCGCCGAAAAGATCGAAATCGCCAACTGGTTTCGCATCTGGCTCGAAACCCCGGACGCCTTCTTCGATTGGCTCGACGTCCGCAAACAAGCACCGGAGTTTCAGGCAAAATTTCCCCAGGCAGAATCCGAAGTATGAGCGCCCCCGGCAAGCCGCCTCTCGATCCCAGAGTGTTAGAGCTGCCGCCGTTCTCCCTCGATGTCGAAGCCCTCGACCTCGGTGCCGATGTCAAAGCCGTTGGCCTCGAGTTGCTCGATACCGAAAGCCGTGAACCCGTCCGCGGCAAAGACGCAGCCGCCATTTGGGCCGCGGTTTTCCCCGCTCTCGCTGCGAATGAATTCTTCGTTGTGGACTTCTTCAGCCACATCGACCGCGTTCGCGAATTCTGCAAGCTTCACGAAATTCACTACCGCGAAGCCGCCGAACGTTGTCTGGTACTTCCGCACCCGAGCGAGACGCAGCTCGAGGAACTCTTCCAGCGCTTCGAAGGCGAGACCTTTGGTGTCCGTGCCGGTGGTCCGGCGCAAGACGGCGACGCCGAGCTCGAAAAAGAGCTCTCGCGCCGCGGCCTCGATGCCTATCAACCTGCGTGTGCCCGTTACACTTTTTGTGCCGTTTGCGAACCCGAAGACGGCTGGGTGACGCTCCTCAGCCAAACGCTCTGGCCCACCGAAGTCATCCGCCGCGTTCGCCCGGCAGTGCAAAAATTTGACGTTTACATTGCGCGGCCTCACTGAATCCGTGGCCCATGGCTCCGCTGCGTTGACGCGCATTCCTGTGGTTGCTAGATTGCTTCATTTGTGCGGATGAGGACGGCCGGATTGAACATACGTGTGCTGACTTGGATGGTCTGGACGACACTGGCGTCGCTTTCTTGCGGCTGCGGTGGCCGAGTCATCAAATCGACCACCAAATTGCCTCCGCTGGCCAAACCCGTCGTCCGCGACGCAACTCGCGACGAACTGCTCGAGAAATACAACGAAATCGCCCGCGCGGTGAAAAGTGTGAACGCCACCGTTGAGCTCAAGCCCACCGCCGGCTCGAAGTACAGCGGCGTCATCGAGGAGTACCACGAGGTGAAAGCTTTCCTCCTGGCCCAACGCCCCGCGCAAATCCGCATGATTGGCCAGGCGCCCGTCATCGGCAAAACGATCTTCGATATGGCTAGTGACGGCGAAACTTTTCGCGTCTACATCCCCTCGAAAAACAAATTTCTCGTCGGCTCGGTGGCGGCGGAGCGTATCAGCGAAAAGCCTATCGAGAACTTGCGTCCACAACACTTGCTGGATGCCCTCCTATGGCCCGAGGTTCGCAAAGAAGAGAATGTGCCCTTCGAGGAATTCAACGACGAGGCCGCGCGCTACTACGTCTTGACCGTGCTGCGCGGCGGCTACCGCACGGAGATACTCCGCAAGATCTGGTTCGATCGCGCCGATTTGCAGGTCTCCCGCCTGCAATCCTTCGGTCCGCGGGGCATTTTGCTTTCAGACGTTCACGTTTCGGATTGGCAGCCATTGGTAAGCGACCAGGAGAGCCCGACGCACCCAACGCTCAGCGGTATCAGCGCATTCCCCCGCCAGTTCCGCATTGAACGCCCTCACGATGACTACCGCCTCGACATGCTAATCATCAAACTCTCTCTAAATGAAGAACTGCCGCTCGACCGCTTCAAGCTCGAACAGCCACCAGGCAGCGACCTCGTGCGCGTAGGCGAGGCTGCGGAGGAGAAACCGCGATGATGGGCGAGCTCATCGTGCGCAATTTGCTGCATCGCCCGTTGCGCACCCTTGTCGGCGTGATGGCCGTCGCCGTCGAAGTTGCCCTCGTTGTGTTGATCGTCGGCCTCACTTCGGGCCTTCTTACGGAAACCGCCAAGCGCATCGAAGGAATCGGCGCGGACATCATGCTGCAGCCTCCCGCCGCCTCCATTTTTCTCGGTTTCAGCGGCTCGCCCATGCCCAGTAAGATTGGTGACAAGCTCGCACAGATGAAATACGTGAAAGCGGTGGCTCCCGCGCTTCTGCAATTCAACTCCACCGGCGGCGTCGAAGTGATTTACGGGATCAACCCCGAAACTTTTCGCGCCGTCTCCGGAGGCTTCGTCTTTCTGCAAGGCCACGACATGGAAGGTCCCGACGATTTGTTGGTCGATGACTGGGCCGCTAAAGCCAAAAAACTAAAAGTCGGCGACACTTACAACCTTCTAAATCACGACTGGCACGTAGTCGCTATCATCGAGCATGGCAAAGGTGCTCGTTTGTTCGTGCCTATTTCCACTCTGCAGGACCTGGTTGGCGCCCACGACAAAGCCTCTATCTTCCTCCTGAAGTGTACGCGCCCGGAGCACACCGAGGACGTAACGGAGCAAATTCGCGCCGTGCTCCCCGGTTACACTGTTCGCCCTCTAAAAGACTTCTTGTCGCTTATGACTTCCACAAACATCCCGGGCCTCGAGACCTTCATCCACGCCATGATCTCGTTGGCCATTGCCATCGGCCTCCTCGTGATTTTCCTCACCATGTACACCACGGTCATCGAGCGCACACGCGATATCGGTGTGCTGAAATCGCTCGGCGCCAATCGCGGCTTCATCGTACGCGCCCTCCTCACCGAATCCGCCGCGCTCTGCGTTTTCGGAATTGCCGCTGGCGTTGGATTGAGTTACGCCGTACGCGCGGCATTCCTTGCCGGGTTTCCGACGCTCTCGATTCTGATCACCCCGGAATGGGTGCTGCGCGCGGCCGGCATCGCTTTGGTGGGAGCGATAATTGGCGCAAGCTATCCGGCCTGGGTGGCCAGCCGCAAGGATCCGGTCGAGGCGCTTTCGTATGACTAGAGCCGCAATAATCAGGGACGACGCGGCTAGGCAGCGCACGGCAATCGCGGCTACAATACAGTCACCTGTCGGCGCATTTTCTTCAGGGCAAATTGATTTGGAGCCGATACTCAAAACCGAAGGTCTGTGGAAGCTCTACCGGGCCGGCCAAGTGGAGGTGCCTGCGCTCCGCGGCGTGGACTTTGAGGTCTTGCCGGGAGAGTCGGTTGCGGTCATGGGCCCGTCCGGCTGCGGAAAGTCCTCTCTTCTTTACGTCATCGGCGGATTGGCGCAGGCCACGCGAGGCCGCGTGCTCGTCGATGGCAACGATTTGACGGAGCTTAGCGATGCGGCTCGCACCAAGCTGCGGCGTCACAAGATCGGCTTCGTTTTCCAGCGCTTCAATCTGCTGCCCACCTTGACCGCCAAAGGCAACATCGCCATCGCGCAATTCATCCACGGCGACGGTTTCGATCCCCACCGCTTCGACGTCGTCACCAAGATGCTGGGCCTTGAAGGCCGCCTACACCACAAACCATCCGAGCTCTCCGGCGGCGAGCAGCAGCGCGTGGCCATCGCCCGCGCCATCATTAACGAACCTAAAATCCTTCTTGCCGATGAACCCACCGGCAACCTCGACTCCAAAAATTCCGAAATCGTCTTGCAGATGCTCCGCCAGCTCAATAAAAATCTGGGACAAACCATCGTGATGATCACGCACAATCCCGAAGCGGTCACCTATTTCGACCGTGTCGTGCACATGCGCGACGGGGTGATCGTCGACGGCATCCCGGCGGACTGATATGGCCGGCTTGAAGCAGATTCTCTCCAGGACGTTTTTCTGGTCTTACGAACGCGGAACCTGGCAGTATGACGTCGCCGTCGTTCTAGTTCTGATCTTTGTCTTGCTTACCCCTCGCGGCTGGTTCCGCGACCAGCCGCAAGTTGGCATGCCTGTCGCGTCGGACCAAGTTCAGCTCGTCCTTTTCTCCGATGATGGGCATCGGCAGGAGTACCGCGTTGACGCGCGCGTTCTCGCGCCCCCCGAGCAAACTCCCGCTTTGCAGAACGAACTGCACCAGGCTCTGCAGCGCGCTCTCCCTGATTTGCGCAACGGCCGATTCTCCATCACAAAAATCGAAGCCGTGCGCAACGGGGAAGGCACCGTGATCGCCTACGAAGTCGAAATTCGCCGCTAATCGGTGCGCACTTGGTTTTCCGTTCGTGAAACTCCTGGCGCGACGCGCGCATCCATTGCTATGTGCTACGATTACACCGATTTTCAAAACGCCGGCCCATCCTTCCGGCCGCAGGGGTTTAGCTTGAAAAATGCCGTTTCTTTGGTTGCGCCGGTGGGGCTTTGTGCGCTCGCCTGTATTCTGCTGTTGCATGCCTCCGCCGCGCAGGATAGCCCCCGCTGGACCACCCAAAGTGTTCTGAACATGATGGATAAGTCCGCGTCCGATTTTCATAGCCTGACTGCGGACATCGAGCACGTCAAATACACCGACGTGGTGAAGGACACTTCCACGGAAACCGGCCAGATTTTTGTGCGCCGCGACCAAAAAATGCGCATCGAGTTCACCAAGCCCGATCATCGCGTCATTCTGCGTACCGGAGATTCGCTATTCGTGTTTACGCCCAAAATCAATCGCGTCGAGGAATACAACCTTGGTAAGAACCGCGCTCTCGTCGATCAGTATGTGCTCCTGGGATTCGGCACGAAAAGCCAGAATATGGAGAAGAGCTACGATATTGCCCTGAGCGGCGAAGAAGAAATAGACCGCCACAAGACTTTTGTGCTGGCCCTCTCACCCAAATCCGAAGACGTTCGCAAGCAAATCACAAAAATTCAGATGTGGATCGACGCTTCTTCATGGCTGCCCATTCAGCAGAAATTCTTTGAGGCTGGTTCAGGCGACTACTTTCTCTTCAAGTATTCGAACATGATGAAAAACCTGAAGATTAGCGATTCCAAGTTCAAGCCTGACTGGCCCAAAAACGCTACGCGCATAAAGCCTCGCCAATAGCCGCGGCGTAATTCGATCGCCGCTCTTAGCCTGCAGCTCGCTCTTGGGCCAGCAATTGCTCCTTCCGCGAAAGCCCCCACCGATACCCCGCCAAGCTGCCGTCTTCACGAATCACCCGATGACAAGGCACCACAATCGAAACCGGATTCGTGGCGCAAGCCCGCGCCACTGCCCGCACCGCCTTCGGGCTTCCCACCGCCCGCGCCACCTGCGTATAGGTCCGCGTAATGCCCCGCGGAATTCTTTGCAGTTCCTGCCATACGCGCCGCTGAAATGCGGTTGCCTGCAAATCCAGGGGCAGCTCCAGCCGTGGCGGATTTCCCTCCACGCGCTGCACAATTTCCTTCACCCACTTCTCGAAAGAATCTCCGGCCGCGGAAATCTCTGCCTTTGGATACTCACCGCGCAGCTCTTCCACCAGCTTTGCCTCCGCGTCTCCCAGATAGACTGCCGAAATACCCCTCTCCGTCGCCCCAACCAAAATCTTTCCCAGCGATGATTTTGCGACTGCGTATCCGATCTTCATGCTCTTGCCTCCTTTGCGATATGTTGCCGGGGTCATGCCCAGTTGCGCGTTGCTGCTTTCATAGACGCGGCTCGTCGAACCGTAACCAGTTTCGTAAAGCGCTTCGGCGATTCCTTTTCCTTCTCTCAGCATTTTCTTAAAGCGTGCGAGCCGCAGAGCTGCTGCCAGATCGCGCGGCCGCAAGCCCGTCACCTGCAGGAATGCTCGTCGCAATGTCCCCGGAGTTGTGTCTAATCTTGCTGCCAGCGCAGCAAACCGCACGCCTTCGTCTTCCCCGAACTTGGCCAATTCGCGGGACGCGCGTTCCACCAGCGCCACCGGCCCCGCCACTTCATTGGGCTTGCAGCGTCGGCAGGGCCGGAATCCTTGCTTCTCCGCCTCCGCGCCAGTTTGAAAGAAAACCACGTTGCGCCGCAGCGGCCGCCGCGCCGGGCAAGACGGTCGACAGTAAATGTGCGTCGAACGCACCGCTAACACGAAGGTGCCGTCTGCGCGCGCATCGCGAGTAATCGTGGCGCGCCAGTAGCGCGCGGCGGCCCGCGGCGGAATGTTGCTTTTGATTTGGTGGCTCTTGCGGTTCATGTTCATGCGCCAACACTACCAACAACGCAAGAACCAATCTATCCGCGAACGCCCGTCAAAAACAGGTTTTTGTTACGGAGAGGTCAGGCTTCCGCGGGTTCGACGGCCCGGCGTTCTGCTCGCAGCGGCGTGCGGTGAGGTGCGGTAATCACCAACAAAACAGCGGTCAAAATCACTGCGGCGGCGATCACGGTGCGCGCGTTGATGGTCTCCCCGATGAGGAGCCACCCGAGAAAAAGCGCCACTACTGGATTTACAAACGCATAAGTCGCCACCCGCGTCGCCGTGCTTTTCTTCAAAATATAGATGTACGCGGTGAAACCCACCATCGACCCGAACACAATCAGATATCCAAGCGCCGCCCAAGAACGTGCCGAAATCGCTCTAAGATGGAGATCCCCGACCTCTCCCGACAGTATTCCCGCAATCCACAAGGAAACCCCACCCGCAAGGCTCTGCATCGCCGCTCCCATCAAGGGTGAGCCCGAGAGTCCGCCAGCATGTTTGGAGTAAACCGACCCGCTAGCCCAAGCCAGCGAGGCAATCACCAGAAGCCCTACTCCAAAGGGGTCGACGCGCCCGGACCCGCCTAGGTTTTTAGGCCCGACTAAGAGCGCCAGCCCGCTAAAACCGAGTAGCAACCCAGCCACCACCCGCGGTCCGGGTCGCGTGCCTCCAGGTCGCAGCCAATCCACCAGGACCATCCACAGCGAAACCGTCGCGACAAGTAGCGCGGTCACTCCCGAAGGAACCGTGCGTTCCGCCAAGCACACACCGCCATTCCCGAGAAACAACAGTAAGAATCCCGTAATGAAAGACATACGCCAGTGCGCCGCCGTCGGTCGCACTCCGGTTTTCCATCTCAGGATCGGGTAAAGAATGAAACCCGTTAGCAGGTGGCGTGAACCAGCCAACAAGAGCGGCGGAAACGACTCGATCCCAACGCGAATCGCCAGATACGTCGATCCCCAAACCACATACACAAGCCCGAACGCGATGACTACCAACGTGGAGGCTTTTGAAGCACGCGGCTCAACAGCGGGAGCCAAGGGCTCAGGATCACGTTCGAGCATGGTGGTGGACATTCTGACCTCACCGTAAAACCACAAACGTAAACGGCCGACCACGGCGTGTCCAGCGCCATATTGGATGAGCAAGTCCCTGCCATCGCGTCAATAGTGAATTAACAGAGCGCAATCATGCGGCAAGGTACTATAACTAAGCATTTGAGGTTAAGACACTTCCAGACTTTTCCACAGGTTGACCTCCACCCTCTTTAGTGGCATTTTAGCGGCCCACTCCGTTGTATCGGAAATGGCAGTCGGGCCATTTTTTCGGGACCAAGCAGCATGATGTAGCCGCATCTCCTGAGGGGCGAGATGAGTGCGAAGAATCGCGCAAGACCGCTGTTGACGCTGCCGGAAGAGAGTGCCGTGAAAGGTCGGCCTGTGCTCGCTGCCGCTCCGCAAGTGGTATCTAACCCTGCTGTGGTGCCGCCATGGCGCCTGACCCCGCTCTCTTCAGAGACTCAGCCCCGCCGGTTCGCCCGCGTGCCCACTCACGCCGTTGGCATTCATCCGGAGCACCGCGAATACCCGCGCGCCACCCTCAAGCTCCCGTTGCGATTGCGCAGCGTCAACAATATCCCCGAGGAATTTCCGGTCACTCTGGTTACGCGTGACATCAGCTCGACTGGCGTCTACTTCCTCTGCCCCAGGCCGCTGCCCATCGCAGCTTCGCTCGAGATCGAAATCGTTCTTGTCAGCAAGCCCATGGGTCACGGCAACGTTGTGCTCGCCACCAGGGCTCACGTGCGACGCTGTGAACCTGCAGCCATGCCCGGATGGTACGGAATCGCCGCCCCCTTCGATGAGGTGCAATTCGACCGCGACGATCGCGTCCCCGCCCGCTTCCTCAAGCCCTGAAATCTTCCTTCGACGAGCTTTTCAGCCTCAGGTTTTTCGATATCTCGCTTCCGAACTTTCCACAGCCCCGGCGCTTGCCGTCTTGAACACTCTTGACTAAACTCTCTCAGCCGCATTTAAGCTTTTTGAGTCATCGCAACATTGGCGATTTCGAAGTGGGGGGGAAGTGTCAGGGGGAAAAATGAAAAAGTTAGGGTGTGCCTTCATTCTATTTGCGTTTCTACTCGCGTGTGCCTCTTCAGGACATGCGCAGTCCCAGACCACGACCGGCAACGTCCAGGGCGACGTTGTCGATGAGCGCGGCGGCAGTGTCGCCGGCGCCACTGTCGTAGCCAAGAACCTCGACACCAATTTCACGCAGACGGAAAAGACCAACTCCGACGGCCATTTCGCTTTTCTCAGCCTCGCGCCCGGCCGCTATCAACTCACCATCAGCCAGCCCGGATTCGCCACCATTCTTCAGCAAAATGTGAAGCTCACCGTCGGTCAAGTCATTACCATCCCCGTCACCATGAAAATCTCCACCGTCTCCCAGCAAATCACCGTTTCTGACGTCCCCGTCATCGAAGTCACCAAGACCGTAAGCTCCTCCACACTCGACGAGGCCGCCATCGCGCAAACTCCCGTACTCGGCCGCAAATTCGAAGACCTGCTCACCTTGACTCCCGGCGTCAGCATCACCCAAGGTCCCGACGGCGACGAAATCAACATTAACGGTCAGCGCGGCATCTTCAACAACATCAGCCTCGATGGCGGCGACTACAACAATGGCTTTTTCGGCGAACAAATGGGTGGTCAGCGCGCGGCGATCGACATCACCCTCGAAGCCGTCAAGGAATTCCAGGTCGTCGCCAGCGGCGCCAATCCCGAATTCGGCCGCACCGCGGGCGGCGTCATCAACGTCATCACTAAGTCTGGCACCAACAACTTTCATGGAAGCGCCTTCGAATACTTCCGCACCGAAGCTCTTACCGCCGCCACCTCCGACGGCAAGCCGCTCGATAATTTCCGCCGCAACCAGTTCGGCGGCAGCTTCGGGGGCCCGCTCATCAAGGACAAGCTCTTCTTCTTCGCCGCCGCCGAAGGCATTCGCGAAGATCTCTCCCGCAAGAACCTCAGCGCCGCGATCGGCACGGCTTGCGCGTCGTCCCCCGTTTTTGACGGAACTCCCGTTACCGACGCGATAATCAATTCCAGCCCCGATTGCCAGCGTCTCGCGCTTCTCAATTTCTTCAAGAACACAGCCTTCCCGTCTCCCATTAAGAACACTGACGAAGGCCTTCCCGCTATTCACCAGATTCGGAACGCGTCCGTTTTCGGGCGCGTCGACTACAACCTCAACGCCAAAAATCAGATTTTCGGATCCTACAATTTCGATTGGTCCAAAAACCCGAACCAAACATTTGATGTCGGTACCTACGGCACCTCCGCCAACGGGATCGAAGGGCCATCAAAAATCCAGGCTATCAGCACCAATTGGTTCAGCACCGTCTCCAACACGATGCTGAATGAAGCCCACTTTACCTATGCCAGGGAAAACCGTCCACGCAACACCATTGATCCGACAAGCGTTCCGGATACTGCTATGGGATTTGGGACAACGTTCCGCTTCGGGCAGCCTTTCTTTCTCGAGCCTGCCATCGATGAAATTTTCTACCGCTACGACATCCGCGACAATTTCTCCGTTATCAAAGGCAAGCACGCCTTTAAGTTCGGGGGCGAATGGATTCACAGCCGCAATACCCAGATTTTCCGTGGCTTCTTCACCGGTCGCTATATTTTCGACGGCCCCGTCGGCTTCATGCACTATGTACTCAACGGACCCACCGTCAAGGAATGCAAGAACAACACGACCCAAGCAATCACCTACGTGGCGGCTTGCCCAGCTGGCACCACTTTCACCGGCGGCCCGCTATTGCTGTATCTCCAGCACGGGCCCGCGACGCAGGGAGAAACCTTCGATCAGTCGGGCGCGTCCAACATCGCCAATGAAGATATCTCTCTCTTCGTCCAAGACACCTGGAAGCTGTGGCGCAATTTCACGCTGAATTACGGCCTGCGCTGGGACGCTCAGAAATTCCCCGATCCAACCATCCCGCCTTCGCAAACAGCCTACGGTACGAACTTGGGCAATCCAGCTTTCCCATCAACTGGAAAACTGCCGAACCAATATAAGGAATTCCAACCCCGTATAGGTTTCGCCTGGGACATTCGAGGCAACGGCAAGTCCGCTCTGCGCGCAAGTTGGGGCATCTTCAACGCCCGCCAGAACATGCTCACTCAGGTCGGCGCCATCACCACCAACGGCGTGCAACAGCAAGCGTTCGCTGCCGGCTCGGCCTTCAACATTCCGCCTGCCTATGGAACCAATGCCGCCCCCATCCAGAATCCTCCGCCGGCTGGAAGCGCTCCTCCCACGTTCGTGGACGTCACGGTGTTCAGTCGAGACTATGCGAACCCGCGAATCTACACGACCAACGTCGGCTTCGAGCAGCAACTTCTGAACGACTTCGCGGCCTACGCGGACTTCACCATGTCCAAGGGCGTGCACCTGACTCGCTTCACCAACCCCAATGTCGGACCGGTCTCCGTTCTTCCCGTGAACGGCGACACCGCAAGCTACACCGGGACTGCTCCTTTCGCGAACCTGGGAGCCGTGACCGACACCGTCAGCTCCGCCAAATCGCTCTACCGCGGCGTTACCTTTGGCATGCGCAAGCGCATGAGCCATCGCTTCCTGTTCGACGCAAATTACACCTATTCGGTTGATAGGGACGATGACTCCAACGAGCGCGATCCCTTCACTTTCCGCTACGCCGATCTTCACAACCTCGGCGCCGAATATTCCTACTCCGACCGCGACGAGCGACACAAGTTTAATTTTTATACTGTCGCCAATCTCCCTTGGGGCTTTGACGCCAACGTCCGAATGCAAGCCCACTCCGCCCAGCCCATCACGGATAACTTCACTCTGAACCCGACGGGAGCGCCTTGCAGCGCCACCAACTCCAACACGCGCTTCGTGAACGGCACCGATTGCGGCCGCAATCACCTCCGCAAAGACAACGCCTTCTTTACCTTCGACTTCGGCGTCGCCAGGCCAATTCACCTCGGTGAACGCTTCAGGATCATCCCAAGGATTGAAGTGTTCAACGCCTTCAACAACAAAAACAACGTCAACCCACTCTCGACGCCGCAGCTCTTCGACTTCAACGGCTTCCTCCGAGTCGGCGTAGGCGACCCGCGCCAGGCGCAGCTATCCGTCCGCCTCGAGTTTTAAGCCGAGCCGAGGCATCACCCCGGTAGGGGCGCAGCACCGCTGCGCCCCATCTCGGCACGGTTTCAACACTCAAGACTCCGCCGCGTTTTGTTAGTGCCCCAATCTACCCGCCTGTACTCTGCTAATCTAATCAGGCCAAACATGTCCGCCACGGCAAAATGCAACATCCGCGGCGTCCTCTTCGACTGGGACGGCACGCTCCTCAACTCCTACCGCGCCGATTCCTCCGCCTATCTCGCCATGTTCCGCGAAATGGGCATTCCCTGGACGTTGGCCGACCTCACCCGCCACTATTCCCCCAATTGGTATCGCGTCTATCGCGCCGCCAAACTGCCCCGCGCTCGTTGGGATGATGCCGACCGCGCCTGGCGCAAACAATACGCCACGCATCGTCCCCAATTGATGCCAGGCGCCCGCCGTGTGCTGAAGCATCTCCGCGCGCGCCACCAGCTCGGAGTCGTCACCAGCGGTGACCGCGACCGCGTCGTGCGCCAGTTGCGCCTCTTCCAACTCGCCAATCTCTTCGCATCGCGCGTCTGCAGCGGAGACACACGTTACCGCAAGCCGCATCCCGCCCCGCTGCGTCTCGCGCTGCGCCAAATGTCGCTGGATCCCGCCGCCTGCGTCTACGTCGGCGATTCCCCCGAAGATCTCGAGATGGCCCGCCGCGCGGGAGTCCGTGCCATCGCCGTCCTCGGCCCTTTCCCCACCGAAGCCCGCCTGCGCGCCGCCAAACCCGACCTCCTCCTCAACTCCATCACCGATCTGCCCGACGCCTTGCGCCGCCTAACGTCTTAATGTCCCATGTAGGGGCGCAGCATGCTGCGCCCCAGCTTGGCGCGATGCAAACAACTATGGTCGTCCGGTAGGTCCGCCAACTACGACTGAGGTTTCGCCGGCGCATTCGGCGCTGCGGCAGGAGCGGGCGCCATCGCCGGCAGCGGCTTAAAATCCGTCCACTTGATCACCAACCGCACCGGCACGCTCACATCCTTCAGGTGCAGCGTGTCGTCCGACCGCTCATAATTCGGAAACCAGTATTTTCCGTCTACGTTCTCGCGGTACGTTTCAAACAGCGTGAACGGCAGCGTCGCCGAACGCACATCGCCCAGCTCGTTCACCCATCTCCCGTAGGTCTTCACCACTTCCAGATGCTTCGTGTCCACCCACACAATTCCGTCTAAATACGCATGCGCGCGATCCAGCACTTTCGGCTTCACTTTGAAAATGTAGCAGTCGATCTCGTCCACCTGCTCTTCGCCGATAAATTTCAAATCGTATTTCGCCAATTGGCTGCTAGTCAGCGGAAACGCCGGAATGCGGTCCAACTCCTTCACGTCCTCGCTTTCTAAATTGAAGTAATGCAGCGTCGACTGCGGCTTCTGCACCACTTTGCTGATCACCTGCCCGTTTGGCCCTCGCGTCGTCTCCGTCACCATCAGGAACTGCCCGGCCGGCTTGCCATCCTCGCCAAATTCATCGATGCGAATCGTCTTGCGATATCCGTAGTTCGGCCGCGCCGCCGAAAACTGGTCTTCCTTCTGCGAAAACCGCCGGATAATCTCATCCGGCGGCAACGACGGAGGCGCCGGAGTTTCCGGCTCCGTTCCCAACCGCCGCACATCATGTTCGGCAGGCGGCGCCAGCGGCGCAGACGGTGCATCTTGCGCGTTAACTCTCCATCCGCTCAGTGCCCCCGCGAAAATGGCAAAAACAAAAACCGCGCACGCGCGCGTCATCCTGAGGTCCCGCCGCCTTTCAGGTTTTAACGCGAAGTACTGGGCAACCCGCCAACTACGTGCACCCGTAGCGGCCGCCGACCGTGCCGGCCGCCTTTGCGTAAACCTAAAGATAATCTCAGCCAAAGGATTCATAACTCGTTTCGATGCAAAGCAACCGCTCCGAAGCCGCCTCGGCTTCCCCAGCGCATCAGCTTACCGCAAATACGGCCACGACACGGAACATCCGCCCCGCGTGCCCATTCGCACTCTGTTACAATCTACCGCTTTGTGAGCGAGCCCAAACAAGCCAGGCGCTACTTCGTCTCGGGAATCGTGCAAGGCGTCGGCTTCCGTTATTTCGCGCAGCACACCGCGGAGCGTCTGCATCTGACCGGCTACGCAAGAAACTTGCCGGATCGCCGCGTGGAGGTTTACGCCGTCGGCGCCGCCGGCCAGCTCGCCAAACTTCGCGATGCGCTCGAGCGCGGCCCCCTGGGCGCCAGCGTCAGCGAAGTTGCCGAACAGCACGCAGCCGTCGATTCGAATTACGAATTCGGTTTTGTCATCAATTACTGAGAGCGAGGAGCCTGTCGAATGAATGACCTCAAAAAGCTGATCCGCGAAGTCCCCGATTACCCCAAGCCGGGAATTCTCTTCTACGATCTCACCACGCTGCTCAAGGACAAGAAAGGTTTCCACGAGCTAATCGACCGCCTCTGCGCGCACTACAATGGTCACCCCATCGACGTGGTCGCTGGCATCGAAGCCCGCGGTTTTATCTTTGCTCCCGCACTCGCCTATAGTCTCCGCGCCGGTTTCGTTCCGGTGCGCAAACCCAAAAAGCTCCCCGCAAAAACTTCCAGCGTTTCCTACGCCCTAGAATATGGCACCGACACTCTCGAAATCCACGAAGACGCCGTCCAGCGCGGCGACCGCGTAATCATTTGCGACGACCTCCTCGCCACGGGCGGCACTGCAGCCGCCACCGTGAAGCTCGTCCAGCAACTGGGCGGAATAGTAGAAGGCGCCGCCTTCGCCGTTGAGCTAACCTTCCTCAACGGCCGCAAAAAGCTCCAAGGCCTAGACGTCTTCTCCCTAATCCAATACGACAAATAAAATTTTGGAGTCTGGCGGTCCTGTTTACCCTGAGCTTCGAAGGGCCGCCGCTTTCACCAGGTCAACACGAGAACCAAACAGGCGCTTCGCTCTACTTCGCCTTCCGCTGCCGCACCGCCTCAAACAACACCACTCCCGCTGCCACCGAAACATTCAACGACTTCACCGGACCCACCGTCGGCAACGACACCACAAAGTCGCACCGCTTCCGCGTCAACTCATGCAATCCCTTGCCTTCGCTGCCGAGCACAATCCCCACCGGCGACGTATAGTCCGCCTGCGTGTAACTCTTCTCCGCGCCCTCATCCAACCCAATCAGCCAGTAGCCCGCTTCCTTCAACTCCTCCATCGTCCGCGCCAAATTCGTGACCTTCGCCACCGGCATATGCTCCAGTGCCCCCGCGGAAGCCCGCGCCACCGTATCTGTCAGTCCCGCCGCGCGCCTCTCCGGAACAACCACGCCATGCGCGCCCGCCGCCAATGCCGTGCGAATGATCGCCCCCAAATTATGCGGATCCTCCACGCCGTCCAGCAAAACGATGAGCCCTTTTTCGCTTTTTCCAGGCCCAGCATTTGCCGCCGCAAGAATGTCCTCAAGCGTAGCCGCCGCCCGCGCCGCCGCCAGCGCTACCACTCCCTGATGATCTTTCGAGTCCGCCAACCGGTCGAGCTGCCCCCGCTCCTCGAAGCGCACCGAAATATTGCGCTCCCGCGCCAGCTGCACAATTTCTTCCACGCGCGTATCCTGCCGCCCCCGCGCAATCACAATGCGGTCAAACGCTCGCCCCGCCTCCAGCGCCTCCCGCACCGCATGTATCCCCGTCAATCGATCCATAGTCTTTATTCACGCGGTATACGCGTCGTTGTACGGGCACGGCACTGCCGTGCCCGCTCCTCAGTCCAGCGCTGCGCAAAACTCCAAAATCCGTTCTCTCGCCGATTTTACTCGCACCGCAAACGAAAGCTCCGCGGCCTCATCCAAAAGCAAAATCACGCGATCCAGTTCTCCCTCGCCGGCCCGCCCAGCAAGCGCCAGCCGAATCGGATGAAACAATTCCCGCCCGCGAATATCGAGCCGCTCTTTCAGCGCAGTAACGATCTCTTTAAATCGCTCGGAGCTCAGCGCCCCTCCCTCAAGTAACAAAAGCGCAAGCTGTCGCAAAACATCTCGCGCAGCATAGCGCGACAACACCGCATGACTCTCAACTCGCGCCAAAAGTTCCTGTGAATCGTAATGAAAGACCAGCGCCAACAATTCCGCAAGCGCCTCGCGATCCGCCGCCTGCGTACCCAAAATCGCCGCCGCATGTTCGCACCACGCAACCTGCTCCACCGAGAACTCATCTGCTGCCCACGCGCGTTCCCGCAGAATCCCAGCGACATCCGCAGCCGCAAACGGATTCACCGCAACGCCACCTGTATCGCGAGTCTCTTCCGGGATCATCCGCTGGATTCTACCGCAGTGCTGCGTTGTAGGGGCGCAGCACGCTGCCCCACAGCTAGGTACGATGTAAAGGGCTTGGCACTCTATGTTCCCGCAATCGTCGCTATCACATGCGCCGCAATCGCTTCCCCGCGCCCGATTGCGTCCACGCCTTCATTCGTCTTCGCCTTCAGATGAATCTTTTCCGCCGGCACGCCCAGCGCCCGCCCCAGCGCCTCCCGCATCTTCGGGAAATGCGGCCCGAGCTTTGGCTTCTCCGTGATCACCACGGCATCGACGTGCTCAATCGCAAAATGTTTCTCGGCCAGCAGCTTCTTTGCATGCTCCAAAAAAATCAGGCTATTCGCGCCCTTCCATTTCGGATCCGTGTCCGGAAAATGTGTCCCGATGTCCCCAAGTCCTGCCGCCCCAAGCAGCGCATCGCAAAGCGCATGCGCCAGCACATCGCCATCCGAATGCCCCACCGGCCCCTTATCAAATGGCAGCTCAATCCCGCCCACAATCAACTTCCGCCCTGCCTCCAAGCGATGCAGGTCATAGCCAATGCCGCAGCGCACGCTCATTTCTTCTGCCGCTCGCGTTCCATATAAAACCGTGCCAACTCCATGTCCGCAGGCTTGGTGATTTTCATGTTGCGCTCGGAGCCCAGCACCACGTGCACATCGTGACCCATCCGCTCCACCAAGCCGGCTTCATCGGAAGCATTGACGCCATCCGCCTGCGCCCGTGCGAATGCTTCCTTCAATAATTTCGTCGAAAACGCCTGCGGTGTCTGCGCCAGCACGATGCGCTCGCGCGGAATCGTCGCGGTAATCAGCGCCACATCTTCCGGCAAACTCGCGCGCTTCACTTCCTTCACCGTGTCCATCGCCGGAATTCCCAGAATCGCCGCTCTGCAGCTCCGCGCCTCTTCAATCACTCGCGCAATCTGCTCCCGCGTAACAAACGGCCGTACCGCGTCGTGCACCAAAACAATTTCCGTATCGTTCGAAACCAGCTCCAAAGCCTGCGCCACGGAATCTTGCCGGGAGTCCCCTCCGCGCACCACCCGCACATTTTGTTTCAGTTTTTCCCTTCGAATCCGTTCTTCCAGCCGTGCCACTTCGTCGCCGCGCGTAGCAACAATAATGTCCGTCACCAAAGCGCAGGAAGCAATCCGCCGCAAACTCAAAATCACAATCGGCACGCCATCCAATTCTAAAAATTGTTTTGGCGTGTCCGCGCCCATGCGCGTTCCAAGGCCAGCAGCCGGAAGAATGGCGGCGATGCGATTCATAGTGTTGCGCAGCTCAGCGCGACAAATGCGCGGTCAGCAAACTTCAAAGTGTACCTCAACCACAGCACGTAATGTATTGATGTTGGTCAGGAGACATAAATGCGGGGAACGCGTTGCGTGACGGCGCAGAGGAGATCGGAGGTGACCGTTCCGATGGCGCGCGCGACCGCGTTCGCTGGATGCACGTGTTCGCCGTCGGTGCCGTAGATGGTGACGATGTCGCCGATGTCGATGCCGGGGACGTCGGTAACATCGATCATTGTTACGTCCATGGAGACGATGCCGACTATGGGCGCGAGTTTGCCGTCGATTAGTACGCAGCCACGGCCGTTGCTGAGCGAGCGGTGAATGCCGTCGCCGTAACCCGCGGCGAGCACCGCAATCACGGAGGGGCGCTGCGGAATGAATTTTGCTCCGTAACCCACACTGGAGCCAGTGGGAACGCGGCGCAAGCTGATGATGCGCGTGCGTAGGCTCATCACAGGTTTTAGCGGCAGGCGGCGCTCGGCTTCGGCGCGCTGCTCCGGCGGATCGTAGCCGGGATGATAGCCGTAGAGAATCACGCCGGGGCGCACCATGTCTGCCCAACTCTCCGGGCGCGCGGCAATGGCGGCGCTGTTGGCCAAATGCACGATGCCGGTGTCGATGCCGAGCTTGCGCAGGCGATTGAGCGCGGCGTAGAAGCTCTTTTCCTGCTCGAGAGTTTGCTGGCCCTGCGGTGCAGGCGCGAAAGCCTCCGAGGATGCGAAATGGGTCATTACGCCGCTGAGGCGAAGATGTTTGCGTTTGGCGAGCTGGCGCGCGAAGCATTCCACGTCGCTGGTGGCGATGCCCAGGCGGTTCATGCCGGTATCCACTTTCAGGTGAAACGAAACCGGTTTGCGCGAGGCGCGCTTCGCAGCGGCGCGATCTAGCGCTTCTAGTTGTTCGCAGCGATGTACTACCGGAGTTAGGTCGTGCTTCAGGAGATTGGCTTCTTCGCCCGGCCAGAAACTGGTTAGCACCAGAATCGGCTTGCGGACGCCGGCTTTGCGGACGTCGATGCCTTCGTTGGTGCAGGTGACGCCGAACCAGTCCGAGCCGGCCTTCTCCAGGATCTTGGCGACTTGCGGGCCGCCGTGACCATAGCCGTTGCCCTTTACGATGGAGAGCACCTTGCGCGGCGTCTTGCGTTTTTCGTCGGCGGGATTGACGAAGTTGCGGATGGCGCGCAAGTTGTGCGTGAGCGCGGACGCGGAGACTTCGGCCCATACGGGGCGCCCTTCGATTTTCGGTTGGTCTTTCTGTCGCGCCATGGTCGTCCTGAGAGGAAAATAGTGTACGACATCCGCGCGGCCGGGGCCGAAGCGCCGCGCGAATGCTGCGTGAAAGACAACAGCCAAGTTGGATGCAATCGCCGTGCCGTGAGCGGGCGCGCGTTAATCATCCGCACCGTGCCCGTAAGTTACTGAACATGAGCAACATAGCCTCAGAGGGCTGTGACGCGTCCACATCGTATTTGCCCGCGCAGTGTCTGGAGGGCGACACCGTGGCCCTGGTGAACCACGGTCGAACAAAGTGCCAGCGGTGACCGTCCAACTGCTCGAATGCGACGGATTCTGCCCACTTGGCCGCGCTCGCAGCGCCTAGCTGTTTGTAGGACAATTGTTTTAGACGCGCTGCAAAACTTATACTCGACGCCAATCCCAGAGGAGATGCTAGCGATGTGCAGAAATATCAAAACACTTTTCAATTTCGATCCGCCGGTTACTGAAGAAGAGGTTCGCGCCGCGTCGCTCCAGTTCGTCAGAAAGATCACCGGCTTCAACAAGCCGTCGAAGGCAAACGAAGCTTCGTTCCTCGCGGCGGTCGATGAAGTGGCTGGCGTGTCCCTGCGTCTTCTGCAATCGCTGGAGACGACGGCCACGCCAAAGAATCGAGAAGAAGAAGCCGCAAAAGCAAGAGCCCGCGCAGCCGAGAGATTCGGCGCTTGAGTCTCGTGGAGTTTCAGCATGATGGGCGGCGATGCATCGAAATCGGCGACACAGGTTGTTGAGCCAGCGGGCGAAACGCGAGGTTCATCGCTATCTGCAGGGCCTTCCGATCTTCGCCGTCACAGGGCGGATCTGCATGCTGATGATTGCGCACGCGGCGTTCGACGTGACTGCGGTGGCAATGATCTACTGGAATCTGGAATCCAAGGTGGCTCACCTCGCCTTCAAATAGGCTGGGGCAGGCGCGATCAGGCCTGCAAACCGCCGCTGCAAATTCCCACCACGTGGTCAGTCAGGTCCGAAATATGTGACTATGTGAGCCGAGGATGCATCTCTCCAATGCAGCCCTGACGGGAACAGCTGAAAAAAGTCTGAGGAGACAGAAAGTTGAGGAACTTATGCCAACGGTTACGACCAAAGACGGCACGCAGATCTATTACAAGGATTGGGGCAAGGGGCAACCTGTGGTTTTCAGCCATGGCTGGCCGCTGAGCGCGGACGACTGGGACGGGCAGATGCTGTTCTTCGGGCAGCGTGGCTATCGCGTCATCGCGCATGACCGGCGGGGGCATGGGCGCTCCGACCAGACGTGGGACGGCAACGAAATGGACACGTACGCGGACGATCTCGCTGCCTTATTTGAAAAACTCGATCTTAAGGACGCGATAATGGTTGGACACTCAACCGGTGGTGGTGAAGTCGCACGCTACCTGGGCCGCCACGGCGCCAAGCGCGTTGCCAAAGCGGTGCTAATAAGCGCCGTGCCGCCGCTCATGCTGAAGACAGAAAAGAACCCGGGCGGACTGCCCATGTCGGTCTTCGACAGCCTTCGCGCAGCACTCGCAGCCAACCGGCCGCAGTTCTACAAGGACATCACTCTGCCGTTTTACGGATACAACCGGCCAGGCGCAAAGATTTCCGAGGGCATCCGGGAGCACTGGTGGTTGCAGGGAATGCTAGGAGGCGTCAAGCCCCACTATGACTGCATCAAGGCATTCTCGGAGACCGACTTCACCGAAGACCTGAAGAAGATCGATATCCCCGTGCTGGTGATGCACGGCGACGACGATCAGATTGTGCCGATCGGCGCCGCGGGCCTGATGTCCGCGAAGATACTGAAGAACGCAAGGCTGAAGGTCTATCCGGGCTTTCCGCATGGCATGCCTACGACCAACGCGGACCAAATCAACGCCGACCTACTGGTGTTCTTCAAGGAGCAGCGGCGAAGCGCTGGCGCGTGAGGAATCGCGCATCTGGGAACGCGGTGCGCTGTTTGGGGAACTAGGTGTCGCGGACATCTGGATTCACTGAGCAGCGCCCGTCGCCAGGGCTACAGCCCCCTCTTTCCGGCGATCCATTTCCGCGGGCTTGAAGCCCGCTTTCCCTGGCCTAAAAGTCCGGGGCTTCCACCACGGACGAATCGGAGGACGCTACGAAATTAGTGTCAGTGAATACTGGACTGCCGCGAGAAGTGATATGGCACGGGAGAAGTGTAACCACCGGGATCTACAAGCAACCCGTCGAGGGCCGAGTCGCTTTGCGCAAGCTCAATTTGGATGGCGACCGTCAGGCGGACCTCAGTGTACATGGGGGAGCGTACAAGGCCGTGTACTGCTACCCGGTCGCACATTACGAGTACTGGAAAAAAGAGTTGCCGGGTCAAGAGTTGCCGATGGGCATGTTCGGGGAGAACTTCACCACGGATGGTTGGCTGGAAGAGTCCGTCCATCTTGGCGACCGGTTCTCGGTGGGTTCCGCGGAAGTGGTGGTGACGCAGCCGCGCCTGCCTTGCTACAAACTTGGTGTGAGATTTCAGTCCGACGACATGGTCCGACGATTCCTGGCAAGCGGGCGCACGGGTTTTTATCTTGCGGTCACGCGCGAGGGGGAAGTCGGGGCCGGCGACGAGATCAAAGGGACTTCGCGAGACGACAATGCGGTCCCAGTCTCGGAAATCACTCGGTTGTATATTGCGAAAAGGTATGACGATGGCGACGTGAAGTCGTTACGGCGGGCTCTCCGGGTTGCCGCGTTGCCTGAGAGTTGGAAGGAGTACTTTCGCGAGCGGCTGGAGAGAGCAAGGGCTTGAGGTGATTCGGAGATGCAGGTCGGACCCGCGAGGAGGAAGGTAACGCACCCTTGGAGGCTCAGGGTGAAGAGGAGGGGGCCCCTCCCCCTAGGTTTTTCACAAGTGTTGATTCTAAACCTAGTTAAAGTCCTTTATTTTGATACACTTTTGCAAGTGTTGATTCTAAAGGTGGTTAGCCGAGAGCTCGATGGACCGCCTTTCGGTTTGGAAAAGCCCGCTGACCCTGCACTTCGCAGGGCGACTAAATCATGAGTTGCAAATTTAGGGGAGTCCTATGGATTCGAGGCGTACTGCTCTACAAGACTAATGTACAGTAAATAGTACCGTCTTGTCAACAGAAATATCTGGCGCAGCGCCTTTTAGGTGTCGTTACTATGTTCGATGGTCAATACGATTTTTCCTTGCGCGTGTCCTTTTTCAAGATAACGGATAGCGTCAGCAGCTTCGCTTAACGGATAACGTCTATCTATGACGGGTGCAACTTTTCCGGCTGCAAGCAGATCTCCCAGAAAGGCTAAATCCATCTGGTCTATTTTCGCTATGAAGAAACGCGCCTTCTTGCTCCCGCTCCGGGACAGTAATGGCCCCAGTAACGCAACTTGGAGAGCCTGAAGCCCACCACCGCCGGCCATAACGTAAATTCCGTTCTGACTCAGCGCGCGCAGGTAATCGAAAATCGAATGATGTGCGTTGGCAGCTAGAATCAGATCGTATCGCTGCCCACTTTTCGTGAAATCTTCTCGCGTGTAATCAATGATATGGTCTGCGCCAATGGATCGCGCCGTGTCCACTTTCTGCGTGCTGCACACGGCAGTGACTTCAGCGCCGAACGATTTGGCGATCTGGACCGCAAACGTGCCCACACCACCCGACGCGCCATCCACCAGAGCCTTTTGACCTGGCTGGATGCGTCCCTTATCACGAAGACCCTGAAGGGCAGTGAGTGCCGCGATTGGTAAGGCTGCTGCGTCCTCAAAGGAACTGTTGGCTGGCTTCGGCGCCAATTTATCTTCAGGCGCACAGACATACTCGGCGAAGGCCCCTCTGCACGCGCCGAACACCGCGTCGCCTGGTTTGAACTGGGTTACGTTCCTGCCAACCGCTTCGACTCGCCCTGCGATATCGTGGCCGGGGACCTTGCGTTTTGGTGCGCGCAGCCCGCCGCTCATTAGGCGAAGGAGGAACGGTTTACCTCTCATCAGGTGCAAGTCAACTGGATTTACGGATGCCGCGTAAAGCTTTATCAAGACCTCATTGTCCGCGGGCGTGGGTTTTGCAATCTCCGTGAACTGCAGCACATCCGGTGGGCCGTATTGTGTGCATACAATCGCTTTCATAAAGTGCTCTTCAAAGGACCCGTTCCGCTTCGCCGCGCGCCTTGCGATGACTCGGCGAGCACGTGGCCGTTATGCTGCAACTATATCCATATTCCAGTTGCCTCGCGGCCGAACGTTTATGTCGTACCCTTGCGTTGATATACATTTACTTGTATATTGGAATTGAGGTTTGCTGGTATAGTCGCCCGCGTGAGGGACGAAATTGAAGAGAGCAGGCTGGCGACTATTGCGTGGGAAGGTGACTCCCGGGAGGTTCTCAAGGACTTTCCCGAGGCCGTAAAACAGAATTTCGGATTTGAGCTTTGGCACCTTCAGTTAGGCGAGCGACCCAGCGATTACAGGCCGCTGCCCTCGATTGGCGCGGGAATTTTTGAAATGCGTGACCAGGACGAGAGGGCATGGTATCGCGTCGTTTATCTTTCGAGAATAAACGACGTAATTCATGTTCTTCATTGTTTCGAGAAGAAAAGCCGCGAGATGTCGAGAAGGGATTTTGAGAAGGCGAAGCAGCGGCTCAAGGCGGTCAAGGCGTGTTTAACAGAGGAGAAGAGGGATGAAAAGCGCAGCTAACAAGCCGACGCATATTACGCACGGCAACGTGATGGATGATTTGGGCTTTTCGCCGGAGAACGCAACGGCTCTAAAATTCAAGGCAGAACTGTATCGAGCCGTCTTGAAATACGCGAGCAAGTATTCACAAAAGGACTTGCAAGTGATTCTGGGGGAACCGCAGCCGCGGGTGAGCGAATTGCTGAATGGAAAGATCGCGAACAAGAGCGTGGACAAACTGCTCTACTACGCGGGCCGATTGGGCATCGAGGCTAAGGCGACCTTCGCGCAGAGTCGCAAAGATGTGGTGGAAAAAGAGTTGGCGCTGGCGGACTGAAGGCATGTTTTGTTGCTACAGGAAGTTACCGTGCCCTTATATAAACGACCAAAAGAAAGACCCACCCTTGCACAAACCGCAAGGATGGGGCACCCGGGCCGGGCGTGCAATGTGAAAAGAATCTTACTTATCGTGGCCTCGTTGTTCGCATTCCTTCCGGTGCCGGCAGGTGCATGTTCAATGGTCTCCTGCGTAGATAGAGGGATAGAGATGCGGCGCGACTTTATTATTACGGTCACGCATGACGGGAAGCCTCTGGCGGGCGTCAGTGTTCAGGTCACTGATGGTACTCAGGGGAAAAATGCAAAGTTATTTTCCGACGTAACCGCCCGCGAAGGATTGGTTCGCGTAACCAAACTCCCGCCGGGAGAATATTGGCTGCACGCTGCATTATTGGGAATTAGCGTAGCGGAACAGTGCTTCCATGTTGACGATCGGACATCGAGAAAAGCCAAAGGAAAATTGAAGTTCGAGTGGGTTGATGACGCTCCTGCGACCCGCGAGGTTGCAGGCAGGTTGATTGATTCTCAGCCGGGAAAGGGTGGCAATCCGTTATGGAATCTTCTCCACCGCACAGACATGCCGATCGCCGGAGCAACATTGAAGCTGCAGAATGTAGTAAGTGGTGCCGCGTTTACCACGGCTTCCGATCAGGATGGCGCTTTCAGGTTTGACGCTGTGCCGAGCGGAACCTATGCGCTGCACATTGAAGGTGGGAAGTCTGATCGAGACTATGACAGTACGGATTTGGCTATTAAGGTCAGTCCTTCCGCGAATCGAAATACGCTGCAGCTGTCAAGGAGAGACCCAGGCGGTGGAAGCTGCGGCGGTACTTATCTGGAACTTCGAGATACCCGCTGAAGGCTATGTGAAGCGTCAGTATATGCGCGGGGATGTTGGGCGAGATGGGAGGCCGGGGAGTGGACACGGAAGAAGTAGGACTCACACTCTTAGCACAATCGCAGGGCCGACGCTCACCAAGAGAAAGACCCACCCTTGTACAAGCCGCAAGGTTGGGCATCCAGCTAGATGGAGCGGTCACTCAATTTGGCTTTCAGGGCATCATACGGCGTGGAGACGTACTCGGGTAGCGGAAAACCGTGAAGGTTTTTCAGGTCACGATAGAACGACTCGAACAATTGAAACTCTTTGATCGAGAACGTGTCGGGTTGGGCGTTGAGTATCCAAAGAAGGTTGTAGAAATATTCCCCGAGCCGCTTGACGAAGTTGGATTGAAAGAAATGAACTGACCCCGAGCCAGCCATAATCCGGTAGCGACCCTTACCGTCCACATCATAGATGTGCTCTTCGCTCACCCTGGTCGCGATGTTGCTGCGAGCTCTGCTGCAGATGCCGAGCAGAGCGTCGACCTTTGGCGCAAGCGTCGATTGATCATCATCGACACTGAGCGTAACGACCATCGGACACCGAAGTCGAAACTCCTGGTGGCCGACGTCCTCAAAGTAGCTGTCTGGATCGAAATCCGCGCCGGCTACTGGCGTTAACCATAACCTATCTGGTTTGCCCCGCTCAGAAAACAGGAGCGGTAGCAACTCAGCGGAATAGATGTTCATCTCAGGTGGAGATTGCCTCACGACGCCTATGAAAAAAGGCAATTCGAGCCCCATGAGATAGTCGATCTTGTTGTCCGCCGACACCTCGGCCGCCGAACTCTTCACCTGGATAGCGAACGAGCTTCGGGGTATTAGCGCATTTCTACCCGACACCTCAATTATCTTGAATACAGTACAGAAAAAATCTGAGCCGAGATCGTCTGCAATTGAACTCGGTTGCGCGACAAAACTGAACCGAGAGAGTAGATACGCAGCCAGTCTCTCGTTTTCCCATCCCTTTCGAGGTGTCAATAGGTGGGGCACTTCAATCTCCTCTGAATTAAGCTCGGGATTGCCCGGAGGGTATCATCAGCGAAACACCTTACAAATCGTCGGGGGAGAATTGGGAGAAGGCGTCGGGGGCGGCTTCCTCGAACCTGGTTAGGCGGCTGCGGAAGACGAAGCGGACTGTGTCTGTGGGGCCGTTGCGTTGCTTGGCTATGCGTAGTTCGGTTTCTTCGCGCTCTTCGGGGGTGGCGCCGGCTTTGAAGAAGTGGGGGCGGTAGATGAACATGACAACGTCGGCGTCCTGCTCGATGGCGCCGGATTCGCGGAGGTCGGAGAGCTGGGGGCCGCGTTCGTCGCGCTCGGGGGCGCGGGTGAGCTGGCTGAGGACGAGGACGGGAATTTGCAGCTCCTTGGCGAGGCCTTTGAGGCCGCGGGAGATGCTGGCGACTTCTTCCTGGCGATTGCCGAAGCGGCCGCGCGCGGTGATCAACTGCAGGTAATCCACGATTAGGAGAGAGAGTCCTTTATCGCGCTTGAGGCGGCGAGCCTTAGCGCCAATTTCGAGGACGGAGATGGAGCCGGCGTCGTCGACCCAGATGGGGGAAGAGGAGATGGTGCCGAGGGCTTCGGTCATGCGGCGCCAGTCTTCGCGGGAGAGATGGCCGGTGCGGAATTTGTGGGCGTCGATCTGGGCTACGGAGGCTACGAGGCGCTGGAGGAGCGACTCCTTGGACATTTCGAGGCTGAAGACGGCGACGGGCTGGCCGGCGCGGATGGCGATGTTTTCGGCGAGGTTGAGGGCGAGCGCGGTTTTTCCTTGCGAGGGGCGCGCGGCGAGAATGAGCAGCTCGGAGGGCTGAAGGCCGGAGGTGAGTTTGTCGAGCTCAACGTAGCCGGTGGGGATGCCGGTGATGCTCTTGCCTTCGCGGAAGATTTTTTCGAGGCGCTCGAAATTGTCGCGGACGATGTCCCTGATCGGGAGGAGGCCGACGCGGATGCGGTCTTCGGCAAGCTGGAAGATGGAAGATTCGGCGTTGTCGAGGATGGCGTCGGCGCCGTCCTCACCTTCGAAGGCGCGCTGCTGGATGTTGTGGGTGGCGTGGATGAGATTGCGCAGGATGGCTTTTTCTTTGACGATGCGCGCGTAGTGCTCGACGTTGGAGACGCGGGGCATGCCGTCGGCGAGGGAGGCGAGGTAGGGCGCGCCGCCGGCGGCTTCGAGATCGCCGCGGCGGTGGAGCTCTTCGGTGAGGGTGATGAGGTCGATGGCTTGCTGGGCCTCGCCGAGCGCGATCATCTGGGTGAAGACGCGGCGGTGCTGGTCGAGAAAGAAATCTTCGGGCTTGAGATTTTCGATGGCGGCGTTGAGGGCGTTGTTGTCGAGGATTACGGCGCCGAGGACGGAACGCTCGGCATCGAGATTGTTGGGGAGAGGCTTTTCGAGGGCGGAGTCGGAGGGCATGGGTTGTTGTTATTTCGCTTTAGTTTCGCCTACGGTAACACAATCCCCTTTTGCCACGCAAGACCGGCTTGCGCACGGATCTCGCGGCAGATGGAAAATTTTCAGGTGGCGAGGATTACGCTGGGCTCGACCAATTTCCTGTTTGTTACTGCATGATTGTTGGGCGCATTGTGCGTGGAATGAGGGCGCGCGTCAATTGGAGTGGGTGTGCATGATTTTGCAAAATGTGCAAAAGTTTTTTTGAAAAGATAAGGACAGAAATCTTCTTGATGTTCTTCAATTCTTTTCATGCACAGACTGGAGGTTGGCAGCTTGATTTTGCCGGCGAGCGGAAAAGCCGCAGGGCTACGAAGACTTCGCCCTGCGCTACAGGTTAGGTCGCTGTGTGGGGGCATGAACAAGAACGCCGCCACTTGTGGAGAGTGGCGGCGCTGAAATCGCGATGGAAGAAAACTATATTACGATTCTTTTTCGACTTGGGCTTTTACTTCGGCGGTTACCTCGCGGAAGATTTTCACGGTGACGGGATATTCGCCGAGGGCTTTGATGGATTCGCGGAGATGGACCTGGCGCTTGTCGATCTTGAAGCCTTGCGCGGCGAGAGCTTCGGCGATGTCGGCGGAGGTGACGGAGCCGAAGAGTTGGTCGTTCTCGCCGGTCTTGCGGGTGAAGCGCACGGCGACGCCGTTGATGAGCGCGGCTTGCTTTTGCGCGGCATCGAGCTCGGTGGCGGTTTTCTTGGCCAGCGAGGTGCGAATGCGCTCGAGGGCTTTCATGTTGCCGGTGGTGGCTTCGATGGCGAGCTTGCGCGGCAGCAGGAAATTGCGGGCGTAGCCGGGCTTGACGGTGACGATGTCGCCGCGGTGGCCGAGTTTGTCGATGTCTTCTTGCAGAATGATTTGCATGGCGTTTCCCTTTGCTCCTGTTAAAAGCGCCCGCCTTGGAAGGCGGCCGCTACATGTGTCTTTGCTGCGAGGTCAGCACTGCGTTTGCGATCGCGTCGTGCTTACACCTCAAAAGCGGGAGCTGCGCTCCCGCACTCCAAAAACCTAGGCCTTGGGCGCTTCGGTTGCGGCTGGTGCCGCTGGTACCGCGGGCGATACGTGTGGCGCGGCGGTGGGCGTTGCCGGTGGATGCGCGCCAGCGGGCACTACCTGACGCGGGGCGTGCGTGCCTGCGGCGCTGCCGGCGAAGGGCATCAGCGCGATGTTGCGTGCGCGCTTGATGGCGACGCCGAGCCAACGCTGGTGGCGCGAGCAGACTCCGGTCATGCGGCGCGGGAGGATTTTGCCGCGCTCTTGCACGAACTGCGAGAGGATGTCGGCGCGCTTGTAGTCGATGAAGTCCATTTTTTCGACGCAGAACTTGCAGACTTTCTTTTTGCGGAAATATTGGCGCTTGCCGCGGCGCGGTCCGCCGGGACCTCCGCCTGGGCCACCGGGGCCGCCTTCGCGGCGAGGACCGCCGTGACCGCCACCGGGACCGTGTCCACCACCGTGACCACCTGGGCCGTCACGTCGAGGTGCGCCGCTCGGGGCTTGCGATTGCTGTCTTGGTTCGTCTGCCATAACTGCCTGCCTTTCTAAATTCGTGCGAAAACTTTTTCAAATCCAAGAGCCCGCTTCGGAAAGCGGGCTCTACAAATGCTCGCTAGCTTGCTGCGGCCTGCTCTGGCGCAGGAGCCGCGGGAGCTGCAGGAGCGGCGGTAGCGCGGCGCGGACGACGGGCGGTGCGCTGCTCGCGTTTTTGGACGAGCTTTTTCTGGCGCTTTAGATCTTCGTCCAGGCGAACGGTCAAGTATTTGATGACCACGTCTTGCACGCGAAGGCGGCGCTCGAGTTCGGCAATGAGCTCGTGATGCGCGGTGCGAATCTGCTGATAGACGTAGATGCCCTCGCGATGTTTGGCGACGCGATAAGCGAGCTTGCGCGTGCCCCAATGCTCGGTCTTTTCAATCTTGCCGCCCTTTTCCGCGCAAGTGTGCTCGATGCCGGAAAGGACTTTCTTGATTTCGTCTTCCGGCGTGGCGGGACGGACGATGAAGATCAGGTCGTACAAACGCTCTTCCATGTGAGGACCTCTTTCCTTCTGTTCCCGGGCGCGTGGCCCGTGAAAATCTAGTTGCGCCGCTTCGCGGCTGCCGCCAATTACATGCATAGCGTCTTGCTGCGCTGGCCGGGCCGGGCTAAAGCCTGCCTGTGCAGGCAGGCCCGGCCCCTACATCTCGGCTTCGCCTTCCAGAGGCTTGCGACGATTGAACTTCGTCATCGCGGCGTCGATTCCTTCTTTCAAAATCGTTTCGACGGCGTTGCCGGCTTCATCGATCATTTCCGCGGCTGCTTCCAGCTCCGCTTTCTTCATCGGTCGAAGGACATATTCTCTTCGACTGTCGAGCTGGTGCTCCGGACCGCAACCCAGGCGAAGGCGCGCAAATTCTTGCGTGCCGACGGCGCTGATCACTGACTTCGCGCCGTTGTGGCTGCCGGCGCTGCCTTCCGGATGAATCCGGATGGTGCCCAGCGGCAACTGCACCTCGTCCCACATCACCAGCAAATCGCTTACTTGCAGCTCGTACTTGGCCAGCAGCTCTCGTACGGAGATGCCGCTGAGATTCATGTACGTTTGCGGCTTGGCGAGGAGAATTTCTTCTCCGGCCAATTTGCCGCGACCAACGAGGGCCTTGCCTTCGGGACGCTCAACGCGAATCACAGCGCGATTCGCGAGCTCGTCCACGGCCATGAAACCCAAGTTATGCGGCGTCCACTGATACTCGGGATCGGGGTTGCCAAGTCCGACGATGAGCCGCATATGATTTATAAACCCCGATCGAAAGCGACCTAACGGTTAAAGTCGCGCCAAGCTAGGGTGCAGCATTGCTGCGCCCCTACTCTCGAGAGCGCGCACGTTACTTCTTTTTCTCCTTGTCGCCCTTGTCGGTCTTTTCGGCAGCCTTGGGCTTGGCTTCGCCTTCGGCAGCTTCTTCGCCTTCGACTTCTTTCTTGCCCTTCTTGATGACTTCGGGCTCTGCCGGAGTTGCGGCTTCCGCGGCGACGGCCTCGACGGGCTTCTCTTCTTCGACCTTGAGAGGCACGACGTGCGCGATAACCTGCTCGGGGTCGGTAAGCAGCTTCAGCTTCGTGGTGTCGATTTGCAGATCGCGCGCGCGGAGCGCTTGATTCAGCATCAAGCCGCTGACGTCGACTTTAAATTCGGTCGGAATGTCGGCTGGCAAGCATTCGATTTCAACTTCGCGGGTGACCATTTCGAAGACACCGCCCTGCTGCTTGACGCCGGCAGGATCGCCAAAGGTGTGCACGGGAACTTTCACGCGCATGCGAACGTCCATGGCGATGCGCAGAAGATCGACGTGGAGCAATTTCCCGCTGACCGGATCGGTGAGCCAGTCCTTGAGTATGGCAGGCTCATGTTTGCCGCCGAGATCGACCTGAAAGAGCGTGTTATGGCCGCTTTCGGAGCGCAGGATGGTGTTGACCTGTTTGGCGTTCACGGACAGCGTGATGGCTTGGCCTTTGCCGCCGTAGAGGACGGCGGGGATTCTGCCGGTCAAGCGCAAGCGGCGAGCCTCGTTTTTTCCGCGCTCAGCGCGGGGGGCTGCTTCTACTATTACTTTGTCTTGATTCTGTGCCATGCGATCTTTCCCTTCTTGTCTTCCCGCTGGCCGGGCTGATGCCTGGCCTCTACAGTCTTGCTGCCAACATCTTCAGACGAAAATCTAGATGAAAAGCTCGCTGATCGACGTTTCTTCGTGGATCGAGCGAATGCCGCGCGCGAGCAAGTCTGCTACGCTCAGCACTTTAAGTTTGCCCATTTGCTTCGCAGCTTCCGATATGGGCACAGAATCGGTCGCCACGACTTCCTTGATCTCCGACTTGGCGATGCGATCGATGGCCGGGCCGGAGAGCACGGCATGAGTACACGCCGCATATACCTGCGTGGCGCCTTCGCGAATCAGCGCTTCCGCGGTTTTTACCAGCGTGCCCGCCGTATCGATGATGTCGTCCACAATCAAGGTGCTGCGACCGCGCACGTCGCCGATCAGGTTCATAACTTCGCTGACGTCGACATCGACGCGGCGCTTGTCCACGATGGCCAGAGGCGCATCGAGGCGCTTCGCGAAGAAACGGGCGCGTTCCACGCCACCAGCGTCCGGCGAAACGACGGTCAGATTTGGCAACTTCAAGTGCCGAAAATGCTCGACAAGAACAGGCGAACCGTACAAGTGGTCCACCGGAACGTCGAAATAGCCCTGAATCTGCGGCGCGTGCAAATCCAGCGTGAGCGCGCGGCTGGCGCCTGCCGTTTCGAGCAGGTCTGCGACGAGCTTCGCGGAGATCGGGACGCGCGGCTTGTCTTTGCGGTCCTGCCGGGCGTAGCAGTAGTACGGCAGCACCGCGGTGATGCGCCAAGCGGAAGCGCGTTTGAATGCGTCAATCATCAGCAACAGCTCGAGCAGGTGGTTGTCCACCGGGTAGCTGCACGGCTGCACGACGAAAACATCGGCGCCGCGAACGTTTTCGAGAATTTGAAAATGAATCTCTCCGTCGCTGAAGCGGCCTAGCTTGGCTTCACCGAGCGGCACATTCAAATGCTTGCAGATGCTCTTTGCAAGCGGCAGATTCGCCGTTCCCGAGAAAATCTTAAACCGGTCGTCGTTCACGAAGCGATCGCTCCAGGTCCGCCAAGAAGCAGCGGATTTTAAACAGCGGCCGACCCTAACAGCAAGATATACCCGACAATTTGTCTTAGATAGCTGTGACGCGAAGACGCTGCGGTTCAGAGGGCTTGCGCACCTGTTAGGGCGCGCTTTGGAGCTTGCGAAGATACCTGTCGCGCGAAATTGTTTCGCAAACGAAGGTGTGTTCGTCCTGAAACCCGACAGCGGCTCGGCGCGCCAACGCTGGGCTCGGGAAAACTCCAAACACCGCCGAACCGCTACCCGCCAGCGAGGCTTCTGTAGCTCCTCGTTGAAGCAAAGCCCTCTTGATTTGAGCTAGTCGAGGGTGACGCTGAAAAACCGGCCTTTCAAAGTCGTTGGAAAGGCCGCTTTCCTGCGCGCTCCAGCATAGAGCACAGAACTTCCAAAGTTTAGGGGTAGCGCGGTTTTTTGTCAATGCAGGGGCCCTTAGCCAGCGGTAGGCGTCGGGAGTTGGGACGTGGATGTCGCGCGGCGAGACAACCAATAAGGTGAGCTTGGGAATGTCTGGCAAAGGGTAGATTTCGTCGCCGCGACCAATGCCCAGGGCACGGCCGCCGAAGAGGAAGAACGGGACGTCGGCACCGAGAGAAGCGGCAATTTCCATCAATCTTGGGGCAGGGATTGTACGGCGCGTGAGCTGCAAGTATCCGTGCAGCGCTGCCGCGGCATCGCTTGAACCGCCACCGAGACCGCGCCCTGCGGGAATCCGTTTGCGGAGGTCGATCTCGACGCCGGAGCGAGTATCGAGTTCGCGCCGCAATGCATCTACCGCCGTATAAACCAGATTTTTGCGGACGGGTTGGAGCGAAAGGGACTCATTGCCCCGAATGGTGAGACAAATACCGGAAGTCTTGGAGGCGCGCAGGCGCAAATCATCGTGAAGGGAAATGGTTTGAAAGATGGTGCGGAGTTCGTGGTAGGCGTCCGCGCGCTTGCCGAGAATGTCCAGCCGGAGATTAACTTTCGCGAAGGCTGGGATTCGGATTTCGCGCATGGGCTATTGCGGCTTGGCTTCTTGGACGGACGATTTCTGAGCTACGCGATGCTTGGTTTGGCCGAGTTTCTTCTCGATTTCAGCGATCTTGTCGTTCTCGATGTCGGCGGGCAGAGCATGACGCCATTCAGAGAGAGATTTTTCCCACTCGGCGGCGGCGAGCTCATTGCGGCCGAGCTTGGCGTAGACGTCGCCGAGGTGTGAATGGATGGTGGGATCGTGACTGTCGCGTTCCAGAGCCTTGTGCAGAGTGGCTTCGGCTTCGCCGAGCTTGTTCTGCCTGTAGTAGATCCAGCCCATGCTGTCGAGGTAGGCGCCGTTGTACGGTTCTTCCTTCAAGGCGCGCTGGACAAGGTCGGCGGCTTCGTCGAGGCGTTGCCCTAGATCGCCGAGCATATAGCCGTAATAGTTGAGCACGGAAGGGTTTTTGGGATTAACGGCGAGGGCTTTCTTGAATTGGTCCTCGGCGCGGTCGAAGAATTTCTGGCGCTCGTAAATGGCGCCGAGAACAAACCACACCATCTCGTTGTCGCGAGGGCGGCCGGGCAAGACTTCGGCGGCGTGCGCTGCTTCCTCGGCTTCTTTGTAGCGTTTGCCACGCTCGTAGACCTGCGCGATGTTCAGGTAGGTGTCGCGGTCGGCTTCGGACTTGGTTAGCTGCACGCGAAGCATTTTCACTGCTTCGTCGGTTAGTCCGTTTTCACCGAGGAGCAACGCCTGGCTGGCGCGAATCGCGGGATCATTGGGATATTTGGCGAGCGCTTCCTTCCCGGCCTGCAACGCTTTCGGCAGATCCTTCGCCGAACGATAGGTGTCCATGATGAGGAGACGAGCGCGGCGGTCTTCTTCGTCACCGAGATGGCCCAGCTCGCTAAAGGTAAAAATGGCGGCCTGATAATTTTGGCGCTCTTTGTAGAGCTGGCCGAGCTCCTGATACAGAATCGCGAGGGAACGGCGGCGCGACGGCAATACCGCGGATTGGCCCTTTACGCCTGTGATCGCGTCGGAGAGGACGCGGATGGCGTCATCGTAGCGCCCCTGGGCCTGATAGAGCATGGCCTCGTTGTACATGACTTCGAGGCTACCGGGAGCGTACTGGCGAGCTTTGAGGAGGCTTTCTTCGGCGCGGTCGAGTTGGTGCATCTCGCGGTAGATTTGCGCGATGCGGAGGTAGATGTCGGCATCATCGGGCATCAGGTCGGCGAGCTTTTGATAGACGGCAAGCGCGTCCGAGAATTTTTCCTCGGCCATTAGGGTCTGGCCGAGCCCGCGCTGATGGCTCAGCTCGGATGGATCTAGTTCGACGGCTTTGCGGTAAGCCTGTTCGGCCTTGGGGAGATCTTTGGTTTGCGTGTAGGCATCGCCGAGCAGGTCCAGCAGGGGGGCGGAGGGGGCGCGGCTAGTCATACCCTGGAGGAGCGCGACGGCTTCGGCGGATTTGCCTTCATCGAGAAGGAGTTGGGTGAGCTGCTCAACGGCGGGTTCGTTCTCCGGATCGTCCTTCAAGATGCCACGAAGAACGGCTTCGGCCAAGTCGTGCTCATTGCGGAGACGATAGAGGCGCGTGAGCCAGAGGGCTGATTCCGTATCGGATGGGTCCAGGCGGTAGATTTCCTTGTACTGCTCGATGGCCTTTCCGGCGACTTCGGACTGGCCTACGCCAGCGCTCAGATCGCCGAGGCTGCGAAGATAGATTCTGGCGAGAAGGCGCCGGGTGGGGACGTCGTTGGGATGGCGCTTCAGGATTTCCTGCGCTTCGGCCACGGCGTCATGAGTGCGCTGCGCTTTCCAATACATTTCGGCGAGGCGCTCGCCGATGACTGGAGACTTGGGATCTAGCGCGTAGGCTTTCTTGTAAAAATCGATGGCTTGGGATGCGTATTCGGCCTTGCTGGTGTTCTCGTACTGCTGCTCGTAGATGTGGCCCATGGTGTAGTCGAAGTAGGCGTCAGCACGGGAGGGGGAGGATGCGGTAGGTTGGGCTGAGCCACTTTCCTGCGCCGGAGACGCGGACTCGGCGGGTTTCGCGGGTGTTTGTGCTTGCGCATGCGCGGCGAGTGCGCCGGCATAGGCGAAGAGTGCGGAAAGGGTGAATCGGTAAAGTTTCATCGGTGCCCCGAAAACAAAAAGTATCCCATGCGACCCGCACGCGGTCAAAAGCAAATTGGCGCCGTTTCCAGGGCCGAAGAGTCTGAGGGTAGGATGCGTGCGGGAAGCGGAGCGTTCCAAGGGGATTTGGTGTAGAAAAGGGGTTGCTTTTCTTCCATACTTCTGCAATAATCGAAATATGAAGAAAGCGGATCCGGCTTTGGTGGCACGCAGTGCTTTGCGATTTTCGGCGCTGGGGGCGGAGCCGCGTTTGCAGATTTTGCGATTGCTGCTGGCGGCGCATCCGGAGGGGATGGTTGTGGGAGAGGTGCAGGAGGAGATGGGCATACCGGCTTCGACACTGTCGCACCACTTAGAAAAGCTTAAGCAGGTGGGACTGGTGAAGGTGCGGCGCGAGGGGACTTATTTGTGGTATGCGGCGGACACGGACGCGCTGCGGGAAGTGCTGAATTTTCTGTACGAGGAATGCTGCACGCGAAGCCGGGCGGTGGCGCCGGAGGCGGTGGTTCAAATCTCGCGGTGAAGACGCGGTGAAAATTTTGTGATGGCCGAATCAAGGAGAAGGCTGATGAGCGATACGAACATTCAGGAAGTGGTGAAGCAGAAGTATGGGCAGGCCGCGAAGCAGGTGACGGCGGGCGGGACGGCGTGTTGCGGAGGCGAGCTGAGCGGGTGCGATCCTATCACGAAGAATTTGTATGACGAGGCGCAGAAGTCTGGTTTGCCTGCAGAGGCGGTGGCGGCTTCGCTGGGGTGCGGGAATCCCACGGCGCTGGCGAAATTGCAGGCGGGCGAAGTGGTTCTGGACTTGGGGTCAGGCGGCGGGATCGATGTGCTGCTTTCGGCGAAGCGTGTGGGGCCGACCGGCAAAGCTTATGGGCTGGATATGACGGACGAGATGCTGGCGTTGGCGCGGGAGAATCAGCGGAAGGCGGGCGTGGAGAATGTGGAGTTTCTGAAGGGCGCAATTGAGAAGATTCCGCTGCCGGAGAATACGGTGGACGTGATTATTTCGAATTGCGTCATCAATCTTTCCGGGGACAAGGACCGCGTGCTGGCGGAGGCGTTTCGCGTGCTGAAGCCGGGAGGGCGGCTGGCGGTTTCGGACGTGGTGGTGCGCGGCGAAGTGCCCGGGGAAATCCGCCGGAGTATGGAATTGTGGGTCGGATGCATCGCCGGGGCACTGCAGGAAAAGGAGTATCAGGAGAAGCTAGCGCGCGCGGGATTCGAATCGATCGAGGTGGAGTCCACACGCGTTTACAAGGCCGAAGAGGCGCGCGATTTTCTAGCTGCGGCGGGGCTTGAACCGGATGTGGTGGGTCCACAGATCGACGGAAAGTTCATCAGCGCGTTTGTGCGTGCGGTAAAACCGGCAAGCAAAGCAGCTTGCTGTGGGCCGAGCTGCTGTGCCTAGTCCTGCGGCGGGCTGCCTGGTTAATCGTTCGCGCGGTGCACTTTCATGTGCTTGTGGTCGGCGACGGGAGTGACGAGGCGAAAGATGTGCTCGCCGCGCTTGGGGTCAAAGCGGTAGAGCAAAACGGCGTCGGCGGCGCGGTCTTCGCGGGCCAGCTCAAGTTCGGGGTTGCTTACGACGACTTCGCCTTTGTTGTTGACGCGAAGTTCCGTACCCACCTGCAAAACAATTTTCATTTCCTCGCTTGCGGCCATGGCGCCTCCTGGTTGGTGAATGCTCTTTGGATGCAGTAGGGGCGGGGAACGGCGCATCCGCGTTGATGCGGGCTAGTGCAGGAAGTGACGGATGCCGGTGAAGACCATGGCGAGGCCGAGGCGGTCCGCGGCGGCGATGACTTCGTTGTCGCGCACGGAGCCGCCGGGTTGAATGACCGCGGTGGCGCCGGCTTTCGCGGCTTCTTCCACACCGTCTGGGAATGGAAAGAAAGCGTCGGAGGCGACGCCGCTGCCTTGCAGAGACGATTGCGCTTTCATTACCGCGAGTTTGACGGAGTCGACTCGGCTCATCTGGCCGGCGCCGACGCCGAGGGTGGCGCCGTCGCGGGCGAAGACGATGGCGTTGGATTTTACATGTTTGCAGACTTTCCAGGCGAACTGCATGGTCTGCATCTCTTCTTGCGACGGGGCGCGCTTGGTGACGATGCGCAGGTCAGAGTCACTTATTTCGCCGACGTCGGGTTGCTGCACGAGCATGCCGCCCAGGATGCGCTTGAGCTGAAGCTCTCGCTCGGGTTCGAGACCGCCGGGAGGCAATTCGAGTAGGCGAAGATTTTTCTTGGCGGCGAAAATAGATTTTGCTTTTTCGTCGAAGGTGGGAGCGGCGATGCATTCGGCGAAGAGTTTCGCGACTTCCTCCGCGGTGCCGGCGTCGACCTCGCGATTAAAGGCCAGGACGCCGCCAAAGGCGGAAATGGGATCGCAGGCCAAAGCCTTCAGGTAAGCGTCACGCAACGTTTCCTGCTCAGCCGTGCCGCACGGGTTGTTGTGCTTAATGATGACGGCGGCGGGGCGACGGAATTCGGCGGCAAGGCTGCGCGCCGCTTCGAGGTCGACGAAATTATTGTAGGAAAGCTCCTTGCCTTGAAGCTGCTTGGCGGCGGCGAGGCCTTCTGGAGGGCGGCCGCCAGGGATGTAGAGCGCGGCAGCCTGATGGGGATTTTCGCCGTAGCGGAGTTCCTGCAGGCGGCGAAGGGCGAGGTGCAGGCGCTCGGGTAGAATTGGTTTTTCGCTCAGCGCGACGTGATTGCCGGAAGCGGAAAGACGCTCGAGTTCCGTGGTAATCACGCCGTCGTAGCGGGACGTGGTGGCGAAGACTTTGCGGGCGAGCTCGAGGCGAGTCTCCAGCGATGTTTCGCGTGAAGCTTCCAACTCTCTCGCTACGCGATCATAGTCGGCGGGATCGGTTATCACCGTGACGCTTTCGAAGTTTTTCGCGGCGGAGCGAAGCATGGTGGGGCCGCCGATGTCGATGTTCTCGATGAGTTCCTCGGTGGTGAGATCTTTTTTTGCGGCGGTGGCTTCGAATGGGTAGAGATTGACGACCACTAAGTCGATGGGCGCGATGCCGTGTTCGGCGGCTTGTTTCTGATCTTCCGGGAGATTGCGGCGAAAGAGGAGGCCACCGTGGACTTTGGGGTGCAGCGTCTTTACGCGGCCGCCGAGCATTTCTGGCCAGCCGGTGAACTCGGAAACATCGCGGACGGCCATACCGGCTTCGCGGATGAGCTTGGCGGTGCCGCCGGTGGAGAGAATCTCAATGCGGAGCGCGGCGAGCTTCTTCGCAAAGTCCGCGATTCCTGTTTTGTCGAAAACGCTGATGAGCGCGCGCTGCACAGGCATGTGCTGCCTCCGGAAAAGTAGAACAGTGTAAGCGGGGCACGCGTTGCGGGAAAGAAGAAAGAGCAAGGCGAGGAAAACACAGAAAGCCTAGACGGAATCTTTGATTAGGCTTTCACGAGGGCTTTGAGCTTGACTTCGCCGTTGACAACTTCGACGACGTACTCCACTTCGCGGCAATTCTTCTGCTTTTGCAACTCCTTGGTTTTCTTGCTTACGAATTCGCTAAAGTTTTCGCGCGACTGCTTAATAGTGCCGCCGGTCTGCTGCGTGGCTTGCTGAAAGGCGTTGTACAATTGTTCGACCTTGTCGGTTTCACGATCGGGCTCGGAGCAAACCATGCGGAACGATGTTAGCTCGGGCGCGGCGGATTTTGCCGCAGCAGCGGCTTTGGCGCGCTCGGCTTCGATTGCCTTGGCTGCGGCTCCGAAGTGCCGCTGCACTTTTCCTTCTTCTTTTTGCTGCAGGCGCTTGCGGAAGATGTCTTTGTACTTGGCGTAAGTTTGCGCGAGGTTGTTGTACCGGAAACGCTGGCCAAATTTTAGTTCACCGCCACGTTCGGCGTAGCGCTTGATGAGCAGCTCGATGCGCCATTCGATTTCCGTGGGTGGACGCTTCCTGCCGCCGCCGAAATACTGGTCATACTCGATCTTGAGTTGTCGAATGTCTTTTTCGAGCTGCGACATTTCTTCGTCGATCGTCGCCATGGATGGAAGCCCCCGGTTCTTCAATGCTAGGAGGAGACGGCAAGCGCGTCAACACATTGGGCGCGGGAAGCCGCTGATTCGGCACGGTGCGGGACTTTGCTGAGCGGCGTTGCGAGCGGGGCAGGTCTGTGTTGAAATGGCCGCATGGATTCCCGGGCCAGACGGGCGCTTACGGCCGACCAGGCGGATTTGCTCCGGCAGATTCCCTCTGTGGACGAATTGCTGGCGCAGCCACGGCTTGCCGCGCTCACGCAGCGGGTGGACCGCGAGCTGCTGGTGGAGATTGCGCGCACGGTTTTGGCCGACCTGCGGGGGCGGATCACCGGAGAGGGAACGGCCACGGTGCTCGCGATGGATTCGTCCGCGCTCGAAGCGCGCATCGTTTCCATGGTTGAGCGGGTGCTGGCTTCTTCGCTGGAGCCGGTGATCAACGCCACCGGAGTGATTTTGCACACAAATCTGGGGCGCGCGCCGCTCAGCGGAGCGGCGGTCGAAGAGATTCGCCGCAGCGCGACAAGCTACAGCAACCTTGAATATGACCTGGAGGCGGGCGCACGCGGTAAACGTGACGTGCACGTTGCGCAGTTGCTCGAGCGATTGACCGGGGCCGAGGCCGCTATCGTGGTCAACAACTGCGCGGCGGCGGTGCTACTGGTGCTTGCGGCGCTGGCCAAAGGCGGAGAGGTAATTGTCTCGCGCGGCGAGCTGATTGAAATCGGCGACGGCTTCCGCATTCCGGAAATCATGGCGCAGAGTGGAGCGGTGCTTCGAGAAGTCGGTACTACGAACCGTACCCGCATCGTGGATTACGAAAACGGGATCAATGAGAACACGCGGCTGTTGCTGCGCGTGCATCCCTCGAACTTCACGATTACCGGTTTCGCGGAAAAGCCTTCGATGGACGAACTCGTCTCGCTCGGTCAGCGCGTGGGTTTGCCGCTGGTCGAGGACCTCGGCTCGGGCTGTCTTGTAGATCTTTCGAGTGCGGGAATTACGGAGCCGACGGTTCGGCAGAGTGTGAATGCCGGTGTTTCTATTGTGATGTTCAGCGGAGACAAGCTGCTCGGAGGTCCGCAGGCTGGGATTATCGCAGGAAAAAAGGAAATGGTCGGCCGCGTCCGGCGCCACCCATTATTCCGCGCCCTTCGTGTGGACAAACTGACGACCGCGGCGCTGGCGGCCACGTTGGGGGCGTACCTGCGAGGGGCGGCAGACGAGATTCCCGCTTTGCGCATGATTCGCACGAGCGTTCAGGAGATCAAGCGGCGTGCAGAGAATTTTCTTCGCGAGCTGACCCCGGAACTGCCTTTGGGTGAAGTGAAACTCGAGATTACGGATGGGAGCTCTTTAGCGGGAGGCGGCTCGACACCCACGCAATCGCTTCCGACGAAGCTCATACGCATCGCGAGCGCGCGATACTCTGCGGGCCAACTCGAGCAACGGTTGCGGCGGGCTCCCGCGAGCATCTCGGTGATTGCCCGAGTGGAGGACGCACGGTTGATCCTCGACCTCCGCACGGTGTTTCCAGAGCAGGAGCCGGCGTTGCTCAAAACGCTTTCCGCAGCGCTGCATTGAGTAAGGACTCCGTGCTCGCCTTCGCTGTCCACAATCAGAAGCTCGTAGCGAAAGAAAGACCCCTGCCGAAATTGCGGCGCGGGTGGGCGCTCTTGCGCGTTCGGCTAGCCGGAATTTGCAATACCGATATTGAGATCTTGCGCGGCTATCATGATTTTAGAGGCACGCCAGGCCACGAGTTTGTGGGTGAAGTGGTGGAGGTTCGCGGGGTCTCCGCGCGGGAGCGAACTCGCTGGCTGGGCCGGCGCGTGGTCGGCGAGATCAATGTGTCGTGTTCGGCTTACGGTTATCGCCCGGTCTGCATTTTTTGCCGCCGCGGACTCAAAACGCATTGCGAACGCCGAACCGTGCTTGGTATTGTCGCGCATGATGGCGCCTTTGCGGAATATCTCGCGTTGCCGCTGGAGAATCTGCGCGTTGTTCCGGATTCAGTTAGCGATGAGCAAGCTGTGTTTGTCGAGCCGTTGGCGGCGGCCTGCGAGATTCTGGAGCAAGTCTATGTCAGGCGATTTCGAGCAGCGGCTCTCCTCGGGGACGGCAAATTGGCGCAGTTGATCGGGCGAGTGCTGCGCGTCGCTTTACCGCGCGTGGTGATGTATGGAAAACACGAGAGTAAGCTTGCGCTGGCGCGTCGCGCAGGAATTGAAACAAGACGGGTCCGCGGCGATGCAGGCGATAGGCAGATCAAAGCAAGCTACGCGCTCATCGTGGAGGCTACAGGATCTTCAAGCGGACTGACGCTTGCCCAACACATGACAGAACCCCGCGGTACCCTGGTGCTTAAATCGACTTTTCACGGCGCGGCACCTGTTGAGACATGGCCGATCGTGGTGAAGGAAATCACTGTGATTGGCTCGCGCTGCGGGCCGTTTACAAAAGCTATCGCCCTACTTCGTTCCGGCAAGATTGATCCAAAGCCTCTTATTACGCGCACTTTTCCTCTGCGCAATGCGCCGGAAGCGATGCGATTCGCGCAGCGGCGTGGAGTAATGAAAGTCCTGCTCGAAGGATAAAGAACAGAAAGCAAGCGCGGAGTTTGCGGACGTAAGGAGCGCACAGAGTGGAGTCACAGGCGGTTGATGCAGGACGCGACACAGCCGGCACCGAAGCCATTGTCGATGTTCACGACCGTCACATTGGATGCGCAACTGTTCAGCATGCCGAGCAAGGCAGCGACCCCGCCGAAGCTGGCGCCGTACCCGATGCTGGTGGGCACGGCGATCACCGGAACGCCCACTAGCCCGCCCACGACGCTCGGGAGCGCGCCTTCCATGCCGGCGACGCAGATGATGACGCGAGCCGACGCCAGTTTCTCGCGATGCTCCAGCAGCCGGTGAATACCTGCGACGCCGACGTCATACATCGGCTCGGCGCGGTTGCCCATCATGCGCGCGGTCAGCAGCGCCTCTTCCGCGACAGGAATATCGCTGGTTCCCGCAGAGACAACGAGAATCTGGCCCTTGCCGGTTATTTCGCGGCTGCGCTCGATGGTGATTACGCCGGAGAGAGCATGGAACTTCGCCGCGCGCTTCACGGAAGGATTCACGCGCCGAACGGCCTTAAAAACGGCAGCGTCCGCTCGAGTGATGAGAATATTCTGCCGGCTGCTCTTGGGGCGCAGCATGGACTTAACAATTTCCGCGACTTGCTCAGGCGTCTTCCCTTTGCCAAAAACGACTTCGGCATATCCTTGGCGCAGCGAGCGATGATGATCCACTTTGGCGAAGCCCAAATCCTCAAAGGGGAGGTGCTTCAATCGGGCAACGGCGCGGTCGGGCGGCAGCGCACCGAGGCGCACGAGATCCAGTAGCTGGTGAAGTTCGCGTTCGTTCATGAATCCGTAGACGCTGCGCTTCTAGGGCTCACATTCGCCCATAAGCTCTCCAGTATAACGTGCGATTCGCGCGGATAGATGCGTGTTCTTGACTTGGCCGGAGGCGGCTGCGAGACTGAATGAATCCAGGTAATATGCCGCGCGCACAGGGACAAATTATTACCGTAGGTGTGACCGGAGCTAGTGGCGCGCTTCTGGCGCAGAAGGCGTTGGCGCTCCTGGAAGATGATGCTCGCGTCGCGCGCGTGCACCTGGTCGTGACGGAAACCGGACAGCGGCTTTTTGCCGAGGAATTGGGGCTTGCTTCCGGCGATTTGAAGCAATTGCCAAGCCGAATTCTTGGCCGCGCAACGAACAAGATCGAGATCCTGCCGAACAAGGATGTCGGCGCTTCCATTGCTTCTGGCAGCTACGAAGTCGATTCGATGTTGGTGATTCCGTGCTCCATGGGCACGCTCGCAGCCATCGCCAACGGAACGAGCGATGATTTGATTGCCCGGGCCGCCGACGTCATGCTCAAGGAAGGGCGCAAGTTAGTGCTATGCATCCGTGATACGCCGTTCAATCGCATTCACCTGGAGAATATGCTGAAAGCGCAGCAGGCCGGCGCGGTTATCATGCCGGTGATTCCCGCGTTTTATGATCAGCCGAAAACGATCGACGACGTGGTGACGCAGTACACTTGCCGCGTGCTGGCGCAGATCGGATTGCCGCAAGAAAGAATGTATCGCTGGGCGGGCCGTTCTTCATCGAAGGAAGCGAAGGCATGACCGACAACATCACTGTGAGCTCCATGGCTGATTCCTTTTTCCGCTGATGAAAAGAAACCGCATTCGTATCGTGCTCGAGATGATCAAGTTCGAGCATTCCGTTTTTGCGCTGCCGTTTGCGCTGACGGGCGCGCTGCTGGCCGCGCGCGCGTCGCGGCACGGCTGGCCGACGCCTCGGCAAGTTGTGTGGATTGTGGTGGCCATGGTCGCGGCGCGCTCCGCGGCGATGACCATTAATCGTATTGTAGACCTTCGCTATGATCGGGAAAATCCGCGCACAAGCAAGCGCGCGCTGGCGACCGGCGAGCTTTCCGTGTCGTTCGCATGGTTGTTCACGATTGTCGCGATGGGATTGTTTGTAGTCGCCGCTTGGCAACTCAACCCGCTGGCATTGGAACTAGCCCCAGTCGCGCTCGCGATTCTTTTCTTCTACTCCTTCACGAAGCGCTTCACGAACTGGTCGCATCTCTTCCTAGGGTTCGCGCTGGGAATCTCGCCGGCGGCCGCGTGGATCGCCGTCACCGGCGGACTCGATTTGCGCATACTGATTCTTTGCGCGGCGGTCACACTGTGGGTTGGCGGTTTCGACGTGCTGTACGCATGCCAGGACGTTGATTACGACCGAAACGCAGGCTTGTTCTCGGTCCCAAAGCGATTCGGAATTGCGCGCGCGCTGTTGATTGCGCGAGCCATGCACGTGGGAGTAGTCGCACTCCTCGCATGGCTGGCCGCAAGCTTTGCACTACCTTGGCCAGCCTGGCTTGGTGTCGCTGTGGTCGCAGCGCTGCTCGCTTACGAGCATTCGCTTGTTAGAGCGGACGATCTAAGCAAGCTGGACGCTGCGTTTTTTGCCGTGAACGGTTATATTAGCTTGTTGTTCCTGCTGTTTTGGGGCGCCGCAGCGGCAGTTTGGCGCGTTTGAAAATTTCAGATGCTTTGAAAAGCGGGAAGAGCGCGGGATTGGGTTATTCTGGAAGCGCAAAGCAAATGTCGAAATTGACCATCACCGATCAGCGGCTGAGGCCTATTGCGGACAAGGTGCTCGCCGGAGAGCGTCTCAATATTGAGGATGGCATCACGCTTTACCGCTCGCCTGACTTGCTGGCGGTTGGGTGGCTGGCGAATCACGTTCGCGAGAAGCGCCACGGCAATGTCACGTACTTCAATGTCAATCGGCACATCAACCCCACTAATGTTTGCGTAGCGCACTGCAAGCTGTGCGCGTTTGGCCGAGATCCCAGCGCGCCGGGCGCATACACGTTTGCGCTGGAGGAAATCTACCAACGCGCGGAACAGGGTGTTCGCGAAGGTGCAACGGAATTCCACATTGTCGGCGGCTTGCATCCGGATTTGTCGTTTGATTATTTCATGGAGCTGATTAGCGGACTGAAGCAGCGTTTTGCAGGCGTGCACCTGAAAGCTTTCACCATGGTCGAAGTGGGTTATTTCGCGCGGATTGCGAAGCTTTCGGTCCGGGATACGCTGCTAAAAATGAAAGAAGCCGGCGTGGATTCGCTGCCCGGTGGCGGTGCGGAGATTTTTCACCCGCGTGTGCGCAAGATCATTTGCGATCACAAAGTGAGCGGGCAAATGTGGCTGAGCATCGCGCGGCAGGCGCATGAAATCGGTCTGCGCTCGAACGCCACGATGCTTTACGGCCACGTGGAAACCGAAGAAGAGCGCGTCGATCATTTGGTGAAGCTGCGCGAATTGCAGGACCAGACGCACGGCTTTGTGACATTTATTCCGCTGGCGTTTCATCCGGATAACACGGCGCTGTCGTATATTCCGAAGCCAACGGGTTACGCCGATCTGCGCAATATCGCTATTGCGCGGCTGCTGCTGGATAATTTCGACCATATCAAGGCTTATTGGATCATGCTCACGCCGAGCATTGCACAAATCGCCTTACGTTTTGGCGCCAACGATCTGGATGGCACGGTGGTGGAAGAGAAGATCTACCATGATGCCGGCGCGAAAACTTCGGAGTTCACTCCGCGTGCGGAACTCGAACGCCTCATCCGCGCCGCCGGGCGCGTCCCGGTCGAGCGCGACACTATGTATCGTCCGGTCGATCGCTCAAAGCTGCTGCCCGTACCGCCGGCCCCGCGGGCAGACCTCGTCTCGCTCACCCTCAACGTTTAGCTTCTGTTTTCCTATACAGATCGTCCGAGCTGGGCTAGTTTTGTCTCAGAGGCGGCACGAACCGCTGAATCGCGCGGACTCTTACGAAATGCTCTCTCTCCTCTTATGAATTCTTAACAGGCCGCGCCTTAGCATCTGATGGCAACGAACGAGCGCTCGCGCATACTCAGACGCTCGAAAATTCCTCAGATAATTCCGTTGCCGGCTGGAAGGAGAAAGAGATGCGCACGCTCGTAGGAAAAGCAATAATCACGCCATTGACGCTTGGGTTTTTGTGCGTGGGTTTGTGTCCCACTTGGGCGTTTGCCAATGGAGATGGGAAAAATGAAACGCCAAAAGCACCTCCGCCAAAGATCGAGGCTCCGGCTCCGTTGACGGAACGGGAACGGTGGCTGTTGGATCGCATGGAGCAGTTGGAAAAGCGCGTCGCTGAACTGGAGGCCAATGGCAACAGACCAGCGGCACCCGCAACCGAGATAGGGGCGTCCGAGCCCGTACCCGCGAGCTCAGCGGCCTTGCCGGCTCCCGAAAATGAAAGAAGCGTGGCTGCCGGGACAGCAAAGGCTCCCGCCTCAGCGGCAACACCGGCTTTGGATGCCATCGCGAAGAATCCAGGAATAGCGACGACGGGTCCGCAAGCTACGGAAACGGGTAAATCGGGCGCGGCCAAACCTGGGAAGGCTGAACCCTTTGCGTTTGCCGATTTCACATGGCTTAACGGCACCGCGCGCACGAAAGAATCACCGATGGATACAAAGTTTTTTACGCCAGAAATCCGAGCTGACGTGGATTACAACTACAGTTTCAATCACCCGAAGGATGACACGATCGGTGGGTCGAGCGAGGTCTTCCGGCACGGCGAAGTCCAGGTGACGCAGCTCGGTGTTGGCGGGGACTTCCACTACGACAATGTGCGCGCCCGGTTGATGACGCAGTTTGGTTTGTATTCGCAGACGACGCCGCGCAATGACGCCAGCCCGGCACGCGGCCAATGGCAGCTAGACAACGCGTACCGGTATATTTCTGAGGCTTACGGCGGGTACCACTTCAACGCACTGCATGGCATTAACGTGGATGCGGGAATCTTCATGTCCTACATCGGGCTTTTCAGCTACTACCAATTCGACAACTGGGCGTATCAGCCGTCCTACGTTTCTTCGAATACGCCGTGGTTTTTCAACGGCGTGCGCGTGCAGATTTTCCCGACAGAACATCTGAAGATCGAGCCTTGGTTCACCAACGGATGGCAGTCGTACGGTCGATTTAACGGTCGGCCGGGATTTGGGATACAGATCCTGTGGCGGCCAAATGGATGGCTTTCTGTCCTCGGGAATCAGTATGCCTTGGGTGAAGAGGCGCTGGGAGTCTCGGGCCGTATCCGTTACCACAGCGATGACAGCATCGAGATTAAGTTTCTGGACAGGCCAGAGAATTTTCTCAGCAAGGCGGCTTTCTCCTTGACTGGCGATATTGGATGCGAACACGGCGGTGGCGTCAGCTGCTGGGGGAACTCGGCAAAGGGACCAAAGCAAGATTTCCTTGGCTTCATGTTCTACAACCGCTTTTGGTTTCACCGGGACCGCTACGGTCTGACTTTGGGCGGCGGCAAAATCAACAATCCGGGGCGCTATCTCGTACTGCTCCCGCCGATCAATGGAGCAACGGCGGCGTCAGGCACGCCTTACTTCACAGAAAATCCGGGAGACCAGTTCAAAGCTTGGGATGTGTCGGGGACGTTCGATTACATGCCCAGCCAGTACATTACTTTCCGCTGGGAGTTCAATCACCGCGCCGCGAATGTGCCGTATTTCTCGGGACCCGGCGGAGTTACACCGTCCTGCCCAACCGCTCCTATCGTCGAAAATATATGCGGAGCGCCTGGAGCATTTGTGCCGGGCTTTACGCCGGATTTAAAGAAAATCGAGAACCGGATCAACTTGGCGATCCTGGTCAAATTCTGACGTCGCGCGCTCGGGCGCCGTGGCCGGTCGCCTTGCCGGCATTACAACATTACAAGTTGTTCCGCGTCGGATGCTGTGGAAGACTGGTGTGGACAGCGCCGGACGCAACCGATGAAGAAGGTCAAAGCCTCCATTCGCGGCACGCGCGGAGTATCGCGCCGCCAAGTGTTACCGCCTGCGGAGAACGAAGCGAGCTTTGCAAAAATTGCCGAAAATCTGGCCGCAGCAGGGCGCGCATTTTACTCGCGGGGCTGGGCGCTGGGGACGAGTGGTAATTTCAGCGCGGTGATTTCGCGCGAGCCGTTGCATTTGGCAATTACTTCCACGGGATTGGACAAAGGCAGGTTGAAGCCGGAAGAATTCCTGGAGATCGATGACCGGCGTGAAGTTGTGCACGGTGACGGGCGGCCTTCTGCAGAAGCGCTGCTGCATCTTGCGGTGGTGCGCGAGTTAAATGCGGGCGCGGTTTTGCACACACACTCCGTGTGGAGCACGGTTCTTTCCGGTTCGCACGCCGCGCAAGGCGGGATTGCGCTAGAAGGCTACGAAATGTTGAAGGGGCTCGAAGGCGTGCGCACGCATAAGCACCGGGAGTGGCTGCCGATTCTGGAGAATTCGCAGGACATGAGCGAACTCGCGGAGAAGGTGTCGGTGACTCTGCGGGGAACACCCGGGATCCATGGCTTTCTGTTGCGCGAGCACGGACTTTATACTTGGGGAGCGAGCTTGCAAGAAGCGAAGCGGCATGTTGAAATTTTGGAGTTCCTGATGGAAGTGGTGGTTCGCGCGGGCGCGGCCGCCCGGCGCTAACTTGTCTTTTGGAGCGGGCGTATGGCAGTGGTGAGAATTCCGGACGAAAACCGATCGTTACGCGAGCAGAGCCAGGTGCGAGACTACCTCGCCGGCATCGGGATCGCCTACGAGCGATGGGAGCCCGTCGCAGGCGTCGGGGCGGACGCCTCGGCGGAAGAAATTTTGCGAGCTTATGAGGAACAGATTGCGGAGCTAAAGAGCCGCGGCGGGTACGTGACGGCGGATGTGATCGATGTGAAGCCGGATACGCCGGGATTGGACACCATGCTGGCGAAGTTCAACATCGAGCACCGGCATGACGAAGATGAAGTTCGCTACATCATTGCCGGACGCGGGCTGTTTCATATCCATCCGGCGAACGGGCCGGTCGTCGCCATCGAAGTGGAAGCGGGCGATTTGATTCGCGTGCCGAAGGGAACGCTGCACTGGTTCGATCTTTGCGGCGACCGGCGAATTCGTGCGATCCGCTTGTTTCAAGACGCGACCGGCTGGACGCCGCATTACACCAACAGCGGCGTGGATCGGGGCTACGAGCCAGTGTGCTTGGGGCCGCGATATATTCCGCCGCAGCTCTCGGCAAAGTAACTCGTGTCGCCCCGAGCCGAGGATTCGCAAGTCCGCGTGATTCTGCTGGACATCGAAGGGACAACCACCCCGGTTGAGTTTGTGCACAAGACGCTTTTTCCCTACGCAAGCGACAAGGTGGAAATTTTTCTTCGCGAGCATTCGCGCGATCCGGAAGTTCAGTCGCTGGCGGCGGAACTGCGTGCGCAACACCAGCGCGATGAGAGTAATGGTGTGCAGCCGCCCGCTTGGAATGAGGAAACAGAGGAATCTCGGATGCAATCCAGCGTCGCATACGTGCAGTGGCTGATGGCCAGGGACAGCAAATGCCCGCCGCTCAAGACGCTGCAGGGGAAAATCTGGCAGCAGGGGTATGCACGCGGCGAGCTTCACGGCGAAGTGTATGCGGACGTGCCGCCCGCGTTTGCGCGGTGGCGGCGGCAGGGGCGCGAGATTTGCATTTATTCGTCCGGGAGCGTGCTGGCGCAGCAATTGCTATTTCGCAGCACTGCCGAGGGCGATCTGACTGAGTACATTTCCGGTTTTTTCGACACTCGTATCGGGGCCAAGACGGAAAGCGACAGCTATCGCAGAATTGCAGAATCGCTGGGCCGCGCAGCGAGTGAAGTGCTATTCGTTTCGGACGCGATCAAAGAGGTAGAGGCGGCGCGTGTTGCGTCGATGCAGGCCGTGCTTTGTTTACGCGATCCGGCGGCTGGGCAAGCCGTGAGCGGCCATAAGAATGTTCGCACGTTTGATCAGATTCTCCCGGAGTAGCGAAAGCGCTCGCAACGGTCCAGAGCGCCCACACCAGCCAGCGTGAACCCGGCGGCCTGCACCGCACGGGTTATTTGGCTTGCCATTCAGGGTAGAGCTTGGTGATGGTTGGGCCAATAGTGAAGCCCCAAGCGTAGATAGCGAAATTCTTGAATTTGTCCGGCTCAGGGATGAAACGCTTCCGCTCGTTTTTCGTTTGTACACATCGCGCCTCGGTAAACGAGGCTTCTGCATTCGCGCCCCCTATACTTAAGAAAACCCTTCGTAGCGTCATTTTATTTCCACGGGAGGCTCGACCGCATGAAAAGGATCGCGATTGTTCTAACAATTTGGCTGGCACTCAGTCCTGCTCTGCATCCTCAGGACGAAGCGCGACAGGCCCGGCGGGGAGCGTGTATGGACGCGTGCATGCTTGAGCGTCCAGATGCGGACCTGCAGCGTCAGGAAGTGATCGCTTTGGAAAAGGAAACGGCGCGCGCGATTGAGCTCGGAGATGCGACATTCTTCCGGCGGGTGTACAGCGAGGACTTTAGCGGGGTGCTGTCCCGTGGCGGAACCGTTGGTAAGTCTTCCTTTATAGCGGCGGTGCAGGCACCGGAGATCAGGTATGAATCGTTCACGGCTTCGGATATTAAGGTACGGCTGTATCGTGATGTCGCGGTGGCCACGAGCACGTGGTCGATGCGGGCGGTGCTTAAGGGGCAGCGAGTAAGCAGTCAAATGCGTGTATTGCACGTGTATATGTACGCGGGTGGAGGCTATCGCGTGGTTACCGGGCAGGCGACATTGCTGCCCCCGTATGTCGACCAGCCACTCTAACCCAGTGCCGTCGCTGGGAAGCACTACTCATGGCGCAGTGCGACCATGGGATCGACGCGCATGGCGCGAGCAAAAGCTTGCTGTTCGGCCGGGGGGATCCCTGACATTTTAGACCGGGCGCATATCTGACACTTTCTGGTTCCGTTCGACGAGGGGACGCGTCCCCTTCGCCCTCCCCTAGTTTAGAGTTTGTGAGCAGAGGCGCCACCCGGAGTTGCTGGCTGTCGAATAGCGCAATGGGATGCTGCGCGAAGTAGACCGTGAACCATCGGTCGTCCTCCTGCAACAGGCCTACTCGCTCGCCCCACAGAACTTCACTCAAAAACACCTCGTCCTTCTTCCAACGAAAATGACCTTGGCGACGCACGCTGCGCACCAGCATATTCGCTGGATACTCCGGTTCGGGCACTTGCTCCGGAAATTTTCGCGCTGATAGCTCATAGACCTCCGCCGGCGTGCGCATTCCCAGCGCTTCGTGGGGACGCACCTCATTGTATTCCTGGCGAAAGCGGTCCAACGCACGTTGCTGTTTGCGCCGGTTGGCTGCGGGCGGCTCTGCCACCTCCTGTTTCAGCGTGCGATGCATGCGTTCATGTCTTCCATTCTGTTCCGGATGCCCCGCTTCGATGCGCTCCGGCACGATGCCCAGCTTGATCCACCACACCGCCAACTGGGACAGCCCGGCCAGCGCACGGGTCGCAAACGGCGCGCCGTTATCAGTGCGGATCGCCTCCGGCATGCCGTACTCGCGGAAAGCCGCTTCAAAAATGGCCCGCACTCTGGCTGTGTCGGTCTTCTCCACCGCCTGGCCGCGCAGCAGATACCGGCTGTGCGCGTCGGAGATGGTCAGCGGATCGATGCGCTCTCCGTCTGCGGTGCGGAACCAGCCCTTGAAATCCGCGCACCACACGCGGTTGGGTCCGTCCGCATGCGCCAGCGGCTCGCTGTACGGGGCGGTGCGCACGCGCTTCCTGCGGGGCACCACCAAACCTTCGCGCTGCAGCAGCGCTCCGATGGTGCTGGCCGCGGGCCAGCTTCGCCCGGGCTCGTCCCGCTCCAGAATGCGCTTGAGCTTCCGCGGTCCCCAGCGCATATGCGCCTGCCGCAGCCCCAA